>NZ_JARUXQ010000004.1:0-242649 GCF_031451265.1 Caballeronia sp. LZ033 | reverse complement strand
GAGCCAGGATCAAACTCTTCAGTTCAATACCTGTTACTGTTTTCGGTCTCTTTCGAAACCGGTCGCTCACTCAACGTACTGACGATGATTAATCCGTCCTAAGACAGATAAACCTTCCTCTGATACTTCGTGTGAGACTCTTGATACTTTTGCCATTACCGATCCAAAGAACCGGCCGCACCCGCATCAAGCGCCCACACTTATCGGCTGTTAGTTTTTAAAGAGCATCGCGGAGAATTTCTGAAGCATTTCGCTTCGTTTCTTTCGCGCCGTCATTCAACGGGAGGCGAATTATGACCGGCGGATGAACGCCTGGTCAACCCCTTTCGCAAATTATTTTTCCGCACTCGTTTTGTGCGTTCGAAACCCGATTAACCCCACCCGAGTGTCGAACAGAGTCTCCCCGGCCAATACGCCGAATCAACTCCCGAAAAACGGCTTGCAAAATCCTGACGGACCGACGCAATCCATATCCGTCATCGATCCATGCTGCATCGGCATGTGCTTCGGGCCGGAACCCGCCGCCGCCGCGCCGGCCTGCGAGCCGCCGTAGGATTCATGGGCGTCGCCGGCAGCGGCGCGCTGTGCCGCGACCTTCGCTTCCGCGGCCTGGATGTCGTTCGGGTAGTTGGGTTCCTCGCCGGTCGCGGGCGAGTAGCCTGCTTGCTCGAGTTGAGCCAGTTCGGCTTTGACCTGGGCACGCGTGAGCGGTGCGTTGTGATCCTGCGCAAACACGAGCGACGACGATGCTGCGACGGCAAGCGACACGACAAAGGTAGCAATGGCCTTCATGATCTTCAGACTCCGACAGAAAAGGTTGACCGGATCGCAGGCGATCCACGGAACCTCATCGAACGCACAGGGCCCTTGCGCGGCTTCGACTCACTCGACCCAGGATTCAAGCTGAGAGGCTTCGATTGGTTAACCCAGGCATGACACGTTCTATTCCCTTCGGCAGGAAATAGAAGTGACGAGCGCGTCAGGGAGAGAAGAGAGGAAAGCGCGGGGACGAACCGGATGAGGAGTCCGGCAAGGCGCCAGCCAGCACCCGTCCACCGCGAGAGAATTGTGACGCAGGGCGGCTGAAAGATCATCGCCGCCTGCGTTGAAGCTGCCTTGCCGAACCCGCAACAATCAACTCAGCGCGAATCGGGCACCAGGTGCACCCGCTTCTCGGTTGCGGCTTCGACAGCCGCACGCGTGTACAGCAACGGGAAGTACTGTCCGTCGAGCCACATCTGCGCAAGATCGCGATAGTGCGGGTTGTCCGGATCGCCGGACTCGCCCGGAAGATTGACCGCACGCGAGTTGTCCCAGTTACCGACATCGACGACCACGCGGAACGAAGGCCCGTTGGTCTCACGGAAATCGCTCGCGCGATACGTGGACTGATTCGGCGTATAGGCGCTGCCACCCTTGCCGATGGGTCCGACGTTGAGCTTCGCGCGCATGTCCTGGTCGACGACATCAGCCAGCGGATGCGCGTTCAAGTTGGTCTGCAGCTTGCCCCATTTCCATTGACTTGCATCCGCGCCCTGCAGATGCCGCATCTCGACATACGCGTCATGCAGACTCGACAGCAGGACCCCGTTGCGCTTCCCTTGAGCATCGTCGCCAAAGCGTGTTTCTGGATGTTCGAGCGTGTCGAGCATGACAGCCGTGTCGGGTGGGCCGAACGAAGCCGCCGCGTCCTTCGGCAACACCGCTTGCTTGAATGTGCGGCCGAGATGCCGCGACAACCACACCTCTTCCAGCGCGGCCTGCGGAGAACCCGCGCTCATGTGCGCGTCCCAGCCCTTCAACAGCGCGAGCGCGGCCCGCGTGTCTTCATCGTCGCTCGACAGCGGCGCGAGCAACGCAACGAGCCGTCGCGCCGGAATCGACACGTCGTCGTTCTGCAAGCGCTCCGAATCTTCGATCGACACCTTGGGCTGCGACTTCAACACCTCGTCGATGCGCTGATGCCGCGACCCGTTGGTCCATTCGAAGCCGAGCTTGCGCTCGGCATACGGATAGCCTGCCGGAAGATTCATTTCATTCGAGGTCGTGAAATAGCCTTGCGCGGGGTTATAAGCCGATGGCATCGCATCGCGCGGCCAGAAGCCGGCCCACTCGTAGCGGCCATCGCCGGGCACCGGCATGAGTCCGTCCCAGTTGGGGCGGACGGGCGCAAGTCCGCTCGGCACCCAGCCGATGTTGCCCTCCGTGTCCGCATAGACCTGATTCACGGTCGGCGCGCCCCACGTGGCCAGCGCGGCCTTGAACTGCGCATAGTTCTTTGCGCGCATGTAGCGCATCGAATCGAAGTAAGGCGACATGCCCGGCGACAGCCACGCAGTGCGCACCGCAAACGCGCGATGCTTGCTCTCTTCCGTGTAGATCACCGGCCCATGGCGCGTGAACAGCAGTTCCACGTTCACCGGCGCGCCATCGCGAACCGCGACCTGCTCGCGGACGACGCACATCGGTTCCCACTTGCCCTTGTAGCGATATTCCCGCGGATTGGCCGGGTTCAGCTCGTACACATAGAGATCTTCCTGATCGATGTTGAAGATCGTGAGGCCGTAGGCGATCGAGCCGTTATGTCCGATCGAGATGCCCGGCGCCGAAGGCTCGCCCGCGCCGATGATGTCGAGCGTCGGCGTGCTGATCTGCTGGATGTAGCGCAGGCTCGGCGCGGCATAGGCGCGATGCGGATCGTTCGCCATGATCGCGCGGCCAGTGGCCGACTTCGATGGCGCGATCACCCAGTTGTTGCTGCCCTCGGTGACCTCCTCGGGGTTCTCGGCGGCTGCGATGACAGTGGTCGCCGCGTCAGCGCTTTTCATGGACTCCCGCGTCACATGCACGCCCTGTGTGGCCAGCGTGAAGACCTTGAGGACATCGTCGGGCAGACAGGGATCGAGGCCCGCGGGCATCTCGGGTTTCCACGGCGGCTGCAATCCGAAACGCACGGAATCCGCATCGAGCGAACTCTTGCAGGTCACGCGTGCGCGCGCGACTTCACTCGTCAGATTGCGCGTCAGACCATGGCTGCGGATGCGCACGACATCGTCCGGATTCCACTTCGCCGGCCAGTAGCCGATCTTGCGAAACTCGTAGGGCATGCGGTCCGGATGCGCCGCCAGCCAGTCGATATACGCATTCACGCCCGCCGCGTAGCGCGTGGCCGCCGGTCTGGCATCGGGCCCGTAGCGTTGCCATTCGGTCTTCATGTCGCCGCGATAAAGAAAGAGCCGCGTCGCCTTGTCCTGCTCGATGTACGCGGGACCGAACACCTCCGACAACTCGCCGAGACCGCGCCTGCGCCAGAGATCGATCTGGAAGAGCCGGTCGCGTGCCGCGTTGAAGCCTTGCACGAAGAACGCGTCGCTGTCGTTGGCCGCGAAGATATGCGGCACACCCCAACGGTCGACAAGAATGTCGGCGGGCTGTGCAAGCCCTGCGACAGCGATGGTTTCATCTCCGGTGGCGATGTCCGCACGGACTGCCTGCATGGCCGTTGATCCGATCATCAGCGTACCGACGATCAGGCCCGTCATCCGTTGTCTCTTGCTTGCCTTCATGCGAGCGTCTCCGTTCTTATGTGTTGGTCAGAGCTGCAGTGATTTCGCAATGTAATGCATGCGCAAGGGTCCGCATGAAGGGTTACATTTCGATACATCGGCGTGAGAGGCTTTACGGAGTCTTTGTCGAGGCGAGAGAGCGCCAATCGTCGTCAACGGAAACCGGGAGATTGCGCATGAACGACACCTATCCTGAGCCAGCCGCCACCGCGCGACAGGTGTATGAGGCGTATGTGAACAAGGACCGCGAGGCCATCGAACAGTTGATTGCCGATGACTTCCATTTCACCAGTCCGCGTGACAACCGACTGAACCGCGCCACGTACCTTGCGCGCTGCTGGCCGAATGCACACACGGTCGATCGCTTCGATTTCGTGCATCTCATACAGGACGGAGCGCGTGTGTTCGTGACCTACGATCTGCGCACGCGGGAAGGCAGCGCCTTCCGCAACACGGAGATCCTCACCATTCGTGACGGCAAGCTGATCGAGGCGGAAGTCTTCTTCGGCTGGATGATTCCGCATGAAGCGGCGGACGGGGGATCGCTATAAGACATCCTGGGTTGCGCATCGCCTATGGCATCCACTGCGCCAAACCGGATGCGGGCATCCCGGCTTGCGCCTGATTCTGGCTCGCCGTCAAAGCCTGATTGGTCATGACGACGTGCGCAAGACGCCCCATGATGTTGCCGCCCTGCGGCTGGCCCACGCCCGTGATCCAGAAGGGAGCGGCCCAGCCTTCCGAGCCCGACGCGACACCGTTGACGTAGACGGTGACCGTGCCGGCCTGGCGCTTCACGGTGACATGCGTCCATGCATCGCCCGGAATGGCGATGGAGCTCGTCGCCATGTCGGACGAACCGCCATACAGACGGGGTAGGACGAATAGAAATTGACGTTCATGCCGTTCGTGCCTGAGAACAGCACGTTTGCGTTGGTCGAGCGGCCTGTTCGTGTTGGACGCGGTGTCCGTCAGGGACAGGTAATACCAGTCTCCGCGCTTGAACACGAAAGGCGATTCCGTCTCGTCACCTGTCCGGGGCAGTTGCCGTTGTTGTCGCGCCCGCTGGTGAAGAGCAGATAAGCTGTTCCGCGCGCCTTGATCGACGACGACGCCCACGCCGTGCATGCCGCGCCGCTTCGGTCATGAAATTGCGCGAGCGGCGCATCTTGCCCGTCCGGCTGGACAGTCGGGTAAGCGGCTGACGGACTGACAGGAACCGGCGGATAGAGGCTCGACAGCACGGTGTGATACAGCGCATGTTCCTGGCCGTTGCCGCCTCCGTTTATGCCGATGACATGCCAGTTGCCGTCTTCACCTTGAATGACTGTGTGATCGTTGGAGTATTGCAGCGGGCCGGGAATGGTCGGGCTCGCAAGGGTTTGCCACGAGGCGGCATCGGACGCCGGAATCTCGAAAGAAGGCGAGGCGTATGCTGCCGGGCTTGTTCCGTTCGCTTCGGCCGCCACATTGACCCGCGGCGCCGCCTGCAACGTGGCGGCAGCCGCCACCCGATGCAAGGTTCCGGCGCTGGGACCCGGAAAGGTCCTGCCGTCGCACGCAGCCTGCAACGCAACGAAGAGTAAGACTGCAAAAAGCGAGACAGCGCAACCATTCATGTGATCCCCTGAATCCGATCGTTTCAGGGTACGGCATGACTACGCAGCGCCACTTTTCATTGAGTCAAATTTCGTCAAAATCATCGGGGGCCTGACCTTGGGGACGTCGTGCCCAGCCGATGCTTGAGTATCTTGCCGCTCGCGGCCGCGGGCAGCGCGTCGAGGATGGTGATCGTGGCGGGCCGCTTGTACGGTGCAAGGCGTGCGCTGGTCCAGTCCGCCAGTTCATGCTCCGCGCATTGCGCGCCGGGCCGCAGTTCGACGAACGCGAGCACCTCCTCATTGCCCTCGACACTGCGTCCGATCACCGCCGAATGCAGCACGGCCGGATGCCCATTCAATACCTGTTCGACTTCCGCCGGATAAACGTTGAAGCCCGAGCGAATGATCAACTCCTTGCCACGCCCGACGATATACAGATTGCCCTGCTCGATGCGCGCCAGATCGCCGGTCCGGAGCCAGCCATCGAGCGTCACGGTCGCTGCCGTCTGCGCCGGATCGCGGTAATAGCCGAGCATCACGTTCGGTCCGCGCACCCAGAGTTCACCGACGTCATCCACTGTGCCATCGGCCTGTTCTTCGAGCGGCACGATGCGCGTCTCCACGCCGGGAATAGGCGGTCCTACCGATGCATCGCGCGCCGGCGCATCGAGCATCGTGTTGGAGACAGTCGGGCTGCTCTCGGTCATGCCGTACCCGTTGTGCAGGGGCAGACCATAGAACCGTTCGGCGGCGCTCTTGAGCGGCATGTCGAGGGGCGAACCGCCGCTATACACGAAGCGCAATGCAGGCGCATTCAGACCGCCGCGCGTGCTGAAGAAATCGATGAGCTTCGCGTGCATCGCGGGCACGCCCTGGAAGATCGTGATGTGCTCGTCACGCAGCACCTGGCCCGTGTGTTGCACATCGAAGCGCGGCGCGAGCCTCAGCGTGGCGCCGGCATACAGCGAACCAAGGCACACCGAAGCCAGCCCGAACACGTGCGACACCGGCAACACCGCATACACGCGGTCCTCGGGGCTCACGCGGCGCAAGGTGCTCGACATCGCCGCGACAAACAGCAGATTGCGATGCGACAGCATCACGCCCTTCGGTGCGCCCGTGGTGCCTGTCGTGTAGATGAGCGCGGCGCATTGCCGGTCTGCGGGCAGTCCATGCGCTTCCTGTGCGGCGCCGGCATCGACGGCACCGAGCGCGAACGCGCCTATCGGCACCGTGTCGAGTGCTTCGACGCGCGCACACGCGCGCTGCGCGTGACGCTCGGCATCGGCGGATGCATCGACGGTGAAGAACGACAGACGCGGTCGCGCATGCGCCTTGATCCCATCGATCTCGATGGCGGTCAGGCGCGCGTTCGTCAGCAGCGCCCACGCTTCGAGCCGGCTGACGGCGAACAGCGCGACGACGAGCGCCACGCTGTTCTCGCCGATCAACATCACGCGATCGCCGGCCCGCACGCCCGCTGACGCAAGCCGCGCGGCCAGGGCATCGACAGCGCGATCCAGTTCGCCGTAGCTCAGCTCGCGCGCTTCCTCGCGCAACGCAATGCGTTGAGGCTGAGTGCGCGCGGCGCGCGTGACGATCGCATCGATGCGCTCGGGCAGCGACGCAATAAGCCGTTCAGTGTCGATGCTCATGTCAGGTGACTGTTCGTGATCCAGGGCTCGCATGATAGCGCGGACGCACACCTGGCCAAGCGTGCGCGCCGCGCGGCTTCTTCATACCCGGCTATGAACGATCGTCGAGCGAAATCTCGATCGTGTGATTGCCCGAGAGACCTTTCGGGACGACGTTGGATGTCAAGACTCTCCAATCATGTCTGGGTTCACCAAACGCTTCTTCGTCTTGATTATTCGAGACCAACTCAGAATGTTATCGGGAGATATAACACGCTTTCGACATCAAGTTTTCTTATTGAGCGTTCGCCACGGCCTGATTTGATATTCACTTTATTTTCTTGAGCAGGCGCTCGATCAAACGGACCAGACGGAAGCATCGTGATCCTGCAATCACCCCGCAAAGCGCGGCTCAGGCAAACCACGCACACCGAGTCCGGTCACCGCAAACAAGCCGCCCTTGTCGCGCTCTTTCTGCGGAATGCCCCACATTGGGCGGCCCATCGTCGAGACATAGAGCGTATCGAGACCAGGACCGCCGAACATCACGCTAGTCAGATTGCGCACTGGAAACGGCACGACGCGGTCGAGCGTGCCGTCCGGCGCATATCGCAGGATGCGCCCGCCGAACACGAGCGCGGACCACACATAACCTTCTTCGTCGACGGTCGCGCCGTCGAAGGTGCCCGCCATATTACGCGCCGATGCAAACAGACGCCGGTTCGTCGCCGCCCCGGTTTCGATGTCGTAGTCGTACGCGTACATCTCGCGGCTGTAGGTGTCGGTGAAATAGAAAGTCTGGTTGTCAGGGCTCCAGCACGGTCCGTTCGAGCACGTGATGCCGCTGTCCAGGCGCGTCACGCGGCCATCCGGATCGAGCCTGTAAAGACCGCCGCTGCGCGTCGAGCGCTGGCCGCGATCGGCATCGTAGCGATCGAAGTCATAAGCCATCGTGCCCGCGATGAAACGCCCGCGCCGGTCCACCTTGCCGTCGTTGAAGCGCGTCTCGGGATCGTCGCTTTCCGGGTCAGCGATGAACTGCACCGTCTGCGCGTCGAAGTCATAGAAATGCAGGCCGTTCGCCAGCGCCACGACCGCGCCGCCCTGCTCGCGCAACGCCATCGAACCGATATGACGCGGCACGAAATAACGCTGCACGTCGCTGCCGTCCGCGCGGCAGCTATAGATCTCGGCGGCCGTGCTGTCGATCCAGTACAGCCGCTCCTCCTTCACGTCCCACAGCGGGCCTTCTCCGAGGTGATTGTTTGCATCGACCAGCAAGCGTACTTCGGGCATCGTCGTCTCCCTGGGTCAACTGTCGCCGTCCTTCAGATCGCGGCGGTGCGCCAGCAGCGCCATCAGGCGCCGGTCGCGCCAGCGGCTGCGTTCCTCGATACGCTCGCGCGGCAACACCGCACGACGCTCGGCGTCCAGTCTGTCGAGCGTCGCTTGCGGCCAGTCGAACGCCTTGCGCCCCGCCGCAATGCTGCGATACGTGCCGCCATAGCGCGCCGCGTAATCGGCCACGCCGCCGGGCGCGTTGAGATCGATGGTCTCGAACGGACCCATGAACGACCAGCGCATCGCGAGACCGTCGCGCATCACGGTATCGAGATCCGCCGCGCTCGCATAACCTTGCTCGTAGAGACTCAAGGCTTCCTCCAGCAACGCGCCTTGCAGGCGGTTCAACAGGAAGCCCGATATCTCGCGATTCACCGTCACGGGCTGCTGCCCCGCCGCCTCGTAGAGCACGCGGGCGCGTTGCAGCACGTCCGGCGCGGTCCACGGCGCGCCGCACAACTCCACCAGTGGCACGAGCGACGGCGGATTCACCGGATGCGCGACGAAGCATCGCGCGCGGCCTTGCAAGCCCTCCGTGAAGCTCGATGCCGGCAGACCCGACGTCGAACTGGCGAGCAGCGCGTCGGGCTTCGTCAGGCGGTCCAGTTCGCTGAACAGCGCGCGCTTCGCTTCGACCACTTCGGCGATGTTCTCCTGCACGAGATCGGCATCGGCGACGGCGTCCGCAAGCTGTTCGCAAGTCGTAATACGCGCGACGACCGCATCGACCGGTTCGTCGATCAGCTTGAACGAGGCGAGATCCTCGACGCTCTCGCGGATCGCGGGCGGCGCGCCGGACAGCATCTCGGGCGCCGCGTCATGAAGCTTCACGTCGAAGCCGCTCCTGGCAAACACGATCGACCACGCGCGGCCGATGCGTCCCGAACCGATCACCGCAATCCTGTGCGCTTGCATCCGCTCTGCTCCTTTCGAGGTTGGGTCAGCCCTTCTTGTCCCGCAGCGTGATGACGGCCGCGAGCACGACGAGCCCGTTGATGATGTCGCGCACGGCCGGCGGCACGGTCGTACCCGCGAGCAGCGTGCCGAGCGCGGTCAGCAGCAATGCGCCGCCGAACACGCCGAGATAGTGACCGCGCCCGCCGGTGATGAGCGCACCGCCGACCACGACCACCGCAATCGAGGGCAGCAGATAAGGATCGCCCATGCCGAGGAAAGCCTGCGAACTGAAACCGGCGAGCAGCAGGCCGACCAGAGCCGAGCACAGCCCGGACAGGCAATACACCGCGATCAGCGTGACGCCGACGCGCACGCCCGAGAGCCGCGCGGCCGCGGGCGAATTACCGACCGCATACACGCGCCGCCCGAACGGCGTGCGATGCAGCAGCAGCAACGCGACGACGAGAAACACCGGCACGCTCCACGCGGCAAGAGACAGGGGCCCGATGCGGCCGTTGGTGAACTCGCTGATGCCGGGCGGCGACCAGCCTTGCGGCGAGCCGTTGCAATAGATCAGCGTGAGGCCTTGCAGCAGACCGTTCGCGGCGAGCGTGACGACGATGGGCGGCAAGCCCAGCATCACCACGCCGACGCCGTTGAACACGCCCACCAGCAAGCCGACAACCAGCACCACCGGCACGGCCCACACGGCCGCGCCGTTCATGCCGTGCGTCAGCCCGGTAAGCAGCACGCCGGACAGCGTGATGAGCCAGGGCATCGACAGGTCGAGACCGCCGGTCAGGATGACGGCGCCCTGCCCGAGACCGAGGATCGCGAGGAACAGCGTCAGCGTAAGCAAGCTGCTGTAGAAGTTCGCGCTTGCCAGCACGCCGGGGCCGTAGACGATCGCCGTGATGACGACCACGCCGAAGAACAGCACATACGCCGGCACGACATACTTGACCCATTCGCGATTGCGCTCGATCCAGTCCGCAATCGGCCGTCCCTTCAGCTCCGTGTTCTCCAGCGCGCGAAAGTCGTTGACCTCAAACTTCACGCGGCGCGCATTGCGATCGTCGCGCGCACGCGTGCCGGTGCGTACCGCCTTCAGCCACTGTGCCGCATGCCGGGCGCATTCGTGCGCAGCCGATTGCTTGCCGATCGACGAGCCCAGCACCGCGAGAATCAGGATCACGGCTTCTGCGATCGTCGTGAAGAACGCGGAGACGTTCAGCACCAGCAGGATGTTCACGGTGATCATCAGCGTCATGGCGGCGAACACGGTGCCGACGCAACCGCCTTGTCCGCCGCCCAGCAAGGTGCCGCCGAGCACCACGGCGGTGAACATCGAAAGCAGCAGCGGACGGCCGACGAGCGGATCGGCCGAACCCGTCTGCGCCGACACATACAGCCCCGCCGCCGCGTAGAACATGCCCGCGAGCGCATAGGTCGCGACCCGGTAGCGCGTGACCGGCATGCCGTTCGCGTAGGCGCCGTCCGGGTCGCTGCCGAGCGCATACAGGCCCACGCCGAAGCGCGTGCGCCGCACGAACGACCAGACCAGCAGCGCGAGAATCAGCAAGGCGGCGGACATCGGCAGCTTGTCGGGAATGAGATCAGACGTGAGCACGCCGCCGAACTGTTCGCCGACGCTTCCGCCCGGCTTGTTCTGGATCAGCAGCGTGACGCCCTGCACCATGAACATGGTCGCGAGCGTGACGACGATCGACTGCAACCTGAACCACGCGATGAGCGCGCCGTTGACCAGCCCGATGCCGCCGCCGATCGCAAGGATCAGCGCGACGCCCGCCCATTGCTCGACGGGCGAGCCCTGCACGAAGCGCACGGCGAGCACGTTGGCGAGCGACACCACCGCGGACGCCGACAGATCGAAGCCGCCTGACAGCACGACGATGGTCTGTCCGATGGCCGCGAGTGCGAGCGTGGTCGCGCTCGATATGACGGAGCCGATGTCATACAGGCCCACGGGCGTCGCGGACAGCGCGATCCATGCGCCGAGCATCGCGAGCAGCGCGCACACGGCGATGATGAGCCCGCGATGATGATCGATGCGCGCGCCCCATCCCACGCGCGCGCCCGGGCGCACGATCTCGCTGTCGGGAGCGGCAACGGCAGTCTTCATGAAGCACCTCTCAGCTGGAAAGCATCTTGCGCATCACGTTCTCTTCGGTGAGCGCCTCGCCCGACAACTCGCCCGCATTGCGGCCGCGATACATCACCGACACGCAATCGCACACGTTGACGAGTTCGGGCACGTCGGTCGAATAGAACAGCACGGCGCCGCCGGCGGCGGCGAAGGCGCGCATCAGCACGAAGATCTGATGCTTGGTGCCGACGTCGATGCCGCGCGTCGGATCGAACATCAACCAGACGCGGCTTTGCGTGAGCAGCCACTTGGCCATCGCGATCTTCTGCTGGTTGCCGCCCGAGAACGACAGGCACGGCTTGTAGAGCGCACGCGGATTCACTTCCATCTGCGCGAGCGAGCGCCGGATCGCGGCCTGTTCGCGCTTGCGGTCGATCAGCCCGAAACGCGCATAGCGGCCGATCACCGGCAGCGATACGTTCTCTCCGCCCGGCAACCGCAGGAACAGGCCTTCGGTCTTGCGGTCCTCCGGCAGGAAGCCCGTCGATACGCCGGCCTTCAGCGAGTCCGCCGTGGAGGTCAGCGTGACCGGTTTGCCGTCGATGCGCAGTTCGCCTTCATCCAGATACGCCGCGCCGAACAGCGCCTCGAACAGTTCGCGCTGGCCCATGCCCTGCAATGCCGCGATGCCGTGGACCTCGCCCGCGCGCAGCGTCAGATCGAAGTCGCTCACCACGCCGTCGATGCGCACGCCGCGCGCTTCCAGCGCAGGCGCTGCCTCCGCCACAGCCGAAGCAGGCGGCGCGACTTTCGGCGGATACTTCGCCTCCAGCGAGCGGCCGATCACGAGCCGGATGACTTCATCGTCCGAGATCGCGGCGGTATCGAACGCACCTACATCGCGGCCATTGCGATACACCGTAAGGCTGTCGCAGAACTCGCGCACTTCCTGCATCCGATGCGAGATGAACACGAAGGTCACGCCCTTCGCCTTCAGTTCCTCGATGCGTCGCGCCAGCCATGCGACATCGCGGCCCGAGAGCGCCGAGGTCGGCTCGTCGAGCAGCAGCACGTCCGGCTCGCGCGCGATGGCCTTCGCGATCTCGATCTTCTGCCGCACCGGCAAGGACAGATCGCGGATATAGGCGCCGGGCCGCACGTCGTCGAGTTCGAGACGTTCGAGCCATTCCGCCGTCCTGCGTTGCGCCTCGCGCGCCCGGATGCGCCCGAAGAGACCCGTCGGCTCATGCGCCAGCAGCAGGTTCTGCGCGACCGTCAGATCGCGCACCAGCGTCATTTCCTGGAAGGCCGTCTGCACGCCGGCGCGATGCGCGTCCTGCGGGCTTTTCATCGTCACGTCGCGGCCCATCACGCGCATGCTGCCCGCGTCCGGCGCGATCAGCCCCGACAGCAGCTTGACCGTGGTCGACTTGCCCGCGCCGTTCTCGCCGAGCAGCGCATGCACCGCGCCGCGCTTCACGCGGAACGACGCGCCGTCGAGCGCGACGGTTGCGCCGAAGCGCTTCGTCACGTTCGCGAGATCGATGGCCAGCGCCGCATCGTTCATGATCGCCTCAGTCCTGATTGCCGGTGAGCGCCGCGTTGAAGCCGACTTCCTTCGTGTCTTCCGAATAGATGTCGGCGAACCAGCCCGGCGGCACCTTGTCAGGCGGGAATGCGGTGCAACCGGCCTTCAGTTCGTCGATGCTGCCGGTCTTGCACAGCTTCGATTCGGCCGTCAGCACCAGCGGCAGCTTGAGCGTCACGCGCGCCGGAAAGTCCCCGCCGTCGAGCTTCTTCACGGCCATCTTGAGCGCCATCGCGCCGGAGTACGGCGGCGCGCCATACGAGATCGACCGATAGCCAATGGAACGGTACGCGCCCTGTCCCTTGACTTCGCCCGGCGGCAGCATCTGCACGCGATGCCCGTTCGACGATTCCCCCGCGCACGGCTTGATCTTGTCGTCGGCGATGCCCGCGTCCAGCTGCATCGACGCCGCCGTGAAGCAGCCCACCTGCATCCACAGCCCGTCGATCTTGTCCCAGCTGTTGGTCGCGAGGATCTTCGAGAGTTCGGTCTTCGCGGTGGCCTGACTCCACATGCCGGTGCCCTCCGCGACGATCTTGATGCCCGGGAACTTCGCGAACACGGCTTTGGCCGCTTCCGTGCGGGCACGGTCCACCGAGGTGCCCGGCACGCCGTTGATGAGCACGATGTTGCCCTTGCCGTTCAAGGTCTTGGCGAGCCATTCGGCGGTGACGGTGCCGGCCTGATGCTGGTCGATGGTCACGTTGTGCGCGCACGGCTCGGTAACTTCGCCGTCATAGGCCGCGACCACGACGCCCTTCGAGCAGGCGTTCTTGATCGCGCGGTTGAGCGCGGTCGGCGAGATCGGATAGATGACGATGGCCTTCGCGCCTGCCTGCACCATCGAGTTGATCTGCTGGATCTGCTTCTGCGCGTCCGTGCCCGCGACCTGCACTTCGAGGTCCACCTTGTCCTTGAGCGCGGGCGTGTTGGCCATGGCCTTGACCATGTTGGCCGCTTCCGTCTGCCAGTCGTTGCCGACATAGCTCATCGACAGGAAGATCTTGTACTTGCCCGCCGCATGCGCCTGCATCGGAACCGCGAGGCTTGCGGCAAACATCAGGCCGAGCGCTACCCGGCCCGCATGACGAATCGATTGCGTCCATGCTTTCATGTCATCCTCCGGTGCTTCGTTATTGGTTTTGCCGTGCGTTATTTCGCGACGTGAGGCAAGCGCGCGCTGGCGGGCAACGCGATACCCGCGCTACCGGGCACGACATTCGGGTCGTGTCCGGGTATGACCAAGTCCGCGATCTGGCGAATGCGCGTGAGCGAAGCCATCTCCGCGAAAGTCTCGTGCACGATGCCCACCGGCACGAGATCGACGATATTCTCCATGCAGTTCGCGCAATCGCCCGCGATCAGCACGACGCCTTCCGCCGTATCCACCGCCACCGACTGATGCCCCGGCGAGTGTCCTGGCGTCGGCACGACGCGCACGCCGGGCACGATGTCGGTCACGCCGTGGACGAACTGCCAGCGAAAATACGCGAGCGGCTCGCGGCCGATCAGGAACTCCTGGTAGTACGTGGCTTGCGTGGGCAGCGGATGGCCCGCGTATTCCCATTCCTTCGCCTGCACGACGAAGCGCGCGTTCCTGAACAGTGTGTTGCCGCCTGAATGGTCGTAGTGCAGATGCGTGTTGATGACGATATCGACTTCGTCCGCGCTCCAGCCCACGTACTCCTTCAGCGCGCGTTCGAGCTTTTCCTCCGGCGCCTGATCGCACGGACAGACGAAGTTCGAGACCCAGCCCGGATCGTGGATGCCGGTATCCACGACGATCTTCTTCGCCGCGCCGACGATCGCCGTGGACCACACTGGCACCTTCATCTGCTGGCCGAAGTAGCGGCCATACACCTGCGACGAGCGATCGACGGTAAGCCAGCCGGTCGGCATCGCGAGTACTTTGAGCATGGCGTTCACGCTGCCCTCCGCGGTCAGAAGTTGGTGTCGCCGCCGCCCTTGAGCGCGAGCATCGCGCGTGCTTCGGCGGGCGTCGCGATCTCGAGCGACAGGCCTTCGATCACCTGGCGGATCTTGCGCACCTGCGCGGCGCTCGAATCCGCGAGCTTGCCCGGTTCGAGCCACAGCGAATCCTCCAGGCCCACGCGCACGTTCGAACCCTGCGCCACGCCGATCGAGCCGAGCGGCAGCTGGTTGCGGCCTGCGCCGAGGATCGACCAGACATAGTCGCTGCCAAACAGGCGGTCCGCTGTGCGGCGCATGTGCGCGAGGTCTTCCGGATGCGCGCCGATGCCGCCCAGCAGACCGAACACGCTCTGCACGAAGAACGGCGGCTTCGCCAGCTTGCGGTCCACGAAATGCGCGAGGTTGTAGAGATGCGAGATGTCGTAGCACTCGTACTCGAAGCGCGTGCCGTTCGCGCTGCACGAGGTCAGGATGTACTCGATGTCCGCGAACGTGTTCTTGAAGACGAGGTCGCGACTGTTCTCCAGATGCTTGCGCTCCCACTCGTACTTGAGATCCTTGAAGCGCCCGAGCATCGGATACAGGCCGAAGTTCATCGAGCCCATGTTGAGCGACGCCACTTCCGGCTTGAAGTGATGCGCGGGCTTCAGGCGTTCGGCCACCGTCATGTGCGGACTGCCGCCCGTCGTGATGTTGATGACCGCATCGGTCTCGGCCTTGATGCGCGGCAGGAACTGCTGGAACACGGCCGGATCCTGGGTCGGATGGCCGTCGTCGGGATCGCGGGCGTGCAGGTGCAGGATCGCGGCGCCTTCGCGCGCGGCGGCGAGCGCGGCGTCGCCGATCTGCTGCGGCGTGAGCGGCAGATACGGCGACATGGAAGGCGTGTGGATCGCGCCGGTCGGCGCGCAGGTGATGATGACCTTGCGTTTCGTTGCCATGCTGTCCTCGCTGTCGTTCGAACCGTTCAGAGCACTTCGACGTTGCCGCAGACCGAGATCGCCTGTCCCGAGATGCCGCTGCCCGCGGGCGAGCACAGGAACAGCGTGGTCGCCGCGATCTCTTCGGGCGTCGTCATCCGGCGCAGCGAGATCTTCGCGAGATACTGCTGCTCCATCTCTTCGTAGGGCAGGTTCAGCTGCTTCGCGCGTGCGGCGATCACGCGTTCGATGCGCGGCCCTTTCACGATGCCCGGCTGGATGGCATTGACACGGATGTTCGCGGGTCCGAGTTCGATCGCGAGACTCTTCGTCAGTCCGACGATGGCCCACTTCGTCGCCGCATACGGCGTGCGGAACGCATAGCCGAGGCGCCCCGCCACCGAGGACAGCGCGATGATCGTGCCGCCGCCCTGTGCGTCGCGCAGCAGCGGCACCGCACGGCGCGCGAAGAAGAACTGCGCGTTGAGATTGACGTCGACGGTCTGCTCCCAGTCCTCCACGCCTATCTCGTCGATACCGCCCGTCGGACCCGCGATGCCCGCGTTGTTCACCAGCACATCGAGCCCGCCGAGTTCGCGCTGCACATCGGCGAACACGCGTTCCACCGCTTCCTGGTCGGCGACATCGGCGAGTGTCGAAGTGATCGCGTTGCATTCGGTGCGCGCTTCCGCTTCGCTCAGCGCCGCGATGGCGTCCGGACTTGCGTCGCAGACATGCACGCGCGCGCCGGCGTCGATGAAGGCGCGCGCGATCACCAGGCCGATGCCCGATGCGCCGCCCGTCACGAGCACGCGCAAGCCTGCGTGCGGCTTCAGCATCTGCAGAACCGTCATTCGCTGTCTCCGTTGTGTTTGGCTGCGTTCAGACGTTCGTCAGGCGCTCGCCTGCGCGTCGTCCTTCGTGTTCGTGTCTTCGCCCGTCAGGCCGAGTTCGCCGCCTTGCAGGCGTTCCTGAAGATCGGCGGCCGCCGCGCCGATGTCTTCCTCGATGCCGGCGCGCGCGCCATCGCCATCGCCGCGCCAGAGTGCTTCGACGATGTGGCGGTGCGCGGTCATGGACCCGCGCATGTGCGGAATGTCCGGTGCGACGAGATTCAGGAACGGCCCGATGCGCATCCAGAGGTTCTGGATCGTCGCCAGCGTGAGATCGCTGGCGCCGTGCGTGTAGATGGCAATGTGAAATTCGAAGTTGCTGCGCAGGTAGGCGGGTGCATCGCCGGCTTCGACGTGTGCATCCATCGTGTCGAAGATGGCCTGCAAGGCCTCGAGCGATTCGCGCGTCATGCGCGACGCCGCCCGCCTCGCCACCGCCCCTTCCAGCGCAATGCGCACGTCGCGCAGTTCGTCGAGGAGATCGAGTGTCATCGGCGGGACCATCAGCGCACGGCCCGGACCGTCGATCAACGCGCCTTCCGCCTGCAGACGCGTCAGCGCGGCGCGCACCGGCATGGTGGATGAACCGACCGCCTCCGCGACGCTGCGCAGACTCAGCAATTGTCCGGGCGCGAAGCGGCCCGTCATGATCGCCTGCCGCAACTGCGCGTAGACGCGGCTCGCCATCGTCTCGCGCGCCACCAGTTCGAGTGCGGGTAACTCGGTTGTCGAGCGTGTCGCCACCATCGCCTCCGTTCTTGCGTCCGGCTGCCGGGATGTCGTGCGTTTCATGTGACCTGTGATCACATCCCAAGATGATGAGAGTGTCCGACCGATACGGCTTGCGCGTCAACCGTCGATTGCTAGGTGAAAACGCGGACGGGGAAGTCCGCGTTCGGCTTACTCGAACCGCGCCTGTACCGCGCGCTGGATCTCCGCGAACGCCACTGGCTTCACGAAGTGATGATCGAAGCCGGCTTCCTTCGAGCGTTGCCGGTCGTGCGCCTGACCGTAGCCCGTCACCGCGATGAGCAACGCATCCGCTGTAGCCTTGCGGGCGCGCATTTCGGCGGCGAGTTGATAACCGTCCATGCCAGGGAGACCGATGTCGAGCAGCACGATGTGCGGTTCGAACGCGTCCGACAACGCGAGTGCCGCGTGCGCATCATGAGCCGTGCGCACGTCGTAGCCGTCCGCTTCGAGCAGCAGCGACATGGCGGTGGCGGCGTCCACGCTGTCGTCGACGAGCAGCACGCGCCTGCCGCCGCTCGCGCTCGCAGGCGCGGCGCCGACGTCACGCGGAACCATTGCCACCTCCTTCGCCAGCGGCAGCCACACGACGAACTCGCTGCCTTGCTGCGGCCCGGCCGAGAACGCCTCGATGCGCCCGCCCTGCAGTTCGACGAGCGTCCGCGCGAGCGGCAGACCGATGCCCAGGCCGCCTTCCGAGCGTTCGAGCGACGTCTCCGACTGCACGAACAGATCGAAGATATGCGGCAGCATGTCGGCGGCGACGCCGATGCCCTTGTCACGCACGGCAATGCGCACCTCGTCGCCGAACTGCTCGAATTCGACGGCGATCTCGCCTTCCTCGAGGCTGTACTTCGATGCGTTCGACAGCAGGTTGCCGAACACCTGCGCGAGCCGCACGTTGTCGCCGGTGACGTAGAGCGGCGTCTCGGGCCATGCGACGTGCAACTTGTGGCGCTTGCGTTCAAGCGCGGGCTGCACGGTTTCTATGGCTGCCGCGATCGCCGCCGAGAGATCCACCGTTTCCTGGCGCAGCGTGATCTTGCCTTGCGTGATGCGCGCGACGTCGAGCAGATCGTCGACGAGACGGCTCAGATGCCGCACCTGCCGGTCGATGATCGCGCGCACCGTCGAGAAGTGCTGCGCGGACGGCGCGCGGTCGGGATCGAGCAGGTCCACCGCGTTGCGGATGGGCGCGAGCGGGTTGCGCAACTCGTGCGCGAGCATCGCGAGGAACTCGTCCTTGCGGCGATCCGCCTCGCGCAGCAGCAGTTCGGCGGCCTTGCGTTCCGAAATGTCGTTGACGATCCCCGCAATCCGATAAGGCCGCGTCGGATGCCCCGCCGCGCCCGGCACCTGGAACGCGCGCTCGGCGACCCAGCGCGGCCCGCCGCTCGCGCGCATGATGCGGTACTCCACTTCGTACGGCGTGCCGTTCGCGAGCAGTTGACGATACGCGGCGGCCACGTGCTCGCGGTCGAGCGGCAGGATGTCGCCGGACCAGTGATCCGGGCCGGGTGCAGGCGCGGGCGCGCCGCTGCCGGTGTCGAACAGATGCCCGTACGCCGGGCTCACATAGAGCAATGCGTCGGACGCGAGATCGAGCATCCAGAAGACATCGTCGATATTTTCGGCAAGCTGGCGAAAGCGCTCTTCGCTCTCGCGCAGCGCATTCTCGGCGAGCCGCGCACGCAGCAGCGCGCGCACGTGCGCAATCAGTTCGGCGGGCTCGACGGGCTCGGTCAGATAACTGTCGGCGCCGCCTTCGAGACCGCGGATCCGGTCGAGGCTGTGCACGGCCGCCGCCGAAGTTTGCAGCACCAGCGTGCTTGCCGTCTCCGGCGCTGCCTTGATCTGCCGGCACACTTCGAGCCCGTTGATGTCGGGCAGCTTCACGTCGAGCAGCACGAGATCCGGCGCTTCGGCGCGCACGCGCTCCAGCGCGCCGTTGCCGGTGGCGGCCTCGATCACGTTGAAACCCGCGCGCGACAGGATGCGCGTCTTGGCATAGCGGGCGCCGTCGTTGTCGTCGACGTTGAGAATCAGCACGTCGTTCCAGTCGCTTCTCATATGGCCTGGCTCCCGTCGCGATGCAAGCGCGTCACGGCACTCAACGCGTCCGGCAAGCCGCTGCCGCCGACAGGTTCTTCAACAAAGGCCGCGGCGCCGAGCGCCTGCGCCTCGCCGCGATCATCCGCCTGTCCGAGCACGACGATCGGGACATCACGGGTGGCGGCCTGCGCGCGCAACGCCGCCAGCCAGATCCAGGCTTCGGCGGGCGCTGGACGCGCCGCAAGCAACAGCGCGGCAAGCTGGGTCCGTGCCAGCAGCCGGCCGGCTTCATCGAGCGTCGCGGCCGTCATCGTCCGATACGGCGACGCACGCAGCGCCGCCTCGCAGTCGAGCCGTTCGACCGGACTGCTCGCGACGATCAGCACGGCCGGCCGCGTATCGCCGGCGGCGTGACAGGCAGCGCCGACGTCCGCGCCATAGTGCGCGGGAATCGTCGCGCTGAAGACGGAGCCGCGCCCCGCTTCGCTCGTCAGCGACACATCGCCGCCGAGCAGCTTGCACAGCTTGCGGCACAGCGGCAGACCGAGGCCGGTGCCCTTCACATACTGTTGCAGCCGGTTCTCGACCTGGCCGAACTCCTCGAAGACCACCTGCTGATGTTCCGGCGCGATGCCGATCCCGGTATCGCTGACCGAGAACGTGATCAGCCGGCGCGCCTCGTCGTAGCTCGCGGCCACGCGCACCTCGCCCCGTTCCGTGAACTTGAGCGCATTCGACACGAAATTGCGCAGCACCTGTGCGACCTTGGCTTCGTCGGTGTGGATGGGCGGCAGGCCGTCGCAGGCCTCGAAGATCAGCTCCACCGCACCGCCGGGCGACAGCGGCCGCAGCATGCCGCGCAGCGCCGAGAAGAGCACGTCGACTTCGAAATCCACCGGACGCACTTCGATCTTGCCCGCTTCGATCTTCGCGAGATCGAGCAGGTCGTCCACCGTTTCCGAGAGATCCTCCGCCGCCTTGCGAATGAAGCGCACCTGCTT
This sequence comes from Caballeronia sp. LZ033, assembly GCF_031451265.1. Taxonomy (NCBI): domain Bacteria; kingdom Pseudomonadati; phylum Pseudomonadota; class Betaproteobacteria; order Burkholderiales; family Burkholderiaceae; genus Caballeronia; species Caballeronia sp. LZ033. Next base: position 222,367 of record NZ_JARUXQ010000004.1, on the reverse strand, counting down.
TTCCTGTTCGCCCGTCAGATCGCCGTCGATGCGCTCCAGCAGCAGCTTCGATAGCGCCCGGATGGACGACAGCGGCGTGCGGAACTCGTGGCTCATGTTGGACAGGAAGCGCGACTTCGATTCGTCGGCGCGGCGCAGATGATCGGCGCGGGCGTCAAGTTCCGCATAGAGCGCGACCACGCCGCGATTGGTGTCCTCGAGTTCGCGCGTCAGACGCGTCAGCTCTTCCTGCCGCTCGCGCAGGTCGGCGAGCGCGGCGATCAGTTCGCGGTTCTGGCGCTGCAATTCATCGATGGTGTTTTCGCCCGACTGACGCGCAAGCGTCTGCGCGACGCGTTGCAACGTCGCGTCGTCAACGTGCGTGGATTCGGGCAGCGCCTTCGCGAGTGTGACCGACGTGCCGCCGTCCGCCTTATCGGCGATCGTGCATTCGTCCATCAGGCGCTGCGCCGCGAGCAGGCCCAGCGTGGCCTGTGAATCGTCCGGGTGCAGGGCGCGCAGACGTTCGCCCGCGCCCGTGCCGCACTCGAAGCGCACGACGAGGCGCGGCGGACGCGCGGCGGCGTCCATGAAGAAATCGGCATGCGGCGCGCGGCCCGCGAGCATCACGGTGCGCGCCACTTCGAGCACCGAGGTCGCAATGCGCGTCTGTTCGCGCGGCGTGAAGCCGAGCGCGGCGCTCGCCTCGCGGGCTTTCACGCGGGCCGCGACGACGTCGTGCTCGCCTTCCAGCGGCATCGCATAGAGCGGCCGCATGCTTACGCGCCTCCCGTCGTGCGGGCGACGAAAACGGTGATATCGTCGCGGCCGCGCGCGAAATCGCGATACAGCAGCGCCGCGATGAGCGCCGGATGGCGCAGGGCGATGCCCGGATAGCGCGCCAGGTCCCAGCGCGTGGCGAGCCCGTCCGAATGCAGCACGACGAGCGCGTTCGGCGGATAAGGCACGTCGAAGATCTGCGCGCGCCGCGATCCATGCCCGACGATGCCGCTGTGCGACACCAGATGCCGGTGCGAGGCCTCCGCCCACACGCTCGCCGAAATATTGCCGATGCCCGCGAACGTGACCGGCATGCCGGCCTTCGCCGCGGACGCCGGCATGCGCGCGATCCCGACCGCCGCGCCGCGCGTGGCGCGCAGCGCGTCGTTGGCGAGGTCCATGATGCGGTCGAGCGGCTGTTCGCCTTGCGTGCCGAGCACCTTGGCCGCCTCGACCGCCGCGACGTTCGCGAGCGGCCCGTGGCCGAGACCGTCGGCGACCATCACGGTGAATTCGCCGTCGTGCGCGTGGCAGGACCAGGCATCGCCGGATACGGTTTCTGTTTGCAGCGGCAGATTGACGACGCCGTAACTCAACGGCGCGGCGGGCGTGCCCGACGGAGCCGGTGAATTCCAGAACACGGTGCGCAACAGCGTGCCCTGGCCCGGCGCACTCCAGATGTCGAGTTCGTGGGAGAGACGTTTGATCGCGCCCATGCCGGTGCCGGGGCTGCCGGCCGTGGTGTAGCCGTCCTGGAAGCAGCGGTAGAGATCCTGGATGCCCGGACCGCCGTCGATGCACAGCACCTCGATGCCATGGCGCGGTGCGGCAATCGCGCCGCGGTCGGCGAGCGGCCGCACCAGCAATTCGCCGCGCTGGGCGTGCTTGAGCAGGTTCGTGCCGCATTCCGTGACGACGATAGCCAGTTCGCCCGCGGTCGTCTCGTTGAAGCCGAGACCGCGCGCAAGCTCGCCGATGGAACGCCGTGCATAGGCGATCTGGGTGGCCTCGGCGATCTCGTAGCGCTGCTGCGCGGCCATCGATTCCTTCAAAAGGGTTTCCATTTGGTAATCGAAATGTGCGTGCCCTCGCCCGGCGCCGAGCGAATCTCGAACTCGTCGCACAGGCGCTTCGCGCCGCCCAGACCGAGGCCCAGACCGCCGCCCGACGTAAAGCCGTCCGAGAGCGCTCGCTCGATGTCCGGAATGCCGGGACCGTTGTCGACGAACTCGAGCTTGAGTCCGCGGCGGCCATTGCGCTCGACGACATAGCAATGCGCGTCGCCGCCGCCTCCGTAGATCAGCGTATTGCGTGCCAGCTCGCTGGCCGCCGTCACGAACTTGGTCTGATCGATGAGCGAAAGGCCTTGCGCGACCGCTTTCTGCCGCAGGAACTGGCGCAGACGGACGATCTGCTCGTCATTGCGGATCGGCAGCGTTTCAGGCGGCGACGAAGAAGCCGGCGCGGCAGTGGAATGGAAGGTGGTCATGGAATCGTTCGCACGCCGCCGTCAGAACGGGCTGCTGCCGGTCAGCAAGGCCATGCCCTTCTCCACGTTGAGCGCCGTGCGCACGCCGGACAGCGTGAGACCCAGCTCGACCAGCGTGATCGCGACGGAGGGCTGCATGCCCACCACGACGGTGTCGGCATCGAGCACGCGCGCCATCGCGGCGGTGTTGCCGATCATGCGGCCGATGAAGGAATCGACGACGTCGAGTGAAGAAATGTCGATCAGCACGCCCTTGGCGCCGTCCTTCACGATGCGGCTTGTCAGGTCGTCCTGCAGCGTGAGCGCGAGCCGGTCGTGCATGTCCACCTGGATGGTGACGAGCAGGAGCTTGCCCATCGTGAGAATCGGAATGCGTTCCATCGCTTCGGTCCCGTTCAGTCGCTTGACGTGTCGTGTGTGCTGTGAATGGCGTTGAGACGCGTCATTCCGGTTGCAGCGAGTCGTGAGCAGCGCTCGCGCGCGAGGCGTCCGGCGCGCTGTTGCCCGCGACAGACTTACCGGTGCGCTGGAGCGCGACCACGAAAGCCGCTGCGAGCGTGGCCTTGGTCGTGACGTTCGAGAGGTTCACGCCGAGATGCACGATGGTCTGCGCGATCTGCGGACGAATGCCGCTGATGATGCAGTCCGCGCCCATCAGGCGCGCGGCCGCGACGGTCTTGAGCAGGTGCTGCGCGACGAGCGTATCGACGGTGGGCACGCCGGTGATGTCGATGATCGAGATGGCCGCGCCGGTCTCGACGATCTTCTGCAGCAGGTTTTCCATCACGACCTGCGTGCGTGCGGAGTCGAGCGTGCCGATCAGCGGCAGCGCGAGAATGCCGTCCCACAGTTGCACGACAGGGGTGGACAGTTCGAGCAGTTCCTGCTGCTGGCGCACGATCACTTGCTCACGGCTCGCCTGGAACACTTCCGTGGTGTACAGGCCGAGTTCGTCGAACAGCGTGCTGATCATCCAGGTGAGATCGGCGAGCGTGGCGGGGTCGTTGTCGAGCGATTCGCGCAGGCGCACGAAGAGCGGCTGCTTGAGCGAGAACACGAACATGGCGGTTTCGACCGGCGTGAAACCCTGGCGCGCGCGCTGCGCCGACATGTCCGCTAGGAACGCGCGGACTTCCTGCCAGGCGGGCGCCTTGAAATCGACGCGTTCGGCCGTGCCGAGCGCGTCCGTCAGCAGGGCAACGAATTGCGCGAACTGATTGCGCAGTTCCGCTTCGCCGACCAGTCCGCGCCGCGATGCGATCGCGTGTTGCTGCGCGAACCACTCCGCGAAGAGCGCTTCCGGGTTGCTGTTGAACAGTTGGGCAAGCCGCATTCCGCCGACCATTTCCATGCCGAGATCCTTGTGCGTGTTGGTTCGTTTGGGCAACGTGGCCCGCTTTCGTTATTGGGTATTGCACTGCTGCACGCGCCGCGAGACGCGTCGAAGCAAGGCAAAGGCGCTGGGAATGTAGCACGCCATCCTGAAAATCGACAGTCCGGGAACCCTTTACGGATAAGGGATTCGCGGATTTTCTGTGCGGCGATCCATGCTCGCGGCGGAAATCGGCAAATGCTTCCGGCCGTTCGTCAAGGCGTGGACAAAAAGCGGTCAAATATCCAGTCGACGAAAGCTTAGTCGGACAGCAGGAAGAGTTCGAGGGCGGGCAGGCTGATCGGTTTGAGGAGGAAGCCGTCGAAGTCGGTGACGCCGCTGCCTTCGATGACGTCCGTGTGGCCGGTCATGGCGATGATGCGGGCGTCGCTGCTTGGGCCGGCGGCGCGGATGGCGCTGCAGATTTCGCGGCCGTCGGCGTCAGGGAGGGAGATGTCGAGGAAGATGCGGTCGAAGCGTTCGCGTGAGGCGAGCGCGAGACCGGCGGCGCCGTCATGCGCGACAGCCGCGGTGTGGCCCAGCCCGCTTGCGATATCGACGAGGGTCTCGATGCAAGCGCGGTTGTCGTCGACGAAGAGCAGGTTCATCGTGACTGGCTCCGTTTCTGCGGATGAAACGAGTGCGCCTTGGGCGGCGTGGAGCACAGTGTAGTGCATCGTGCCGGGCGCACGCGACTTTACGGCGGCGGCGCGCGAGGCTTTGTCCGCGATGCGCTGGCAACCTTCGCATCCGCGATGCCGTGTATAGCGGCGCGATTATTTTTCCGGGCGGGGTGCGGTGCAATACTCGGGCGCACTATCCCTCCGACCCCGCTGGAGCGCACATGGCCCACACTCCTCATCCCGTCGACGAAGTGCTGCCCTTCGGCCAGCTGCTCGCGGTCGGCATCCAGCATGTGCTGGTGATGTACGCGGGCGCGATTGCGGTGCCGCTCATCATTGGCGCGGCGCTGAAGCTGCCGAAGGAGCAGGTGGCGTTTCTCATCAGTTCGGACCTGTTTGCTTGCGGCATTGTCACGCTGGTGCAGTGTCTGGGCGTGTGGAAGTTCGGCATTCGCTTGCCGGTCATCATGGGCGTGAGCTTCGCGCCGGTCGGGCCGATGGTCGCGATGGCGTCCTCTGGCGCGGGCATTACGACGATCTTCGGCGCGACCATTGCGGCGGGCGTGTTCGCCATTCTGATTGCGCCGTTTTTTGGGCGGTTGATGCGCTTCTTTCCGCCGATTGTCACCGGCACGATCATCCTGACCATTGGCATTACGTTGTTTCCAGTGGCGATCAACTGGGCCGGTGGCGGACGCGGCGCGGCGAACTTCGGCGAGCCGCGCAACCTGTTGGTCGCGGTGATCGTGCTGCTGGCGATCTTGCTGATCAACAAGTACTTGAAAGGTTTCATCGCCAATATCTCGGTGCTGCTTGGGATGGCAATTGGCTTCGTGCTGGCGTTGCCGTTTGGATTCGTCGATTTCTCGGGGATTGGTCAGGCGGCGTGGTTTGCGCCGGTGCGGCCCTTCGCGTTCGGCATGCCGAGTTTCGATCTGGCGGCGATTGCGTCGCTGTGTCTGGTGATGGTCGTCATCATGGTGGAGTCGCTCGGGATGTTCCTCGCGTTGGGCGATCTGACGATGCGGCCGGTATCGCGGAATGACGCCACGCGGGGGTTGCGTACTGATGGGCTGGGGACGGTGATTGGCGGTGTCTTCAATACGTTTCCGCATTCGTCGTTTTCGCAGAATATCGGGCTTGTGGGGATTACTGGCGTGAAGAGCCGCTGGGTGGTTGCGGTTTCTGGTGGCATCCTCATTCTGCTTGGGTTGCTGCCCAAGCTGTCCAATCTGATTGCTTCGATTCCTGTTGTGGTGTTGGGCGGCGCCGGGATCGCCATGTTCGGGATGGTCGCGGCTACAGGGGTCAAGATCCTTTCCAAGGTGGATTTCGAGAGCAAGAACAATTTGCTCGTTATTGCTATCAGTCTTGGGGTGGGGGTTATACCGCTCGTCGCGCCTTCGTTTTTTGCTCATATGCCCGCATGGGCGGGCCCGCTTACGCATAGCGGGATTACGCTTGCCGCTGTGTTCGCTATCTTGCTTAACGCGTTGTTTAATCGCGGGGGCGAGACGGGCAACATCGAACAGGCGCTGGCGGCGGAGATGCCGCTCAGCTTGCGGAAAGGCGATGGTGAACCTGCGTCTTGGGAATGAGTAAGGCCTTCACTCGAACCATCTCCAATAAAGTTTCCGCGTCTGAGGCAGCGACTTCCATACCTTGAAGCTGTACGTGAAAGCACTGAATCTGTCCGGGTCAGCGTGGATGTCGCTCAACAGATAGACCAGCAGAGAGAAGTTGTCGGGATTGGCCACCGCGTCCCGCACGGCCTCGCTTGACGGCGCGCTGACGGGAGGCATGAAACCCTCCAAAGAAGCCGAAGCCGGTCTGTGAACAGGCTCCAGCAGGGGCGAAACGTCGATTCCGATCTCGTGGCCCGAAGGATTGAGGGAATCTGCCAATTTGTCCATGAAGGTCTTCGTTGTTTTGGCAAATACCGGCTTGTCCTCGTGCAGAAAAATGCCGTAGGTCCGGGAAAGGCGGCTAAAGAAAGTCCTTTTGTCAGCCAACTTTTCACGCTCAAGCTGCGCCCGAAACGTCTTCATCAGCGTTTCCCAGGTCCTCTCCACGCGTTTGCTGCTCGTGGTTGCTACAAAAGCTTCACGAATCAGACACCGCGTAATGTGATTCAACCGAACCAGATACGCCGTGCCGAAACGTTCATACTCCATGGGGTCGAAATCATCATCTCGCATAACCAGCGGAATGATCGTCTGCCGAGCCATGTATTTTCCCTCTTTCCAGGTATTCCCCTCAAGCAGGAAGCCAGGACCCGTGATCGTCTCAGCATACTGACTGTAACCCTCCTCTATGTCCTCCCTCCAGACGGTCGACTGGATGTCGGATACTCGCCTGATGTCAAACGCTGATCCGGGCATGGCGGACAGGAGGTTCCCCTGCGACTCGCCCAGATACGCTATGTCCGTGATGAGGCTGACAGATTCCAGATAATCAAGCATGTTCTGGGCATTCAACTCGAAGCTCTTCAGGGCCGACTCCGTCGATTCACCCCATGCCAAATCGAAGGATTGCTTCGTCTTTTCAGCATAAGACTCTTTCTTCATCACGCGCAGCGCGAGCTTCAGAACCATCGTTGCCTCGCTCTCCGCTGCACGCAAGTTGCGCAAAAGCCGCTGCACTCGCTCGGGCTTGTTCCAAAGTTCCGTGCCTACCCTGTCCGGCTCGACGACACTGCCCACCGGCACCGGCACGGTGTCTCCTACCCAATCGGAATAACGCCTGCGAAGCGCCTGCAGAAGACCATCATTGCTTTGCTGAAGCGCGAAATAGTTGTACTCCTGATTCAGTACGACCCGCTGCACCGCGTTTCCTGACTTGATGTAGAAAGTGCGCGTCTTCGGTTGCAAACTGGTTGATGTCGTCTGGCAAAATAGGCCGGGGCCTACCTGGTCGAGAGGCAGGTGATTGAGCGGCGAACTGGGCTGCATTGTATTCAAGTTGATCGGAAGGAACATCTTGTCCAGGAAGCCTTTCACCAGGTGTACGTCCGAAAAGATGTCAGCCAGACTCCTCGTCGCCACCGGAACCAGTCCTTTCTTTGTCAGGCGAGCAAAATCCAAGGTCAGTGGATTGAAAGGAAATGAGAGCGGATTGAAGATGTGATAGGTCAGGTTGAAAAATTCCTTTCCAAGACTCCAGAGCGCTTTTTTTCCGCTCTGTGACACAGCGTGAGACACTACGAATCGTCCGCGCCATCCGCTGTTCTTGCCAAACTGCCATAATGGCTTCGAAGCGATTGCTTTCACAGTCAAGCTCATTGAATGCGCGGATGGTATGACTGTGAGAGCCAGGGAAACTGAATCAAGCATGATGGACATGGGATCGATGCTGTAGTTCTCATCCAGTTGCTGTTTTCGGATTTCGGAATAGAACGGAACAAAAAATCCGATCACCTTGTCCGTCAAGTGTAATTCGAACATTGAAGTCTTGAACTGATCAATCAACTCATTCATATCGCGGCGCGTTTCATTGAATAAATAGCGCAAGAGTTCAGTTTCCGGGACCTTATTTCGGGAGGCTGCATCGTTGTCCGCCTCCAAATTCCATAGCCATTGATGTTCTTTATCCTTTCCGATCCCCAGATAAGTAGTCACCTTCCCGAAGAAGCACTTGGGATCTGACTCGCTTGTTTTCGTTCTTTTCGCCGCAAGATTGAAGAAATGGCTCAGGAAAGTCAGAATCTGGTCGCACGACGTGTCTTTGGAATTTTCTACGTCCTCCGAATTCTCCACCTTTTTCGAATTCTCTGTTTCTTTGCCGCAGGCGCCGGGATCGCCCTTGATCCATATCATCTTCGTGCTTAGCCCCCGGAGTATGGTTGCCGCGTTGTCTTCCGTTTGAAGTGCCTCCACTTTCTCGCTCGTGCTGCCCCTCACGAATGCAAAGTAAAGCCAGGAATTATCCGCCAGTTTGATATAATGTATGCGTACACTCAGCTCTGGAAAATCCAGTCCGATGATCTCCCGAATGTTATAAAAATTATCGAAATCGATCTGTGCGGATTCCAGCGCGTTTCGGATTACGGTACCGCAATCGTACGGAAGACTTGTTTTTTTATAATTCTCGAACTGCTCATCGTTTTTTGTATAGCGACTATTGTCTTCTCCCATCAGGGAAGACGGCAACAGCTCAAACATGAACTTGTAATTCTCAGGCTTCTTCGGAAAGACTGCATAGGGGTGGAACAAGCGAGCCTTTTCCTTGAATTCGCGCAGGAGTTGTGCATAGGACAGCTGCTCTACTTCAGTGATTGATTTTCCATTTGTATTGATCTGGAAAATGATGGCGGCGAGAATGGCTGTATCGGCATTGACAAAATCCAGGTCCGCATTATCCGTTGCCCGCTCGATGGCGATGGCTGATTCCAGGCATCGCAAAATATCACAATAAGTGCGCGTGACGGTATATTGAGTTTTTTTCAGCTTGTTTCCCAATTTATCAATCAGGAGATAGAGCCGAGACTGGGCCCGCAGCTGATTCAGGAGATAGTACTGCGCCGCCGCGAGCTCGCCGCCGGACATTGAAAAGCCCGGAAGCGATCCACGTCGGGTTGCAAGTTCCGCCAAGGCGCCCGCGTAGATGGCATGAAGCAATGCGGACTCCATTTTCGACTCCCTTGCCGCGCGAATATTCGAGAGTACGACTCGATACTTCTCCTCATATTTCTTCCCCGTCTCCAGTCCTGCAACGTAGGCTTTGAAAGTCTCGACGTATCGCTCAGGCATTCTGATCAACTCGCGGCGCTCAGTCAGTGCATTCCGTCTGTCATCCAACTCTTTGTGCCTTTTAGTAAGCCACGTTACATAGCGGCCCGCCCATTCAACGATGTGCATTGCATCGGCCGTCCGGCTGAACGCGTCCAATAGCCGCTGGAAGCCGACGCCGATATCTTCTACAAATTTCTCCGCTGGCGATTTGCTTTCGTAGTCGGGGCTGACGCTACCCTGGCGATGGTCCAACATGTCTTTCGCTTGTTTTTGGAGGGCTTGCGTCTTCGCCGTCTCGGCAGTCAGATAGGCCATTTCCACATCGACCAGATTGAGTTCTTTCTTGATCCGCTCGAGACTGTTTTCCGGAACGGTATCGCCTTCCATGATCTCGTTTATGATCGACACGTCGATCTGGTCCTCGATCAAACGTGAGGGATAGATTCGGCCGAGGATTTTGTAGATCTCGTCAGACAATCCGAGATCCAGTATGCCGTCGGCGCTCGATCGCGCCGAAAAAAACGCGATCAACTGCGCGCTCAGCACGATCACGGAAATCCATTCCTCGTTTTTCTTCTCTTGACGATATTGCTTTTCACAGACGCTCAACGCGCTCGCCATCCGTTTGACGATCGCCTTGGCGTTGTCCAGCGGATGATGGGCGAGACTTGATTCCGTGGTTTGCGAAAGTAACAGGCCCAACTCGCCCTTCGTCAGGACGAGTTTCATATAGGCTTCGAACCAACGCGGCGCCGACTCCGCGTCCCATCCCAACGACCAGGTGTCGTGGTACACGGCTATCACGACATCGCAAGGTGTGCCATCGGCCCACGCCGCATGCAGCAGGCCCCTGCCGACTCCTATCCACTCGAACGCCCAAAAGGAGTGGTCAAGATACATATAGAGCTTCTCGGAGGATTCGAGATAGTCGTAGTACAGCCTGCCTGGCTGACCGTCGGCTCGTTCGGCGTAGTTAAGCGCCCCGGCTTTCTCGAATGAGCGAACCAGCTTCATCAACGACTCCGTGGGCGCCCAGTGCGCGGTACCGGTTTCTTCCGTCATGGACGTCACCTTGCCATCGCAGTCGAGCATCGAGGGCACGAGACCGAGCTTGTCACTGTAAAGCACGTGCAGCCGTGCTTCCGCACCGCTTTGCTGATAGCGGATGTAACCATGGTGCGTGACGTCCGGCGCCGCGAAAACAGAGGGTGGACGACTGACTTCATTCCAATCAAGCTGCCAATAGCCTGACTCACATTTGTAATAGAAGGCCCCCGTAGCGTCGCTGTAAACATCCGTCTGCGCTGTCGCGGTCATGCCCGTGGCGGAAGAGGGCTTATGTGCTTGCTCCGCGGCGAATTTGAATCTCGCGATCCGGTCAACCATTCCGTGCTTTGCAGGTAAAGCATCCGGTCGAACCGTTGCGTCATATCGGGACGACATGCGACGGAAGCTCACGGAGGAGCCGAAGATATTGACTTCTCCTCCCAGGAAATACGCCGGCGTCCAATCCCGAGTGTTGTCGTAGACCAAAAGCATCGAATGCTCACTCTCCCCGTCATCCTGCCAATAGCGCACGATCCCGGCGGCCTGGATTTTTCTCATCTTCGGCTTTGGTTTGTGGCCATCGACGCGCCACCAAACGATTGGCAGATAGGTGCTCTCCCTGACCCAGATGAAATACTTTTCGCCCGATCCCTCCCTGGACTGAAACAGCCGTTGAGGCAATGCGCCGGACTTCCGGCGAAACAAGTCACTCGGAATCGGCTCAGGCCCGGGATGGGCATTGGCAAGCAACTCGAGGAACAAATGACTCCGATGCTTGCCTTTGGCCGCTGCGACATCATGCTCGACGTAATCAGAAGGAGTCTCCGGCGTGGCTTCCGCGTAGACTTTGTTTTTCCATTGTTGCAGGTACTGCCATCCCAGCTTTTCCTGGTAGACCACCGCGATTCCTCCGCCGCTCACCAACTGCAATGTTCCGCGGAATCGAATAAGCGGATCGCCGACGAGGGGATCCGCCGGCGCATGGCCGCGCAGTTGATCGATCTTCCATTGTCGGCCGGCAATATCGACGTAATGCGCGCCATTGCTGTAGCGGCCGAGTTGAGTATCAATATTCAGTGGCAACGCGACGCTCGGCCCGACCACCGCATAGGCCGTCTCGTTTCTCAATCGCTCCTCCAACTTCGACCTGCCCTTTGTTTTCTCACCCACGTTGGTCACTGCGCGGGATTCGATGACATGCGGAGCATCCGCGCTGGAAGAGAGATTGAGTGCTTCGTTCTCATCTTCATTCGACGGCTCATTGCGAGGCTGTTGCAGTCTGGATCGAAGCCAAGGGACGAACGCGATAAGCGCGCCGCCAGCGATCAGACTCACGCCCATCCACAGCGACACGCGCGACACTGTTTGCAATCGACGGCGCCGAATTTTTATCCGCGGGGTGCCAGCTGCGAGGCCCTGCTCGACGTCCGGCTCGGTGCTGATGTCATCCGTTTCAGCCGTAGAGTCCGCGCTCCCCGTCACCGTCTCGCGTGTCGGCACACGCGAATATGGCGTCTGTCCGGTCACACCATAAAAAAGCAGACCCGCAACGCCCAGCGCGCCCAATACCCCAGCGACGGTGAATATCGATACCCCGCCAAACGAAGCTGTCTGACCGCCTCCCGCGCGTTGGAGAAACATCTGGTACATGTCGGCAGTCATCTGAAAATTTTCCAGATCCCGCGGGCAGTCGACGTCCTTCTCCGGCTCCGTGCCCGATCTGATACGACCCAGCAATGACCAAAGGTCCTGAATGGAGGCGTCCTGCTCGTCTTCCGCGTCATCCGTATCAACCGTGCTGAACCTCTTTGCGGATTCAGCGCTTATCTCATTCGTGATGAACTCCTCGTCGCCGCCCGCTCCGGCGCCGCCAGGCGGCGCCAAGGAGACAAACCATTGCCCATCGCGATGGACAACCGCTGGATTCGCAGCGATGTACACGGCGCTGCTACTGCCGGGTTTCAGAAGACGATAGACATCTTGTGCCGTATCCCGGCAGATCTTGTAAGCGCGGCTCGCCACGAGAATGAAACGCCCGGACGGCTTTTCGAAGACTTCAATATCATTATTCGAGGTGCCGACGATGACACGCTTCTCGTCGTCCAAGAGTTTGATCCCGATGTGCGCGAAACTTCCCTCAGAGTCCCACTCGCTCAAAAGAACGTCTTTCTGGACTACCGGTGGCGCAGGGTTACGCCCTTTTAGAAGGTTCCTCATCTGCAATGCCGAAGGGGCATACGTCTTGATGCTGATCGCCGCGACGTCGGCGGCTTTTTCTGTCAAATCAACGAGAGATCGCAATTTCGAACGTGGAGGACCCAATGGAACGCGCTTGGGAGGAGCGTCCTTCGGATGGCCATCGGACTCCTCCTGGCCACTGAGCCGCCTGAAACCATCGGTCAGCAATGACGCCACATAATCGGCAACGCTTCGCCGCAAGCGAATAACCGAAGGATCATTGTTGTCCGCCAGAATGGCACTGAGTTCGGCGCCCCATTCCAGCCACGATTCGGCGTCCGGCAGGTTTCTCCCGATATGCATGCGCGCCGCGAGCAGATCCGGGATGAATGGAATCAATTGCATATATGGCCGGACCCATGCGTGACCCAGCCTGTCCATCTCCATGAGGGTCTGCGCGAGACTCTTTGCCCGCTGCGCCTGATCCGCCGATTCGGCGTGCATCAGCAGAAACAAATCGAAAGTCAGATGCACGGTCCATACATGCGAACTCAGTTCGTCGACGATGTACGCGCCGAACTTTACGTAGGCAGCCATGGCGGGCGATGACCGAAAGTATTTTTTGACGCGTGCCAGGAATTCTGCCTTGCTGGGGCAGGCGCTCCTGAGCGTATCAAGAATGACTTCGGCGATCACGCGCTTCGTTTCAGCGTCACCGCTCGCCAAACTCGCTGCGCCGCCCTCGATGCATTTCTCAACAGCCGGTTTCAAAAGGATGTTGTAGAAAGCATCCGTGACCAGCGCCGCCGTGGGATTGGCCACGCGGATGTAGCGCACCCCGACCTCTCTGAGCGTGCTCTCCAACGCACGAGTCAGCATTTCCCTGACGCGCTGACACGTCGCTGGATCATCCGACATGAGATCCGCCGCGCAACCCAACGTCGCGCTCGCGACCGCTCCAACACCATGCAGCCGCTCGTCCGAAACGTGATAAAGCAAGCCGGACAAGCCATGTTGCGCGGCTTGCACGACCCCGCGGGCAGACACGACAGAGTAGATGTCGTTCACACTGAAGCACGGTGAGTTGATCAACGGCAGGAAGAGCCTGAGTCGCTCCAGCACGGCATCATTGGGGAATACGAGCTTGCTCCATTGATCCATGATCGTTGAATCAATCAGCGTTCTCCAGGCATCCGGGTTGAGAATATGTTGACGCAACGCGGCCAGGCGGTTTTGCTCCGAATCCGAGGCCGGCAAGACCGACATACTTCTGAAAAGTCTGCTCGCGGCACGTAGCGGCTCGCTGTATTGAGCAGGCAAGTCTTGCGCAACCCGGGCCGCAACGTCTTGATCAGCCAGCAGCGCCGCGAGGATACTGAGCCGCTCGGCCATGGACTCCGCCGAAGCCAGCTTGCCCGCCCACGGCGCCAACGTTGTCAGATATGAGAGGCCGGAGACAGACTTGAATACAGGCCCCATCACCTGTTCAAGCACACTCTCGGATCCGAGCATCTTCAGAATACCCTTCAGGTAATCCTCGAAGCCTTGTCCCGTCTCGACAATGTGAATGAACTGCCCGGCCGTCAGCAGACCACGCCGAACCGGATCGATCAGAAGCACTATTTTCTGTATCGTTTCAGGGCCGAGCACGTACCCCATCGGCTCACTCTGTACCAAGTTGAGCAGCGCGATGAACGCTTCGTTCAGATTGCCGATCACGTGAGCATCCGGATTCAGGCTGACCGCCGCGAGGCTGCTCGACACCTTCCCGAGCGTCGGCACGACGTCCACGATCGATTCCTTGAAATCGCGGGGGAGCTGCGTCTCGCAGTCGATGAGGGTTTTTATCGCCCCGAGCTTCTTGAGGAGCGGCTCGTCTTTGCGGCAGATTGATTCGAGACGTGCGTAAAGGCTGCGCCCGTCATCGAGCAAGTCGCCAATGTTACAAAGCACCGACATGCAGACGTTCAGAGATTCGGTCAAGCGCGCGCCGAGAAATGTGGTCATGCAGGGCTTGCTGATGATCGCTTGCACGCCTTGCAGCGCTTCCGACTTGGACTTGGCCGTGAACAGACCGGCAAGCGCTTTGAGGACGTCATCAAAGTCGACGAGCCATTGATCCATCTCGGAGAAGATCTGGCTCGTAGATGCCGTGAAGGAGGCCGCCTCGCGGACGTCTGCTTCGAACAGACCTTCCGATGCCAAGGTTTCGATCCGGGTCAGCACATCGTGGATTCCGGAAACAGCTGCAATGTTGTCGAAGCGCGTTCGCAGGCCCTGGAGCTTTTGGATGTAAGCCTGCTCGGACTGACCCAATGCGGGCGGAACGGCCAGGTAGTTTTGCAGCGGGCCTGGCAGTTTGGACACGCAATTGCTGAATGCCACGTTGGCGTTGGCCTTGCGCAGGATCAGTTCTCCACCTGCAGAAGCATCAATGTCCGTGATGCCAGCCTGAAACCTTTGCAGCTCAAGGTAGTAAAGGTTGAACCTTTTTTGCCAATCCAGAGTGTGCTCGATCGTTGCCTTGATCGAGTCGGGAATCAGTTCGGCAATCGACTCATTTTTTTCAATGATGGACCATAGCAGTCCCGGCTTGTCCGATCCCGGCAGCGTCGCATCCGCGACAACGTCCCGGAGCGACCGGTAGGTTCTCCAGAGTTGCAGCACGCTTTGCAGCGCCGACATCGAGGAACTCAACCGCACCTGCATATCATCCGGAAGCAGCAATAGATGCTTGCAGACAAGCGCGTACACGTCCTTGAGGGCGCTTTCCCATTGCGGCACATCGAATTGTTCAAACCCGAGAAACAACCTCTTCAAGTCGCGGTAGGACGTCTCGATTTCGCGATATGGCCTGAATATGACCTGCACGATTTCGAGCACAAGGGTGCCCGCGATTGGCTTCACCACGTCGGCCAGCCCAATGCCTCTGCCAGTTCCCGGCGACGCATCCGCCGCCTCGTCATCAATCGGACCAGTTCGAAGACTGGACGGATACGCGGAGGATTCCGCGCGAGCGCCTCGTCTCGCTCCGACATGGCTCGAATTTGATGGCAATTGAGGACCGAAGCTCAGCGAAACTGGCATATCAGATCACCGTTATGGGCATGTATGGCAATCAATCGGTGCAGCGCGTATGCGTATCCCGCCGGCGAACGCATACGGCGCCCCTGGGACATTGCTGGCAGGTGCACGGTATTGAACGCGTGACGAGTGAAAAACGTTCCGAATGCATGATTGCGATCAGGAATCCGGCGGAACATGCGGGGCATGCCGACGCATCAGAACCTGAACCGCAAAGGTAGGGAAGAGGGCAGGAGATGTGCGACCGGTGCACCGCATTTGAGTAGCTCTTGTGTAGCGACCGCGTCGATCGATCGTCTGACTATGCCGCTCATCCTAACAGCGTGATCACTGCCTGATTTTCACCCTGACACTAATCTACAAATAGTCAGCAACCATTTGACGGTGATTGCCGTTTTAAGCAGCAATCGATAAAGTTCCGATCAGCATGAAGAGACTTTAAAATCTGACGCGTGTCAGGCCATCCCAAACGCCCATGATTGCAGCCTTCTGGACGCTTCTTGCTGTACTCGCCGCGCTGTACGCCATCGCGCTGGGCGGTCTTTACTGGCTGCAGGGGCGCCTCGTCTATCCGCTCGAACGGATACAGACGTTCACGAGTGAACAATTGGAAGCCCGCACGGAACCCATGCAACTGAAGACGGAAGATGGCCTCAACTTGACGCTTCGCTATGCATCCGCGCCTGACTCGTCCCTGCCGACGGTTATCCTGTTCCACGGCAACGGCGAAGACCTCTTCCAGCGAGCCCACATCGCGCTAGAGCTGATCAACGCCGGCTACGGCGTATTGCTCGCCGAATACCGCGGCTACGGCGGCAACCCAGGCAAACCGAGCGAACCCGGCCTCTACGCCGATGCCCGCGCAGCGTACTCATTCGTCTCAGCACGTTCGAAGAACATCGTCCTGCACGGATACTCCTTGGGCTCCGGCGTAGCGGTCCAGCTTGCAAGCGAACAAACTCAACCCCTGACCGCGCTGATCCTGGAAGCGCCCTTCACCAGTATCGTCGACGTCGCCGCCCGACGCTTCCCGCTCTTCCCCGTCCGCACGCTCGCCCGCGACCGTTACGACAGTCTCGCAAAAATCGCCTCCGTCCGTGTACCGCTCCTGATCTACGGTGGCACCGCCGACGGCGTCATCCCGCCCGACCAGTTCCAGCGCCTCTACGACGCAGCGCGCAGCGAGAAGCGCATCGCGCTGATAGAAGGCGCCGATCACCTCAACGTGTGGACCCAAGGCGGCCGCGACCACGTCATGCAATTCCTCGCATCGCTGCCCGCCACGCGCGCCGAGCGCGTCTAGCCACCACGCTTACGCGAGGTCTTGAGCGTGATCCACGTCGGCGCATGATCGCTGGCATGCGGCTCGCCGCGCACCCATGTATCGACGCCCGCGCCCGTCAGCTTCTTCGCAAGATCCTTGCTGAGCAGAAGATGATCGATGCGCAAACCCGAATTGGTCTGCCAGTGATTGCGGAAGTAATCCCAGAAGGTATAAATGCGCTCGTCCGGAAAAGTCTTGCGCAATGCATCCGTCCAGCCCTGCCCTAGAAGGTCCGCATAGGCCGCGCGGCTCTCCGGTTGCAGCAACGCATCCTTCTTCCACGAACGCGTGTTGTAGATGTCCTCGTCAGTCGGCACGACGTTGTAGTCGCCCGCAAGCACCACCGGATGGCCGCTGCCCAGCAACGCCCGCGCATGCGCGTTGAACCGCTCGAACCACGCGAGCTTGTAGTCGAACTTCGGGCCCGGCTGCGGATTACCGTTCGGCAGATACAGGCAGCCGATCAGCAATCCGCCCACCGCCGCCTCGATATAACGGCTATGCGTATCGTCCTCGAAACCCGGCACGCCCTTGCGGCTCAGCACCGGCTCCGCGCCCTTCGCAAGGATCGCCACACCGTTCCACGACGGCTGCCCATGCCACACCGCGCCATATCCCGCATGGGCAATGGCCTCCGCGGGAAACTGCGCATCCGTGGCCTTCAACTCCTGCAGGCAAACGATGTCGGGCGCTTCGCGTTCGAGCCAGCTCAGCAGGGCAGCGAGCCGCGGACGAATGCCATTGATATTGAATGTCGCGATCTTCACTCGGAATCTCTCCATCGAACGATCGGAATCGGGCCGTCAGGCGCACGCAGTTTGCGTGCCTCAAGAAGGCGCCGGCTTTTCGGCGGCCAGCAGAACAATTAAAAATCTGCCACAGTCACGGCAAAACCGCTCCACTCCCCCCTTTTCCCATGTCCGCCTCGCCGTCCCAGTCACCATCCGACGTCTCCGCTCACTGGCAACGCAATCTCTACATCTGCCTCTTCGGCTCCTTCACCACCGTCGTCGCGATGACCCTCCTGCTCCCCTTCCTGCCGCTCTACGTGCAGCAGCTGGGAGCGTCGTCGGAGGCGGCGGCGGTGCAGTGGTCCGGCGTCGCGTTCGGCGCAACCTTTCTCGGCGCAGGACTCGTCGCACCGCTCTGGGGCCGGCTCGCCGACCGCTACGGCCGCAAACCCATCCTGATCCGCGCCAGCCTCGGCATGGCCATCACGATGTCCCTGCTCGGCGTCGTACAGACAGTCTGGCAACTCGTGGCGATACGCTTCCTCGCCGGGCTCGTCGGCGGCTACGCGAGCGGCGCCATCGTCATGATCGCCACCCAGACGCCCAGGCATCGCACCGCGTGGGCGCTCGGCACGCACGCCGCCGGCATGATGGCGGGCAACCTGGTCGGACCGCTGATCGGCGGACTGTTGCCGGGTCTGATCGGCATCCGCTCGACCTTCTTTCTCGCTGGCGGCCTGATCTTCTGCTCGTTCATCATGACGACACTCTTCGTGAAGGAAGAGCGGCGCGCACCGGATCCCTCGACATCCCGGCGCGGCGGCGGCTGGCGCGACATTCCGCTGCTCACGCCCGTCTTCGCCATGCTCGCGAGCGCCATGCTGCTGATGTTCGCGAACATGTCGATCGAGCCGATCATCACCATCTACGTGGCGCAGCTCGTCCAGGACCCGAAGCAGGTCACGCTGGTCGCCGGCATCGTGATGTCCGCCGCCGCCCTCGGCAGCGTGCTCGCCGCGCCGCGCATCGGACGGCTCGCGGATCGCATCGGCGCAACCAAGGTCATCGTCTGCTGTCTCGCGCTGTGCGGCGTGTTGCTGATTCCGCAGACCTTCGTCACCAACGGCACCCAGCTCGTCGTGCTGCGCTTCCTGATGGGACTCGCGCTCGGCGGACTGCTGCCCGCCATCACGAGCGTCGTGCGTCACAACGTGCCGGATCACACGGTCGGCTATATCCTCGGCTACGCGACGTCCGCGCAGTACATCGGCCAGGTCACGGGGCCGCTCGCGGGCGGCTTCATCGCCGCGCACGCGGGCATGCGCTCGGTCTTCGTCATGACCAGTGTGCTGATGTTCGCCGGCGCAGCGTTCAATGCGTGGGTGTTTCTGCGCAAACCACGCACGCCCTGAGCGCACATCGATACGCTCTCGCCAACCCACCCGCTGCGCCCATCAAACCATCGTCCGCGCACGCCCCGCGAGAAAGGCGAAAACCGCGACGCCCACGCTCGCGGCAACCAGCAAGCAGAGAGAAAACCTCCAGTCGTCAGTGGCCTGATGAATGAAGCCGAACAGCCCTCAACCCTTCTCGCTATCGAGATGCGCCATCTGCACGGCTTCATAACGATCGCCGGCCGCCGCGCCCTTCGGCACTGCCGCTTCAATGGCGGCGAGTTCATCCGGCGTAAGCGTCACATCGAGCGCGGCGAGCGATTCCGTCAAGCGCTCAGGACGCCGCGCGCCGATCACCGGCACGATGTCCTTGCCCTGCGCCAGCACCCAGGCGATGGCAAGCTGCGCCACGCTCACGCCCTTGGCCTCCGCAATCTTGCGCAAGGCGTCGACCAGCGCCAGATTGCGTTCGACGTTGCCCTGCTGGAACCGCGGACTGTTGGCGCGCCAGTCGTTGGCTTGCGGCGCCGACGCGCCCCAGTGCCCGCTGATCAGTCCGCGCGACAGCACCCCATACGCCGTGATGCCGATGCCGAGTTCGCGGCACGCGGGCAGGATCGTTTCCTCGATGCCGCGCGAGATCAGCGAATACTCGATCTGCACGTCCACCACCGGATGCACGGCGGCCGCGCGGCGAATGGTCTGCGCACCGACTTCCGACAGCCCCACATGACGCACGTAGCCCGCCTGGATCATGTCGCCGATCGCGCCGACGGTGTCCTCGATCGGCACGTTCGCATCCAGCCGCGCCGGGCGATAGATATCGATCGTTTCGACGCCCAGCCGTTGCAGCGTATAGGCGAGCGAGTTCTTCACTGCAACGGGACGGCCATCGAACGCGATGAAGTTGCCCGCCGGGTCGCGCATGCCACCAAACTTCACGCTCAGGATCGCCGCATCCCGGCGCGACGGCGGCGCGCTTTTGAGCGCCTCGCTGATCAACAGTTCGTTGTGGCCCATGCCGTAGAAGTCGCCGGTGTCGAGTAGCGTGATGCCGGCTTCGAGCGCGGCGTGGATCGTGGCAATGCCCGCCGCGCGATCCGACGGCCCGTACACCCCCGACATGCCCATGCATCCAAGCCCGATGGCGCCGGTTTGCGGTCCGGTCCCGCCAAGTCTGCGTGATTCCATGGTGGTTCTCTCCTGTGGACTGGCGCCGCGCGAACGGCGGCGATGGAGACCATTATGGGAGCAAAGGTCGCGTGCGATAATCCACCTCAATCCGAATGGGCTGTGCGCAGAGGCGAACAATGAACGAACCCGATCTGTCCGATCTCCACGCGTTCCTGGCGGTCGCGCGCTCGCGCGGCTTCAGGCAGGCGGCGCTGTTGCGGGGCGTATCGGCGTCTTCGCTGAGCGAGGCGGTGCGCCGGCTGGAAGCGCGGCTCGGCGTGCGGCTGCTCAATCGCACCACGCGCAGCGTCACGCCGACCGAAGCCGGCGAACGGCTGATCGAACGGCTCGCGCCCGCGTTCACGGAGATCGCCAGCGCGCTGGATGCCGTGAACGGTTTTCGCGACAGCC
Organism: Caballeronia sp. LZ033; assembly: GCF_031451265.1. NCBI lineage: Bacteria > Pseudomonadati > Pseudomonadota > Betaproteobacteria > Burkholderiales > Burkholderiaceae > Caballeronia > Caballeronia sp. LZ033. Next base: position 202,052 of record NZ_JARUXQ010000004.1, on the reverse strand, counting down.
CCACCGGCACGCTGCGCCTGAACGTGCCGCGCATCGTCTCGCGCGAGATCCTGCCGCCCATCGTCGCGCGCTTTCTGACCGCGCATCCAGGCATCAAGCTGGAGATCAGCGCGACGGACCGCTTCATCGACGTTCTCGCCGCCGGCTTCGACGCCGGCATCCGCTACGACGAAAGCATCGAGCGCGACATGATCGCGGTGCCCATCGGGCCGCGCATCCAGCGCTTCGTCGCGGTGGCCGCGCCCGCGTATCTCGCCGCGCACGGCGAGCCTAAGCATCCGCGCGATCTCGTGAATCACGCCTGCATCGGGCATCGGTTCGACAGCGGAGTCCTCGCCGCATGGGAATTCGTGCGCGGCAAGGAAACGTTACGGATCGCGCCGCAAGGGCCGCTCGTGACGTCGTCGGTGGAAGTAGCGCGCGCCGCGGTCACGGCAGGCCTGGGGCTCGTCTATACCTTCGATGAATTCGTACGCGGCGGCATCGAAAGCGGCGCGCTCGTGCCGGTGCTCAAGCCGTGGTGGCAAAGCTTCACCGGTCCGCGCCTCTACTATCCGAGCCGCGCGCATATGCCAGGGCCGTTGCGCGCGTTCATCGACTTCATTCGCGCCGAAGACGGCGCGACGTCCTGAACGCGCCTTGAACACCGCTTACTGCTGCACGCCCCAGCGGCGCACCGTGACGCGTTCGATGGTGTCGAAGACGAGATGCTCGACCGCCAGACCGATCACGATGACCGCCGCCAGCCCCGCGAACACGCGATCCGTGTAGAGCTCGTTGCGGTTCTGGAAGATGTACCAGCCAAGGCCGCCCTTGCCCGAACTCGCGCCGAACACGAGTTCCGCGGCAATCAGCGTGCGCCACGCGAACGCCCAGCCCACGCGCAGGCCCGCCAGGATGGAAGGCAGCGCGGCCGGCACGAGAATCAGCAGCACGTGGCGCAGACCAGTCAGGCCATAGTTGCGGCCCGTCATGCGCAGGGTCGCGGGCACCGCCTGGAATCCCGCATACGTGTTGAGCGCGAGCGGCCACAGCACCGAATGCACCAGCACGAACAGCAGGCTGCCGGTGCCGAGGCCGAACCACAGCAGCGCAAGCGGCAATAGCGCGATGGACGGCAGCGGGTTGAACATTGCGGTGAGCATCGAGAGGATGTCGCGGCCGATGCGCGTCGACACGGCCAGGGAGGTCAGCACGAACGCGAGCAGCGCGCCGAGCGCATAGCCGCGCAGCAGCACTGACATCGAGATGCCGATCTTCTCGATCAGCTCGCCCGACGCAATGCCCTGCACGAACGCGATAAAGGTCGCGCTGAAGGTGGGCAGCAGCAGGTCGTTGTCGACGCTGCGCGCCGCGATCTCCCACAAGCCGATCAACACCAGCGCGATGAAGGTCTTGCGCAGCCAGGCCTGATCCAGCAGACGCTTCGAGAGCGGCAGCGGCGCCTCGTGGCCGATGCCTTCGGGCGCGACCGGCTCGACTTCATATTCCGGCCGCACCGGCGGCACGATCAGATGCGGCGTGCTCATTGCGCGGCCTCCTCTTCGAACAGCAAGCGGTGAATGCGGGCGACGCTCTGCTGGAACTCGCCGCGCCCCATGCTTTCCTGGGTGTATTGATGACTGTTGAGTTCGGCGCGCACGCGTCCGGGATGCGGGCTCAGCAACAAGATGCGATTGCCGACGATCAGCGCTTCCTCGATCGAATGCGTGACGAACAACAGCGTGAAGCGCTCGTCGCTCCACAGGCGCAGCAGTTCTTCCTGCATGCGGCGGCGCGTGAGGGCATCGAGCGCGGCGAACGGCTCGTCCATCAGGAGGACGCGCGGCTGCATCGCGAGCGCGCGCGCGATGGCGACACGCTGCTTCATGCCGCCCGAGAGCGTATGCGGATAAGCGTCGGCGAAAGGGGCGAGACCGACCTTGTCGAGATAATGCAGCGCGCGTTCACGCGCTTCGGCGCGTCCCAGCTTGCGCGCGGCGCGCAGCGGAAAGGCCACGTTCTGCACGACGGTCTTCCACGGCGGCAACTGGTCGAATTCCTGGAACACGACGATACGGTCCGCACCCGGCCCGCGCACGCGTTCCCCGCCGATTTCGATCCTGCCCGCCACCGGCTCGATGAAACCCGCAACCGCCTTCAGCAAGGTGGATTTGCCGCAGCCCGACGGGCCGAGCAGCACGAAGCGGTCCGCGCCGTAGACATCGAAACTGACATCGTGCGTGGCCCGCACGATCCGTTCGCGTGTGCGGTATTCGAGCGAGACGTGCTCCACGCTGAGCAGCTTGCCGCTCGTCGAAGCATGCGCTTCGGGTGGCGGCGCATACAGCGCTTGAGGATTGGCGGCCATGTTTATTGTGCGGAGAGGCTGGAGAGGCAAACGCTTACGATAGCGGCGCACGCGCCCCGCGCGAACCAATCATTGCGCATAACCAATCCACCTCCGCCGATAAACGCACGGCTCGTCTCAGCTGCCGTTCTTCGTCGCCGGATCCGTGAAGAAGTAGTCCTGCCACGACTTCGGCTCGTTCTTGATGACGCCCACCCGGTGCATGAACTGCGCAAGCCCGAAGGTGTTCTGCGGCGCCACCTTGAACTGCACCGCGGGATCCTTGATGACCTTGATCAGCAGGTCGCGGTCGAGCCGGGCCTGGTTCACGCGCAGATAGATATCGGCGGCCTGTTCCGAATGCTGCGTGATGAAGTTCGCCGCATCGGCAAGACCCGCAACGAACGCGCGATACGTCTTCGGGTTCTCGTTGCGGAACTTCTCGGTGGCGTAGAGCACGGTCGCGGAACTCGGGCCCCCGAGCACATCGTAGGAATTGAGCACGATGTGCGCCTTCGGATTGCCCGCGAGTTCCTGCTGCTGGAACGGCGGATTGCCGAAGTGCGCATTGATCTCCGTGCCGCCCGCGATGAGCGCCGCGGTGGCGTCGGGATGCGGCACCGCTTGCGTGTACTTGTCGAGACGGTCGTAGGCCTTGTCGCCCCAGGTTTTCGCGGCGGCATATTGCAGCACGCGCGATTGCACCGACACGCCCACCGCCGGCACCGCGATGCGGTCCTTGTCGGTGAAGTCGGCTATGGTCTTCACGCGCGGATCGTTCGACACGAGGTAGTAAGGGAAATTGCCCAGCGACGCCACGCCCTTCACATTCTGGCGGCCATGCGTGCGGTCCCAGATGGTCAGCAGCGGACCGACGCCGGCCGCCGCGATATCGACGGAACCAGACAGCAGCGCGTCATTGACGCTTGCGCCGCCCGAGAGCTTCGCCCATTCGACCTTGATGTCGAGCCCTTCCTTCTTGCCTTCCTGCTCGATGAACTTCTGGTCGCGCGCGACGTTGAGCAACAGATACACGACGCCGAACTGCTCGGCCACCCGCAGCGTGCCCTCGGCCTGCGCGCCCGCCGACGTCACGCCCAGCGCGAGCGCGAGCGCTGCGCCAAGTGCGCGCGCAGCGCCCTTCCCTTTGCGAGACTGCATCGATGAAACCCCGTGATTCAATGAATAGTGTTTGATGTGGACCGGTCAGAAAGGCGCGTCGCCTTCGATGGTCGTGCGATACAGCTTGCGGCGCTGATCGTCGGGCGTGCCGGCCGCGAGATGCATCACCGAGCGGTTGTCCCAGAACACCATGTCGCGCGCCTGCCATTGATGGCGATAGATAAATTCCGGCCGCGTGCTGTGCGCGAAGAGTTCGGCGAGCAGGGACTGGCTTTCGTCTTCAGGCAAGCCGATCACGCGCGTGGTGAAGTGCTCGCTCACGAACAGCGCGCGGCGCTGCGTTTCCGGATGCGTCCGCACGACGGGGTGCGTCACCGGCTTGACCTGGGCAATCTGTTCCGCCGAGAGATTCGGCCGCCACGGGCTGCGCTTCTGCAATTCGGCGTACTTGGCCAGATAGGTATGCTCGGCCACGCGCCCGTCCACCGCTTTTTGCAGATGCGCGGGCAAGCTGTCCCACGCGAGATGCTGGTTCGCGAACAGCGTGTCGCCGCCGACCGCCGGCAGTTCCTGCGCATGCAGCAGCGAGCCGAGGCTCGGCTTGTCCTTGTACGACAGGTCCGAATGCCAGAAATGGCCGGCATCGCCCAGGCCGATCGGCTTGCCGTTCTCGGTGATGTTCGAGACGATCAGCACTTCCGGATGGCCCGCGAGCCCGAACTGATGCAGCACGTGGATCTGCAGCGGCCCGAAGCGCTTGCTGAACGCCACCTGCTCGTCTGGCGTGATGCGCTGGTCGCGGAACACGAGCACGTGGTAGTCCAGGTGCGCGCGATGGATGCGCGCGAAATCAGCTGCCGACAATGGCCGCGACAGATCGAGCCCGAGCACTTCGGCGCCGAGCGGGGCATCGAATGGACGGATCTCGATGGGTTGATCGGCGGCGGATGCCTGAATGTCGGCGTCTTGAGAAGCGGTCAGGGTCGTCACGGTCGAATGGTTCGAATCGGTCACTTCGGGGAAGCGAACAATCTAGCGTGCGGCACAGCAGCCTACAACGAAGCATCTGACATGTGCTTATCTGCGCGCGTCATAAGCCTGTCGCGCCGGCTCACTCGCCGGGGGCGTCGAACGGCAGTTCCACCTGCATCGGTTCGACGGGCGCGCTCTCGTCGTGGCCCGCCAGCGCGCTGACGCGCACGCCGAGCAGACGAATGCGCCGTTCGAGCACGATGCGCTTCAGGCATTCGGTCGCGGCGCGGCGAATCTCGACGGGATCGGCCGTCGCGACCGGCACGGTCAGGTCGCGCGTGACGGTGCGGAAGTCGTCGAAACGCAGCTTGATGCCCACCGTGCGGCCGACATAACCCTTGCGCTGGAGATCGTCGGCAACGCGCGTGCAGAGCGCGGTGAACTCGGCGGACAGCGTCGCACGGTCCTGCTTCGGATGGAAATCGCGCTCGAAGGTGGTTTCGCGGCTCATCGACTTCGGCGTGGAGCTGGTGACCACGGGCCGGTCGTCCTCGCCTTGCGCGATGCGGGCCAGCCACGCCGCGTAAGTGCGGCCGAAGTGCGTCTGCAGCAAGCCGGGATCGGCGGCGGCGATGTCGCCCACCGTATGGATGCCGAGCGCCGCCAGCCGCTCGTTCGCCTTCGGCCCGATGCCGTTCACCTTGCGCGCGGCGAGCGGCCAGATGCGGGTGGGCAGGTCGTCCATCGTCAGGATGGTGAGGCCGTCGGGCTTGTCGAGTTCGGAGCCGATCTTCGCGAGCAGCTTGTTCGGCGCGATGCAGACGGAACACGTCAGCCCGGTGGCCTCGTGCACGGCATCCTTCATGCGGCGGCCGATCTCGGCGGGCTCGCCGGGCAGGTCGCCGACATCGATATAGATTTCATCGATGCCGCGATTCTCGATCTGCGACGTAAAAGTGGCGACGGCCGCATTGAAAAGCCGCGAGTAATGGCGGTACGACTCGAAATCGGTGGGCAGCAGGATGGCGTCCGGCGCGAGTTGCGCGGCCTTCATCATGCCCATCGCGGAAAACACGCCGAACTTGCGCGCTTCGTAAGTTGATGTGGTGACGACGCCCCGCCCCGCGTAGTCGCGCAGCCGGCGAAAGCGGCGCGTGCCGTCGGGCAGCGTTTCCGGCGTGGCGCTGCGGCCGCCGCCCACGACCACCGCCATGCCGCGCAGTTCGGGATAGCGCAGCAGCTCCACCGATGCGAAGAACGCATCCATGTCGAGATGCGCGATGCGGCGCGGCGCCGGATGCGGAGCTTGCGGGTTCATCGGCGCGGCCGGTGCGCCGCGTCCAATGCGCAAACGACAGGTTTCAACGCATGGAACATGGGAGTGCGCGTTGCGCGGCGCTGCGAAAACGAGGGATGGCGCTACTGTACATTCATACAGTTATTTGCGCTAGGGAGGCTGTCAAACGGCAGCAGGATCGCTTACTGAAAATGCCCGTGACACAGCATCCAAAGGAAGACAAACCTCCCGGCTGGTGATGGGCTGATGATGAAACCCGCCAGGCGCAACCTCGGCGGCGAGGTACGTTATGGATATGAGAATCGAAAAGCTGGCGTTCCAGACGCCGCCCGCTACGCCGTCGCGGGGCGGGCACGGCTCCCGTTGCACGCTTGCGCGCGGTCAGGACCATCGCCGCTGAACGCCCGGGCCAGGAGCGTGCCTCACTCCGGCGTCCGCTTCTCCGCGAGCGCCCGGCGGCAATCGTCGAACACCTGCCGCACGACATCCGATTGATAGTTGAGGTCTTCGCTGTCGAGAATCTCTTCGACGGCATCCCGCGCCCAGTCCGCTTCGAGCAGCGCGCAATGCTGCGTGGCGATGTCCCGCGCGATGGCCGCGAGCTTGGCGATGGTCAGCCAGTCGGCCAGTCGCTGATGCCGGTCCAGCCACTTGTGCGCCGCCTGCACGTGGAAGGTGGCGGCCGGCCAGACACCGTTCAGGTAGAACGCGCCGAGGCTGCCGCACGTGAGCCAGCAGAGCAACTCGATGCGGTCGCGGGCACTGAGGGTACGGGGCACATCGTTCATGGCGGCCTTCACGAAGACGATCGATGAATGCGCGAAACGCGCGGCGTTCCGCTTGAAAACCCGCTTTGAAACCGTATGAAAGACGATATCACGGGATGGTGCGGCGCGGCAGTGCGTTCACGCTGCACGGCCCCGCCGACAGTGCGCTGGCGAACGCTGATGCATGCCATGGGAAGCGCATTGCGCGTGCCCGCGCGCGCTCATTCTTCGCTAATGGACGCGGCCTAATCTGCTTCTGTCGGCCCGCGGTACAGGCCATTAATCACGACGGGAGTCCATCATGTTCGAACGTTTCTCGAAGTCACTCGGCAGCTTCTTTTCCAGCCACGACGCGCAGGAAGACTATCTGTCCTCCTCCACCGATCTCGCCGACCTCGAACGCCGCATGCGGCAGGTCGAGGAACAGGATCATTCGTACAGCATGCATTTTTGCGGCGAGATCGGGCATCACGGCGACCGGCGCTGAAACCTGCGCGTGGCCCAGTGCGTTACCTGGTGTCCTCGTGGCCGGCCTGTCCGAGCATCACGGTCCAGCCGAGCCCGCGCACGTTGCGAATCACGCTCGCGCCGAATTTCTTGCGCACGGAATGGATGAGCACGTCCACGGCGTTGCTCTCCACTTCCTTGCCCCAGCCGTACAGCCGGTCTTCCAGCTGGTCGCGCGAAAAGATGGTGCCGGGACGTTCGAGCAGCGCATGCATCAGCGCGAATTCCCGCGCCGACAGCACGCCCGACGTTTCGCCACAAGTGAGCGTGCGCTGGTCGAGATTGAGGTTGATGGAATCGTCGCCGAGACGGGACACCGCGTAGCCCGCCTTGCGACGCAGCACGGCGCGGATGCGCGCGAGCAGTTCCGGCATGTCGAAGGGTTTGAGCAGATAGTCGTCGGCGCCGAGATCGAGGCCCTGGACGCGCGTATCGAGGTCGTCGCGTGCGGTGAGGATCAGTACCGGCGTCGCGTTGCCGGCCGAGCGCGCCTGCCGCAGCAGTTCGATACCGCTCATGCCCGGCAGGCCGAGATCGAGCAGCACCACGGTGTAGTCGGCGGCGCCCAGCGCCTCGCGGCCCGCCTGGCCGTCACGCACCCAGTCGACGGCATAGTCCGCGTCCTTCAAGGCCCGCATGAGGCTCGTGCCGATCTGGATGTCGTCTTCGATGAGAAGAATGCGCATGCTCTACCCCGCCCCGTGAAATCCAACGGACCGCACGGCGCCGCCATGCGGACAGGAATGACGCGCCTCGCGCGCCGGCATTGCAACGGGACGATGCACCCCGCGTGTCCCGCAGCGAATGCATTGTAATCGGCGCAAGTTGCGCCGTCTCGCGCCGTCTCGTTCAGGCGCAGACGGGATCGGGGGCGGTCAGGTTTTCCGTGACGGCCTCGGTCACGAAGCCGATCGACGCGACGATCCCCGATTGCCCGTCATCGCGGTTGCGCAGCATGACGTCGCCGCCGTAGCGCGCGGCGATCGCCTTGACGATCGACAGCCCGAGCCCGCTGCCCTCGATATCCGGACAGGCCCGAAAGAAGCGGTCGAAGACGCGCGGCAGCAAGGCCTCGTCGATGCCCGGCCCGGTATCGATCACGTCGATCCACACCCGTTCGCCATCGCGCCGCATGCGCAGGTCGATGGTGCCGCCATCGGGCGTATAGCGCACCGCGTTCGACACCAGGTTCTTCACCGCCATGCCCAAGTCCGTCTCGATGGCCCGGACGTGCGCGCTCACCATCTCCTCGGCGCCGATATCGAGGCCACGGGCGATGGCGATCGGCAGGACATCGGCGACCGCGCCCGTCACGACTTCCGACAGATCCACGCGCGCGAGCGGCGCGGCGCCGTTCACGGGCGCATCGGCGCGCGCCAGACGCAGCAGTTGCGCGATCAGCTTGCCGCTGCGCGCGATGCCCTTGCGCAGTTCCTGGAAGCGTTCCTGATTGCCCGGAGCGATATGCGGCGCCAGATTGTCCGCCTGCAACTGCAGCGCGGTGAGCGGCGTACGCAGCTCGTGCGCGGCATCGGCGATGAACTTGCGCTCCTTGTCGATGGCGCCCGCGAGACGTTCGATCATCGTGTTGATCGACTCGATGAAGGGCTTGATCTCGGTCGGCACGCCGACCAGCGACAGCGGCTGGAGATGGCTCGTGTCGATGCCCTGCACCTCGCGGCCCAGCTCGGTCAGTTGCCGCAACGAGCGGCGCACGACCAGCGCGACCAGGATCCACACGAGCGGCAGCAGCACGACCGTGGGCCACAGCGCCAGGGTGGCGGTTTCCTCGGTCAGGTCGTGGCGCACCGAAGCGCGCTGGGCCACCTGGATCGTCATGGTCGGCTCGCGGCGCGTGTAGATGCGCCAATGCTCGCTGTTGGCGACCACGTTGGAGAAGCCCGGAGCTGCATCGCGCGGAAAGCGCAGCGACGGCTCGGTGGTGCGGAACGGCACCGCCTCGCCCGGCTTCCACACGACCACCACCACGTCGCGGTCATCCTGACTGCCGCGCGACGGATTGGCGGGAATGCCCTCGGCGAAACCGTCGCGCATGCGCGTCGCCACCTGCACGAGACGCGTGTCGAGCAGGGCGTTCGTGCCGGCCTGGCTCAGCTTGTAGGAACTCACGCCCTGAATCACGCCGATCACGGTCACGAGAATGCCGAGCGCGATCACCAGCTGGTTTTTCAGCGATTTGATCATGCGAGTCTGCCGTCTCCGGAAGGAACGGGGCGCGCCTGCGGGCGCGGGTTCTGCCGGTTCGATTTTAGGCGACATTCGCGGGGATTCCGGTAGGAAAGGCAACATGTAGAACACGAGGGCGCCAGGCGCCGCGGTAAAAAGTGCGCCAGCCCGTCGGGGCCGGCGCCAAGGCTGAGGAGAGTCGAGATGTGAACGGACTGGGGAAGTACTTGGGGGAGCACCGTCCATCCACGTAATCCAGCGTAGCGGCGAAGAATTAGCGATTAATGAGGAGCGCGACTTCGGTCTCACAGGGTTGAACTGGTCGAACCGCGCGTTTGATCCTCGCGGCCGGCGCAAGCAGCATCGGCCGGCACGGGATAACATTGCACGGGTCGCCAGTTCACCGGCAACGTCGCTCCGGACGAAAGCCAATTGCAAGAATAATCACAGGCCGGGGCATCGCCGCTGTCTCTTCCATTCACGTGCAGGACCCGCAAGTGCGCAGCTGCATCGGTTGCGCGGCGGGTGGCGCGTCTTTCGACCACCGCATGTCACAGTCCCGTCAAACCGTTCGTCCTCTCGTCATTGCCGCCGTCATGGCTTCGATGGCCATGGTCGCGATCGAGGCCACCATCGTCTCGACCGCCATGCCTCAAATCGCCACGCAGCTCGGCGGCCTGAATCTCTACAGCTGGGTGTTCTCGTCGTTCCTGCTCACGCAGACCGCGCTCACCGTGGTGTTCGGCAAGCTCTCCGACATCTTCGGGCGCAAGCCAGCCGTGCTCACGGGCATCGTGATCTTTCTGATCGGCTCGGTGCTGGCAGGCTTTGCGTGGTCGATGCCCGCGATGATCGTGTTCCGGCTGATCCAGGGCGTCGGCGCGGGCGCGATCCTGCCAGTGGCGCTGACCGTGGTCGGCGATCTCTATCCGGCGCGCGAACGCGGCAAGGTGCAGGGCTATCTGGCGAGCGTGTGGGCGGTGTCGGCGGTGCTGGGGCCAATGGTCGGCGGCCTCCTGATCCGCCAGTTCTCGTGGGCGTGGATCTTCTGGATCAACGTGCCGATCGGCATCCTGGCCGCCGCGCTGTTCGTGTTCTTCCTGCACGAGGAAAAGCGCCATGACCGTCCGGCGATCGACCTGGGCGGCGCGTTCCTGTTCACCGCCGCCGTCGCCTCGCTGATGATGGCGCTCACCGACGCGGGCCATGCGAGCAATGTGCGCGTCGGCGTGGAACTGGCCGTGCTGCTGCTGAGTTGCGTGCTGTTTGTCTGGCAGGAACGCCGCGCCGCCGACCCGATGATCTCCTTCAGCCTGTGGTCGCACCGTCCGATCGCGGCCAGCAACGCGGCGACCTTGCTCGCCGGCATGGCGATGATGGGCCTCACCACCTTCCTGCCGATGTACGTGCAGGGCGTGATGCACCGCACGCCGGTCGAAGCGGGCCTCGCGCTCACGATGATGATGATCGGCTGGCCGAGCGGCGCGACCTTCACGTCGCGCACCTTCACGCGCATCGGGCTGCGCCGTCTGCTGATGATCGGGCCGGTGTTCATTCCGCTCGGCTCGGTGCCGTTCGTGCTGTTGGGACCCGAGTCGAGCCCGGTGTGGGCGGGCGTGGGCTCGGCCATCGTCGGCTTCGGCATGGGCATTACAAGCGTGTCGTGCCTGATCCTGATCCAGGAGATCGTGCAGCCGCTCGAACGCGGCAGCGCGACCGCGTCGAACCTGTTCTCGCGCAATCTCGGCAACACGCTCGGCGCGGCCGTGTTCGGCGCGGTGCAGAACTTCGGGCTCACGCACACGGACGGCCTGCCTCCCGTCCATGCCGATCAGCTCAAGGCGCTGCTGACGTCCGTGACCGGCGACTTCGCCGCCAACGAGGACATTCGCCTGGTGCTGCATCATTCGCTGCACCTGACCTTCACGGCGATGTTCGTGATCGCGCTGGGCGCCGTGGTGTCGATGCTGTTCATGCCGAAGATCGATTTGAGCCGGAAGCGCGAGTCGGTCGGGGCCGTGGGCGCGACCGATGCGACAGATGCGACGAATGCGGCAAAGAACGCGGCGAACCAGGCGTTCCACTGACGCGCCGCCGCCGATGGTCATCTCGACCCGCTTCATCAGCCGCATCACGCTGTTGCGCGACAAGGCGCCGTCGTTCGATGCCTATCCGTTCTCGCTGCCCGCCGTGCGCGGGCTGGACACGCTGGAGCCGCATCCGAAGGTCACGTTCCTGGTCGGCGAGAACGGCTCGGGCAAGTCTACCCTGCTGGAAGCCATTGCCGTTGCGATGGGCTTCAATCCCGAAGGCGGCTCGAAGAACTTTCGCTTCGGCACGCGGGTTTCGCACTCGCCGTTGCATGAATACCTGCGCATCGCAAAGGGCGTGAAGCGGCCGCGCGACGGTTTCTTCTTGCGCGCCGAGAGCTTCTTCAACGTGGCCACGCAGATCGAGGAACTCGACGCCGAACCGGGTCTCGGCGCGCCGGTGATCTCGTCGTACGGCGGCCGGTCGCTGCACGAGCAGTCGCACGGCGAGTCGTTCCTGACGCTGCTGATGGAGCGTTTCGGCGGGCAAGGACTCTATCTGCTCGACGAACCCGAGGCAGCGCTGTCCCCGCAGCGCCAGCTTGCCGCGCTGGCGCGCATCCACGACCTGACCGCCGACGCCTCGCAGTTCATCATCGCCACCCATTCGCCAATCCTGATGGCTTACCCCGAAGCGTGGATCTACCAGTTCACGGCGGACGGCATCGAACGGATCGCGTACGAAGACACCGAGCACTTCAAGGTGACGCGCGCGTTTCTGGCCAACCCGGAACGCTTGCTGCGCACGCTCTTCGACAACACCGACGGCGAAGACTGAACGCCCCTCAGTCCTGCGACTCCAGCAGCGGGCTGGCGTGCTTGACGGTGGCGAGGCTCGTGCTGGCGGGTTCGCTGTCGGCGGCCAGTGCGCGCGAATCGGAGAGGTAACGCGACAGCAGCGCGTTGTCGTCCATGTACAGGTTCTGCGGGTCGTGGCCGCGGATGAGGGCGTAGCAGCCGGCGGCCAGAGCCACGGCCAGGACAACGCCGATGAGTTTTCCGATCATGATCGCGCTCCTGAGGGTTTCAAGGTTCACTTCATGGGCCTCGTCGCACTGCCTGCCACAGGCTCGATCTCCCGAAATGTGCACGCAGTGTACGTTTGCACCCGCGTGATGAAATCCCCCCGGAAGCATGACTCCGAAGCGGTGGCGCCCGTCACACGTCGTCCTGAACCGTCACCGCCACCGCGCCCGCGTTGATCGTCAGTTGCGTGCGCTTTTGCAGCGGCGCGGCGGGCGCGCTGCCGTCGGCGTTCAGGAACTTCATCTTGTTGAAGATTGCGATGAACTGCGTCGGCGTGACGGTCGCGGTCGCATAGCCGATGCCGTCGTGATCGGCGTACTGCATGTCCGGATTGTTCTGACGGATGAACGCGTCGAACAGCGCGGGCGCGCTGATCAGCGAGGCCAGCGGCATGCCCGCCGAATAGGTCTTCACGTCCTCGAAGAACGGCTGGCTGCTGATGCCCGCCGACATCAGGTCGATCATGACCGGCGTGCCGTTCGCGGGGTCCGGCACGTCGCGCACGATGCCCGCCTGGAACGCATGCAAGTCGCCCGTGATGGCGACAAGATTGCTGATGCCCTGCGCCTTCACGAACGCCAGCAGATCCGCCTTGTGCGACGGATAGCCGTCCCATGCGTCGCAGTCGAGCACGAACACGACGTTGTCGGGCGCCGGCGCGAGCGCGCTCAGGTCGAGCCACAGGCGGTTCATCATCACTTCGTTGCCCCACACCTTCCAGATCGCCGTCGATGCCTTCAGCGTGTCCTTCCACCATTGCGTCTGCGTGGGACCGAGAATGGACGGCACGCGGCCGAGGCGCTGCGTGTCGGCTGCCTCGAACTGCGCGAGCACCTGCTGCTGCACGAAGTAGCGCGAACCGACGAGGTCGTTGCCGTTCACCGGATCGTGCCCGAGCGCCTGCGCGATCGCCGCTTCGGGCACCACGTGATCGTCGCGATAGAGCCGCTCGTCCGTCATGACGAGATGGATCAGCGAGCCGAAGTGGAAGTCGCGGTAGATGCGGATGTTGTCATAGGCCGGATTGTTCAGATCGAACGACACGTCGCCCCAGTCGACCGGAAGGTATTCCACCCATGCCTGGTTAGCGTTGCGGCGCCGCGCGGTCTGCTGCAGGTTGGCGTTGGTATAGGTCTGGTGGTCCTGCCAGCAGTCGTCGGAGAACTCGTGATCGTCCCAGATCGCGATGACCGGAAAACGCGCATGCACGTTCTGCAAGCGCGCGTCGCCACGGTAGGTGCGATACAACGTGCGGTAGTCGTCGAGCGTGTTGGCATACACGCCGCCGCTTGGCAGGGTGATCGTGGGATGCGCCGGTTCCACCGTGCCGGACGGCGCGGCGAAGCCCGCTTCGTAGATGTAATCACCCAGATGCACGACGAAATCGAGATCGGTTTCGGCGGCCAGCAGGTTGAGGGCTTGCCAGTGGTTCGCGCTCCAGTTCTGGCACACGAACCACGCAAAGCGCACTTGCGGAACGGCATCCGTCGATGCGGCGGCGGTGCGGGTCGTGCCTGTCGCGCTGGCATCGCTGCCTGCGATGAAGCGGTAGTAATACGTGGTCTGCGCGGCCAGCCCGGTGACTTTTGCGCGGACGGTGAAATCGTAGTCGGGCACCGCGCTCAAGGGCACGCTGGCGACGAGCTGCGCGAAGTCCTGTTGCGTGGAGACCTGCAAGGTCAGCGCGACCGGCGTTTGTGAAGCACTCCCGTTCGCGACACAGCGCGTCCAGAACACCGTTGATACATCGCGCGGGTCGCCGCTCGCGACGCCCTGCGGAAAAGCGAAGGCGCCGGCTGCGGGCGGCGGGGCGGTGCCGCCGCCGGGGTTGCTGTCGTCGTCGTGACTGGAGTGACAGGCCGCGAGCGTGCCGGACGCAGCCGCCACCGTGTAGAACGCGGACAGGGATAGGAAACGTCGACGGTCCATGAGAGCCTCCGTGAGCGGACTTCAGGGCGATGAAGGAGCGGGAGGTCGCTGGATGCGTCGGGCCTGCCGACGGATGAGCGCGGCTCGTTTTCGAAACCGGACCCTTACACGCTATGAAGGGTGGTGGGGAGTGTCAAGCGGCGTTTGCGTGACGGGGAGCTGCCCCGCCAGCCCACTGATCCGGAAGCAGAAGTTCACGTGCGCGAAGCTGTCCCGGTCGGCCATATCGACAGACTCGTCGTGCATGGCCCGACGCTTGCTGCCCATCTGCAATCCATGTTCCCCCGCACTGGACATGAGCCAGGTGACTGTTGATGAAAACCAGTGTTCACTAGGGCGTTGAGATCCAGAGCTTCTCCGGCTGCGCCATCGGCAACCGATCAAACTGTGTTATCAATAGGCCCTGTCCGTCGAGCATCCGTCTCTCCGAGACCGATCGTTCGAACCCGCAAAGCAGGCCAACGCCGTACTGAAACACAGAATCATGACCCGATCGAAAGCAGCCGCCGTCCCCCACCCTGCCCCGGAACTCGCCCTTCCCGGCCACGCGATGAGCGACGCGCACTATCACGCGCTCGTCAACGCCATCGAGGATTGCGCGATCTTCATGCTCGACCTGAACGGCCGCATCACGAGCTGGAACACCGGCGCGCGCAAGATCAAGGGCTATGAGGCGCACGAGATCATCGGCGAGCATCTGTCGCGCTTCTATACCGCGGAATCCGTGGCGCGCGGCTGGCCCGAGTACGAGTTGAAGCAGGCCTATACCACCGGCCGCTTCGAGGACGAAGGCTGGCGCGTACGCAAGGACGGCTCGCTGTTCTGGGCCAATGTCGTCATCACGGCGGCGCGCAACACGCAAGGCCAGATCATCGGCTACGCCAAATACACGCGCGATCTCACCGCCAAGCGCGCCGAGGAAGAAAAGCTGCGCCTGTCGGAAGAACGCTTCCGGTTGCTCGTCGAAAGCGTCAGCGACTACGCCATCTTCATGCTCGATCCCGACGGCTGCATCGCGAGCTGGAACACGGGCGCGATGCGCATCAAGGGGTATCGGCCGCAGGAGATCCTCGGCAAGCATTTCTCCGCGTTCTATTGCCCCGAGGACCTCGTCGCGAACGTCCCCGAAACCCAGTTGCAGACGGCCATCCGCACCGGACGCGTCGAAACCGAAGGCTGGCGCGTGCGCAAGGACGGCTCGCTGTTCTGGGCCAACGTGGTGATCACCGCGGTGTACGACGAACATCGCGTCCTGCGCGGCTTCGCCAAGGTCACGCGCGACATGAGCGAACGCAAGCGTCTGGAGCAGCTCGAAGCGTCATCGCGGCGCATCAGCGAATTTCTCGCGACCCTCGCGCACGAACTGCGCAATCCGCTCGCGCCGGTTCGCAATGCCGTCGGCGTGATGCAGATGGAAGCGGACCTCAACCCGCGCGTGGCCGCGTGCCGCGACATCATCGACCGGCAGACCTCGCATCTCGGGCGGCTCGTCGACGACCTGCTCGACATGGGCCGCATCACCACCGGCAAGATCGACCTGCGCCTCGCGCGCGCCGACATCAGCGACATCGTCGCGCGCGGCATCGAACTCGTGCGGCCGTTCACCGACGAACGCACGCAGCAGATCGCCACCCGGCTGCCGGACCAGCCGGTCATCCTGATGGGCGACAGCACCCGGCTCGTGCAGGTCGTGCAGAACCTGCTCAACAACGCTTCGAAATTTTCGCCGCACGGCAGCACCATCACGGTGACGGTCGAGTGCGAGCCCAGCGCCATGCTGATCCGCGTGATCGACACCGGGCGCGGCATCTCGCAGAAAGGGCTGACCTCCATCTTCGACCTGTTCGTGCAGGAAGATCATTACCTCGATCCGGGCGAAGCGGGGCTCGGCATCGGGCTGACGCTGTGCCGCTCGATCGTCGAGCTGCACGGCGGCTCCATCAGCGCGGCGAGCGCCGGCGCGCACCAGGGCAGCACGTTCACGGTGCGCCTGCCTTACGCATCCGTCGACGACGCACCGCGCCCGCATCGCGTGCTCGCGCAGGACGCGACAAGCGGCACCGGCCTGCGCGTGGTGGTCATCGACGACAACCGCGATTCCGCCGACAGCCTCGCCATGTTGCTGCAACTGAAAGGGCACGACGTGCGCATTGCCTATCACGGCAAGGAAGGCATCGACGTGGTGCGGCATTTTCCACCCGACCTGATCCTGCTCGATCTCGCGCTGCCGGACATCGACGGCTTCGCGGTCCTGCGTTCACTGCGTTCGTTGCGGCTGCTCAGCGGCGCGATGGTCGTCGCGATGACGGGCTTCGGACAGGAAAGCGACAAGGAACGCTCGGCACAGGCGGGCTTCGAGGGGCATCTCGTCAAGCCGGTCAATTTCGCGGAGCTCGATACGCTACTGGACGCGCTGGCGCAGCGCCATTGAGGCGCGGCGCCGTGGCCGTCAGTTGCGCAGCAGCCGCAACGGAAAGATGAGCCGCGACGCCGCCCATCCGAGCGCGCCGCCCAACAGCGTCTCCCAGGCGCGGGCGGCGAGCAGCGGGATCGAATGAATGCCGTTGACGGCAAGCGTGACGATCAGCACGAAGCCGAACGCGCCGCAGGCAATGTCGTAGCGTTCCGGCAGGGACATCGCATACGCGATCATCGCCAGCGCGGCCAGCGCCCAGATCACCACCGGCCAGTGCTCGGCAAGCGGCAGGCATACGATGCCGAGCGGCACGCCGACGAGCGTTCCATAGATGCGCCGGCGAACGCGCTCCGTCGTGCCCACCGCGGACGTCGCGACCACATAGACGCAGGCCGTGATCGCCCAGGCCGATTCCCGCAGCGAGAACGCGCGATTGAGCAGCACCACGACCAGCGATGCGCAGGCGGCCTGCAAGCCCATCGCGAGCGCGGGCGAAACGGCCTCCCGTCCGTAGGCGGGTTCCGAGCGCAGCGCCGGCAGCACGACCGGATGTTCCGCCGGCCCTGACAGCACGCGCGGCACGAGCGCCGCCAGCATGCCGATCATGAGCGCGAGCAGGATCGCGCCGGTGTCGCCGGGGGTGAGATTCAGTCCATAGGCAAGCACCTGGCCGATGTACAACTGCGAGCCCATGCCCGCGCCGGTGCTCCCGAAGCGCTTCAGATAGCCCGCGAAGAACGCGCCGCTCACGAGAATCAGTTCCGCGCCGCCCCGCCCGAGATGACGGAACAGCGGCCCGAACCACGCGAACAGCAGCGCGCCGAATGCGGCGGCGAGACACAGGATGACGAGATCGCGGCTCGATTCCCAACGCGTCGTGCGGGCTTCGGAGACGCTCGCCCACAGCGCGAAGCCGCCCGCGAGCGCTCCCACCAACGTGCCGCCAGGAATGCCTTGCGTGACGTCCTGCAAGGCGCCGAGCGCCGCCGCGATACCGTAGGCGGTCACGAGCCGCAAGCCCTTGATGCGCCGGTGCGTGCCGGGATCGACGCGGTCCAGCCAGTCGAGCGCCGCCTGGGCGCGCAGTGTGGCGTAGCGCATGACGGAGCGCGCGGTATTGGCGGTATTGGCGGGACGCGTGTTCGATGTGTCCGGACCGGCGGCAGGCTGTTCGTCGTCCATTGGAAACCCCGCGAAATGACACGGCCGGCAGCCGCGCCTGCCACGCATTCTAGGCGACGCCGCCGCGCTTGCGCATGGAAACGCGCTTCGGAGCGTGTGCTGCTGTCACGATGCAGTCCGCGAGTCGCGCGGCCGCGTCGGGCTCGGCGGCACGCGCGCGCCGCGCCCGTTCGGCGAGACCAATCTCGCGATGAAACGTATCCTCGCCCAGTGAAAGCGCGATGACGCCGCGCGGCCATGGCCGCAGCGCGCGCGAATCCGGCAGCAGCGCCACGCCCAGTCCGCGCGCGACGAGCTCGACGATACCCGGCAGTTCGTCCGCCTCGATCGATTCGCGCACCGCGATGCGCCGCTCGCGCAGGAACAGATCCACCTGCCGCCCGCCGAACGAACGCCGGTCATAACGGATGAACGGCTCGGTTTCGAGCAGGTCGCGCCAGTGCGCCCCACGCCGCGCGCCGGACGCCAGCAACACGTAAGGCTCCGCGCTCAAGGTGCGCCATTGCAGTTCCGCCGGCAGCGAGAACGGCGGACGGATGATGACGGCCATGTCCATTTCCCCGGCATCGACCTGGGCGAGCAGATTCAGCGACACGCCCGGCACCAGACGGATGCGCCACGCCGGCAGCGTCCGCCCGAATGCGGCAATGGCATCCGGCAGCAGCGCCGCATGCGCTGAAGCGATAGCGCCCACCGACAGCGAGCCGCCCCGCCCGCCCTCGCCTTCGGGTTCCGCGAGACGCGCATAGAGCGATATGAGTTCGTCGGCGAGTTCGAGGGTGCGCTTGCCCGCCTTGTTGAGCGTCGCCGAGCGCCCGGTGCGGTCGAAGAGCGCGAAGCCCAGGTGCGCTTCCAGGCGCTGCATTTGCGCGCTGACGGCCGACTGCGTGAGCCCGATGCGCGCTCCCGCGCCCGCAAAAGTGCCGTGACGCGCCACGGCGATAAAGGTCTGGAGTTCGCGCAACATGTTCGATTCATCGAAATAAGTGGGGCTCAGTCCAGCAATATATCGTTTTCAAACAGAAATATTCATGAATACACTGTCGGCTCGTCCCCGCCGTACCCGTATGGAAAAGGAATCTTCATCATGAACACCACCCAGCACGCCATGCCGCCGTTCCATCTGGCCTTCCCGGTTCATAGCCTCGCCGCCGCCCGCGCCTTCTACGGCGACTTGCTCGGCTGCCCCGAGGGACGCAGTTCCGAAGCATGGGTCGACTTCGATTTCTACGGTCATCAGATCGTCGCGCATCTGGCGCCGGAGGAGATCGGCCATCGCTCGACCAGCGCCGTCGACGGCGACGCCGTGCCGGTGCGCCACTTCGGCGTCGTGCTCTCGATTCCCCAATGGGAAGAACTTGCGGACAAACTGCGCGCCGCGCAGACGCGCTTCATCATCGAGCCGCATGTGCGCTTCAAGGGCGAAGTCGGCGAGCAGGCGACGATGTTCTTCCTCGATCCGTCGGGCAACGCAGTCGAGATCAAGGCCTTCGCCAACATGTCCTCGCTGTTTGCCAAGTAAGGCTTCCCGCTCGAACGCCGCGTCTTCCCGCTTTCAGGCAAGCTGCGCGTGTCTGACGGATTGTTTCCAATATAGAATCCGCCGAGCGCACGGTGCGCGAGAACGGTAACGATAACGGGGAGACGCGTGTATGAGACCTTCGCAAGGACGCCGCCGCTTTCTCGGCGCGGCGCTGTGCAGCACGATCGCCGCATGTGGCGGTTCGGATTCCGACGATTCCGGCGTAGCCACTTCTTCCGGCAGTAACTCGACCGGCCCCATGCCGGATGCGCAGGTCAACGCCGCGCTCGCGCAACTCGATACCCTCGCCAACAACCTGATGACCGCCACCGGCATTCCCGGCATGGCGGTCGCGGTCGTGCGCGGCACGCAGACGGTCTACGCCAAGGGCTTCGGCCCGCGGCTCGTGGGCTCAGGTCAGGCAGTCGATGCGGACACCGTGTTCCAGCTCGCGTCGGTATCCAAGTCCGTGGGCGCCGCCGTCGTGGCGCGTCAGGTCGGCACCGGCTCGATTGCATGGAATACGCCGGTGCGCGCGCAATTGCCGTGGTTCACGTTGTCGGATGAAGAGGTCAGCGCGGCCGTGACCATCGGCGATCTTTACTCGCACCAGTCCGGCCTGCCCGATCACGCGGGCGACACGCTCGAAGACATGGGCTACGGGCGCATGGACGTGCTGCAACGGCTGCGCTATCTGCCGCTGCATCCGTTTCGTCATTCGTACTTCTATACCAACTTCGGGCTCACGGCGGGGGCGCAGGCCGTTGCGACGGCGGCGGGCATCGACTGGGAAACGCTGTCCGACAACGTGCTGTATCAACCGCTCGGCATGAGCAGCACCAGTTCCCGATACGCCGATTTCATCGCGCGCCCGAACCGCGCGCTCGGGCACGTCAAGGTGGGCAATGCGTGGGTGCAGGGCACGGGCACGATGCCCGATCCGCAATCGCCGGCGGGCGGCGTGAGTTCGTCGGTCAACGACATGGCGAAGTGGCTCGCGATGATGCTCGGCGCGGGCGTCTTCAACGGCAAGCGCATCGTCGATGCCGCAGCGCTCGCGGCCGCCACCACCGCGCAGGTGCAGAGTTCTCCGCCCGGCGGCGGCGATCCGGCTGGCTACTACGGTTATGGTTTCAACGTGGGAACGACGAGCGCGGGACGGCCGTCGTACAGTCACTCGGGCGCATTCGCGCTGGGGGCGGCGACCAACTTCATGGTCGTGCCATCGACGAATCTGGCCGTTGTCACGTTGACGAATGCGTTTCCGATCGGCGTCGCGGAAGCGCTCAACCAGCAGTTCTTCGACATCGTGCAGACCGGCTCGATCCAGCGCGACTGGTTCAAGCTCTACAACGATGCGCTGGCGTCCCTCGCCAAGCCGAGCGGCTCGCTCGTGGGCGCGACGCCGCCCGCGGCACCGCTGCCGGCGCGAGCGTTGTCCACCTATACCGGCACTTACCAGAACGACTACTTCGGGCCGATCCAGGTCAGCGAGCAGAATGGCGCGCTTGTCATCGTCATCGGGCCGCGTCCGTTGACGCTCACGCTTTCGCACTGGGACGGCGATGTCTTCACGTTCACGCTCGTCAACGAAAACGCCAATCCGGGTTCGATCTCGAAGGCTTCGTTTTCGAGCGATCGCGTGACGCTCGAATACTACGATGCGGATGGACTCGGCACGTTCATCCGTTGAGTGTCGGACGCCATCAAACGCAACGGGACGCCGCGCGGCGTCCCGTTGTGCTTTTCGGCGCAGGTTACTTGCCCGAGCCGCTCGCAGTGACCGGCGCACCCGGACCGCTCGGCGTGGCGGTGCCGCCCGGCTCGGTGGACGGGCCCGCTGCCATCGGGCTCTTTTGCATCTTCTTCGAATGCGATGAGGACTTGTGCGAATGCGACATCGAATGAGCCGGCTGCGTGGTGGTCTGGGCGTTGTCGCCGGCTTGCAGGCCCGTGCTCGAGCTCGGCGGATTGTCCTGCGCGAAAGCGGATGCGCACACGAGAGCGAAGGCACCGGCAGCAGTGGTAAGGGCAAAACGTTTCATATCGAAAGCTCCTGATGACGATTGTCGGAATGCGATTCTTGCGGCGTGTCATGCCTGCTGGCCGTCGGAACGCTGCACGCGACGGCCGGTCGCATCTCAGGAGTCAGCACACGCTATGCCACGGTCTGACGTTTCGCTCACGGCAGCGGCAAACAGAAGGCGGATTGCAACGCGCGCTACCAAACAAAACGCCCCGCGTGACTCGCATCACGCGGGGCGTTCACTCATGCAGAACTCACATCCGTCAATGTCCGGCGGGCTCCGTGGAGTCCAGTTCATTTGCCATGGCCGTCTGCGGATGCGCGGCCTGCTTGATGAACAACGCGACAGCGGAAATCAGACCCGCCACGGCGATGGTCGCGAAAATGCCGCCGAAGCTGAAATGCTGGCGCGTCAGTTCGGCGACGAGAAATGACCCCGCGATGCCGCCAAAGCGCCCGATGCCCAGCATCCATGCCACGCCGGTGCCGCGTCCCTGAGTGGGATAGAAGGCGGCGGCGAGCGCGGGCATCGACGATTGCGCGGTGTTCATCAGCACGCCCGCGACGAACACGACCAGCACGAGCAGTCCCACGTTGCCCACTGCCTGACCGATCAGATACACGCTTACGGCGGTCAGCACATAGCACACGGCGATGATGCGGTTCGCGTTGAACTTGTCCATCAGCACGCCGCACAGCACGGCGCCGACGCCGCCGAGCGGGAACAGCGCGGAGATCAGCGTCGCGGTCTGCGGCGCGAGGCCCGATTCCTTGAGCAGGATCGGCATCCAGTTGATGGACGCGTAGAAGATCACGAGGCCCATGAAATACGTGACCCACAGCATCACCGAGCCGACGATGTACGAGCGTGACAGCACCACGCTCATGCCGCTCTGCCCGGCGGCGGCGGGCGCCTTCTCGGTCATGAAGAACGAACCGGCCTGCATCGCGTCCGCCGAGATGTGCGCAAGCGTGGCGCGAATCTTCTCGACCGGCCGAGCCTTCGCCACCATGTAGCGCACCGACTCCGGCAGCGTCGCGATCAACAGCACCGAGAGCACCAGCGGCGCGATGCCGCCAAGCAGCAGCACGCTGCGCCAGCCGAAGTGCGGGATCATCCACGCCGCGAGAAACCCGCCGAACGCCGCACCCAGCGGAAAGCCGCAGAACATCAGGTTGATCAGCGTGGCGCGGCGGTTGTCGGGGCAGAACTCGCTCATCATCGTGACGGCGTTCGGCATGGCCGCGCCCAGACCCAGGCCGGTGACGAAGCGCAACGCAGTGAGTTGCGTCAGGTCCGCCGCGAACGACGAAGCCAGGCACGCGACGCCGAAGATCAGCACGGACGAAAGCAGCATCGCGCGGCGGCCCAGCTTGTCGGAGAGCGGCCCCGACAGGAGCGCACCCGCTGCGAGGCCGAACAGCGCCGCGCTCAGGACCGGCGCCAGCGCCGGACGGCTGATATGCCATTCGGCCACCAGCGACGGCGCGATGAAACCGATCGCCGCGGTATCGAAACCGTCCAGCAGCACGATCACGAAGCACATCCCGAAGATGAGCCACTGAAACGGCGAGAACGGATGGTCGTTGATGAACGTCTGGACGTTCACGGCAGGACTTCTGCTCACTTCATTCCCTTTGTCAGATTGGGCGCGGGCGGCTCGCGATTCATGGCCCGGCACCGATTGCGCTTCTGCTAGCGAATAACCAAGAATGTTCGTTACGCGAACACCGATTCTCACAGCGAACTCGCCAGCGAGGGTACTGAAGAAGAGCGCACGCCGTCAACGCGGGCTTACCCGCGTATGACGGCGTGCTGACGTGAGGCTGTCAGGAATGAAGCGCCGGGCTCAGGCCACGCGTCGTCCGGCGCGCCAGGTTTCGCGCGGCACTTGCACGCCGTCCACCGAAGCTACGCGCACGAGATCGGCGCGCGCTCCGAGGGCGATGGCGCCGCGGTCCGTCAGCCCCGCCGCATGCGCGGGCGCCCAGGAAACCGTCGCGACCGCACGCGGCAGCGACCAGCCCGCCTTCGCGACCAGATCGAACACGGCGATCAGCAGGCTCGACGGTACATAGTCCGACGACAGGATGTCCAGCAGCCCCTCGCGCGCCAGATCGAGCGCGGAGACATTGCCCGAGTGCGATCCGCCGCGCACCACGTTCGGCGCGCCCATGATCGTCGCGATGCCGTGCTCGCGAGCCGCGCGCGCGGCGTCCAGCGTGGTCGGGAATTCAGCGAGCGCGATGCCATCACGTGCGGCTTCCTCGACATGCTCCACGAGCGTGTCGTCGTGGCTCGCGAGCGAGATGCCGAGCGTCTTGCAGCGCTCGACAATCTCCCCGCGATGCTTCGCCGCATAGCGCGCCTGATGCTCGGCCAATTCGGCGAGGATCTTGTTCGCGTGCTCGTCGCTCCACTTGCCGTGGCGTTCCTGATACTTGCGCCACTTCTCGTGGTCCTGCCATTGCCGCTGCCCGGGCGTGTGATCCATCACCGAGGCGAGCCGGAAGAGCGGATGCGCGCTCAGCGAATCGAAGACCTCGACAACGTCCGTCGTGCCCACTTCGCAGCGCAGATGCAGGAAATGATCGGCGCGCAGCACGCCGCGCTCGACGAACTTGCCGATCGACTGCGCGCACTGCACCTGCAATTCGCGGCCGCGCACGCCGTCTTCCGGACGCGAGCCGACGCCCAGCGCGTCGAACACGGTCGTGATGCCTGCCGACGCCACTTGCGCGTCATGCACGATGATCGCGGCTTCGGGATTCCACAGCACGCCCGGACGCGGCGCCAGATGCTTCTCGATGTTGTCCGTATGCAGTTCGACAAAACCCGGCAGCAGATAGTCGCCGTCCCAGTCCTCGGCTTCGCGCGCGGCTGTATTGCCCGGCGCGATCTCCGCGATCAGCCCGTCCTCGATCCGCACAGTGCCGGTGAAGTCCTCGTCGCGCGTCACGATGCGCGCATTCTTGATCAGCATGTCTGCAACACTCCGGAATCGGTTTGAACGGATGCGGCGGCGGCGCTCTCGAGCCGCACGATGCGGGTCGCGACGCGCGCACGCGTGTCCTCGTCATGAAAGATGCCGACGATCGCGGCGCCCTGCTCGCGCGCCTCGACGATCAGGTCCGCGACCACGTCGCGGTTTTCGGCATCGAGCGACGCGGTGGGTTCGTCGAGCAACAGCAGCGGATGCGCTGCGATCAAGCCGCGCGCGATGTTCACGCGCTGCTGCTCGCCGCCCGAAAACGTCGCGGGCGCGAGGTTCCACAGCCGGCGCGGCACGTTGAGCCGTTCGAGCAGGCCGCGCGCACGCACGCGCGCCGCCTCCTCCTCGATGCCGCGCGACACCAGCGGCTCCGCGACGAGATCGAGCGCGCTCACACGCGGGATTGCGCGCAGGAACTGACTCACATAGCCCAGGGTCGTGTTGCGCAGACGCAGGATCTCGTGCGGCTCGGCGCTCGTCAGCATCACGTGACGCGCAGGCTGACTGTCGTCGCGAATGGCGATGGTGCCGCGCGTCGCGAGGTAGTTGCCATACATGCAGCGCAGGAAGGTGCTCTTGCCTGCGCCGGACGCGCCCGCGAGCACGACGCACTCGCCGCGCGCGACATCCAGCGACACGCCCGCCAGCGCGGCAATACGCGCCCCGCCCTGTTGATGCAGCGTGAAAGTCTTCTCGATGCCGCGTGCCTGGAGCATCAGCCGGTCGTGAGTGACGAAGTCATTCGTGGTCATCTGTCGTACCTCAAACGGGCAGCACGGACGCGACAAGCGTCTGAGTATAGGGATGTTGCGGATCGTCGAGCACCTGGTCGGTCAGGCCGCTCTCCACCACGCGCCCGTCCTTCATCACCATCAGGCGATGCGCGAGCAACCGTGCCACGCCGATATCATGCGTGACGATCACGGCCGCCAGATGCAGCTTGCTGGTGAGCGTGCGCAGCAGGTCGAGCAGGCGCGCCTGCACGGAGACGTCGAGGCCGGCGGTGGGTTCGTCCATGAACACGAGACGCGGGCCCGTCACCAGATTACGCGCGATCTGCAGGCGTTGCTGCATGCCGCCGGAAAACGCCGAAGGCAGCTCGTCGATGCGCGCGGCATCGAGTTCGACGCGCTGCATCCAGTCAGCCGAGGTCTCGCGCAGGCGCCCGTAATGCCGTGCGCCGATGGCCATCAGCGGCTCGCCGATGTTGGCCCCCGCCGACACGTTGCGCCGCAGTCCATCGCGTGCGTTCTGGTGCACGAAGCCCCATTCGGTGCGCGACAGCAGGCGGCGGCGCGGTTCGGCGAGCGTGAGCAGGTCGAGCGTTTCGCCTTCGCGCGTGGTGTAGGCGAGCGCGCCGCCATCGATGCCGCTGCGCAACGCGAGCGCGTTCAGCAAGGTGGACTTGCCCGAACCCGATTCGCCGACGATGCACAGCACTTCACCCGCACGGACTTCGAGATCGACGTCGACGCAGCCGCCGCGTCCGTCATAGCGCTTCGTGAGGCGCGTGGCTTTCAGCAATGCGTTCACTGGGGCGCCTCCTCGTTGCCGGACGCGTTGTCCGACTCATCGCGCCGGCTGTGGCAGAAGTCACTGTCGGAACAGACGAACTTGCGCGCGCCCTGATCGTCGACGATCATCTCGTCGAGGAAGCTTTCGCGCGAACCGCACAATGCGCAGGCATGCTCCCACTTCTGCACGCTGAACGGATGGTCTTCGAAGTCGAGGCTCTTCACCTTCGTATAAGGCGGAATGGCATAGATGCGCCGTTCGCGGCCCGCGCCAAACAGTTGCAGCGCGGGGTTCATGTGCATCTTCGGGTTGTCGAACTTCGGGATCGGCGAGGGCGACGTCAGATAGCGATCGTTCACCATCACCGG
Source organism: Caballeronia sp. LZ033 (assembly GCF_031451265.1). Lineage (NCBI taxonomy): Bacteria > Pseudomonadati > Pseudomonadota > Betaproteobacteria > Burkholderiales > Burkholderiaceae > Caballeronia > Caballeronia sp. LZ033. The sequence continues at coordinate 175,804 of NZ_JARUXQ010000004.1, read as the reverse complement.
ATAGTCGTAGGTCGTCGCGATGCTGCCATGCTGCACGATGTCCTCGTAGTATTTCACGTTGATGAGGCCGTAGTCCGCGAGCGCGTGCAGCTTCCTGCACTCGGTCACACGCGGTTCCAGCCGGTACAGCGGCTCGGGCATCGGCACCTGATAGACCAGGATCTGCTGCTCCGTCAGCGGCGTCTCGGGAATGCGGTGACGCGTCTGCACGATGCTGGCGTCGGCGGTGCGCGTCGTGGTCGCCACGCCCGCCGTGCGCGCGAAGAAGCGGCGGATGTTCACGGCGTTGGTGGTTTCGTCGGAGCCCTGGTCGATCACCTTGAGCGTATCGCGCGCGCCGATGATCGCCGAGGTCACCTGCAGGCCGCCCGTACCCCAGCCGTACGGCAGCGGCATTTCGCGTGACGCGAACGGCACCTGGTAACCCGGCACCGCCACGGCCTTGAGCAGCGCGCGGCGGATCATGCGCTTGGTCTGCTCGTCGAGATAGGCGAAGTTATAGCCTTCGGTCAGCGCGTTCATGCCGCATGCTCCTGATGTTCGTCCTTGCCATGCGCCGCGCGCAGGCGGCGCAGCAGTTCGAGCTCGGACTGGAAGTCGACGTAATGCGGCAGCTTCAGATGCTGCACGAAGCCGGACGCCTCGACGTTGTCGCTGTGATACAGCACGAACTCGGGATCCTGGGTCGGCGAGCCGACCGTTTCACCCAGCTCCTGCGCGCGCAGGGCGCGGTCCACCAGCGCCATGGCCATCGCCTTGCGCTCCGAGTGGCCGAACGCGAGTCCATAGCCTTGCGTGAAGGCCGGCGGCACCTCGCCGCTGCCCGCGAACTGGTTGATCATCTGGCACTCGGTGATGTCGATGTCGCCGATCTCCACCGCGAAGCCCAGTTCGTCGATGTGCATTTCCACCGCGACTTCGCCATGGCGGATCTCGCCGGCAAACGGATGGCTGTGCGCGTAGCCGCGCTGCGTCGCGTAGCCGACCGCCAGCAGGAAGCCTTCGTCGCCGCGTGCCAGATTTTGCAGACGCGTCGGGCGATCGGCGGGAAACGACAGCGGCTCGCGCGACAGGTCGCCCGGTTCCGGCGCGTTCTCCCGCACGCGTTCCTGTTCGATCAGCCCTTCCTTGTCGAGCATCGACAGCACGCGCGGCATGGCGTCCACCGATGCCGTCTTCGCGGGAATAGTTGCATCGCTAACCGGTTCGCCTTCGGCGAGCAAGGTGAAGTCGAGCAGACGTTGCGTGTAATCGTAGGTGCCGCCCAGCATCTGGCCGCCCGGAATATCCTTGAACGCCGCCGAGATGCGGCGCTCGACGCACATAGCCTCGGTATTCACCGGCAGCGTGTAGCCGAAGCGCGGCAGCGTCGTGCGATAGGCGCGCAGCAGGAAAATCGCCTCCACCAGATCGCCGGCTGCCTGCTTGATGGCGAGCGCCGCGAGGTCTTCATCGTAGACCGAGCCTTCGGTCATCACGCGCGCCACGGCCAGCCGCATCTGCTCGCGTATCTGCGCGACGGACAACTCGGGCACGGCGAGATCGCCGCGGCGCTGCTTCGCGAGTACGTCCCATGAACGTTCGATGGCGCGTTCGCCACCCTTGACCGCGACGTACATCAGTTCACCTCCACGTGAGTCGTGCGCGGCAGCCCGATCAGCGAGCCGCCCGCGACAAAGCAACAGTCGATGCCGCAGGGAAACAGTGCGGCGAGCGCCGCACGTTCGCGCCAGAACCCAGGCGGCAGACCCGCGATGCCGACCGTACGCGTCTGCGCGATGCCCGGACCGCTCCATACGAGCGGCTCGCCTTCCGTCAGCGACGGCACGCGGATGAACAGCGTCGCCGACGTTTCGGGCGTCTCGGGATCGCCGTGCGAGAACGCATCGAGCGATGGCATGTTGCGCGCGTCGTCGATATAGGCGAACGCAGCCGCGCGGCGGTCGCGTGTGAGCGGCGCGCTCGCATGGAAGCGCAGCGCGTCGCCGAGCACCGAATCTTCGCGCTCGACGAGCACCGGCGTCGAATAATCCGCCAGCGCCAGCAACGCGGCGAACGCCGCGAGCGGCACGCGCCCGGCAAGCGCGTCGCGCATCGCGTGATTGTCCGGCAGCGCGGCATCGATCGCGAGCACACTGCCGGGACGCGACAGTGCATCCAGCAACGCGCGGAACACGCGTTGCGCATCGTGTACGGGATCGTTGAAGCCGGGCACGAGCGTGGTCATGTCGATCTGCATCATTCGCCTCTCACCATCGTGAAGAATTCGACCTTGGTCGCCGCCGCTTCCGCTTCCTTGCGGCGCCGTTCGTCGGCAATACGCGCGGCCAGCGGCTCGATCAAACGCGTCTGCAGGCGCGCCCCGTGGGAAGGCGTCTGCAACAGCGCATCGGCGAGCGCGGCGAGCGTCGCCCGCTCCTTGTCGCGGCCCATGTGGACTGCGACGCCCACCGGCGCATGGCCGCCGGCGGTGCGCAGACGCAGCGTGGCGCGCGTGACGGTGGCTTCGCCGAGATTGAACGCGTCGCCGGTGCCGCCGATGCGCCCGCGCACCATCGCCAGGCCGATGTCCGGCGCGCGCAGCCATTCATAGTCAGGCAGCGGCGCACCGTCGAGCGCCGCTTCCAGCGCCTGCTTCAGCGCATCGCGCGACGTGCGCGCCAGCACCGCCATCCAGGCGCGGCGGTTGCCGGCGTCGTGCGGCTCCATTGAAGTACTCATTGCGTTCCTCATGTCAGGAAGGATTCGGCCGTCGCATGCTACTCGTTGTCTGATCTAGTCGTCTAGACGTTTGGTCGTGTGGAGGGGGTTTCACATTTCCATCACGAGTTGCGCACTACAATCCAGAGAACGATATTCAAACGTACCGGAATGACAGCGACATGACATCGAACGCAATCCACGACAGCAACGCTCCCGGGCATGCGGTCGAACGCGGCGCGGGGGTCTCGGTGTGGCGGCAGATCGAGCAGATCCTCGCCGCGGAGATCGCGGCCAAGAGCTTCGGAGAGGAAGGCCGCCTGCCGAGCGAGGCCGAACTCGCGCGGCGTTTCGACGTGAATCGTCATACCGTGCGCCGCGCCATGCTCAGGCTGGCGGCCACTGGCCTCGTCAGCGTCGAACAGGGGCGCGGCACCTTCGTGCAGCCGGGCGCCATCGACTACCAGATTGGCCGGCGCACGCGCTTCACCGAAAACCTGCGCAGCCAGAAGCACACCTCCGCCGGCGTCGTGCTGACTTCGGACCGCGTGAAGGCGGATCCGACCGTGGCCAAGGCGCTCTGCGTGCGCGCCGGCACGCTGGTCTATCAGATCGAAACGCGCCACGATTCCGATGGCATCCCGATGACCTACGCGCGCAACTGGTATCCGGCGGCGCGCTTCAACGGCTTGCCGGACGCCATCGATGCTGCGGGCGGCGTGAGCGCCGCGCTCGAACAGTTTGGCGTGAAGGATTACATGCGCAAGTGGAGCCGTATCGGCAGCGTGCTGCCTTCGTCGGAAGTAGCGCGGCGTTTGCAGATCAACCGCCAGCAGCCGGTGCTGTGGGTCGAGAACGTCGATGTCGACGAGGGAGGCGTGCCGATCAAGTACGGCTTCACGCACTTCGCGGCAGACCGCGTGCAACTGATGGTCGAGCACGGCTCATGATCGTCGCGCAGGTGCATGCCCGCCACCCCCGCGTGGCGCTGTATTACGCGCCGCCTGCATCGTCCGCATGGTGGCGCGAAGGCTGCGAATGGCTCGGGCGCGACCCCGAAAGCGGCCGCGAAAGCACGACTTCCGCGCATGACGTCACGCACGCGCCGCGCCGCTACGGCTGGCACGCCACGCTCGTCGCGCCCTTTCACATGGCGCCCGGTGTCGAACTCGCGGATGTGCTTGCCTCGGCGCGGGCCTGGGCCGGCACGGTGCCGCGCTTCGAGATGGCGGTGCGCGCCGAAGCGCTCGGCCGCTTCGCCGCGCTGCGTCCCGCCACCCCGCACGACGACGCCACGCTGCGCGCACTCGCCGGCGACGCGCTCATCGCGCTGGCGCCGCTGCGCAAGCGGCCTTCGCACGAGAACATCGAGCGGCGCATCACGGAAGGCATGAGCGCCCGGCAGATCGAACTGCTGCGTGAATGGGGCTACCCGTACGTGTTCGACGAATATCGCTTTCACATGACGCTCTCCGATTCGCTCGATGATGCCGGCCGGCGTGACGCGGTCGTGTCGGACTGGACGCGGCGCATCGATACGCTGGGCGCACTGCCGGTCCATGGCGCGGCGCTCTTCGTCGAACCGGAGCCGGGCGCGCCGTTCATGCTGTGGCAGCGCCTGCCGTTCAACAACGTACAGGATGGAGCATGAGCGGAGTGGACAGCACGAAACTGATCTACGTGATGGGACCGTCGGGCGCGGGCAAGGACTCGCTGCTCGGCTTTGCGCGCGAACGCGTCGGGACGCGGGTGATGTTCGCGCATCGCTATATCACGCGCGCCGTCGCGGACGGCGAGAATCACATCGCGCTCACGCATGACGAATTCGCCTCGCGGCTTTCGTATGGCTTGTTCGCGATGCATTGGGAGAGCCTCGGGCTGCGCTACGGCATCGGCATCGAACTCGATGCGTGGCTCGCGCGCGGCATGCCGGTGGTGGTGAACGGCTCGCGCCAGCACGCGGGGCTTGCTCTCGAACGCTATCCGCACGCGCAGTTCGTGCATATCGATGCCACGCCCGCCGTGCTGGCCGCCCGCCTCGCACGGCGCGGCCGTGAAGACGCACGGCAGATCGAGGCGCGTCTTGCGCGGCGTCCTGCGTTCGCCCTGCCCCCGCAGGCGAACCTCGTGCATATCGACAACTCGGGCATGCTCTCGGATGCCGGCACGCAGTTTCTCGACGTGCTGACGCTTGGCAGTCACGTTTGAACCATCGGGCGGCCAAGGGTGAGAGGGCGTCTATGCGAGGGCCGTGTCTTCCGGGCCCCACCCTGGAATGTTCAGGTAGTAGCGCGTCGAACGACCTGCGCCGACCTTTCGCAGTAGCGCCATCTCCTCGAGTTCGATGAGTTCACGCGAGGCCGTGGCCCGCGAGGTGCCGCCGATGCTCTCGTACTTCCTGGTGCTCATGCCTCCCTCGAAACCCTCAGGACCGGCATTGAACAACAGGTTGACGACTGTGCGCTGCCGGGTCGTGAGTACCTTGTCCTGATGATTCATCCAGAAAATGGCTTTCTGAAGCGCGGCATCCACGGCAGTCGACGCTTCCTCGCAGGACACCCGCACTTGTTCCACGAACCACAGGACCCATTCGGTGACGTCGAGAGCGCCGTGCTGCGCGCGTTCGAGTTGCTCGTAGTAGTCGCGTCGCTTGTCGAGCAAGCGCTGTGAGGTCCGGATCAGGCGGCTGACCTCGCCGCTGTCCCGCGCCAGTACAAGGTCGATGAGTACGCGGCCAATGCGGCCATTCCCGTCCTCAAAGGGATGAATCGTTTCGAACCACAGGTGAGCGAGCGCAGCCTTGACCAGCGTGTCGTGCTCGGTCTTTGCGTTGAACCACTCCAGGAACGTTTGCATTTCCGCTGGAACGCGGGCCGACGAAGGTGCTTCATAGTGGACCCGTTCGCGTCCGACTTGCCCGCTGACGATCTGCATCGGCTCGGCATGTTCGCGGTATGCCCCGACCCGAAACTTGACCATGCCCGAGTAACCGGTCGGAAAAAGCGCCGCCTGCCACGCACATAAACGATCATGCGTAAGCGGAGCGTTTCTTTTCAGCACGGCATCATCCATGATGTCGAGCAGGCCTTCGACGTTTCGAGGCGCGTTGGGGCCGTCCTGCTTTCCGACGCCCAGGCGCCGTGCCACGGACGAGCGCACGGCGGCGAGATCGATGCGCTCGCCCTCGATGGCGGCCGTCGCGACAGCATCCTGGCTCCAGGCTTCGGCGGTGAGTTCGAGGCGCTGGTCGAAGCGCAGACCCGCCAGCTTGCCTTCAACGATGCCTTGAATCCGGTGCGCGCGGGCCAGCTCGCCGCCTGTGCGAACGGCGTCGTAATGCATGCCGGGCCACGTGGGGGCTTGCCAGATGAGCGATGAAGGCGATGACATGGCGCTGGATGGGCTTTGGGGCGATTAGCCTCACTATTCGACTCGAATCTTGAGTCGAATCAGTAAGGCTCATGAAGCGATTGGACGCGCAATCGACTCACATCATGAGTCGATTGCGCGTTCAGCAGAAACGCCTCAGATCACCCGCTCCCGCACCCAGCCCGACACGAGATCGATCAGCGACACGATGACGATCACGATCAGCATCACCGCCGCCGTCTGCGCATAATTGAACGAGCGAATCGCCTCGTACAGCACGACGCCGATCCCGCCCGCGCCGACCATGCCGACGACCATCGCCGAGCGCACGTTCGACTCGAAGCGATACAGCGCAAACGAGATCCACAACGGCAAGACCTGCGGCAGCACGCCGTAGATGATTTCATCGAGACTGCTCGCACCGGTGGCGCGCACGCCTTCGGCGGGGCGTGCATCGACAGCTTCGACCGCTTCCGCGAACAGCTTGGCGAGCACACCCGTCGTGTGCACCCACAGCGCGAGCACGCCCGCGAACGGCCCGAGCCCCACCGCGACGATGAACAGCATCGCGAAAACCATCTCGTTGATCGCGCGGCACGCGTCCATCAGGCGGCGCACGGGTTGTGAGATCCAGACGGGCGCGATGTTTTGCGCCGACAGCAGCCCGCACGGCACGGCGCAGACCAGCGCGAGCGCCGTGCCCCACACCGCGACCGCGAGCGTCACGATCATCTCCTGCACATACGTGCGCCATTCGGTGAAGTCGGGCGGGAAGAAGTCGCGCGCGAACTGGCTCATGTTGCCCGATGCGCCGAGCAGATCCAGCGGACGCATGTCAGCGCTGTGCCAGGACAGGCCGAGCACGGCCACGACGGCGATCCAGCCGAACATCGACATCCAGCTGCGCTTTCCCGCCGCCGCATGCGCGGGACGCGCGATGCCGGCCTCGAACGTGGTGACGTCGAGCGGCTTCATTTACTTCGCCGCCGGGTTGTCGAGCGCGGCGATCTTCTGGTCGAGCGCGGCAACCTGGGCCTTCTTGTCGGCGTCGTCGAGATTGGCGTTGTTCTGGATCTGCTGCTTCTTCTGGAACAGCGCCATCTGGCGGATCGGCACGAGCTGCGCGTCCGAAGAATCGGCGAAGCCCGCATAGCCTGAGATTGCGTTGATGACCTGCTGCTCGTGCGGATCCTTCTGCGCGTAGTGATCGAAGAAGGTACGCAGCTTGTCCTTCGTGGCCTGCGGCAGATCACGGCGCCACACCAGCGGATCCGACGGAATCAGCGGCGACTTCCACAGCACCCGCACCTTCGGATACAGCTCGGGATGCTGGGTCTTGATGGTATCGAGCATGTCGGTGTTGTTGGTGGCGACGTCCACCTTGTCGTTGACCACCGCAAGCATGTTTGCCTCGTGGCTCGACGGCAGCACACTCTTGAAGGCCGTCTTCGCGTTGATGCCGTTCTTCGCGAACAGATAGTACGACGGCACCAGCGTGCCCGACGTCGAGTTGGGATCGCCGAAACCGAGGTTGATGTCCTTCGTGTTCTTCAGCACCTGGTCGAGCGACTTCCACTTGCTGTTGGCGTTCGTGATGAGCAGCGAGTAGTAGCCCGCCTCGCCGTTCTTGTACTTCACCTTCGCGAAGACTTCGCCGTTCGACCGATCCACGGCTTCGATCGCCGAAGCATTGCCGAAAAAGCCGATCTGCACCTTGTTGAAACGCATGGCTTCGATGATGCCGGCGTAGTCGGTCGCGAAGTAGGCCTTCACGTCGAGGCCGGTCTGCTTGTTGAGATCGTCGATGAGCGGCTGCCAGCGTTGCTTGAGCGCGGCGGACGAGTCTGTCGAGATGATGCCGAAGTTGATCGTATCGGCCATAACGGGCTGCGTCAGGAGACAGGCAAGCGCGGCGCCAGCCAGGATGAAACGGGCTGCTTTCATGGTGCGATCCAGAGAAGAGGTTAGTTCGAACTTCAGGAGCCGGCCGCCGATGCGAACACCGGCGAGGCATGTGCGCGTTGATCGGTCGCTTCAGACGGCTGTGCCTCTGTGCGTTCCTGTGAGGCGCGCTGCGTCGTCAGCAGTTCATCCGCCGACGCGCCGTACAGCTCGCGCAGCACCGGCGGCGTCAGGCGCTCGGAGGCGCCGTCAAACACCACGCGGCCGTCGCGCAGCGCGATGGTGCGCGGGCAGTACTTCATGGCGACATCGATCTGATGCAGCGACACCACGACCGTCAGGCCATGCTCGCGATTGAGCGACTGCATCAGGTCCATCACGCGGCGCGCCGATTCGGGATCGAGCGACGCGATCGGCTCGTCCGCGAGCACGATGCGCGCACGCTGCACCAGCGCGCGGGCCAGCGCGGCACGCTGCTGCTGACCGCCGGAAAGATTGCTGGCGCGTTCCAGCGCGTGCTCGCCGATGCCCATCGCGGTCAGCGATTCCAGTGCCAAGCTGCGCTCGCCGCGCGGAAAGCGGCCCGTAAGACGGCGCCACAACGACACGCGGGACAGCGCGCCGATCAGCACGTTGGTCAGCACCGTAAGGCGTCCGACCAGATTGAACTGCTGGAATACGAAAGCGACGTCGCGGCGAATCGAACGCACTTCGCGCACGATCTTGCCGTTCTGCTGGATCGGCCGGCCGAGCAAGGTGACGTGCGACGGCGCGGGGTCGGATGCCGTGAAACCGGCGATATGCCGCAGCAGCGTGGATTTTCCCGATCCCGACGCGCCGATCAGCGCGACCATCTCGCCCTCCTGCACGCGCAGATCCACGGAATCCAGCGCCTTGCGGCCACTCCTGAACGTCTTGGTGAGACGCTCGATGCGAATTGCGTCCATAGCTTCCCTCGATGGCGCGCGCCGGACGGGCGCGCTGAAACGTTCGGGAGATTCTAGGAAGCCGATGTGACGTCCCGGTGACGCGCATGAGACGTCTAGATGAATACATGACTTGGGCGGACATCGTGTTGAGACGATCGAGTCGCTATGCGATCCGAACGAGCATTCACCTTTCAACGCGTGCGCGCCATGATGGAACCCATGGAAGCAGGACACATTTCTCGGGACACCATCATGAACACGATCCATACGGATGTCGCCATCATCGGCGCGGGCAGCGCGGGACTTTCCGCGTACCGCGCGGCGAAGGCAGCGGGTGCAACGGCGCTTCTCATCGAAGGCGGCGCGCATGGGACGACCTGTGCGCGCGTCGGCTGTATGCCGTCGAAGCTGCTGATCGCAGCCGCCGATGCCGCGCATCATGCGCGTCACGGCGACGCGTTCGGCGTGCATGTGGACGGCGCGGTGCGCATCGACGGCCATGCGGTGATGGCGCGCGTGAAGCGTGAGCGGGATCGCTTCGTCGGCTTCGTGGTCGAGGGCGTCGATGCCCTCCCCGCCGAAGACAAGCTGACCGGTTATGCGCGCTTCATCGACGATCGCTGGCTGATGGTCGGCGAGCATACGAAGGTTCACGCGAAGGCCGTCGTCATCGCGACCGGATCGAGCCCAGTCATGCCCGCGACGTATCGCGCGCTCGGCGGCCGCGCCGTCATCAACGACGACGTGTTCTCCTGGGATGACCTGCCGAAGCGCGTTGCCGTGGTCGGCGCGGGCGTCATCGGGCTGGAACTCGGGCAGGCGCTGGCACGGCTCGGCGTGCGGGTGACGGTGCTCGGCGCGCGCGGACGTGTGGGTCCGCTGACCGATCCCGCGATCCGCGCCTATGCGGAACGGACTTTCAGCGAGGCCTTCCGCTTCGAGCCGCGCGCGAATGTGCAGGCGGCGGTGCGCGAAGGCGATGAAGTTCGGCTGCGTTATGTATCGGACACGGGCGAAGTGCTGGAAGACACGTTCGATTACGTGCTGGTTGCAGCCGGCCGCAAGCCGAACATCGGCGGACTCGGGCTTCGCGATACATCGCTGGAACTCGATGCCGACGGCATGCCCGTCTACGATGCACAGACCTTGCAGGCAGGTACGCATCCGGTGTTCGTCGCCGGCGATGCCAACGGCGTGCTGCCCTTGCTGCACGAAGCCGCCGACGAAGGCCGCGCGGCGGGTGCCAATGCCGCGCGTGTTGCACGGGACGAGCAGGCCGAGCCCCTCGAACGGCGCGCGCCGCTGGCGATCGCCTTCACCGATCCCGGCATCGCGATGGTCGGCGCACGTCATGCCGACCTTGCGCCCGGATCGTTCGTCACCGGCGAAGTGAGCTTCGAGGATCAGGGACGCAGCCGCGTCATGCTGAGAAATCGCGGGCTCATGCATGTCTATGCCGAGCGTGCGACCGGCCGATTCATCGGCGCCGAATGGATCGGGCCGGATGCGGAGCATATCGCGCATCTGCTGGCGTGGGCGCTGCAAATGAAGCTCACCGTCGCCGACATGTTGCGCATGCCGTTCTACCATCCGGTGGTCGAGGAAGGTCTGCGCACCGCGCTGCGCGACGCCGCGCTCAAGCTGGCGTAAGGGTCGCGGCTGCGAGGGCATCGGCGCGCACGTAGAATGACTTCATGCCGATGCCCCCCGACACCCCTCAGTCCCGCCAGCCCGATCTGCCGCTCAACACGCCCAGCACGGCATCGCTTGCGGTGGCCGCGACCATCGCGATGATCGCGTGGCTCGCCTTCGCGGCACAGACGGACATCACCATCGCGCGGTTCGCCGGGCGCGGCTTCTCCGTCCTGGATGGCGTCGCGCGCATGAGCAGCTACCTGACGAACCTGACCGTGCTGCTGACGGCGTTCTGCTTCACCTGCGTCGCCACGCGAGCGCGTTTTCCGGTCGCGCGTTTCTTCAGACGGCCGACTGTCGTGACGGCGGTCGTCGTGTATATCGTCTTCGTGGGGATCGCGTATAACGCGCTGCTGCGCTATCTGTGGACACCGTCGGGTTATCGCGCGCTCGTCAACGAATCGCTGCACACCGTGGTGCCGGCGCTCGCCGCGTTGTACTGGTTCCTGTTCGTGCCGCGCTTTCACCTGTCGCTCAGGCGTTGTGCGCTGTGGCTCGTCTATCCGCTCAGCTATCTCGTCATTACGCTATGGCGCGGCAGTGTCTCAGACTTCTATCCGTACCCGTTCATCAACGTCTCGGAACTGGGCTACGAGCGCGTGCTCGTCAACGCCACGATGCTGGTCGCTGCCTTTCTCGTTCTCATGGGCGTGTTCCTGGCGATCAATCATCGCCGCGAAGATCTGACCCTTGCAGACCCGGAGGCCGAATCGAGCGATTCGTCCTCCGGCCGCATCGATTAGCTTCGACGGGCTCAGGCGGGCTTCGTGTCGAACATCAGCAGATCGACGCCCGCCTGCGCGAAGTTGGCGAGATCGCCGGCCGTCTTCTGCCCTTGCTCCGAACCCAGCGCACCTTGAATCGCTTCGAGCGAATCGAATTCCAGCAGCGCCACGAGATGATAAGGCGATTCCCCCGACGCCACCGCCACCGGCCCCGTGCTCACCTCATACTTGCGCAGGCCCGGTAGCGTCTTCGCGAGCGGCGCGTGGGTCGAAACATAGTAATCATCGAATGCCTTCGTGTCGGACGGTTTCTTGTAAAGCGCTACGAGCTGGGCCATCGTCATGTCTCCTGTGGTTGGTACGGCCGGGAAAGCAGGCGGAAGGTGCTACTGCTTTTCGAGTTGCAGATAGATGCGCTGCACGTTCTGCGGCTGTGCGATCGCGTAAAGCTTGCAGGTGCGGAACGCCGGGACCTGCACGGTATGCATCGCCTCCGTCAGGCCGACGCCGTTCTTGTAGGCCTGCCTCACCGCCGCATCGAGTTCGCGCAGATAGACGCCGGTTTGCAGGATGTCGTCGTCGGGCATGGGCGGCCCGAAGCCGGGAACCACGGTATGCAGATCGAGCGCATGGAGGTTTTCGAGCGCCGCGAGCCAGCCGGGAATCTGCTCGTTGCGCAGTTCGGGAATGCGTCCGTTCGATACGAGCCCGCCCGCGAAGAGCACGCCGGTCTCGGTATCGAGTACAGCGAGGTCGCCGGGCGTGCTGGCCGGCCCGAAATGCAGCAGTTGCAGCTTGCGCCCGCCGCTTTCGAGCTCCGTGGTGCCGTTGACGGTTTCATCGGGCACGGTCACGCGCGAACCGGCCATCTCGTCTTCGCCGAGTGTCTTGCGCAGGTTCGCCAGACAGATCGAACAGCGCTCGCGAATCAGCTGCGCCGCGCGGGCATGCGCGAGAATCGGCACGCCCTGGTCGCGAAACGCTGCCGCGCCGAACACGAACTCCGGCGCCTGGTGCGTGATGATGACGCGCCTGACCGGCAGCGGCGTGACCTTGCGGATCGCCTCGAGCATCGCGCGGCCATAGCGGTAGGACGGTCCGGTGTCGATCACCGTCACGCCATCCGTCCCGACAATGAAGCCATTGTTCGCGACGATGCCGTGATTCGCGGGCGCCACGGCGCCGTTGTCGCCGATGAATGCATACACGCCCGGCGCAATGGCAACCGGCGCGGGCATGCCGCTCAGCGCCGCCTGCGCGAGCGCGCTCGCTGCGAGCAGCCAGTACCCGACGAACCACGCACGAAGACGCGCATGCCAGCCGCGCCGCGTCATTTCATCGCCGAGGTCTGTGTGCTGCCGGGCTGGGCATTGACCGCCACGGCGCCATCCCATGACTTGCTCTTCGTGTCTTCGATATGCGCCTGCAACTCGCCCGTGCCGCTCGGCACGAAGTAGAAGCGGAAGTTGGGGTTCTCGCTGATCGAGAAGTTGACGTTGGCGGTCATCACGGGCTTGCCGGCATACGTGACGGCCACCTTGCGGACGAAGTACGCCGACGCGTAGTTGCGCGTGATCTGGTTCATCGCCATGCCGGTGCGGTTCGGATGACGCACCATCACCTGCGCGAGTTCGGGCTTGCCGCTCACCGGCGCACCTTCGGTACGCAGCCTGACCTCGCCGGCGGCGCGCTCGGCGGCGTCGTCGTCCGTGTCCGCGGGCGCGGAACAGCCGCCCGATGCCTTCACGAAACGCACCGCGCTGTAGAGCTTGCCGTCGTTGGTCTCGGCGACGACGCGCATGAACGTATAGTCCTCGACCCGCACGCGCGTCTCGATGGTCGCGATGCCCGATTCCGGCGTGAACTCGAACGAACCCGCATACGGCTCCGGATTTTCGTCGATGAAGAGATACACCGCCTTGATGTAATGCGTCGGCGTCTGCGGAAACTGCGCGTTGATCGCGATGGGCACGACGGAAGCGTCGGCGGCGCGCGCGGGCGCATCGAGCTTGATGACCGCGTCGCCGTGAGGGTCGATCGTCCGGTCCTTGAAGGTGCCTTGCCTGAAGTCTTGCCAGCGCGCGTTCTTGTCGGGGTTGTCGTCGGGCTGCGCAGCCTGTGTCGATATTGAAACAAGCATTGGAACAAGCACGGCGGAAGCGAAGCTCGCTGCCGAAACGAAGCGAGCGCCAAACCCTGCGGTCTTCATGATGTCCCTCCAGTGCGCCGCAGCGCTACTGTTCCCACTCCAGTTCCGCATAAGCAGCTGTCACATTGCGGCGATGGTAATCGTCGTACAGGAGCCACTTGCCGCGTTCGTCCACACCGACACTGTCCACCGCCTGCTGCAACGTCTCGCCTTGCTTGATGGCTGCACGCACATCGCGCGCCAGGCTGGCGAGATAGTCCGCTTCGGCATCCAGCGCCTGCGGCCAGGGTGGGTCCAGCGGACCGTGACCCGGCACGACATGACGCGGTTTCATCTGCCGAATGCGCGAGATGTCGTCCAGCCAGCCCATCACGCTGCCGTCCACCACCGGAATGCATCCGGCGAACAGCAGGTCGCCGGTCCACAGCGTGCCGCTCTTCTCATCGTATACCGTCAAGTCGTTGTTGGTATGCGCGGTTTTCCAGCTGCGCAAGGTCAACGTGCGGCCGCCCAGATCGAGCGTCCCTTCGCCGTGGATGCTCTGCGTCGGCGGGACGATCTCGCTGCCCTCCGCCGCCGCGCCGAGCTCGCGATGCAGCGCGCGCAGATAGTTGTCGGCGCGTGCGGCTTCGGCCTGCGCCAGCCTCGCGTTGCCGACGAACTGCGGATGATCGTCCTTGAACGCCGCATTGCCGAAGATGTGATCCGGATGCATGTGCGTGTTGATCACATAGCAGACCGGCAGCGGCGTGACCCGGCGGATGGCGGCGCGCAACGCGCGGCCTTCCGCGAGCGTGCCGCCGGTGTCGATCACGGCCACACAACGCGTCCCGACGACAAAGCCCACGTTCGCGATGTCGCCTCCGTTCGCGGGCGTCGCGAGCGCATCATGGCCGCGGTGCGCGTAATTGCCCGGTGCGATCTGCGTGACCGGCAAGGGCGTCTGCGCGCGCGCGATGGTTGCGCATGCAAGCAACACGAGCAACATGAACAACGCACCGCGCGATGCCGTCCCCATCACGCGCCGCCCGCTTGCGCGAGGCGCTTCGGGCGGCGCACGCCGAACGGCGCATACTCCTGTTCGAGGAACGGCTCGGCGTGTTCGAGCAGGAAGCGGCGAAACGCGAGACAGGTCGGCGAAAGCTGCTTGGACCGCGAATGCACGAGTTGCCAGGTGCGCTCGACCGGCGTGCCGTTCACGTCGAGGATGCAGATTTCGCCGGTGCGCAGTTCGAGCGACAGCGTGTGCAAGGAAATGAGGCTCACGCCCATGCCGGCCATCACGGCCTGCTTGATGGTTTCGTTGCTGCCCAGCGTGACGCTGCGCGCGGGCACGAAGAGGTTCTGGCGAAACACGTGTTCCGCGACCGCGCGCGTGCCCGAGCCGGGCTCGCGCAGCAGGAAGGTGTCGTGCGCGAGTTCCTGCAGGTCGAAGCCGCGTGCGTGCCGCAACGGATGCGACAGCGGCGCGACGATCACATGCGGATGATAGGCGAGCGGTTCGGCGGTGGTGCCGAGTTCGGGCGGCGGACGGCCCATGATGGCGAGATCGGTGGCGTTGTCCTGCAGCAGACGCAGCAGCGTTTCACGATTGCCGACCGAAAAGTGCACATCGACCTTCGGATACTGCTGCGAATACAGCGCCAGCAGCTTGGGCGCGAAGTAGGTGGCGGAACTGACGATGCTCACCGCAATCGAGCCGCTGTCCGCCTGCGTGAGCGACATCATCGCGTCTTCGGCGTCCTTTATTTCACCGAGGATGCGGCTCGCATGATGCGACAGGCGCTCGCCGGCTTCGGTCAGTGCGAGGCGCCGCGCCACGCGTTCAAAAAGCGGCAGGCCAATGGCGTCTTCGAGCTGGCGAATCTGCATGGATACGGCGGGCTGCGTCAGGTGCAGTTCCTCGGCCGCGCGTGCGAAGCTGGGGCAACGCGCCGCGATGACGAAGATCTGCAACTGCCGGAGGGTGAGGGAGCGGATGAAGTTCACGAACGCGCGCCCTCTGGCCGGAGCGCCAGTGGCGTCGTGATCGGAGAAGCCTTGCGCATGGTGATCGACTTCGCCATCGTGCTTCTCCGTGCCGAGGTCCGTTGCTTGAGGTCGGTTCCTGCCGGGCCGATTCTACTCCAGCGAATCGGCCCGAAAAACCCGGTACAAGCACGGTCCTGCTCCTACCCGCGCACGGCAAACCTCAGAACTCGCTTCCCCCGGGTGAAGGCGGCTGCGGCGTCGCGGACGAATACGCGCCCCAGGCCGGCGACGGCGCGCTCGGTCTTCAGCATGGCGAGCGGCTGCCACGTCGTGTATTCCTCGGCGGTGCCTTCCACGGGGTCGGTGGTCGTGTAAGCCGGCCACGTGCCGTTCTGGTTGCGTGGCTGGAGCTGCGTGACCGACACGCCGTTCAGCTTGGTCGCGTTGGACTTCATCACGTTGGCCCAGTTGTGCGAGCGCGCGAGCAGCTTCGTGGCGTTCGTCGAATCGCCCATGGCCTGCGCGAACTGCGAGACGGCGAAATCGTTGCTCGCATATTCCAGGGTCGTCGAAGACGTGCCGTTGCTATGGCTGGAATCAATGACGATGCCCGCCTGTCCGGCAGATAGCCAAGCGCAATGTACTTGCTCAGGCCCGGCAGCACCGTTTGACGTTGCCGCCATCGTGCGCGATGGGCGTTCGTTCGAAAGTCGGGAACACGAACGTCCACGGGACCGAACGTTGATCGTCCGACCACCCCGCTTCACGCGTTTGTTCAGCTATACGAATGGGCGTCCATCGATGACCCTGCGCAGCCGGGCGCCCGGCAGGTCATCGACGAATGCCGCGGGATGAAGGTAACGCGGGCGCCGTGGTAACCGGCTTATTGCCGTTGCTTAGCGCGCGCGTGGTTTGCTGCGGGGAATCGGCATATGGCACGCCGATGACAACCGGTTCGTCCCGCAGTTCGGGATCCGGTCGGGCCAGGGATGGCGCAGGAGGGTCGGAAGAGAAGCGCGAGACATCCCGCTCAACCGTTCAACTCAATTGCTGGCGCGAGGCGCGTTGGACGGCTTGACCGGTCCTCCGCCCGGCGTGCTCATGTTCTTGAGCGAGCCTTGATACGCAAGCGTTTCCTTCGCGAGCGGATGCGCGAAGTCGCCGCCGTCGCCGGGGATTTCCGTGCGGATCATCAGCAGGTGTCCGGGCACGTCATCGGCCATCACGAAGGTGTAGCGCTTGGCGAGGTACTTCTTGAAGCGGTCCGCGTTGGGATCGTTCAGGTAAGGCTGGATGACGATCTGCTGTGCCTTCGCATGCTTGCCGAGCCCGAGCGACTCGCTCGACACCGGCGTGATGGCCGGACCCGCCGCCAGCGCCATCCGCACGCGCTGCTGGAAGTAACGCCGCTGTCCGCCCGTCAGCTGCTCCATCTCTGCGATGTCATGTTCGAGAAAGTAGATGATCATCGGATTGCAAGGCAGCCCGCCCGGCACGTTGACGTTGCCCGTGCGGTCGGTCACGCGCGCGTCGTTGTGGCTGTTGCCGGGACTCATGACGAGCACGCGCACCGTGTCGTTCACCTTCGCGGGCGGCCCGGAGTAATCCACCGCGTAATCCAGTTCCGTCTGCGGCTCGACGCCGCTCAGATGCGGCTGCATGAAGAGCAAGCGCTCCGCCGGCGCAATCTGCACGGCCGGCGCGGACGCGGCGGGCGCATCCGCCGCCCTCGCCGTGGTCAGCATCTGCGCGGCGCACGCGAGAACACAAACGCCCAGTGCCCGCTTCATTGCGCGGAGGCCGGTTGCAACGGCAGCAAGGGCACCTGATAGCTGGTCAGGATCTCGTCGATCTTCGGCTGATTCGATGCGATCCAGTTGTCCACCTTGTCGCGCCACGCCTTTTCGCCATAGCGCACGCCCATCGAGATCTCGTAGTCGAAACGGATCGGCTGGCCGGCGGGGAACGCCACCAGCCGCACCTTGTTGTCCGAACGGTTGACGAAGTAACCCGCGATCGGCCCCCAGACGAAGGCCGCATCGACGTCGCCCTTGGCCAGGTCGCGCTCGATCATCTCGCCCGGAAAGGCTTCCGGATCGCCGCTCTGCCCCTGATACGACACCGCCTGATTGAGCAGGTTGTGGCTCAGGAGCCAGTCGGTCGCGGGGCTCTTCACGAAGATGCCGAGCTTCATCTTCTTCAACTGGTCCGGCGGCAGGTTCATGAGATCCGTCGGCGACTTGATGCTCGCGTATTCAGGCTTGTTCGGGAACACCATCGCATAGGTGGAATGCAGCCAGGGCCGCGTGGTTGCCGTGAGTTCATAGCCCTTCGGCACGCCGATGATCAGGTCGCACTTGAAGCGCTCGCTCTGCGGCACCTTCTCGCGCAGCGTATTGCGCACGAAACCCATGCGCTGCGGCCAATAGGTGTATTCGAGCTTGTAGCCGAAGTCGCTCGCCATCTGGCTCGCGATCTTGTTCTCATAGCCCTCGCCCTTCTTGTTCGAGAGCGGCATGTTGTTGGGATCGGCGCACACGCGCAGCACGCCATCCGCGCCGTCGTTGTCCGGCAGATTGGGCGGCGGCCCGCCCGCGCCCTGCGCAAAAGCGGATTGCGCCGGGAACGTCGCGCACGCCGCGCAGAGCACGGCGAGGAATCGAAACGAAGCGGCGCGGCTTGCATGACGACTGGACATCGAAGCACCTCCGGGTTGAAAGCAATCATCGGATGTCGGCCGCATTCGCGTGCGGCGCGCGTCCTTATTTTGCATCGATCGCCTGCAAGTCGCCCGGATTGATCTTGCCGTCGGAGCGTCCCTTCAGATACGCGTACAGGTTTTCCCAGTTCTTCTGCATCATCTGGCTGGTGCTGAAGTCCGGCATGCCCTTGTCCACGCGTCCGCCGAACACGGTGCGGTGGAATTCGGTCTTGTCCAGCGTCTTGAAAGCGTCGATCAACGAAGGGCCGACCATGCCTTCCTGCTTCGCCCCGTGACAGCGTTCGCATGCGAGTGCACGCCAGGTCTTCCAGCCCTGCAGCGTGTCGCTGTCGACCTTGTTGCCCTCGACGACCTTGTACGCGACCGGCTTCACTTGCGCAGGCATCGGAGGAGGCGTTTGCGCGAACGAAGCGGAAGACGCAGCGAGCGTCATCGCCAGCATCAAGAGTGATCGGCCTTTCATACGTCTGACTCCTTGAACATGTCTTTGTAATGGGGGGGAAGCGCGGCGCGGCGGCCCTTGCAGCCGCCGCGCCCTTCACTCAGGTCAGAGAACGCGCATCAGCTCGGGATGGCGAAGATGAACAGCGTGCCGCCGAGGGCCGTGTACTTCGCGAGGTCCTTGTAGCCACCGACCGCGCCCAGGCCTTCCGTCGACTTCTCGAGACCCGCCGCCATGCCGATGCCGGCCCAGCCGCCGATGCCCGAATACACGCCGATGAACTGCTTGCCCTGGTACTGATACGTGAAGACGTTGCCGATGATCCCGGACGGCGTCTTGAACTTCCACAGCTCCTTGCCGTCCTTGATGCGCACCGCCTTGATGTAGCCTTCGAGCGTGCCGTAGAACACGACGCCGCCGGCCGTGGCGAGCGCGCCCGACCACACCGAGAACTTCTCCGGCTTCGACCACACGATCTTGCCCTTGGCCGCGTCCCACGCGATGAAGTTGCCCATCGCGCCCTTCTCGTTCGGGCCCGGGAACATCGACAAGGTGGCGCCGACGAACGGCTGACCCGACACGTAGTCGACCTGGAACGGCTCGTAGTCCATGCAGACGTGATTCGTCGGCACGAGGAACAGGCTCGAACCCGGATCGAAGGCGGCCGGCTGCTGGTCCTTCGAGCCGAGCGCCGCGGGGCAGATGTTCTTCACGTTGTGATCGGGACCGGCCTTCTGCGTCGAGTAGCTTGCGTTGCGGATCGGCAGGCCGCTCTTCAGGTCAACGCTGTCGGCCCAGTTGACCGCCGGGTCGTACTTCTGCGCGACCAGCAGTTCGCCCGTTTGACGATTCAGCGTATAGCCGAAGCCGTTGCGGTCGAAGTGAACGATGGCCGGCACCTTCTTGCCGCCCATGTTCAGGTCGGAGAGGATCATCTCGTTGACGCCGTCGTAGTCCCATTCGTCATGCGGCGTCATCTGGTAGACCCACTTGGCCTGTCCCGTGTTCAGGTCGCGGGCGAAGATGGTCATCGACCACTTGTTGTCGCCGGGACGCTGCGTCGGGTTCCATGTGCCCGGATTGCCCGAGCCATAGTAGACAAGATTCAGCTTCGGATCCCATGCGTACCAGCCCCACGTGGTGCCGCCGCCGTACTTCCACTGGTCGCCCTGCCAGCTCTTCAACGACGAGTCCGCGCCCACCGGCACCATCTTGCCGTCGGTCCACGTCATGGTGGTCTGCGGGTCCATCAGCATTTCGTTGTCGGGGCCGACGCTGTAGGCCTTCCACGCTTCCTTGCCGTCCTTGATGTTGTACGCGACGAGCCGTCCGCGCACGCCGAATTCGCCGCCGGAGATGCCGGTCAGCACCTTGTCGCCGAAGACGTGCGGCGCATTGGTATTGGTCTCGCCCTTCTTCGGATCGCCGTTCTGCGCGGTCCAGACGACGTCGCCGGTCTTGGCGTCGAGCGCGACGAGCTTGGTATCGGCTTGCTGGAGGAAGATCTTGCCGTCGCCATAAGCCAGGCCACGGTTGACCGTATCGCAGCACATCACCGAAATGACCTGATTGTCCTGCTTGGGCTGGTATTGCCAGATGAAGGTCTGGTCCTTCAGGTTGATGGCAATGACCTTGTTGGGGAACGGCGAGTGGATGTACATCGTATCGCCGATGACGAGCGGCGATCCTTCGTGGCCGCGCAGCACACCGGTCGACATGGTCCAGGCCACCTGTAGCTTGCCGACGTTGTTTTCGTTGATCTGCTTGAGCGTGCTATAGCGGTGATTCGAATAATCGCCCGCCTGCGCCGCCCAGTTCGAGGGATTCTTGATCAGGCTGTCCAGTTGCGAGTCGGCCTGAGCGACATAGGAATTCAGGCCTGCCGTCGCGACCACCGCCAGTCCAAGAACCAGGGTGCGTAAGTTCATGTCTCCTCCAGAATGGTGATGCTTCCGACCCAGGATGAACACGCTACCGGGTTGCATCGTGCGCGCCTTCAAATGCAGGTAACGGGTTGCGCGTCGTCCGGTTCATTGCCGGGCGTTTGCGTAGAGAGGCGAATTGCATATTCCATGCCGGTTTTAAATGGCCGCCTGAAATCGGGAATTTGGCGCAGCTTGCTGTCGCGTGCGGTGAGATCGATGTCGGATGGCGACACATACTGTGTCAAATACGCGAAACATCAGGCGTGACGGGACATGGCGGACGCGTGCGTGACATGACGCTGCGCAGCAAGGGTGCATCGCGCCCGCCTTGAGGGTTTTCTATAGGATGCAATGATGGGCGCGCCCGGCGCGGCGCATACTCGACCAGCATGTTCATCTCATGGAGGCCTTGTCATGGCTCAAAGCGAAAAGGTGTATTCCGACGAGGAAGTAAAGCAGCAACTCAAGGGTCCGCTCGCACACTGGTATCTCGAAGACGGGTGGCTGCGGCGCAAGTACAAGACCGAGGGCTGGAAAGGGACGTTGATGGTGGTCAATACCGTGGGCCATCTCGCGGAAGCCGCGTGGCACCATCCCGATCTCACGGTTTCGTATGCGTTCGTCATCGTCAAGCTGAAGACGCATTCGGCGAAGGGCATCACGGACAAGGACCTGACGCTCGCCCGGAAGATCGAAGACGTGGTGCACTGGCAACCCGGCAAGGAAGACGGCCCGCTCGATGGCACGCCATCCGACGATCAGCGCTTCCGCTATATCAAGTACGACTAGCGGCAAAGGCGAAGCGAGGGCGGTGTTTCGAAAGCCCTCGCTTCGCGTGATCGTCCTCGTACATCAGCCATGAACGCGCCCGGCGCGCTTCCTCATTCTGGTACAGCATTTGCATGTTCGCGGTTCCCCTGGCCTCGACCACAGACCGTGATGCCCACTTCTCCCGGACGGTTATCCCCTCCCTCGGCGATCACAGTCGAATCTCCCGCGCGGCTGCATCTCGGCTTCATCGATCCGAACGCCTCGCTCGGACGCTCGTTCGGCAGCGTGGGCCTGGCCATCGATGCACACAGTACCTGCCTTACCGTACGGCACGCTCCGGCAGCGGCACATCATGGACGCATTGATGGACGCATTGATGGACGCATCGACGGCGCGGCGAGCGTCGCGCAGCGCGAGCGCATCGAGCAGCATCTCGCGGCGCTGCACGCAGCCTTCGGCGCGGGTCCGGCACTCGACATCGAACTGCACGACACTCCGCGCGCCCACACTGGCCTGGGCTCCGGCACGCAGCTGGCGCTCGCGCTGGGCACGGCATTCGCCCGCGTGCGCGGCCTCGACGCGAGCTCCGCCGACATCGCCCGGGTGCTCTCGCGCGGCCTGCGTTCAGGTATCGGCATTCATGGTTTCGATCATGGCGGTCTGATCGTCGATGGCGGCCGCGCCGCCGGCACGCTCCTGCCGCCGCTGATCGCGCGTCAGGATTTTCCCGAAGCCTGGCGCGTGCTGCTCATCGACGACACCTCGCGCGAAGGACTCCATGGCGATGACGAGAAGCGCGGGCTCGCCTCGCTCGCGCCGTTCCCTGCGTACCTCGCTGCACACCTCAGTCATCTGGTGCTGATGCGGATCCTGCCCGCCGTCGCCGAGCGCGATTTCGCGCCCTTCGCGGACGCGCTGTGCGACCTGCAGCAGACCATTGGCGAGTACTTCGCGCCGGTGCAGGGCGGCGTCTTCGCGAGCCCGGCTGTCGCGCGCGCGATCGAGGCCGTCGCGGCCGAGCAGAAAGCCGGCATCGGTCAGACCTCGTGGGGACCGGTGGGCTTCGCGTTCGTCGAGAGCGCGCAGGACGCGGAGCGCGCGCTCGCGGCCGCCCGACGCGCCGCGCCGGGCGCATCGCTGAACTACACCATCGCCGCCGCGCGCAACCGCGGCGCGACATGGCGCGCGGCGGCGCCGGGACAGCGCGGCGCGGATGCGGCCTGAAGGGCGTTTCGGCACACAACAGCTTCAATCGATTTCAAGCGATTCAAAGCAATACCCACACGAGTCCACCGCCATGCCCGAAGCCACCGAACGACCTTACGTGCTGCACATGTTCACGAGCACGCCGCAAATGAGCCCGTTCGACGTGAACATGGCCGCCGACGCCGGCTATCAGATCCTCGTGCCGTACTGCAACGTGGACGAGGGCAGCGTCGTGCAGCTCACGCAGGACGCGATCTTTTCGCGCGGGCCGAAAGGCGTATCGCGCACCGGCATCTTCATCGGCGGACGCGACGTGATGCTCGCCGCCGACATGCTCGAAAAAGCCCGCCACGCGATGGTGCCGCCCTTCGAGGTCTCGGTCTTCGCGGACCCGAGCGGCGCCTACACGACCGCCGCCGCGCTGGTCGCGCTCGCTGAGAAGCACCTGAAGGCCGCGCATTCCGTCGATCTCGGCGGCAAGCGCGTCCTCATTCTCGGCGGCACCGGCGCGGTCGGACGCGTGGCGGCGGCGATGGCGGCCTCGCTCGGCGCCGATGTCGTCGTCGCGAGCCATTCGAGCCAGTCGCGCGCCACGCAGGTCAGCGACGAAGTCAACCGGCGTTTCGATATCGCTACCACGGGCGTCGCGACCGGCTCGCCGGAGCAGTTGCACCGCGAGCTGGCGCGCGCCGAAGTGGTGTTCGCGACGGCCGTCGCGGGCGTGCAGGTGATGAGCGCCGCCGATCTCGTACACGCGAAGAATCTGCTGATCGCCGCCGACGTCAACGCGGTGCCGCCCGAAGGCATCGCGGGCGTCAATGTCATGGACGACGGCAAGCCGCTCGCGGGCGCGGCGCGTCAGGACGCGGTGGGCATCGGCGCGCTGGCGATCGGCAACGTCAAGTATCAGGCCGAGCACCGGCTTTTCCTGCGCATGCGCACCGGCGGCAAGCCGGTCTATCTCGGCTTTCCCGAAGCATTCGACGAAGCCCGCGCGATCGTTGGCGGACAGGGTTCATGATGGCGCACGTAAGCGCCCGCGCGCCGCGCGTGGCCGTGGCAGGCCTGTCGGCGCGGCTGCTCGCGCAATCGGCCGCGCGGGCCGGGCTCAATGTCGTGGCGCTCGACATCTTCGGCGACCGCGATACGCGCGAACATGCGGGCCTGTGGTTCGACATCGGCAAGCCGGACGGCAACGGCCTGTCGATCGACCGCGCGCGGCTCTACGATGCGCTCGAACACGCCGCGCGGCTGCCGCGCATGCTCGGGCTCATCGTGACGAGTGGGCTGGAGCCGCTCGCCAACGAACTGAGCCGCGCGCCGGGCGTGCCGCGTTTCATCGGCAACGGGGCGCAGGCGCTGGCGGTGCGCGACCCGCGGCGCTTCTTCGCCCTGCTCGACGAAGCCGGCATCCCGCATCCGGAAGTCAGCTTCGCCGCGCCCGCCGCGCCTGCCGGACCTGAAGGCTGGCTCGTCAAGCGGCCGGACGGCTGCGGCGGCACGCATGTCGAATGGGCGGGCGACGTCGATCGCACCGTGCCGCGCGCCTATTTCCAGCGGCTCGCGCAGGGCCGCCCGATGTCCGCGCTGTTCGTCGCGGCGCATCGCGAAGCCGTGGTGATCGGCTTTGCCGAGCAGTTGACCGTCGCGGCGGGACGGCTGCCGTTCGTGCATGCGGGTTCGCTCGGACCCGCGCAGCTGCCCGCCGATACGGCGGCGCGCGTCATCGCGGCGATCGAGGCGATCGTGTGGAAGACGGACCTGACGGGGCTGAACAGCATCGACTTCCTGCTCGACGGCGACGACTTCAGCGTGCTCGAAATCAACGCGCGGCCGTCATCGACGATGGCGCTCTACGAAACCGTCTGGCCCGACGCCTGGCCGCGCGGCCTGGTCGGCGCGCATCTGGATGCCTGCCTGCACGGCGAATTGCCGCAGGTCGCACAGGGCTGTGCAGCGATGACGCATCCGTCGCCGCTGTTCGCCGGGCAACGCGTGGTGTTCGCGCCCACAGGCTTTACTGTGTCGCGCGAATTCAGCGACGCCTGCTTCGCCGATCCCGCCTGCCACGACGTGCCCTCGCCTGGTGCGCGCATCGAAGCGGGCATGCCGGTCTGCACGATGACCTTTACCGCGCCCGCGTTCGCCGCGCTGCGCGACGCGATGGAGCGCGAACACGCGCGCCTCCTGCAACGTATCGATACCCTCTCCCGTTCATGAGCTCATCTTCCTTCACGCCGCCCGCACTGAGCGTCAATGCATCGAGCGAGCGGCTCGTCGCGCAGCTCGTCGATGACGCCGCGCGCCTCGGCGTCCACGTCGCGCGCACCGACGGCGGCACGGTCATCGTCGATGCGGGCGTCGCCGCGCCGGGCAGCGCGGAGGCGGGCCTGCTGATCGCGCGCATCTGCATGGGCGGCCTCGGGCAGGTCGCGCGGCGCGCCGCGTTCGATGGCGCGCCGCTCTGGCCTGCCTTCATCGAAGTACACACGAGCCAGCCGGTGCTCGCGTGTCTTGCGAGCCAATACGCGGGCTGGAGCCTCTCCGCGACCAAGGAGCAGACCGGCGGCAAGAAATTTTTCTCGCTGGGCTCGGGACCGGCGCGCGCGCTCGCCGGCAAGGAAGCGCTGTTCGACGAGCTCGGCTATCGCGACCGGCACGCGCGCGGCGCGCTGGTGATGGAAGTGGACCGCGTGCCGCCGCAGGTCGTCATCGACAAGGTGCTGGGCGACTGCGGGCTCGCCCCGGAAGCGCTGGTGATCGCCGTCACGCCGACGCAGTCCATGGCGGGCACGGTGCAGGTCGTCGCGCGGGTCGTGGAAGTTGCGCTGCACAAGACGCACGTGTTGGGCGTGGATCTCGGCGAGATCGTGGAAGGCAGCGGCAGCGCGCCGTTGCCGCCGCCCGCGCCCGACGGCATTCAGGCGATGGGCCGCACCAACGACGCCATCCTGTATGGCGGCCGTGTGCATCTGACCGTGAAAAGCGATGCGGCGGCGAAGCGCCTGGCCGCCGAACTGCCGTCGTCGAATGCGCGCGATTACGGGCGGCCGTTCGCGGACATCTTCACGGCCTTCAACTACGACTTCTATCAGATCGATGCCGCGCTGTTCGCTCCCGCCGAGGTGTGGGTGTCGAGCCTCGAAAGCGGCAAGACCTGGCACGGCGGCAAGGTGGACAAGGCGCTTCTCGACGCCCAATGGCTCGGAGACGCGTCGTGAATCCGGCGACGCCGCGCGTAGCCATCATGACTGACGAAACCGGCTGGCACACCGGCCGGCTCAAAAAGGCGTTCCGTGCGCGCGGCGTGGAGGCGCGTTGCGTGGATCTGGCCGAATGCCGTATCGACACGACCTGGACGCCGCACGGCCTGGCGATTCCCGGCTTCGGCCGCACGCTGCCCGACGCCGTGTTCGTGCGCGGCATCGCGGGGGGCACCTTCGAGCAGGTGACTTTGCGGCTCGGCATCCTGCACGCGCTGCGGGAAAGCGGCGTGCCGGTCTATAACGATGCGCGCGCGATCGAGCGTAGCGTCGACAAGTCGATGACGAGCTTCCTGCTGCATCGCTACGGCGTGCCGACGCCCGCGACCTGGGCCGGCGAATCGGCCGCGCACGCGCAGCGCGTGCTGATGCGCGAGACGGCGGCGGGCCGGCAAGTGGTCATGAAGCCGCTGTTCGGTTCGCAGGGCAAGGGACTGAAGAAGCCCGGCGTGCGGCTGCCGTCGCTCAGGCGGTTCAGCCAGGTCGCCTATCTGCAACGCTTTGTCGATGCGGGCGAGCCGGGCTTCGACTGGCGCGTGCTGGTGATCGGCAAGCAGGCCGTCGCGGCGATGAAGCGCGTCGGCGGCGCGGGATGGATCCATAACTTCGCGCGCGGCGCGCACTGCGAGCCCGCCGAATTGACGCCGCAGCTCGCGCAGATCGCCGTGCGCGCCACGCAGGCGCTCGGGCTGGATTACGCCGGTGTCGATCTGATGCCGTCGCGCGACGGATCCCCCGTCGTGCTCGAAGTGAACGGCGTGGCGGCATGGCGCGGCTTGCAGAGCGTGACGCCGGTGGATATCGCCGCACTGCTCGTCGACGATCTCCTCGCGCGCAAGCTGCCCGAGTCGCGCGGCGCACTCCTGCTCGCCAGCGGCGATGGACCGCGTTGAGCCGCCGCGCGTCGCGTTCCTGCGCGCGTGCGAGCTCGATGTCGAGACGCGCAAGCCCGGCAATGTGAGCGTCGCCAGCGCGGGGCACGGGATGACCGCGACGCAGTTCATCGAGAGCGCGCAGGCCGCGGCCGCGGGGCTGTTCATCACGCGCGCGTCCGTGGGCGCGCGCATTCTCGAAGCCGTGCAACGCAGCGTCGATAGTGTCGGCTGCAATACCAATCTCGGCATCGTGCTGCTGGCGGCGCCGCTCTGCGCGGCGCTCGAGCTTCTGCCATCCGACGAACCCGTGACCGCCGCACGCTGGCATGACGCCACCGGCCGCGTGCTCGACGCACTCGACATCGACGATGCGCGCCTCGCCTATCGGGCCATCGCGCTCGCGAATCCGGGCGGCCTGGGCGAAGCGTCTGAACAATCGGTGCACGCGCCGCCCACGGTCACGCTGCGCGCGGCCATGGCGCTCGCCGGCGATCGCGACAGCATCGCGCGTCAATACGCGGAAGGCTTCGCGGATGTCTTCGCCACCAGTACCGATGCGGCAGGAGCGATAACGCCGGACGCACAGCAACGCGCGATGCTCGACGCATTCCTGATGTTTCTCTCGCGCTGGCCCGATTCGCACATTGTGCGCAAGCACGGCGCGGCGCCGGCGCAAAGTGTCACCCGCGATGCCGCTTTGCAGCGCGCCCGCTGGCGCGACGCGGGATGCTCCGCGCAGTCCGCCGCACTCGATGTCTGGGATGAAGAACTGAAGTCACGCGGCATCAATCCCGGCACGAGCGCGGACCTCGCGGTGGCGACGCTGTTCGTCGCGCTGACGATCCAGTCCGTGTCGTGATCTCGCTCGCGAGCAATGGCTGCGCGGGACAAAAAATTGGCACGGAACCTGTTAGGAGACTCCCGGTTGTGCGGTCGCGTCGAAAGTCCGGTCGAACCGCGAGCCTCGGACGGCTGGGGAACGCCGTCGCGAGTCGAGTGCATGTCGCTAGTCCCAAGAACCACACTCACTGGAGGAACAGCATGGCCAAAATCAACCGCGTCATGGTAGGCGAATCGCTCGTCGGCGATGGCAACGAGGTCGCACACATCGACTTGATCATCGGACCGCGAGGCTCCGCTGCCGAGACCGCGTTCTGCCACGCGCTCACGAACAACAAGGATGGCTTCACGTCGCTGCTCGCCGTGGTCGCGCCGAATCTGCTGACCAAGCCGAACACGATTCTCTTCAACAAGGTGACGATCAAGGGTGCGAAGCAGGCCGTGCAGATGTTCGGCCCGGCGCAGCGCGCGGTGGCCATGGCAGTCGCCGACAGCGTGGAAGGCGGCGTGATTCCCGCCGACGAAGCCGACGACCTGTTCATCTGCGTCGGCGTCTTCATCCACTGGGAAGCCGACAACGACCAGAAGATCCACGACTTCAACTATCAGGCGACCAAGGAAGCGCTTGCGCGCGCGGTGGCGGGCGAGCCGTCGGCGAAGGAGGTAGTATCGAAGAAGGGAACGATGTCGCATCCGTTCTCGCCGAGCTGATCCAATCTTCGGCTGGTGCGGGCAGCGCTCCGGCGCGCACCGGCCGAAGCCCCATCACGACGACTACGAGGCTCTTCGCATGACCCCACGTTGCTGCGCGCTGACGGTGTTCGCCTGCCTCTCGCTGATCTCACCGCTGTCATTCGCCGCAAGCGCCTCAGGCGGCGACGCGGCGGCGGCGCCCGTGAAGAGTCACAACTATCCGACGGAAGGGCGCGTGGAATACGTGCTCGGCTGCATGGATGACAACGGCCACGACTTCGTCAACGTGTACAAGTGTTCGTGCGCCATCGACAGGATCGCCAAGGTGCTCACCTACGACGACTTCGTCGAGCAGTCCACCTTCTCGAAGTACGCCACCTTGGGCGGCGAAGGCGGCGCCGAATTCCGCGTGGACCGCGCCAAGGCACAGACCAGGAAATTCCGCGATCTCCAGAAGGACGCGTTCAAGGCGTGCGGCATCGGCAAGCAGGCGGCCGCGGCGAAGTAAGAGCCTCTCGCGTCATTGCGGCACGTAGCCCCGTCCGATCCACGCCAGCGACACCGCCGCGCCGGCCGGGCGCCTGCGTTCGATTACGACGCCCACGGCGTCGACATCGTCGAACTTGGCCGGCTTGGCGAGCGATATGCGCACCCAGTGCGCCCCGAAATCCCGGATGACCATCTGCGCGATGCGTTCCGCCAGCGCTTCCAGCAACTGCACGCCATGCGAGGCGAGCAGGCCGTGGATCGCCTCGCGCACCGCCGCATAGTTCACCGTATCCTCGATGCGGTCCGTCTGGCAGGCCCGTACGCAAGGCACGCCGATGGCGAGATTCATGCGCACCGTCTGCGGCTCGTGCAGCTCGCTCGAATCGATGCCGATCACCGTCTGCCCCGTCAATCCTTCGATGTAGACGATATCCATCACGTCGCGCGCTTCGCCCGAAGCATGCGGCGCCACGAAATTCGGATCGCTGATCGGTTCGCTTCGTCCCATGGAGTCCTCGCCGCGCACGCGCTTGTATCGAGCGCTTCCGGCGCCCACCGCCGGAAGTACAGGTAACGTGAAAGCAAAAAGCGGGCGCGTTTATCCCCTTCGATGCGACTACTTATTGAATCAATACGTCATCGGAGGTAAAGTTTTTGCGAACCGGGCGGGACGGCTTGCCGAATAGCCGCAAAACCAGCGACATGACAGCAGCCATCACGCTCTCCAGCCCGGCCACGAGGCGCGTCTGCGTGCGGAATGCCAAAGCACAAGAAGCAGAGCAAGAACGAATCAGCGCAATTGAGAGCGCCGCAGCGCCAGCCGAGTACACAACAGATTCGGCGCCGGGCGGACCGCGTGCATGGCACGCACCGAAACCGGCGTAACGGAGACTTGCCCCCATGTCGTCGCTTGCTGACGTAGACACGCATGTCCGGGAAGTACTGAACATCGTCCATAACCCGCTGGCCGCCCGCCGCGCCAGCGATTCCGTCGCGCAGTCGTGGCTGCGCTGCCTCACCGAGTTCCAGCTCGATCCCGGCCGCTTCGTCATGCCGCCCGTGCTCACGCAGCACGAGCTCAATGACCGCCGCGAAGCCGCAAGCGACCTGATCGCGTCGTCGAAGCTCGAAATGACCACGCTGTATCAGCAGCTCGCCGATCCGGAACTGGCCGTCGTGCTCGTCGATGCCGATGGCGTCATCGTGCATCAGGTCTCGTCGGTGCCGTTCGGCGAGGCCGTCGCGGCCGACGGACTGCGCGTCGGCGCCCTGTGGAGCGAGCGCGAAGCCGGCACCAACGGCATGGGCACGTGTTTGATCGAACGCGATTGCATCGCCGTGTGCCAGCACGAACATTTCTATCCGCGCTATACGTCGCTCACCTGCTCCGCCGCGCCGATCTTCGACGAACGCGGCGAGATCGCCGGCGTGCTCGACGTGACCAGTCGCTCCAAGCTGCTGCAACAGCATTCGCTGGTGCTGGTGGGCATGTCGCGGCAGATGATCGAGAATCGTCTGATCGATGCCCGTTACCAGCACGCCAACCTGATCCACTTTCATAGCCGGCCGGAATTCGTCGGCACGCTGCACGCGGGCAAGCTCGCCGTGAGCGGCGACGGCGTCGTGCTCGCGGCGAGCCGCAGCGCGCTATTCCAGCTCGATCTGCGGTCGCCCGGCGAACTGTGCGGCAAGCGCATCGAGGAAGCGTTCAACGCGACGCTGGAGGACATGATCGCGCGCAGCATTCGCGGCTCGTTCCATCCGGTGACGGTGTACAGCGCGAAGACCAACACGCGCTTTTTCTTGACGGCGCAGACGCCGCGCGACGGCGCCGCGGGAAGCACCCGCATCCTGATAAGCGAGCCCGCCGCGACGCCCGCGCGCGCCCGTCCGCCGAAGAAGGACGCCGGCCGCGAGCCGACGGTCGCGGGCCGGCTCGACAAGCTCTCGCACCTGGAATTCGGCGATCCGCGCATGGCCTCGCAGATCCAGCTCGCGGCGCGCGTGATCCAGCGCAAGATCCCGATCATCCTGCGCGGCCAGACCGGCACCGGCAAGGAAGTGTTCGCCAATGCACTGCACAGCATCAGTCCGAACGGCACGGGTCCGTTCGTCGCGGTGAACTGCGCGTCGTTGCCGGAGAACCTGATCGAGAGCGAGTTGTTCGGCTATCGCGCGGGCGCCTTCACCGGCGCGCAACGCGAGGGGCGCCGCGGCAAGATCGTGCAGGCGAACGGCGGCACGCTGTTCCTCGACGAGATCGGCGACATGCCGCTCGCGCTGCAAGCCCGTCTGCTGCGGGTGCTCGAAGAACACGAAGTCACGCCGCTCGGCGCGGAGACCACGGTCAAGGTGGATTTCCAGCTGATCAGCGCGAGCCATCGCAACCTGATCGAACTGGTGCAGAACGGCCTGTTCCGCGAGGATCTGTATTACCGGTTGAACGGCATCGAGATCAATCTGCCGCCGCTGCGCGAACGCGCCGATGCGCTCGCGTTGATCGGCCACATTCTCGACACCGAATCCGACGATCCGCCCAGGCTCTCGGCGGAAGCGCGCCACGCGCTGCTGAAATACCCCTGGCCCGGCAACATTCGCCAGTTGCGCCATGTGCTGCAAATGGCGATCGCCTTGTGCGACGGTCCCGAGATCCTGTGCGCGCATTTGCCCGCCGAGATCGCCAATGGCGCGAGCCCGGCCGTCTCCGTGCGTACTCCAGTTCCAGCGGCGAGCGCTCCGCCCGCGCATCTTGCGGAGGACGCGGATGTCTCGTCGCTCAATGCGATCCAGGCGAAGGAGCGCGAGACCGTGCTGCAACTGCTCGACGAGCACCGCTGGAACGTGAGCAATGTCGCGAAGGTGCTCGGCATCAGCCGCAACACGCTGTATCGGAAGATGCATCGGCTGCATATTCGCCTTTCGCACGATTCGCCCGCCGACAACGCCGCCGCCGACGCATGACGCCACCCACGCCCGCCCGCCGGCTCGACGAGTTCAAGCCCGACGCGCGCTTCGCGTGGTGCGTGACCGGTTCCGGTCACATGATCGAAGAATCGATCGCGCTCGCGCTGCGCCTGCCGGGCGTCGATCTGTTCCTGTCGTCGGCGGGAGAGGAAGTGTTGCCGCTGTATGGCTGGCCCATCGCGAAGCTGCGCGAACGCTTCAAGGTGTTCCGCGACAACAGCGCGAGCAGCGTGCCCGTCGGGATGCTCTATAACGGCGACTATCACACGGTGGTGATCGCGCCCGCGACCAGCAACACGGTCGCCAAATGCGCGTTCGGCATCTCCGACACGCTGCCCACCAACCTCTACGCGCAGGCCGGCAAGCAATGCGTGCCGGGCATCGTGTTTGCCTGCGACACCGAGGCTTCCGTCATCACCCAGGCGCCGAAGGAATGGGTCGAAGTGCGGCCGCGCGCGATCGAGTTCGAGAATGTCGAGCGGCTCGCGCGTTTTGCGCATACCACCGTGCCGCGCTCGCTCGACGAACTCGAAGCCGCGCTCGATCAACGCCTGTCGGCCCTGAAGCTTGCATGGAACACATCGTCTTCCTGACCGGCCGGCTCGCGCAACTCAGCCTTCAGCAGGTGCTCGAAAGCATCGCCCCGGCGGCGCAGCGCACGCCTTTCACCTGGGAAGTGCGGGAGATCGGGCTGCAGGTCGCGGGGCTGATGACCGCCGACATGATTCGACGACGCGTCGCCGTGCCGTTGACCGAAGGGACGAAGCGCATGATCGTGCCGGGCCGGTGCCGCGGCGATCTCGACGCCCTCGCCGCCCACTATGGCGTGAAGGTGGAACGCGGGCCGGAAGAGGTCAAGGATCTGCCGCAGTTCTTCGGACGCGAGGCGCGGCACGTGGACCTGTCCCGCTACGAGACCGAGATCTTCGCGGAAATCGTCGATGCGCCGCGCCTCGGCCTCGACGGCATCGCGGCCCGCGCGCACGAATACCGGCGGCAGGGCGCGGATGTGATCGACATCGGCTGCCTGCCCGAGACGCCGTTTCCGCATCTCGAAGAGACGGTTGCGATGCTGAAGCAGCAGGGCTTCCGTGTCAGCGTCGATTCGATGCGCGAAGACGAACTCCTGCGCGGCGGACGTGCGGGCGCGGACTATGTGATGAGTCTGAACGTCGATACGGCGTGGATTGCCGACGAGATTGCGTCCACGCCGGTTCTGGTGCCGCGCGAGCCTGCGGATGTCGCTTCGCTGGACCGCGCCATCGATGCCATGACGAAACGCGGCCGCGCCTTTCTCGCCGATCCGATTCTCGACCCGATTCCCTTTGGCCTGGCGGCGTCCATCGCGCGCTATGTGGCCTTGCGCGAGCGCTATCCCGATGTGCCAATCATGATGGGCGTCGGCAATGTCACCGAGCTGACCGAAGCGGACACGAGCGGCATCAATGCAGTGCTGTTCGGCATGGCGGCGGAGCTGCGCGTTGCAGCCGTGCTGACGACCTCGGTGAGCCTGCATGCGCGGCGTGCCGTGCGCGAAGCCGACGTCGCGCGCCGCGTGATGCATGCCGCACGCGAAACGCAGACCTTGCCCAAAGGCATTTCCAGCGACCTCTCAGCGCTGCATGCGAAGCGGCCGTTTCCGTACGACGCCGGCGAGATCGACGTGATCGCCGCCACCGTGCGCGATCCGAATTTTCGCGTGCAGGTGTCGTCGCAGGGCATTCATGTCTATAACCGCGACGGTCATCATGTGGGCGTCGATCCGTTCGCGCTCTTTCCCGAACTCAAGGTGGAAAGCGACGGCGGCCATGCGTTCTATCTCGGCGTGCAACTGGCGCGCGCGGAGATTGCGTGGCAACTGGGCAAGCGTTTCGATCAGGACCAGCCGCTCGACTGGGGATGCGAAGTGGACCGGCTGGAAGAGGATCTAAGCGCGTGGCATGCGCCGGGAAGCACGCGACGCAAAGGCTAGCGTTTCCATTTGATCGAGCAACCCAGCGCGGGATATTGCGGGTCGTCAGGTTCGGCATCGTGCGCGACGGCGAGCATGGCCTCGAAGAGGTCGCGCCGTGCCAGCGGCAATGCTTCCTTGCGCGACGCATCGATGCGTCCGCGATATCTCAACCTGAGTTCGCGGTCGAAGCCGAACGCTTCCGGCGTACACACCGCGCCATAGTCGCGCGCGACCTGCTGGGTTTCATCGTGCAGATAGGGAAACGGCAGCCGCCATTCGTGCGTCAACGCGATCATGCGCTCGAAGGCGTCGTCGGTGTAGACGCTGGCATCGTTCGAATTGATACCCGCGAGGTTCACGCCGTGCGATTGCAGTTCGTGCGCGTCGCGTATCAGCTTCGGCAGCACGGCTTTGACGTAGGGGCAGTGGTTGCACATGAAGACGATCACGAGGCCGTTCGCGCCTTTGAGCGAATCGAGCGTATGGTTGCTGCCGTCGGTTGCCGGCAACGTGAAAGCTGCTGCCTGTGTGCCGGGATCGATAGCCGGGGATGCGGTGGGCATTGAGATAGCTCCTATTTGATATCGGTTGGCCGAATGGTGTATTGGCGGGTTGAAGGCGGTCGGATAGCATGGGATTTCCATCAGTCATCCGGAGCATTCATGTACATTTTCAGCGTCGAAGAAGCACAAAATGATCTGCCACGCATCCTTGATATGGTTGCTCAGGGAAAGGACGTCGCTATTGGCGGCGAACGTCCAGCGTTGCTCCTCAAAGTACGCAACGTCGGCAATATCGTGGACAAACACGGCAACGAGGCGGGCGGGTCAATCATCATCATGGACGTCGACAAGGAGGTGCTGGAAGACGAATTGGTGAAACCAGTGCCCGACGACATCATCGAATCGTTTTACGGCCCCATCTTTCCGGACGAACCGGACCAGCCAAGAGTCGATGATGCGCGTGCTGCTTGACACTCACATCTATATCTGGCGTGTGTCGCGTGACCGCCGTCTATCCGCGCGCTTTCGCCAGGCGATAGAAGAAGTGCAACAGGTCTACGTCAGCACGGCAGCATCTGGGAGATGTCCATCAAGGCCGCGCGAGGCAAACTGGAACCGGATGCTGAACGCGCCATCGACGTGCTCGAGCAGCATCCGTTCATCGTGCTGCCGGTGCGACTCGTGCATGCGCGCGCCGTGCGTTACCTGCGCCTCGTTCATCGCGATCCGTTTGACCGCGTGCTGTTGGCGCAGGCCATCATCGAAGAACTTGATTTCCTGACCGCAGACACCGAACTCGCCAGCTACCTCAACGAAGCCCTCCCCGCCGGACGGCAGCCGGTAAATCGTCGAATGACCTCGCTTCGGCTTCAGTGATACTTCCTCGCCATGACCTCCAGCCCAACAGGCCTGATCCTTTGCCCATGCCCGGCGCACCCGAACGCCTCGAAGCGTTCGATGCACAAATCCCGCGCCGCCGCCGTCGCGGCTTTCAGCGCATGCCTCGGATCGAACTCCGACTTCGCCGCCGCCATCGCCCGACGCATGGCGCCGGTCATCGCGAGCCGGATATCGGTGTCGATGTTCACCTTGCGCACGCCATTCGCAATGCCGCGCCGAATTTCCTCGACCGGCACGCCGAAGGTCGCGGGCATCTCGCCGCCGTGCTCGCGAATGATCGCCAGCCATTCCTGCGGCACCGATGACGAACCATGCATCACGAGATGCGTATCGGGAATGCGCGCATGAATCTCAGCGATACGGTCAATCGCGAGTATGTCGCCGGTGGGCTGCCGGCTGAACTTGTACGCGCCGTGCGAGGTGCCGATGGCTATCGCCAGTGCATCGATGCCGGTTGCCTCGACGAATGCGCGCGCCTCATCCGGGTCGGTCAGCAGACGATCGCGGCTCAACGCGCCTTCCGCGCCCACGCCATCCTCTTCGCCCGCGAGCCCCGTCTCCAGCGAGCCGAGACAGCCGAGCTCGCCCTCCACCGAGACGCCCACCGAATGCGCGGCTTCCACGACGCGCCGGCTCACCTCGACGTTATAGTCATACTCCGCCGGCGTCTTCTGGTCCGGCATCAGCGAACCGTCCATCATCACCGACGTGAAGCCGGAACGGATCGCCTGCTGGCACACCGAGGGACTCGCGCCATGATCCTGATGCAGCACCACCGGAATGTCCGGATGCGCTTCGACGGCCGCGAGCACCAGATGCCGCAGATACGGCTCGCCCGCATATTTGCGCGCCCCCGCTGACGCCTGCAGGATCACCGGGCTTCCGGTTGCGTCGGCCGCGGCCATGATCGCCTGCACCTGCTCCATGTTGTTGACGTTGAACGCGGGCACGCCGTAGTCGTGCTCGGCAGCGTGATCCAGCAACTGTCTCAATGCAATGAAGGCCATGTCGAACTCCCTCTCGATGATCGTGCTGATGACGCGTCAGGCCGCCACGCGGCGCGCTTCCTCGACGAGCGCCTCCGTGGTCACGCCAAAGTGCGCGAACAGTTCGTTTGCCGGCGCGGATTCCCCGAACCGGTCGATGCCGACCACACCGCCGTGCAATCCCACGTACTGCCGCCAGAATGCGGTCACCCCGGCCTCGATCGCGACGCGCGGCACGCCTTCCGGCAACACGCGCTCGCGCCACGCGTTGCACTGGCGGTCGAAGACGGTGGTCGACGGCATCGACACGACGCGCGCAAGAACGCCCTCATTCCTGAGCGGCTCCACCGCCTCCAGCGCCAGCGTCACTTCAGAACCGGTCGCGATGAGCACGACGCGACGCGCATCGCGCTCACTCGTCGCCGGCCAGTCGGCCAGCACGTAGCCGCCGCGTTCGATGCCGTCTATCTGCGCCTCGTCGCGCGGCACGAACGGCAGGTTTTGCCGCGACAGCAGCAGGCACGACGGCCGGTCGCGCTCGATTGCGCTGATCCACGCCTGCATCGTCTCGACGGTATCGCACGGACGCCACACGTCGAGTCCCGGAATCATGCGCAGCGTCGCCGCATGCTCCACCGGCTGATGGGTCGGACCATCCTCGCCAAGCCCGATCGAATCGTGCGTGAAGACGAACACCGTGCGCGTCTTCATCAACGCCGCCATGCGCAGCGCATTGCGTGAGTAATCCGAAAACGTCAGGAACGTGCCGCCGAATGGCAGATAGCCGCGATGCAACGCCACGCCGTTCAACATCGCGCTCATGCCGAACTCGCGCACGCCGAAGTGAATGTAGTTGGCCTGGCCGGACGCCGGCGTCATGTCGACCGCGCCCTTCCAGCGCGTGAGATTCGAGCCGGTCAGGTCGGCCGAGCCGCCGAGCAGCTCCGGCAAGGCGCACGCCAGACCGTCGATGGCCAGTTGCGATGCCTTGCGGGTCGCCACGGTCTGGCGCGCGCGGTCCGCCTTGCGCACCAGCGCATGCGCCGTATCGCGCCAGTTCGCGGGCAGCGCGCCGCGCGCCCGCCGCTCGAACTCAGCGGCTTCGTCCGGAAACGCCCGGCGATAAGCCTCGAAGCGCCGCTTCCAGTCGTCCTGCGCCGCCGCGCCCGCCTCGCGTGCGTCCCACAGCGCGCGCACCGGCGACGGAATCTCGAACGGCCCATGCGCCCAGCCCAGCGCGCGGCGCGTGGCTTCGGCCTCTTCAGCGCCAAGCGGCGCGCCATGTACCTCATGCGTGCCCGCCATCGTCGGCGCGCCCTGGCCGATCACGGTCTTGCAGCAGATCAGCGTCGGCCGGTCCGACTCGCGCGCGTCCTGCAACGCCTGCGCGACCGCATCGGCATCGTGCCCGTTCAATCCCCTCACGACGTTCCAGCCATACGCCTCGAAGCGCTTCGGCGTGTCGTCGGCGAACCAGCCTTCCACATTACCGTCGATGGAAATGCCGTTGTCGTCGTACAGCACGGTGAGCTTCGCGAGCCGCAGCGTGCCCGCCAGCGACGCCGCCTCGTGCGACACGCCTTCCATCAGGCAGCCATCGCCGACGAACACATACGTACGATGATCGACGATCTCATGCCCCGGCCGGTTGAACTCGCGCGCGAGCAAGGTTTCGGCGAGCGCCATGCCGACCGCATTCGCCAGCCCCTGCCCGAGCGGCCCGGTCGTCGTTTCCACACCGGGCGTCACGCCCGTTTCCGGGTGACCGGGCGTCTTGCTGCCCAGTTGCCGGAAGCGCCGGATGTCATCGATTGACACGTCATAGCCGCTCAGATGCAGCAGGCCGTAGAGCAGCATCGAGCCATGTCCGTTCGAGAGCACGAAGCGGTCGCGGTCGGGCCAGTCAGGGTCCAGCGGATTGTGTTTCAGATGACGCGTCCACAGCGCGACCGCGATCTCGGCCATGCCCATCGGCATGCCGGGATGACCCGAGTTCGCCTGCTGTACCGCATCGACGGCGAGCATGCGCAGCGCGTTGGCCATCTGGCGGATCTCGGGCGAGCGCTGGCGAACAGGCAAAGCTTCAGCAACGGCATTCATGGATGCCTCCTTGATGCAATGGGAAAACGGGCTGCTCAGGCGCGCGCGCGACGGTCGCGCAACTGCAGGATCATCGGCGTGAAGATCAGCTGCATCGCGAGTCCCATCTTGCCGCCCGGCACGACGATCACATTCGGCCGCGACATGAACGAGTCGTGCAGCATGGTCAGCAGATAAGGAAAGTCGATGCCGCGCGGCTTCGCGAAGCGGATCACGACAAAGCTCTCGTCGGGCTGCGGAATCTCGCGCGCGGTGAACGGATTCGATGTGTCCACGGTCGGCACGCGCTGGAAGTTCACATGCGTGTGCGAGAACTGCGGGCAGATGTAGTTCACGTAATCGGGCATGCGGCGCAGGATGGTATCGACCACGGCTTCGTGCGAATAGCCGCGCATTGTCTGGTCGCGATGCAGCTTCTGGATCCATTCGAGATTGATGATCGGCACCACGCCGACCAGCAGATCCGCATGACGCGCGATGTCCACTTCGTCGGTGACGGCCGCGCCGTGCAGGCCTTCGTAGAACATCAGGTCGGTATCGGGCGCGACGTCTTCCCAGGGCGTGAACGTGCCCGCATCCTGCTTGAAGCGCGTGGCCTCGGCCTCGTCGTGCACGTAATGGCGGAACTGGCCGCCGCCGCTCTTGCCGTAGGTTTCGAACAGGCTTTCGAGTTCCCGCAGCAGATTCGCTTCCGGCCCGAAGTGGCTGAAGTTGAGTTGCCCGTCGCGCTCGCTCTGCTTCATGGCCTCGCGCATGCCAAGACGGTCATAGCGATGAAATGCATCACCCTCCACAATCTGCGCGTTGATTTTCTCGCGGCGGAAGATGTGCGTGAAACTCTTCATGACGGTGGTCGTGCCGGCGCCGCTCGAGCCCGTCACCGCGACGATCGGATGCTTGACTGACATGCGCTGCCTCCCTGGCTGTTGATGTCGTATCGGGCGCTGCTTCAGGCTTCCGTCTCCGGCAGGAACAGCGAGCGTTCGTTGAACAGCGGCGAGGTGAACGGCTTGTCCTCGCCGCGATCGTATTCGCCGTGATACCGCTGGATCCGCTCCACTTCGTGACGCGACCCCAGAATCACCGGC
This sequence comes from Caballeronia sp. LZ033, assembly GCF_031451265.1. Taxonomy (NCBI): domain Bacteria; kingdom Pseudomonadati; phylum Pseudomonadota; class Betaproteobacteria; order Burkholderiales; family Burkholderiaceae; genus Caballeronia; species Caballeronia sp. LZ033. Next base: position 136,643 of record NZ_JARUXQ010000004.1, on the reverse strand, counting down.
ACGCGCTGATGCAACGCGCCGGGCTGAACGTCGAGAATGCGCTCGCGTCCCGTGATCGACAGGCCGCCCGCCTGCTCGACCAGGAAGCTCATCGGGCTGGCCTCGTAAAGCAGCCGCAGGCGGCCTTCCATCTCGGGCGTCCTGAAGTCGCGCGGATACATGAACACGCCGCCGCGCATCAGGATGCGATGCACTTCCGCGACCATCGATGCAATCCAGCGCATGTTGAAGTCCTGCGCGCGGCAGCCGGTGCGGCCGTCCTTGCATTCCTGCACGTAGCGGCGCACGGGCGGCTCCCAGAAGCGCTCGTTCGACGCGTTGATCGCGAACTCGCACGAGTCTTCCGGAATGCGGATGTCGGAATGCGTGAGCACGAAGTTGCCGACGTCGCGTTCCAGCGTGAAGCCGTGCGTGCCGTTGCCTACGGACAGCACCAGCATCGTCGATGGTCCGTAGATCGCATAGCCCGCCGCAACCTGCTCGCGGCCCGGGCGCATGAACGCGGCTGCGTCGGCGGCGGCGCGCGCGTCGCGCTCACCTTCGCCTTCGCGCCGCAGCACCGAGAAGATGGAACCGACCACGCCGTTGATGTCGATGTTCGACGAGCCATCGAGCGGATCGAACGCCAGCAGATAGTCGCCGCGCGGATAAGTCTCCGGAATGGCGTACACCTCGTCCATTTCCTCGGACACCATGCCGGCCAGCAGGCCATCCCATTCGCAATGCTGGAGGAAGATCTCGTTGGTCGCGAGGTCGAGCTTCTTCTGTTCCTCGCCGTGCGTGTTGACCGACTGCGCCGAGCCGTGCTGCCCGCCCAAGGCGCCGCGTGTCAGCGCCGCAGCGATGGTCTTGATCGAGGCCGCGACATCGATCAGCAGCGCCGACAGACCGCTCGCCGCGTCCGGACCCGGCCGGCGATCCAACGTGTCGATCAGGAACTTCGATAAGGTGGTGCGTCCATCGAGCATCGCGCAGTCTCCATGAAGGTCACAAATCAGCGAACACGCGGCTCGCGCGAATGTCGCTGGCGTCGAGCTGCATCAACGCGCTGGCATCGGCGTGGCACGCGCCCCGCTCGGCCGCCGCGAACAGACGGTTCGCCTGGCGCAGCCGCGCGCGATCCAGTGCATTGCGCACCGATCGCGCATTGGCGAAGTTTGGCTGGCGGATGCGGCGCGCGAGATAGTCGTCGAAGGCGCGGCGCGCGTCGTCGTCGAAGCGGTAGTGCATGTCGGCGAGCATGTGCTCCGCGATCTGCAGCAACTCGCCCGGCGCGTAGTCGGGGAACACGAGGTGATGCGCGATACGCGATCGGAAACCAGGATTGCTGTGAAAGAAGGTTTCCATGCGCGCTTCGTATCCGGCGAGAATCACGACGAGGTCGTCGCGCTGGTTTTCCATCGTCTGGAGCAGGATCTCAATGGCCTCCTGCCCGTAGTCGCGTTCGTTCTCCGGCCGGTACAGGTAGTAGGCCTCGTCGATGAACAGCACGCCGCCCATCGCACGCTTGAGCACTTCGCGCGTTTTGGGTGCGGTATGCCCGATGTACTGGCCGACCAGATCGTCGCGCGTCACCGACACGAGATGATTGCGCCGGATATAGCCGAGCCGGTGCAGCACCTGCGCCATGCGCAGCGCAACCGTGGTCTTGCCGGTACCGGGATTGCCGGAGAAGCACATGTGCAGCGTGGGCGCACCCGACGCGATGCCGAGCGTCGCGCGCGCGCGTTCCACCAGCAGGTGCGCGGCGATCTCGCGGATGCGCGTCTTGACCGGCGCCAGCCCGATCAGGTCGCGGTCCAGTTCCGCCAGCACCTCGCCGATGCGCGACTCGCGGTACAACGCCATCAGGTCGGCATGCGTCGCCTGGGTTTCGTCGAGCGTGGCTTCGGCGCTCATTCTCGCCTCCTCATCAGTAACGTTCGCCGGCGGGGCGGTCGGTGGCGTAGGTGCGGAGCGCGTAGCGCTGCACGCGGCTCCTGTCGTCCTGACGTTCGAGGCGGAAGCCATGTTCCTCCTCCGGACGGTTCACCATGAACGAAAGCCGCATCGTCTCGAAGCCGCGCACCGAATCGAACGCATTCACCTTGATGTAGTGACGCGGATACGTCTTGCGGCATTCGTTCACTTCCATCATCACGCCGGCGGCATCGTGCAGGTCGAACATCGGCAGGCCCCACATTTCCCAGTAGGTGTTGCGCGGATGCGGATCGTCGGTGTACTCCACCGAGCAGGCCCAGCCCTGATCCAGCGCATAGCCGATTTGCGCGACGATCTCCTCGTCGGTCAGCGGCGGCAGGAATGAAAACGTGCCTTGTGTGATCTTCATGTCGGTTCCTCCATGCGTGTGGGCAGGCTCAGGCCGCGGCGGTCGCCGTCACGGCGAAGTCCGGCGTATCCGTCGATGCATAGTTGAAGGTCACGTCGCGCCAGGTATCGAGCGCCTGCTGAAGCGGCGTGCAGGACCGCGCGGCGGCTTCGAGAATGTCCGGCCCTTCGTGAGCGATGTCGCGTCCTTCGTTGCGGGCCTTGACCATCGCTTCGAGCGCGACGCGGTTTGCCGTCGCGCCGGCCTGGATGCCCTGCGGATGCCCGATCGTGCCGCCGCCGAACTGCAGGATGCAGTCGTCACCGAACAGGTCGAGCAGTTGATGCATTTGTCCGGCGTGAATGCCGCCCGACGCCACCGGCATCACCTTGCGCAAGCCTGCCCAGGGCTGGTCGAAGAACACGCCGCGCGCGAGGTCCGGCTCGTTGCGCGCATCGCGGCACACGTTGTAGTAGCCCTGCACGGACAAGGGATCGCCTTCGAGCTTGCCGACCGCCGTGCCCGCATGCGCGTGATCCACGCCTGCCATGCGCAGCCATTTCGCGATCACGCGGAACGAGATGCCGTGATTGCGCTGCCGCGTGTAGGTGCCATGTCCGGCGCGATGCAGATGCAGGATCATGTCGTTGCGGCGCGCCCACTTCGACATCGACTGGATGGCAGTCCAGCCGATCACGAGATCGATCATCACGATGCACGAGCCCAGTTCCTTCGCGAATTCGGCGCGCTCGTACATGTCTTCCATCGTGCCCGCTGTCACGTTCAGATAGTGGCCTTTCATCTCGCCGGTTTCGGCCTGCGCGCGGTTCACGGCTTCCATCGCGAACAGGTAGCGGTCGCGCCAGTGCATGAATGCCTGTGAATTGATGTTCTCGTCGTCCTTCAGAAAATCGAGACCGCCCTTCAGCCCTTCATAGACGACGCGGCCATAGTTCTTGCCCGACAGCCCGAGCTTCGGCTTGACGGTCGCGCCGAGCAGCGGGCGGCCATACTTGTCGAGCCGTTCGCGCTCCACGACGATGCCTGTCGGCGGACCCTGGAAGGTCTTCAGATACGCCACCGGGATGCGCATGTCTTCGAGACGCAGCGCCTTGAGGGGCTTGAAGCCGAACACGTTGCCGATGATCGATGCGGTCAGGTTCGCCACCGAGCCTTCCTCGAACAGATCGAGGTCATAGGCGATGTACGCGAAGTACTGCGGTTCATCGGCGCGCATGCTGGGCACGGGTTCGACGCGATAGGCCTTGGCGCGGTACATGTCGCACGCGGTGAGGCGGTCGGTCCAGACGACGGTCCAGGTCGCCGTCGACGATTCCCCCGCCACCGCCGCCGCCGCTTCCTCCGGTTCGACGCCCGCTTGCGGTGTGATGCGGAACAGCGCGATCACGTCGGTGTCCTTCGGCATGTAGTCGGGCTGCCAGTAGCCCATCTCGCGATACTTCATGACGCCGGCCGCATAGCGCGAGCGCGGATCGGACGGATTGCGCGCCGCCTCGACGGCGGCCTTGCTGAAGTCGTTCATTCCGTTTCCTCGACAGTGAGATGAGAGGGACGTGCGCCTGATGACTGCCCTGCTGTGAATGCAGAGTAAGCATTGGCCGCAGCGAAAGGAATTCACGATTTGCTTGCAGGACCTTAAGCGATGCCTTATTGGGTGTTAGCCCTGATGCGCTCCTGAACGGGCGATGGAACACTTTGTTCTGGTTCTGTCACAGTCGATGTGCGCGTTCGCCGAATGGATCGACCGTGCGCCCGCGTCGACTCACTGGCATGACGCTTGCAACGTGCCAAAGCCGGCCACCTCCCGGCCGTCGGGCGGATTCGTCCGCACTGGCACTTCATTGAAGCGGTATCCGAGGCATTCACTCACCCAACTGGAGGAACGCTCATGCAATGGACTACGCCCAGCTTCACCGATATGCGTTTTGGCTTTGAAATTACGATGTACATCGCCACCCGCTAAAGGTGGAAGCATCCGCACGAGGCCGCGTCGAAGCGATGCGGTTCCTTCGTGCGGTCCCGACTCTCCGCGCCGCCCGTCATGATTTACGAAACCGTCGTCACGACCGCAGACCGCGATGGCCGGCCCCACATTGCGCCGATGGGCGTGCGCTTCGAAGAAGGCTTTGCGATCCTCGCGCCGTTTCGTCCTTCCACTACGCTCGACAACGTCATCGCGACGCAGAGCGCGGTGCTCAACCTGACGAACGACGTGCGCGTGTTTGCCGGCTGCGTGACGGGCCGCAAGCGCGACTGGCCGACAGTGCCCGCGGACACGGTGCCGAGCGTACGGCTCGCGACGACGCTTGCCCATACCGAGTTGCGCCTCGCCGCGATCGATGACGACGACACGCGTCCAACGCTGCGCATGGCGTGCGTGCATCGCGTGACGCATGCACCGTTTCCGGGCTTCAATCGTGCACAGGCTGCGGTCGTCGAGGGCGCGATACTGGTGAGCCGGCTGTTCATGCTGCCGGCCGACAAGGTGAACAGCGAGCTTGCGTATCTGCGCATTGCCATCGACAAGACGGCTGGCGACGCCGAGCGCGAAGCATGGCACTGGCTGTTGCTCGCCGTCGATGCGCATCGCGCGAAGACGCCGGACTGATCTGTCTTCCCACTGGAGTGTTCAAACGATGACCGCATTGCTCGCGAGCGTCCGCTCGGCGGATGAAGCCTTCGATGCCGCGCAGGCCGGCGCCGAACTGATCGACCTGAAGGAACCGCATGCGGGCGCGCTGGGCGGCGTCGCGACGGGCGATATCGCGCGGATCGTCATTGCGTTGCGGGCGCGGTATCCGGTGCGGCCGATCAGCGCGACCATCGGCGACTGGCCCAATCACGCGCTCGACGACATCACCGGACGCGTGCTCGAGGTCGCGGCGGCGGGCGTCGATTACGTGAAGGTGGGCATCTCCCCTGGCGCGGGCGCGGAGCGCTGCCTGCGGCATCTCGCGAGCCTGCCGGCGGCGGTGGTGCCGGTGCTGCTGTCGGATGAAGGGGTGGATCGCGCACTGGCGGCGCTCGCGGCGCAGCTCGGGTTTGTCGGCATCGTCTTCGACACGGCGGGCAAGAATGGCCGCACGCTGTTCGATTGCGTCGATGTGCAGACGCTTGCCGCCTGTATCGCCGATGCCCGTGCGCGCGGCACGATGAGCGCCGTGGCGGGTTCGCTCGGCTGGCGCGACCTGCACACCATTCGCCTGCTTGCGCCGGATATCGCGGGCTTTCGCGGCGCGCTGTGCGACGAGCGCGACGGACGGTCCGGCAAGCTCGATCCGCGCAGGGTCGAGCGCTGGGCGCGCGCGCTGCACGGCGAAACCGTGGCCGCTTCCGTTTGACAACGTTTCGGCGTCCGCTACTTACACCGTCACGTTCAGCAAGCGGTCGCGCATGACGGCGAGATCATCTTTTCCCATAATCTCGACCACATAATTCGCATCGCGCACATAAGCGGGAAAGCGCCGGTCCACGATGCCATCGGCGGCGAGCGCCTCCAGCGATGCGTTCGCCTCCACCTCGCACGACTTGACGATCATCAGGCGCTCCGCGTTCAGCGAAGTGGAGAGCCACGCGGCGAGACTGTCGGACGTCACGTCCCAGTTGGTCATCTTGTCGGGCGTCGTGCGCATCAGGTCGGTGGGCACCCAGACGGCCACGCGTCCATCGCGCAGCGCGCGCCGGATGCGGTTTTCGTTCGACGCCAGCACGAGTTCAGGCACGACGCCCTGCATCAGGATCGCGTACTGCGCCATCGCCAGCAGGCTCATGTTGTGGGCGGCGAGATCGTCGAACTGCCATTCGCTCTGATATTGCCGCACCGCGTCCGCAAAATCGCCGCCGCCCGGCACGATCACGACGCGCCCGCCGCCCACTTCCCATAGCCGCGTCAGCCATTCGCGCAGCGCCGGGTCGTGACTGAGGCTTCCCCCGATCTTCACCACCCACATAGGTTCCTGTCCTCGTTCGATGATGCCGCCGGGCCACGCACCCGGTTCGATACCGCTTCTTCAACCCGCTATGTTTCGCAAACTATCACGCCGCACGCGACGACGCATCGTGCGACGGCTGTGTTTGGTTGTTCCGCGCGCTTTCGATAGGCGTCGTCGCCAGCGCGGCGAGCAACGCCACCGCCACGCTCGGCGCACAGGTCGCGACCCATTCGGCGCGCGTTGCGTCGTCATCGTCGACGCCCGCGAGCCGCGCAAAATCCACGTAGCCGCGTGCTTCCTGCCGCGCCAGCGCCGCCGCGAGAAAGCGCCCGCAACCCGCGCCGATGACGGGCGCCGTCGACAGTGACGCATCGCGTGCCACGACCTGCGCGAGACCGGCGGCCAGCGTGCGCAACTGCTCGTGCCGCCAGGTCTGCGCGAAGCGTTTCCATTCGGCATCGGATGCTTCCGAGGCATCGCGGCCGATCATCCGTGCGATGCGCGCGCGGCTGGCCGCCTCGGTCTTCGGTCCGTTGTCGGCGCTCGGATGCTGGTCGTGCGCGGCCCAGAGTTCGCCGGTGAGGCGATAGACGTCGGCGGTCGTCGCGAACCATTCGTTCATCACGCCGCTCGTCTCGCCGCGAAACGCGATGCGCTGCGCCACCCCGCACAAGGGCGTGCGCACCACGCCCTGATACACCAGTTCGCCGCTGACGAGGCGCGCGGCGTCGTTCGTGCCGCGCGCCCGCACTTCGCCGCCGATGATCGGAATGATGTCGGTGGTCGTGCTGCCGATATCGATCAGCACCGCATCGTGCATGCGGGTAGCAGCCCAGCGCGCGGTCGCGAGCCAGTTCGCCGATGCCACCTTGCGCCAGCCTTCCGCACAGGCCGAACGCGCGAGCCATCCGTCGTGCTCGGCGCCGCCCGCGAAGAACAGCGTGCGCGGTCCGAGCCGTTGCGCCAGGGTGCGGCTGAGCGTGCGCACGCCTTCGGCGCGGTCGGCGAACAGATCGACCATTTCGCCGGTCATCGTGACGGCGTGGCGGGCGGAGGCTTCGCCGGCGGCGGGCCAGCGTTCGAACACGCCGTCGATGACGCGTTCCAGGTGCGCGAGGCCCTGCCACAGCGGGCAGGCCCATTGGGCGACATCGACGAGTTCGCCCTTGCGGTTGGCCAGCGACACCTTGACGTGCGCGCCGCCCACGTCCCAGCCGAATACGGGTGCGTCGCCGGATGCCGATGCCCTCATGACGCGGCTCCGACTGCACGCAGTGCGTGGGCTTCGCCGTCGAAGCCGGGCACGCGATGCGCGGCCAGCAGTTCCGCCGCGAGATTCCTGCCGCCGCGCCGGCTCAGTTCCGCGTAGGCGACGGTCGGCCGCGGATTGACCTCGATGACAACCGGACCGCGTTCCGGATGCCACACCACGTCGATGCCGACGAAGCCGCGCAGGCCGGGAAGCGCTTCGGCCACGCGCAGCGCGAGCCGTTCGAGCGCGCGTCCCTGGGGACCGTGGCGGTCGATGCGATCGACATCGACGCCGTCGAACTGCACGATGCCTTCGCGCCGTTCGGGGCTTGCCGGTTCGGACAGGCCGATGCGTTGCCGGTTGATGCTGACGAGCCGCGCGAGCCGGTCGCGGCAGATCATGGAGAGGCTGAGCGGCTCGCCGTCGATCCATTCCTGCAACACAGGATTGCGCCCTGCTGCGGCGCGGGCTTCGTATTCGGCGCGGGCGGCGGCGAGATCGTCGTAGACGCGGGTGTCGAGGCCGCCGGCGCCGTCGTCGGGCTTGACGACCCAGCGGCGTCCGGAGGCGGACTCGGCGGCGTCGGCTTCGAGCGCGGGCGTGACGGGCATGCCGCGCGCGGCGAGCCAGGCGGCGGTGGCGCTCTTGCTGGAGGCGGTGCGGATGGCTTCCTTGGCGCAGCCGAGCCAGCGGGCCTGTCCGACTGCGTCATGGAGCTTGAGCAGCAGGCCGTCGCATTCGGGCGCGACGATGCAGGCATAGTCGTGCTCGCGGGCCATGCGGGCGACGAATTGCGTGAGCGGCTCGCCGGGCTGGGCGCGGACGTGGCGGGCGGCGTCGGCGCCGGATTCGAACCGTGAGCCTGCGACGGTCACCGCGATGCCAGGGAGCGCGTGGAGATCGGCGGCGAGGGCATCGCGCATGACGCGGCCTTCGACGATGAGTGCGGAGAGATCGGCGAGGCTGGCGGCGCATGCCGCGTCCGGATCGATGCCGCCGCCGGTGAGATACTCGAACACGAAGATCTTGATCAAAGGAAAGCCATCCATGCAGGTGATACCCGTTCTCGATCTGCTCGACGGTCAGGTGGTGCGTGCGGTGCGCGGCGAGCGTTCGCGTTACCGGCCGATTCAGTCCTCCTTGTGCGCGACGAGCGAACCGGTGGCGATTGCTCGTGCGTTGCTAGCGGTTACGGGCGCTGCGACGCTGTATGTCGCCGATCTCGGCGCGATCATGCAGCGCGGCGCGCATGAAGCGGTGCTGGCCGCACTTTGCGACGCGCTGGGCGGCGAAGTCGAGATCTGGCTCGATGCCGGCTTCACAGCGTGTGCGCCGATGCGTGCGAGCGTCGAGCGGATCGCGAGGCTTTCGCGGGCGTCCTCGCGGGCGGCGCTCGTGCCGGTGTTCGGCACGGAGACGCTGCTCGACGTGGGCGCGATCGCTGAAGCGTCGGCGTACGGGTTTGAGCCGGTCCTGTCGCTCGACTATCGCGGTGGGCGAGCGCTTGGGGCGCTCGGTGCTGAGGGTGTCGAGAGCACGTGGTGGCCGGGGCGGGTAATCGTGATGACGCTCGATCACGTGGGCGCGGAGGCCGGGGTGGATCTCGATACGTTCAGCGCCGTGCGCGCGCTTGCCGGGGAGCGCGTTGTGATCGGTGCTGGCGGGGTTCGCCAGCGGGACGATCTTGCGCTCGCCGCGCAATGCGGGGCTTCAGGGTGGCTCGTGGCGTCTTCGCTCCATGATGGGTCGCTTTCGTTTTAGCGGATCGATATGGGACGGAGGGCTTGGTCGGAGTCGTGTCTCAATTTTTGTGCCAGTTGATGGTGGGCTTCGGTTTCGATGTAATCATTTGGAAAGCGCTGTCCCAGCGCTGGTCTTGTACGTGACAGTGTGTTGCTTCCTTGAGCAGGGTTTTTTCGTTTCGCTGTTCGTGGCGTTCGCCTTGCTCTCATGGAATACCCGTAGGTTTTGGGGCGCCTAGGCTGGTTTGTCGTTCGCCTGCGCTTACATGGACTTCCCGCTTTCGCGTCGGTCTATTAGCACTGCCCCTCCCCGGGGCAGGGGTAACTTTCTTTGCTGCTGCAAAGAAAGTCACCAAAGAAAGCAGCTTTTTTTCCCGCCCAGCGTCACCTAGCGGCACGACACAGAACCACGTTTCTGGCACTGCAGTAGAGAGTGCCCTCATAGGCCACACCGGGCGTGGATCGCGGACCCACTGTGACATCGCACCACAGGACAAACTGGTGCAGCGCCTGCATGCTCCGGCGCAGCGCTACGCGCCGCCGACGGGTCAATCGGGTCTGCGCGTGCCGGCTTGCTGACGCATCCATCTCACTGCATCAGCCCAACGTTGGTTTCCCTTGCATACCCTTCGGCAGCGCGTAGCGCTGGGCCGGCGCTTTCAGGTGCTGCACCAGTTCGTTGAACGGCAGTTTGTCCCAGTGGGTCCGCGATCCACGCCCGGTGTGGCCTATGAGGGCACTCTCTACTGCCGGGCCAGAAACATGGTTCTGTGTCGTGCCGCTAGATGACGCTGGGCGGGAAAAAAGCTGCTTTCTTTGGTGACTTTCTTTGCAGCGGCAAAGAAAGTTACCCCCGCCCCGGGGAGGGGCAGTGCTAGCAGACCGACGCGAACACAGGAAGTCCATAGAAGCGCTGGCAAACAAAAGCAACCCACGCGAAGGACGAGAGCGAAGACCCCCGCCCCGGGTAGGGGCAGTGCCAATAGACCGACGTGAATGCGGGAAGTCCATCGGAGCACAAGAGCGGGAACAAGCCGTCAAACCGGCATAGAGCTTGCTCAAGGGCTCAACCATGCCTCCAACACCCGAACCCGAAAGCCGACCCGCCGAGGCCATCGGCGAAGAGCCCCTTTGGACGTGTCCGTTCTGCCCATTGCTATGCGACGACCTCACCCCCGAGTCCCTCGCCGTCCATTGCCCGCGACTCGAAAAAGCGCTTGCCCATATCGCTCCGCAGGATCCACCCCGCTCCTCCGAGATCAACGGTCAACCCACCGATCCCGAAGCAGCGCTCAAGCAAGCCACCGAGATCCTGTCGAAAGCCCATCGTCCGCTATTCGGCGGACTCACAACGGATATCGCCGGCACCCGCGCCCTCTATGAACTAGCCGCCCGTTGCGGCGCCATCCTCGATCATCTCCACGGCGATACCCTCGCCGATACCACCCGCGCACTCCAGGATCGCGGCGCCTTCTTCACCACGCTCTCCGAAATTCGCTCGCGCGCCGATCTGATCGTCGTGTTCGCCTGCCAGCCATCGCAACGCTATCCACGCTTCTACGACCGCATCGCCGAGCCCAATCGCGACGTCCCCATCGTATTCATCGGATGCAACGCCGATCAAGCCGCCCACACCCCGCACACCGAATCGATCCTCCCAGGCCACGATCCCTTCGATCTCCTCGCGCTCTGGTCCGCACACCTCGAATCCAGTCGGCCCATCCCACACGCCGAACTCGCCACGCTGACCGAACGCATCCACGCCGCGCACTACACGGCCTTCATCTCCGAACCCGCCGCGCTGCCCGCACCGCACGCCGCGCTCGCCATCGAAGCGCTGCAACGCATCGTCAAGGCCTTCAACCGCACCACCCGCGCCGGCGCACTCGCCCTCTCCGGCGACGACGGCGCCCTCTCCGTCAATCAAACCACCACCTGGCTCTCGGGCTTTCCGCTGCGCACCCGCGTCGCCTACGGCTTGCCGCTCGATCACGATCCATACCGCTATCGCACACACACCCTGCTGAGCCGAGGCGAAATCGACGCCGTGCTCTGGGTCTCCAGCTTCACCCCCGAACCGCTTCCCGCCGCCCTCGACGACAATCTGCCCGTCATCGTGCTCGGTCATCCCGCGACCCGGCTGCCGCCACGCAAAGGGGCTACGGTGTTCATCCCCGTCGCGACGCCAGGCATCGACAGCGGCGGACATCTGTTCCGCATCGATACCTCCGTGGTTGCCCGCCTCACCGCCGCGCGCGATAGCGAACTGCCCAGCGTCGCCGCCATCGCCGCACGCCTCACGCAGGCGAGGACCCACCCATGAGCCTCACACGACTCCGCGGCGGCACGCTCTACGATCCCGTCAACGGCATCGACGGCCAGACACGCGACATCCTCATCCGCAACGGCCGCATCGTCAGCGAAGCAAACGGAGAAACCATCGCCCCGGAACGCGACTTCGACGCGCGCGGCATGATCGTCATGGCCGGCGGCATCGACCTGCATTCGCATATCGGCGGCGGCAAGACCAATCTCTCGCGTCTGCTCCTGCCCGAAGATCATCGCGACGACCCGCGCGCCGTCCCCGAACGTCCCGACGAAGGCCGCTATCTGCGCCTGCCCTCATGCGGCACCTGCACGCCCGGCACGCTCGCTACCGGCTATCGCTATGCGGAAATGGGCTACACCGCCGCCTTCGAGCCGGCCATGATCGCGTCGAACGCCCGCCACGCGCATCTGGAAATGGGCGACACCCCCATCATCGATCACGGCGCCTACGTGATGATGGGCAACGACGAACTCTTCCTCCAGATGCTCGCCGCGCAGGACGACTTCGAACATCTGCGCGATTACGTCGGCTGGACGTTGCATGCGAACAAGGCGCTCGGCGTGAAAGTCGTCAATCCGGGCGGCATCTCGGCGTTCAAGTTCAATCAGCGCTCGCTCGATGTCGACGAAAAGCACGTGCAATACGGCATCACGCCCCGCGACGTGCTGCGCACGCTGACCCGCGCGCTGACCGAACTGCGCGTGCCGCATCCGCTGCATGTCCACACAAGCAATCTCGGCGTGCCCGGCAACGTGGAATCGACCATCAAGACGATGGACGCCGCCGAAGGCCTGCCCATCCACCTGACTCATATCCAGTTCCACAGCTACGGCGCCGAAGGGCCGCGCAAGTTCTCGTCGGGCGCGCGGGCCATTGCCGAAGCCGTCAATGCACGACCCAATGTGACCATCGACGTCGGTCAGGTCATCTTCGGCCAGACTGTCACCGCGTCCGGCGACACGATGATGCAGTTCAAGAACACGCCGATGGCCCGGCCGCGCAAATGGATCCTCGGCGATATCGAATGCGACGCGGGTTGCGGCATCGTGCCGTTCAAGTATCGCGAGCAAAGCTTCGTGAACGCACTGCAATGGATCATCGGACTGGAAATCTTCCTGCTCGTGGACGATCCCTGGCGCGTCTCGATGACCACCGATCATCCGAACGGCGGCCCGTTCACGAGCTATCCGCACCTGATTCGGCTGCTGATGGACAAGTCCTTCCGCGATGCCCAGCTCGACACATTGCACGCCGATGCCAAAACAGCCAGCGCCCTCGCCGACATCACGCGCGAGTTCTCGCTGTACGACATCGCGATCATCACGCGCGCGGGCCCCGCGAAGCTGCTCGGCCTGACGGATCGCGGGCATCTCGGCGCGGGCGCGGCGGCGGACATCGCCGTGTATCGCGACGACGCCGACCGCGAGCGCATGTTCACCTCGCCCGCGTACGTGTTCAAGGACGGCGAACTGATCGCGCGCGACGGCACGCTGCTCGCGACACCCACCGGCGGCATTCACTACGTCAGCCCCGACTACGACCGCTCGATCGAAAAGCGCGTGCGCGCCTATGCGCAGGCGCATCTCGCCACGCGCTTCGAGAACATCGCCATCAGCGACGACGAAATCTGCGCATGCTGCAACGGCGGCCGGCTGCTGCCGGTCGCGTGCCTCTCGGCGGGCGGAGGCTAGCGCATGCAGATCAACGACACGCAGATCGACGACACCTTCGCCGAAGCCTTCCCGATGAAGGCCACGCGCCTCGTCATCACCGCCCATACGCCCGTCTGGGCCCGCCACGCGGCGAACTCGTTGACAGGCTTTGCGACTTCCGTGATCGACTGCGGCTGCGAGGCGGGCATCGAGCGTGATCTGTCAGGCGACGAAACGCCCGACGGCCGACCCGGCGTGGCCGTGCTGATCTTCGCGATCTCAACGAAGGAACTGGCGAAGCAGATTGCGCGGCGCGTCGGCCAATGCGTGCTGACGTGTCCGACCACGGCGGTGTATGGCGGCATCGATCCCGCAACGAGCCGCGCGCCGCTCTCCGACAACGCGCCGCTCGGCGCCGCGCTGCGCTTCTTCGGCGACGGCTGGCAGATCTCCAAGGTGCTCGACGGCACACGCTACTGGCGCGTGCCGGTGATGGACGGCGAATTCGTCTGCGAGGAATTTACCGCGACCGTGAAGGCGGTCGGCGGCGGCAATCTGCTGTTTCTCGCCCGCGACATGGACAGCGCGCTGCATGCCGCGGAAGCCGCCGTCGCCGCCATGCACGCGCTGCCGAACATCATCACGCCGTTTCCGGGCGGCGTCGTGCGCTCGGGTTCGAAGATCGGATCGAGATATGCGGGCGCCACGGCGTCCACCAACGATGCCTTTTGTCCGACGCTCGTCGGCCTCTCGCCCAAGAGCGAACTGACGCCCGATGTCGGCTGCGTGCTGGAGATCGTGATCGACGGCTTCACCGATGCGGACGTCGGCGCCGCCATGACCGCGGGCATCGCGGCCGCGACGCGCATCGGCCGCGCGGGCGGCGTACTGCGCGTCTCCGCGGGCAACTACGGCGGCAAGCTCGGGCCGTATCACTTCAAGCTGCACGAGCTGGCGCGCGGCATCGACGGGAGCCGGGCATGAGCGCCATCACGCTGCGCGTCAAAACTGCGCCGGGCTTTCGCGTGGATGCGTCGAATTTACTGCCCGCGACGCTCGCCGCCACCGCACCTGCTGACTTGCCCCGCATCGTGTTGCAGGGCGCAGGCGAACGCTGCGCGCTCGGCGATCTGTTCGACATCCGGCACGAGCATGCCGACCTGCCTTCTCTGCTGATAGAAGGCGACGCGCCCTGGCTGGACCGTCTCGGTGCAAACATGAGCGAGGGCGCGCTGACAATACACGGCCATGCCGGCGATTACGCGGGCCTGAAGATGTCGGGCGGCACTTTGCAGATTGCCGGCGATGCCGGCCTCTTTACCGGGTGCGAAATGCAAGGCGGACGCTTGACCGTGCAGGGCAACGCCGGCGATTGCGCCGCTGCCGCGCTGCCCGGCGACATGGAAGGCATGACGGGCGGCACGCTCGTGATCCACGGCAACGCAGGCGCGCGTCTCGCCGACCGCATGCGACGCGGCACCGTGCTCGTCAGCGGCGATGCCGGCGACTTCGCCGCCTCGCGCCTGATCGCGGGGACGGTATGCATCGGCGGGAAGGTCGGCGCGCATCCGTGCTACGGCATGCGGCGCGGCACGGTGCTTCTCGCGCACGCGCCCGCTGTCATTCCACCGACCTTTACCGAAGGCGGCCATGGCTTCGAGGTCTTCTGGCGACTCTTCACCCGCATGCTCGCCCGGGAAGCGACTCCCGCAAAGGCACCCTTTTCGACATGTTCCGGTCATGTGTTGCCGCGACGCTACGCGGGCGACCTTGCCGTGGATGGCCGGGGGGAATTGCTGATCGCCAATTCTTGGCCAGCGGGAAAAAATGAAACTTGTATCCTGTAGAACGAAATCCAATTTCACGGGAGAGACTTCATGAGCACCGCGCGGACCTCCGCAACGCGCAACGGCCGCCTCGACGCAGCCAGCGAGCGTTACGCACGCCCGATCATCGCGCTGCATTGGCTGATCGCCATCGCGATCATCGCCATGCTTTGCATCGGCTTCTATATGGTGGGCCTGCCTCGCGGGCTGCCGTTCAAGTCGGACCTCGTCAACTTCCACAAATCGCTCGGAATCACGGTTTTCCTGCTGGTGCTGATCCGCATCCTGGTACGCCTGGCCTACGGCCGGCCGCCTCTGCCGCCGATGCGAACGTGGCAACGCGCCGCCGCGAGCATTACGCAGGCTCTTTTATATGTTGGCATGGTGGCAATGCCGCTCTCCGGTTACCTCGGCTCGTCGTTCAACAAGTTCGGCACGAAGTTCTGGGGTCTCGCCCTGCCGCAATGGGGTTCCGACGACAAACACATGCGCGAGATCTTCTTCGGCATTCATGGCTATCTCGCGTGGATCATGGCCGCACTGGTCATCCTGCATTTTCTCGGCGCGATGAAACATCAGTTGATTGACCGCGACGGACTCCTGCGGAGGATGTGGCCGTGAAGATCCGCGTGCTCGGCTCATCGGCGGGAGGCGGGTTCCCGCAATGGAACTGCAATTGCCGCAATTGCGACGGCGTCCGGCGCGGCACGATCGCCGCCCGCGCGCGCACGCAGTCCTCGATTGCCGTGACGGACAACGGCGAAGACTGGCTGCTCGTCAACGCTTCTCCGGACATCCTGGCTCAGATCGCCGCGAATCCGGAACTGCAACCGGCTCGGCGCGTGCGCGATACGGGCATCGCTGCGGTCATCACGATGGACGCGCAGATCGATCACGTCACTGGCCTGCTGATGCTGCGCGAACGCGGCACGCCGCTGCCGCTCTACACCACCGACGCCGTCTGGCAAGACCTCTCGACAGGCTTCCCGGTGACCTCGATCCTCTCGCACTACTGCGGCGTCGAGCACCGGCGTATCGCGCTCGACGGCGCTGCGCTCGCGGTGCCCGAACTGCCGCGCGTGAGCATCGACGCATTGCCGCTTTCCAGCAAGGCGCCGCCCTATTCGCCGCATCGCGATGCACCTGAAACCGGCGACAACATCGGCCTGATGTTCACGAACAACGCCACCGGCAAGCGCGCTTTCTATGCACCGGGACTGGGCGCGCTGGAGCCGCACGTGCTCGATGCAATGCGCACGGCCGACCTGCTGCTCGTGGACGGCACCGTCTGGACCGACGACGAGATGATCCGCCTCGGCCTCACGAAGAAGACCGGCCGCGACATGGGCCATCTGTCGCAGAGCGACGCGGGCGGCATGATCGAGGTGCTCGATTCGATTGACCGCCCCGGCGTGCGCAAGGTGCTGATCCACATCAACAACACGAACCCGATCCTCATCGAGGACGGGCCTGAACGTCGCATGTTGTCGGAGCACGGCATCGAAGTCGCGCACGACGGCATGAGCTTCGAGTTATGACCTCTGCACGCACTGGAGACCGCCTGATGTTCGATCCGATGCTGAACCCGACCACCGGCCCCGTCTTCACGAAAGTGACCGAAGACGGACCCGCGTGGACGCGCGAGGAGTTCGAGGCGCAACTCCGCGCGAAGGGCACGGCGTATCACATCCATCATCCGTTCAACGTAAAGATGAACGGCGGCGGCTGTTCGAAGGAACAGATACGCGGCTGGGTCGCGAACCGCTTCTACTATCAGATCAACATTCCGCTGAAGGATGCGGCAGTGATGTCGAATTGCCCCGACCGCGACACGCGGCGCCGCTGGGTGCTGCGCATTCTCGATCACGACGGTTACGAAGACCAGCCCGGCGGCATCGAGGCGTGGGCGCGGCTTGGCGATGCGGTCGGCCTCTCGCGCGACGATTTATGGTCGCTCAAACTCGTGACGCCGGGCGTGCGCTTCGCCGTCGATGCCTATGTGAGCTTTGCGCGGCGTGCGCCGTGGCAGGAATCCGTGTGCTCGTCGCTGACCGAGATGTTCGCGCCGCAGATCCACAAGGACCGCCTCGCGACCTGGCCCGCGCATTACACCTGGATCGAACCCGACGGGCTCGCGTACTTCCGTTCGCGCGTGTCGCTTGCGCAGCGCGACGTCGAGCACGGGCTCGAAGTCACGCTCGCGCATTTCACGACGCGCCGCGAACAGCAACGCGCGCTCGACATCCTGCAGTTCAAGCTCGACATCCTTTGGACCATGCTCGATTCCATCGAAAAGGCCTTTCCGCAATGAGCGACAGCCCAACGCAACGCAGGCAGGAAGCCGTCGAAGCGCCGGACGATTCATTGCGTCCGCAACTAAAACGCCTGTTCCGCCTGCAGTGGGAACCGGCGCAGGACGCGCACGTGCTGCTTTATCCCGAAGGCATGGTGAAGCTCAATCAAAGCGCGGCGCAGATCCTTCTGCGCTGCGACGGCACGCGCGACATTCCCGCGCTCGTCGCGGACCTGGAGGCAGCGTTCAACGCCAGCAACCTCGGCGACGACGTGCGTGCGTTCATCGCCGGCGCGCGCGCGCGAGGCTGGCTGGAGTAGCGTCATGACCGACCTGTCCGAACCGATCGCCCGGCCCGAGCACGAAGGCACGCCCATCGCGCCGCCCTTGTGGCTGCTCGCCGAGCTGACCTATCGCTGTCCGCTGCACTGCGTGTTCTGCTACAACCCGGTGAACTACGCCGACCACACGCGCGAACTCGACACCGCCCAATGGCTCGACGTGCTGCGCCAGGCGCGCGCGCTGGGCGCGGCGCAACTCGGCTTCTCCGGCGGCGAGCCGCTGCTGCGCGACGATCTCGAAACACTCGTCGCCGAGGCGCGCAAGCTGGGGTTCTATACGAACCTCATCACGTCGGGCATCGGGCTGACGGAGAAGCGCATCGGCGCGTTGCAGGAGGCCGGGCTCGATCACATCCAGCTGTCGTTCCAGGACTCGTCGCAGGAACTCAACGACTTTCTCTCCAGCACCAAGACCTTCGACTACAAGAAGCGCGTCGCGACCCTCATCAAGGCGCATGGCTTTCCGATGGTGCTCAACTGCGTGCTGCATCGCTATAACCTGCCGCACATCGGCCGCATCATCGACATGGCGCTTGCCATGGGCGCCGAATATCTCGAACTGGCGAACACGCAGTACTACGGCTGGGCGCACGCGAACCGCGCGCAACTCATGCCGACCAAGGAACAACTCGACGAAGCCGAAGCGGTGGTGGAGCGTTATCGGCGGGAGATCGGCGACCGCTGCAAGATCTTCTTCGTCGTGCCCGATTACTACGAGCGCCGCCCGAAACGCTGCATGAACGGCTGGGGCTCGGTGTTCCTCGGCATTGCGCCCGACGGCGCGGCGTTGCCGTGCCACACGGCGCGCTCGCTGCCGGGCCTCACGTTCCCGAACGTGACCGAGACGCCGCTCAAGGACATCTGGTACGAGAGCGACGCCTTCAACCGTTTTCGCGGCTTCGGCTGGATGAAGGAGCCGTGCCGCAGTTGCGACGAGAAGTCCATCGACATGGGCGGCTGCCGCTGTCAGGCCTACCTGCTCACGCAAGACCCCGCGAACGCGGACCCGGTCTGCGACAAGTCTCCGCATCACGAGCGCGTCATCGAAGTCGTGCGCGCAGCATCAAACAGGCAGGAACCGCAGGAGCAACCCATCGTCTTCCGCAACGATGCGAATTCCCGGCGCATCGCGGCGCAAGCCCGCGCAAGTGGTTCAGAAGAAGGAGAAGACACGCCATGACTGCCGATATCTCCGTGCTGCTGGTGGACGACCATGCCGTCGTCCGCGAAGGTTACAAGCGTCTGCTCGAACTGAGCCCCGATGTGAACGTCGCGGGCGAGGCCGCGAACGCCGCCGAGGCTTACCAGAAGTTCTGCGCGTTGCAGCCGGATGTCGTCGTGATGGATCTCGCGCTGCCCGGCGCGAGCGGCATCGAGGCGATGCGCCGCATGCTGGCGCGCGAACCGCACGCGCATGTGCTGATCTTCAGCGTGCACGAGGAAGCGATCTTCGTGCGCCGCGCACTCGATGCCGGCGCACGCGGCTATGTGACCAAGGCCAGCGCGCCCGACGTGCTCGTCGAAGCGGTGCGCTCGGTGGCGCGGCGCGTGTGCTATCTCAGCCCGGATATCTCGCAGGCGCTGGCCTTGCGCGCCACGATCCAGGAAGGGCCGCCGGGACGCCAGTTATCGGCGCGCGAGTTCGAGGTGCTGCGTCTGCTCGTGCAGGGCTATACGCTGACGAGCATCGCGGAGAAGCTCGGGCTGAGCCAGAAGACGGTGGCGAATCATCAATCGGTGATCCGGCAGAAGTTCGGCGTGGACAACGGCGTGCAGCTCGCGCAGATCGCCAACCGGCTGGGGCTTCACTTCGCCGATTTCGCTTCGTCGGCGGAAGCGTCGCTGGCTTCGCTCGCTTCGTTCGCGCCGGTCACGGGCAACGGCAGCCCCGCCTGAGCCCGCACGCGCGCGCAGAACAGAAAGCCTGAGCCGGGCTCGCTCGCGATCTGAAACGCGCCGCCGAGCGCCTCGACGCGCTCGCGCATGCCGATCAGGCCCAGCCCCTTGCGCGGCTTCGCGAGATCGACGCCGGGGCCGTCGTCGGCCATCGTCACGACGATCTCTTCCGGCGCGCGCGCCAGGTAGATCTCGACCCGCGCGCCACGCGCGAACTTCGACACGTTCGTCAAGCCTTCCTGTACCAGCCGGTACAGCGTGATGTTGAGCGCATCGCTCAGGTTGTCGAAATCGCCGTCCACGGCCAGCGTGAAGCGGGCTTCCGGCAGACGCTCGCGCCAGCCATCGACGCAATGTTCGAGCGCCGTGGGCAAGCCGAATTCATCGAGCCCGATGGGCCGCAGCTTGCGAATCATCCCGCCGATTTCGCGATACACGTGCGTCGCGTTCTGCATCAGCGACTGCGCCAGCCGGTGTATCTCCACCTCGCGTCCGGCCGAGAGATCGCGGATGCGCCCCGCATCGAGCGACATGGCATTGAGGTACTGGCCCAGCTCGTCATGCAGTTCACGCGCAAGGTGACGGCGCTCGGTTTCCTGCGCGGCGAGCGCCTGATTCGCCAGCCGGCGGTTCTCGGCCAGCAGATGTTCCGCCTCTTCCTCCAGCGCGCGCCGCAGCCGCACTTCCGACTGCGCCTCGCGATAACGCCGCCACGCGAACCACGCACACCCGATGGCCAGCACGACGAGCGTCGACGGGAGTTCGTCGAGCTGGAAGCGCTCGGCGCCGCGCGTCAGGCGGTAGGCGTATTCGCTGAAGTCGAAGTGGGCGAACAGCGCGCCGGCCATGAAGGTCAGCGCGAGCACCAGCGCGAGATCGCGCCGTACGGAGGAGCGCGACGAAGGCAGCGCACGCTGGTCGGCGTCTGTTGCGGGCGAAGGAAGGGATTCGGTCGGCATCACGGAATCCATTCTACGCACGGCGGCCGAGTGGGTCGTGTCCTGCGCGACGCGATTGGGAACCCTTCCCTGCGCGATCGGGAAAAGCTCCCGGTCCACGCGCGTGTTCTTATGCGACGCTTTCATTAAGGGAAGCTTCCTTTCGCGTGACATCGCGTGGTTTCGCGTAGATCCGATAACGACAAGTGGAGATGACGATGAAGAGCATGCCGCGCAGACGCGCGCCCGCGCATCCGTTCAAACCCCGAGCAGGACTGCGGCTCGTGTTCGGCAGCGCATTCGCCAGCATCACGGTGGCCGCATGGGCGCAGACGCCGCCCGCCCCCGACACGGCCGAAGCGCCCGTGGAAGCTGCAAGCGCGCCGCCGACCGTGCAGTTGCCCAACGTGGTGGTGGTCGGCACGACGCCGCTCGTCGGCGTCGGCACGCCGCTCGAAAAAGTGCCCGCGAACGTCCAGACCATCCGCGGCTCGGAAATCGAAGCGCAGCACTCGCAAACCACCACGGACTATCTGCAGAAGAACGTCGTGAGCGTCGATATCAACGATGCGCAAGGCAATCCCTCCCAGTCCGACATCAACTACCGCGGCTTCACCGCTTCGCCATTGCTCGGGACGCCGCAGGGCTTGTCCGTCTTCATGGACGGCGTGCGCATCAACGAACCGTTCGGCGATGTCGTCAACTGGGACCTGATTCCGCAGGCCGCCATCCAGACGATGCAGATCATCCCCGGTTCGAACCCGACCTTCGGCCTCAACACGCTGGGCGGCGCCATTGCGGTGCAGACCAAGAACGGCCGCAGCAATCCGGGCGGCAACGTGGATGCCGGCTTTGGCTCGTTCGGGCGCAAGTATGCGCAGATCGAGCAGGGCGGCGTGATCGGCGATCATCTCGACTACTACTTCACCGCCAACATCACGAACGACAACGGCTGGGCCGATCACAATTCGAGCAAGCTGCGCCAGGCTTTCGGCAAGATCCGCTATACGGACGCGGATACCACGATCTCCGTCTCGATGGGCGGCGCCGACAACACGCTGAACGGCTCGCAGACCATCCCGCGTTCGTTCATGGACAACTTCCGCCAGGCCTACACGTTCCCGGACACCAACGAGAACCAGGTCGGCTACATCACGATCAACGCCGAGCACTACATCACGCCGAATATCCAGATCAGCGGCAACGTGTACTACCGGCACTATCGCAACAAGAACGTGAGCTCGAACGTCAACGACGACTTCGACCCGGACGGCGACGACGCCGACGAACTCACCCAGGCCTTCAACGACCAGTCCGTGATCGTGACGGACAGCTATGGCGCGAGCCTGCAACTCACGCTGCTGAACAAGCTGTTCGGCCATGACAACCAGCTGATTCTCGGCGCGGCGGGCGACTTCGCCAATTCGCACTTCTCGCAGGCCGAGCAGGCGGCCGAGTTCACCGACAACCGCGCGACCATCGGCACCGGCTCCTTCGTGCCGACCACCGACGCCAAGACGCGCAACGAGAACTGGGGCATCTACTTCGAGAACACCTTCTCCTTCACCGAGCAATGGTCGATGACGCTCGCGGGCCGCTATAACTGGTCGAAGGCGACCATCGGCGATGAAAGCGGCGTGCAGCCGCTGCTCGACGGCCGCCACACGTTCTCGCGCTTCAACCCGGCCGTAGGCTTCAACTGGAATCCGACGCCGGCCTTCACCGCCTATGCCACGTACAACGAGGGCATGCGCTCGCCGACCGCCATCGAACTCGCGTGCGCGGACCCGGCCGCGCCCTGCTCGCTGCCCAACGATTTCATCGCCGACCCGGATTTGAAACCGGTCATCTCGCGCACCTTCGAGATCGGCGCGCGCGGCCGGCTCGGCAACCACACGACGTGGAGCGCGGCGGCCTACAGCACGACGCTGTCCGACGACATCCAGTTCGTCAGCAGCCAGGGTGCGGCCAGCACGCTCGGCTACTTCCAGAACGTGGGCAAGACGCGCCGCCAGGGCTTCGAACTCGCGGGCCGCACGCAATGGGGGCCGGTAGGCGTGGCGGCGAGCTACGCCTATGTGAACGCGACCTATCGCTCGACCTGGACGGAAAGCAGCGCGTCCAATTCGAGCGCCGACGACGACGGCAACATCACCGTGCATTCCGGCGACCGCATCCCGGGCATTCCCGCCAACACCGTGAAGATGCGCGTCGACTACAACCCGTTCGCGCGCTGGAACATCGGCACGAATCTTACTTATCGCAGCAACATCTTCGCGCGTGGCGACGAGAACAACCAGGATACGAACGGCAGCGTGGCGGGCTATTTCCTGATCGATCTCGACACCACCTACAACGTCACCAAGCAGTTGCAGGTGTATGCGACCGTCAAGAACCTGCTGAACAAGCGTTATGCGAACTTCGCGATTCTTGGCGAGAACTTCTTCAACGGGCCGAATCACACCTTCAACGGCGGCGACACGGTGAACGAGCAGTTCCTGGGTGTCGGTGCGCCGCGCGGCGTCTGGGTGGGGATGCGCTACGCGTGGAAATAATGGCCACGGCCGCTCGAAGGCGGCCGTTTTCGTCTTGCTTGCGTGCGAGGCGTTCAGCGTCCGACGATCGATCCCGCGCTCGGCGGATACGTGACGATGCCCCACGCCAGCGGCAAGTCGCCGATCTGCTTGATCTCCTTGTAGTCGGCGCCGTCGAGCACATAGACCGCGTTCGAGCGTCCGCAGGCGAGCAGCAGCTTCGAGCCGTCCGGCGTGAAGCTGAAGTGCCAGCAGCGCTGGCCGACCGGCACGTCCTGCACGTGCTCGTAGGTGGCGCCGTCGAACACCTGCAAGGTCTTGTCGCGTGACGCGGCAACGAGCAAGCGCTTGCCCGAGGGATCGAACGACACGCCATACGGGCCCGTCTTCGTGTCGACGGTCTTCATGACCTTCAGGCTGCCGCCATCGAGCACGACGAACTTGTTCGCGTTCTCCAGCGTGACGACATAGCCCTTGCCGTCCGGCGTCGCCTTGATGCCGCGCGGGCGCGAGCCTTTCGGAAGCTTGACGGTGCGCACCGGCTTGCCCGTGCCGACGCGATACACCGACACCGTATCGTCGCCTTCGTTGGTGACGAGGATCAGCTTGCCGTCCGGAGAGAATTCGACGCCTTCCGTCTCATGCCCGCTCTTCACCGAGTGCGTGACCTTCATGCTCTTCAGATCGACGATAGCGATCTCGGCCGGCGGCGAGTTGGCGTCGTCATCGTCTTTCTCGGGCTCGCCGGGCTTCGGCGGGCCGCCGTTTTCGCCGGGCTCGTAGGTGACGTAGGCATGGCCGCCGAACACGCGCACGAACTCCGGATTCTTGCCGATCTTCACGCGGCGCACGACCTTGCCGGTCGAAGTATCGATCTCCGAGAGATCGCTGGTCGCCTTGTTGGCCACGTAGAGACGCGTGCCGTCCTTGTTCAGCGACAGGCCGCGCGGCCCGTCCTTGCCCACGTCCCAGGTCTTGTCGAGCGAAAGCTTGTCCAGATCGATGACGCCTACACCGGCGTTTTCGGTCGTCACGTAGGCGGTCGGCGCGGCGGCCTGCGCGAAGCCGGCCACGAGGGCCAGCGACGGCGCGAGCACCGACGCGCAGGCAAGACGCGCCGCCTTGATTCTGACTTGCATGTTTGTCTCCAGCGGTTGCAATTCTGGCCGGCACGATGTGTGGTCGGGCTGCTCAGGCCAACTTAGCCCAATAGACGCAGCACTGGCAACGCCCGGGGCCGGGAGAAACTCCCGAATTCCGCACGCCCGGCGGTATGAGTGTGTCGTGTGCGGCGTCAGCGCGTGGCGGCGGGATCGGCGGCGACCAGATCGGCGAGCGCCTTTGCTGCGCGTTGCCATGAAAGGTCCGTGTTGCCGCGCATGTCCACCGAGCGCTGGAACACCGTCTTGCCGCTGGCGGCGTCTTCAACACGCAAGTTGATGTTGAGGATCAGATTGCTGATCTTCTGCACCCAGCACACGCCCGCGCGCGTGGTGCCGAGCTGCTTCGCCACGCGCAGTTCGCAGCCATTGCAGGCGCTCATGTCCTGCGCGCCTTGCAGCGACGCAATCAGGTCGCGCGCGCCGGCGTTGTCGGCAACCTGGAACAGGCCGCGCTGATTCAGGTCGTCGCGCAATGCGCTGCTGACCATCGCGAGGCGCGCGGCCTGATCGCGGTTGGTGGCGGCATCGTTGTAGGCGGCGTTGTCGTCGATCAGCGTGCAGTCAGGAATCGCGATGGTCTGCCGCGCCGTCTGCGCATGCAGCCCCGTAGCGGAGAGCGCCAGCAGCAGCGCCAGCGGTGCGCGGAATCTGCGGATCATGGTCGGGGTCTCGAGGTTGAGCGGCCGCGTTCAACATACCGGTCATCCGCCGGTCGAGCAAGCGCGCCGATCAAGCCCGCCGCACATTCACGACGCCGCCCGCAGCGCCTCGTCCGCCACCGCCAGCCGCAGCGCCATCATCTTCACGACGAAGCGATGCCACTCCTGTGCCGTCAGCGCGTCGTCCTGCTCCAGCGCACTCAGCGCCGCGAGCGTCATGCGCCTCAAGCGGGCGGGTTCGTCGGCGACCACGTCCGCGCTGCGCGGCGCATGCGTGTACACCGCCATCTCGCCGATGATGGTCCCCGGCCCGAACGAGCGCAGCCGTACCGACCGTCCGCCCGCCAGCGGCAGCGATACCGTCACGCGTCCCGCCTCGACGATATAGAGCGCATCGCCCGCGTCGCCGCGCCGGAACAGCGCCTCGCCCGCGTCGATCTCGCGCAGGTCCAACCGCGCGGCCAGTTGCGCCAAAGCGCGTTCGGTGAAGTGCGGCGCGAGCAGCGTGCGGAAGTCGGACGATGCCGCGCCAGCCGCCGCGCGCTGCGTCGAGGCGGCGAGCTGTTGCGCCTCGATCCATTCGAGCCCCGCGTCGAGCGACGCGAATTCGCGGATGCCGAGCGCCAGCGCCCCGGTGCGCGCCAGCAGCGCGCGCGAGCCGTCCGGCAACGCCGTGAGCACGAGGTCTGCGCCGATCGCGACACACGCCTGGCGCAGCTTCACGAACGCCAGCGATACCGATGCGTCCATGCCGTTGGTCCACGCGAAGTCGAGCACGACATAGCGGACCGGCCGCGGCTTATGCCCGCGGATTCGCTCGCGGATGCGCTGCAACATCGAATGCGCCGAGCCGAAGAAAAGGAAGCCTTGCAGGCAGACACCGCAGATTTCGTCGCCGCGGTCCATCAGCAGCCGCGTTTCCTCGATGCTGCGTTCGACGTTGGAAGTCCGCGTGCGGCCGTCGAACTCCATGCGCACGCAGCCGGCCCGCCCATAGAGCAGCGCGAAGGTCACGCACGCGACCACCACGCCCGCCACGACGCCCGCGATCACGCCATAGAACGCGATCACGCCGAGGATCAGCGGCACGAGCAGATACTCGTGCCAGGTGAGTCTGCGATACGCGCCGACGAGCCAGTCCATCATCAGGCGCAGGCCCATGTACAGCTGCATGCCGACGAGCACCGGCACTGGAAACAGCGACACGAGATCGGGCGATGCAATCAGCACGAACAGGCAGGCGAGCGCCGCGAACACGCCGGCGACGCGGCTCGTCGCGCCGGCGCGCGCGTTGAGCATGGAGCGGTTGTACGACTGATAACCGACCATGCCGCCGAACAGACCGCTCGCGATGTTCGCGAGTCCGGCGGCGCGCATCTCGCGGTTGAGGTCGATGTCCTGTCCGGTCGCTGCGCCCATCGCAGTGGAGTTCATGATGATCGTGATCGCCGATACCGACGTAACGATGAGCGTCTCCGGCAGATGCGCGACGATCGCATGCCAGTCGATCTCGCCGTGCGCGAGCGTCGACGGCAGATGCAGTTCCGGTATGTGCAGCGCATGCACCGGCACATGTTGAAGCAGCAGGCCCATGCCGCGCGCCTCCTCGGGCGAGATGCCCGCGACGTGCAGCAGCCCGTAAAAAAGCGCGATGCCGATGGCGAGCGTGATCGGCATCGCGGCCGCATGGCGCCAGCGACGCGCGAGCAGCGTGGCAAGCGCGCCGACGAACAGCGCCGGGACCCACGCGAGCCATGACAGGCGGGCGAGCATGGGCAGCGTATGCCAGTCGAGCGTGAGTCCGGTCAGCACGCGAAACGCGCCCGCGATCAGCAGATAACCGGTGCCGGCGAGAAAGCCGCCCATCACCGGATAGGGCAGGAATTGCAGCGAGCGGCTTTTCTTGGAGGAGCCGATGGCGAAGAGGATCAGGCCCGTGACGAGCGAGCACAGCGCGATGGCGACCAGCACGGTCAGCAGGATCACCGTGGGCGAGCCGCCGTTCGCGCGCACGCTGCTCGCGACGCCCGCCGCCACGCCGACGAGAAACGCGGTGGCATTGCTGTCCGGCCCGCCGATGTTCATGCGCATCGAACTGGTGAGCGCGATGACGAACGCCGTGACGATGCAGCTGACCAGCGCGGTGGGAACGCCGAGTTCGGCGTAGCGGGCGAGATCGGCGCTGAAGATCAGCGTGCCGAGACTCATCGCATAGCACAGCATGACGAGCGTGGAGACCGTGCCCGCCGTCACGTCGCCGGCGAGGGCGGTGAGGCGCGGCATGGCGTGCATGCGTACGTTGGATCCGGTCGTGCCTGGCTTCAAGACGCCCTCCCGAGGATGGGCAACGAAACGGCTGACGAATGGGGAACGGATGCGTCGCTTCCTGCGCCCGAAGCGCCCCGGTCCGCTTGAAACGACCGTGAAAAATCGTGCAGACCCGGAGCGAAAAAAGTATCCGTCAGGCACGCGCGCAGTGTCAATTTGACGGCGATCGCAACTGCTTCAGCTTTTTTAACGGAAACACCTGCTTTATAGGAACCGGCCGATTGTTTTCCGCCACCGGCCAGCGGACAGTCACGCAGGTCTCACGCCGCACCACCTTCAGTCACGGCCCCCCGCGCCGCCTCACTCTTCAACGATGAAGTCAATCCTGTTCAGCAAGTCCAGCCGCGCGCTGGCGGCGTCGCTGCTGTGCGTCGCCGGGTTCGCCGCCGCTCAGTCCGCGGGGCAGCCGCCCGTCAATCCGTATCTCGCGGCGCCCCGCCTCGCCATCACGCATTTCGATTCCGCCCAGAGCGACGCGTTTCCCTGGCCGGTCAGGCGCGGCTTGTTCAGCGTCGATCCGCGCAAGTTCCCGCGCGTCGTGGCGGGTCCGGTGAACGTGATGACGCTCGCCTCGACATCGCCGGGATATATGTGGGGCGTATCGAGCGAAGGCGTCAGTTATATCGACATCTCCGGCGGACGCCTGCGTGAAGTGGCGCGCATGCCGGCGCAGCACACCCGGCTCATCTCCGCCGCCACGCACGCCAAAGTACTCGACCAGCCGTTCACTTCGGTCGAGCAGATTCGCAAGGCGGTGTCCGAGGCCTATGGCGTCGACTGGACGCGTGCGGTGAACGGCGCGTACTCGCTCGTCGATCGCGATAACCACGTCTACTTCAACAGCACGAACGGCAAGATCAGCAAGTTCGGGCTGCTCGACGACAAGCATCCTGAAGCAGGCATCAGGCTGCTCAAGACCATCGACATGACGCCGATGATCGGCCGGTCGTTTCTCGTCGGCATGGGCATGACGTACGACGGCAAGTTCGTCGTGGCGTCGGCCAACACGCTCAGCGTGCTGGACCGTTCGCTCGAAGGCCAGGCGTACACCGTGCGCTTCGCACCGGACGAGGTCGTGAGCAACTCGTTCTGCATCGACGCGCACGGCGGCATCTATGTTGCCTCCAGCCGCATGCTGCACAAGCTCGTGTGGACAGGCTCGAAGCTGTCCGAAGACGAAGCCGACGGCGCCTGGAAGGCGCCCTACGAAAACAGCCAGGGAACCGGATCGACGCCCACCCTGATGGGCAACGGTCAGGATGCGGACCGGCTGGTCGTCATCACCGACGGCGCCGCCCGCATGAACCTCGTCGCCTTCTGGCGCGACGCGATTCCCACCGGATTGAAGCAGATTCCCGGCACGCCCTCCGCGCGCATTGCCGGTCAGATTCCGGTCACGGCGGGACTCGCGAAGCTTCCCGATGTCATCCAGTCGAGACGCTCGGTGGCGGTGAGCGGCTACGGCGCGTTCGTCGCAAACAATGCCGCACGGAAGCGCGACAAGGACAGGCTCGTCGACGTGCTCGCGCTCGGTCCGGTCCTGCCGCCGGCGTCAGGCGTCGAACGCTTCGAGTGGGATCCGCGGGCGCATCGCTGGCGCAGCGTCTGGGCGCGTGGCGATGTCGTCTCCGTCAGCATGGTGCCGAGCATCAGCACGGGATCCGGCATGGTCTTCGTGAACGGCTATTACCCGCAGAGCGGCTGGGAGATCACCGGCATGGACTGGAAAACGGGTGAGACGGTGCATCGCGTCTCGCTCGGGCAAGGCAACCTCGGCAACGGCGCGTATGGCGTGGTCGAATATCTTCCCGATGGCGACCTGCTGTTCAACAGCATCGGCGGGCCGATCCGCATCCCGCTGAAAAACGCGCGAGGCGGATGACGCCTTCGCGATGGCAATGCCCGATGGATTCGCCGCAACAACAGGAGTAACGTGGATCGACGAGCGAACCACACCAAGGAGGCGATCATGCCTGACGATCCCGCTCAATGGCAGATGTTCCAGTACGAGGGTTTCGAGATCCACGTGCTGGCTCAACTGAAGCCGACGCCCGAACATGCGCCGCCTCTTGCAGCGGACCGCTTCGTTTATATTGGCCATGTGTGCCGGCCCGGCGCGCATGCCGAGGTGCCTGGAGAAGCGGTCCATTTTCATGCCGACGGCGACGATGCCTACCGCAGCGCGCCCGATGCCGTCGATGAAGCGCGGCACATCGGCAAGAGCATCATCGACGGCACGCATCCGGATCTTTCGGTGCTGCCGCTCGTCTCGCACCATCCACACTCGGGATGAACCATCACGCATGACTGACTCGCACTCGCCGACACCCCGGCATCAAGACGACGATGCATGCGTCGAAAGCCTGAGCGCGATCACGCTCGCCACCGGCGACATGGCGCGCGCCGTGCGCTTCTATGAAGCGCTCGGCCTGCGCCTGCTGTACGGCGGTGGCGACGCGACGTTCAGCTCGTTCGCGCTCGGCAACTCGTACCTCAATCTCACCAGCGAAACCCACGCGCCCATCCGCTTCTGGGGCCGCGTCATCATCCATGTGTCCGACGTGGACGCGTTCTATCGGCGGGCCAAGGCAAACGGCATCGAACCGCAGTTCGAACCGCGCGATGCGCCCTGGCACGAACGCTACTTCCATCTCACCGATCCCGACGGTCACGAACTGAGCTTCGCGCGTCCGCTCTGATTGCGGATGGCCCCTGGCTCGGGCATGCGGCTCGCTTCATCTCCTATGACGGCTAGCGTACGCATCGGCCATTTCATATGACCGTTCGCGTACATATCCGGGCATCGCGTGCATGAGCATAGGTCCATCGGCGGTAAGGATGCTTGTGCTCGAACGGGGGCGAGGCGCTTGAAGCTGTCTGTTGCTATTTCGCAAAAACGGCTCCGCTCAAGGGCGAGGGGCGTAGAGTTAAAGCGCTTTGTGAGGAACGTGATGCGTTGCGGCAAGGGTTTCCGAGTGGTTCAGACCGGCGTACGTCACGCCGTAATCCGGATCATGAAGGCCGCGTGCTGGAGACTGAAATGAAATGCGCGAACGAGCAGTCCCTTCGTTACCAGGTGGACAAGTGGCTGGCGCCCGGAAGCATGCCGGTGCGAGTCAGGCAGTTCAGCCGCACCCGTTCCGACGGCCGGCGTTATGTGTGTGTGGAAGCGTTGAACGGAAAGGCGTCGAGAGCGTTGTTCTTCTTCCGTCATGACGACGGACACTGGTGCGTGTATCCCGCCGCACCCCGGCAACGCAACATGCGCGGCGAAATGCTGGCGGCATAAGCGATGACTTTCAAAGGCGCATGTTGTTCAGGAACTGGAACCACATTGCGCCGAGCGGGTTCATCGGGCCAGCGGCACTCGCCTCTTTCTCTTCGTTCTTCCCGGCTTCTTCTTTTTCAACTATTTCTGCGTTGCTCTGCAGACGTGACTCATGCAGGGCGATCACACTGTCCGCGATCTGCCGCGCCGCCGGTTCATCGCATTGCGCGCCGAGCAGGACACCGAATACGACATCGCGATTATGTCCAAGCGATGCAAAGCGCATCGCCAGCGACACGCGTTCCGCATACAGCGCTTCCCGCGCCTCGCGTTCCTTGGCTTCGCGTGCCGCGCGTTCCGCTTCTCCCTGGCGCACACGCTCTTCCCAGCGACGCATCTCTTCCGCGAACGTACGGTCGTACACCTCGCGCTGGGCGCGATCGGACAGGATTGCGTAGGCTTCCTTGATCTCGTGAAACTGCGCGTGGGCTTCGGCTTCGTTGCCCACGTTGCGATCCGGATGGCAGCGCATGGCGGCCTTGCGATACGCGCGTTTGATCTCTTCGTCGGTGGCATGCTCGTTCACGCCGAGCGTTTCGTATAGCGTGGCCATAGTGCGTTCGGTGGGTACGGGTCGCCGAGCATCCTAACACGGGCCCGCCGTTGATGCGGCAGCGCAGCACGCCGCTTCACTTCACAGGAAAAGCGCTGCCGATGCGGTCGAAAACCGCACGCGCAGCCTTCAGGTAATGCGCGATGTGCAGGCGGATGTTCACCACTGCCACGACGAAGAGCACGAGCGTGATCGCAAGATACTCGCGGCGCTCCGGCACGAGGTGATAGCGCACGTGCATCAGCACGAAAAGGATCCACACGAAGGCCGGCGCATGCAGCGTCCAGTGCCGTTGTGCGAAGTGCCACGCGATGCGCCGCACTTCGCGCCGCGAACGCAAGTTGAGGCCGGCGAGTTCGGGACGGCGGCGAAACGAGAGCGGCATCGGACGGGCTCCTTGTCGCATTGCAGCACGCGCCATCGTCGTGTCATGAAGCAACGCGATGATGTCGGGTTTGATCCGGCAACGCTCAGCTCAACCATGGCACTTACGCTTGACGACATCCAGCATCTCTTCGACACACACGGTTCCATGGCCTATAGCGGCGAACCGGTCACGCAACTACAGCACGCCCTGCAAAGCGCGACGCTCGCTGAACAGGCCGGCGCGAGCCGCGAACTGATCGTGGCCGCCTTGCTGCATGACCTCGGCCATCTGCTGAATCAGCAGGGCGAGACGCCGACGGAACGCGGCATCGACGATCTGCATCAGTATTACGCGCTGCCCTTCCTGCGGCCGCTGTTTCCGGATGCCGTGCTCGAACCGATCCGGCTGCACGTCGATGCGAAGCGCTGCCTGTGCGCCATCGATGCGTCCTATCATGCGCGGCTCTCCGCCGATTCGGTACGCAGCCTGCAATTGCAGGGCGGCGTTTTCGACGATGAAGCCGCGCACGCCTTCCTCGCCCGACCCTATGCGCAGGATGCGCTCGCGCTGCGTCGCTGGGACGACGAAGCGAAGGACGCCTCCCGCGTCACGCCCGGCTTGCCGCATTTCATGGAGATGGTGGCCGGCGTGGCGCGTATCGCGGATTAAGGACGCCCGGCGGCCGGAAACGGCCGTGCGCTGATCGCGCTAGACTGTGCGGCATGCGACCCTTTTCCTTATCGAATCGAACGGACGTCAGTCAGCAAAGCTTGCAACACGCCTTCGGCGCTCTTCCGGATGCGGCATCGTGAACGAACGCAACTTCCGTTTGACCGCCGCCGTGGTCGCGAGCGCGCTGTTCATGCAGAACATGGACGGCACCATCGTCGCGACGGCGCTGCCGACCATGGCCCGCGACCTTCATGTCGATCCCGTTCATCTCAGCAGCGCCATCACCGCCTATCTCGTCGCGCTGACGGTGTTCATTCCCGCCAGCGGCTGGGTCGCCGACCGCTTCGGCGCGCGGCGCGTGTTCATGTGGGCCATCGCGACGTTCACGCTGGCATCGATAGCCTGCGCGGCCGCGATGAACCTGCCGCAATTGCTGGCCGCCCGCGTCGTGCAGGGGCTCGGCGGCGCGATGATGGTGCCGGTCGGGCGGCTGATCCTGTTTCGCGGCGTCAAGCGCGAAGAACTGCTCCAGGCCACCACCTGGCTCACGATGCCCGCGCTCGTCGGCCCGTTGCTCGGCCCGCCGCTCGGCGGCTTTCTCACCGATGCCCTCAGCTGGCGCAGCATCTTCTGGGTGAACGTGCCGGTGGGCATCGCGGGCATGTTGCTGACGTGGAAGCTGCTGCCGCCTTCGCCGCCCGAAAGCCGCACGCCGCCCGACCTGCGCGGCATGCTGCTGTCGGGCGCATCGCTGAGTCTGTTCATGATCGGGATCGAAAGCGCTGGGCGCGGCGTCCTGCCGGACGGCGTGCCCTGGATCTGCATGGCAGCGGGCCTGCTGCTGTTTCGCGTGACGGTGCTGCATTGCCGCCGGACGGCGAATCCGGCCATCGACTTCTCGCTGCTGTCCATTCCCACCTTCCATGCCGCGACGGTCGCCGGCAGCCTGTTCCGCGCGGGCGCCGGCGCGCTGCCGTTTCTCGTCCCGCTGACCTTGCAGACCGGCTTCGGCTACAGCGCGACGGCCAGCGGCCTCGTGACCTTCGCGAGCGCCCTTGGCTCGTTCTGCATGCGCCCAATGACCGCGCTCGCGCTGCGGCATTTCTCGGTGCGCACGGTGCTGTGCGCGGGCAGCGTCTGTTTCGCGGCCGTGCTGCTCGCCTGTTCGACGATGTCGCAGGCCTGGCCCGCCGCTGCGATCTTCCTGCTCCTGCTGCTCGGCGGCCTCGGCCGCTCGCTCAGTTTTGCGACGATGGGCGCGCTCGCCTTCGCCGACGTGCCAAAACCGCGCCTGGCCGCCGCCACGTCGTTCCAGGGAACCGCACAGCAGTTGATGAAGGCGCTCGGCGTCACGGTGGCGTCCGGCACGATCCAGGCGACCATGCTGGCTTCGGGCAGCGTCCAGACCGAACGCTGGCAACTGGCGTGCGGTTTTGTCGTGATCGCGCTGGTGGTGCTCGCGTCCCTGCCGATGTTCCTGCGGCTCTCCACCGACGCCGGCGAGGGCATCTCGGCCCCGGCCGCCAAGCGAGCCGGGCCGACGTAATTCGTTCCGATTCCCGCAACGAAACTTCAGATTAAAGACAAGTCCATGATCCACAAGGAATTTTTATGTGGCTATAATGCGGCTCCGTCATGACTTCCCCGATCCGATGCGTCGAAACCTTGTCCTCTCTGCGGCCTTCGCCATCGCGCTGAGTTGCGCGTCCGCTGCCTTCGCGCAGCAGACTGTCCCGGCAGCCGGCGATTCCGCCGTTCAGCAGGACCCGAAGGCAGAGCAGGCAAGTCACAAGATTTCGGAATATCTGACACAGAAGTTCGGCGTGGCGCGTGAGAAGGCGCAGACCATCGCCTCGGCGGTGATGACATCGGCATCGAAGTATTCGCTTCCGCCCGCCTTGTTGCTCGCGATCATCTCCATCGAATCGCGTTTCAAGGAAACCGCCCGCGGACCGAACCACGCAACCGGGCTCATGCAAGTGGTGCCCTCGGCCCACAAGTCGCTGGTGCGCAACATTGACCTGACCGATCCGGAAGACAACATTGAGGCAGGTTCGGCGATCCTGCACGGCTACATGACTTCCGCACAGGGCGATGTCGATGCGGCGCTGAAGAGCTACGGCGGATCGCGCGCCTATGCCGAAAAGGTCAGCCTGCGCGCCAGGACGTTCGAGCCGGCCGCAGCGGCCGAACCGGCATCCGCGGCCGGAAAATAAAAAAGCGCCGCATAGGCGCTTCACGCTTTCTTCAATCTTCCTGCTTCAAGCAACGCCGCCAAGGCGGATGCCGCAAGTACGTCCTGTCGACGTCGCGGCGATCGCACCCATCGGGGCGTGTTCATCGGTCCATCAATAGGCCTTCTGCGTGCCGCTGCCGTTCGACTTCATGCCGCCCGAATTCATGTTGCCGTTGTTCGGGGCGCTGCGCTGCACGGTTCCCTGATCCTGGCCCATGCCATTGGTCGCGTCATTGCCCATGCCGCTCTTGGCGCCCGTGCCCGTGCCGGTCGTGCCGTCGGACGAACCGCCCATGCCGGTGCCGCCCATGCCCACGCCGCCGCCCTTGCCCGCTGCGCCCGAGCCGGCGCCCGCCGAACCGTTGCCACCCGCGCCCGCCGAACCGCCCGCAGCAGCACCGCCACCCGCCCCTCCGCCGGCGCCGCCGCCCGCACCGCCGCCACCTCCGCCTCCCTGAGCATAGGCACCGCCCGACAGGCCCAGCACCAACGCCGATATCACCAGCTTCTTCGTAGTCGCATTCATTTCGGATCTCCAGAGTTTGCGTGTCGGCTGCGACGATGTTCTTGCCTCTGCAGCCGTATTCGCATTAGCGCAAGCGACGTGCCGCGCATCCCTGGTGATCCCTCTCGCCCACTCCGCCAACTAGCCCGATTGCCTCCACCCCCGTCAGCGCGGGCGCCGTCACAAGTGAAGTTCAATTTGCCGGGCGGATAGCTGTCCTCCATCGTTCGGAAAAAGAAGACGCGAATGTCCCCTCAAGCGAATCGTGCTTCCCGACTACCGCGAGCGGCGCACCGACGCTGGCCTCAATAACCGCACGGCACATAGCCGCCGCGATAGTTGTCATAGCAGTAGCCAGCGGGCTGCGCCGGTTGCGCATATACGGGTTGCGCATAGGCCGGTTGTGCGTACGCGGGCTGTTGATAGACCGGTTGTGCATAGGCCGGTTGCGCGTTCGCCACTGACGACACCAGCGCGCCCAGCACCGCGCCGCCAATCAATGCACCGACGATCGCCCCGCCATTTCCGCCGCCGCCGTGATGACCGCCATAGCCGCCGCGTCCATGTGCCGAGGCCTGGCCCGCCATCGTCAGACTGCCGATCATCAGGAACACAAGTGCTGCGCGTTTCATGAGCTTCTCCATTTCCCGTTTAGCCGGGTTGATGGGAGTCATCTTAAGCAGTCAACTAAGAAATAACTGATGCAGTTGGTAACCGCGCATTTCAAAAATTACAAGCTGGGCGGCAAGCATTTCTCCAGCAAATTTGCTTGGAAAATTGCTTGTCGCATTCAACTTCTTATGGATCACCAACCTGCATCGGAAGTTACAAATGGAATTGAATTTGCCGCCTGGATAACAGTTTCTGCCATGGGTCCGGTAAAGCGAAGCCGCAATGGCCGACCACGCGAATCGCGCTTACCGGCGCCGTTTCACTTGCTATCCACTGGTTACCGTTTGTCACGAGAAACGAGTCAACTCCATCGATCAACACGGCGTTATGTCCGTCAGCGCGGCGTACTACGCCACGCGCTCACCATAAAAGAATCAGGGAGTGTCAAACCATGAAGAAACTCGTCGCTGCTCTCGCATCCGCCATGCTCGTGACCACCGTTTTCGCTCAGACGGCCACCACCGACGCAGGCAAGGCACAACTCAAGGCAAACCAACAAAAAGCCGAAGCTCAGGCAACGGCCAACCAGAAGAAGGCGGACGCACAGCACGATGCCGCGAAGGCTCAGGCATCGGCGAATGAAGACAACGCATCGGCACAAGCCGATGCCAACAAGGAAGCCGCGAAGGTAGCGCAGGCGACCACGCCGGAGCAGGCATCCGGTGCGCGCGGCGACGCCGCCAAGGCGCAAGCCAAGGCGAACAAGAAGAAGCATTCCGCACAGTCCAAGGCAGACAAGAAGAAACAGGACGCCGCCAAGGATGCCGATGTAGCTCAGGCAAAGGCCGACAAGCAAAAAGTCGAGGCACAAAGCGACGCAAACAAGGCGGCCGCCGATGCAAAGATCGACGCGGCAAAGAAGTAAGGGAGGTCCGCGTCATTAGCGCATCGCGCACCGGATAACTGCTTGAGCATGCATCCGGTGCGTTCGATTCAAGCGAGCCTGCGGGCTCGCTTTTTTGCGTGAGGCAAGCGCAGGTTCAAAAATTTGCTCCATAGCGGCCTATCATGATGGCAACTCACCGCATCGGGAGACGACCGTCATGCGCACACTGACCGAGCATCTGTCGCAGTACGCGGCTTATCATCGCGACACGCGCAATGTCGCGACGCATGTCATCGGCATTCCGCTCATCGTTCTGGCTATCGCCGCATTGCTGAGCCGGCCCGCATGGCCTGTCTTCTCCGGCGCCTTTCCCTTGACGCCCGCCGTCATCCTTTTCGCGCTTGCCACACTCTTTTATCTCAGGCTCGATCTGCCGCTCGGCTTCGGCATGGGCATGGTGTCGGCGGCGAGCGCGTGGTTCGGACACTGGGTCGCGATGCAGAGCACGACGCTCTGGCTGGTGATCGGCGTCGGCATGTTCGTGACGGGCTGGGCCTTGCAGTTCGTCGGGCATCTGCGCTTCGAACATCGCAAGCCCGCTTTTGTCGATGACGTCGTCGGCCTCCTGATCGGACCGCTCTTCGTTCTGGTCGAGTTGCTGTCGGCACTGGGACTGCGACGCGATCTGTACGTCGCCATCCATACGCCAGACACCGTTACGCGCTGATCAATCCGTGCGCTCGATCTCCTCCGCCACCGTCTCGTGTTCGACGCCCGCATGGTGTTCGCTCACCGGCAGCATCCGCCGCATCGTGCGTTCGCGCATCAGCAGCCGCGCGCTGTGGATGCCCGTCAGCACGACCGCGAGCCAGATCGGGATATAAGTGCCGAGTTGCGCCGCCGAGAACGGCTCGCCCAGCAACAGCACCGCGACGCCCACCAGCAGCACGGGCTCCACGTAACCAAGAATGCCGAACAGCGCCAGCGGCAAATGCCGGCTCGCGCGCAGATACGAAGCCAGCGCCAGCGTGCTCAGCGCGCCGAGTCCGGGAAGCAGCAGCAGCCACAGGTGCGGCGCGCCCGCAACCACGCCGAACGAACCACGCACGCACAGCATGACGACCGCGACGGGGGCGATGAACAGAATCTCCATCGCGAACGAGACGAGCGGGTCGACATCGAGCCGGCGCCGGATCATGAAGTAAGGCGGATAGCCCAACATGACGACGAGCGTCGGCCAGGCGAACGCATGCGTCATGGCAAGCTCGTGCGCCACGCCAACCGCTGCCGCCGCCACGCCCGCCCACTGGAACGCGTCGAGCCGCTCGCCGTAATGGAAGCGGCCGAGCAGCACCATCGCGAGGGGAAGCAGGAAGTAGCCAAGCGACACCTCGAGCGCGCGCCCGTGCAGTGGCGCCCAAAGAAAGATCCACAGTTGCACGCCGAGCAGGGCGGCCGCTACCACGAAGGCGGCCAGTAATCGCGGCATGCGCACGAGCTTCGCGGCAAGCGCGCGAAATTGCGGCCAGCGCCGGCGCAGGACAACGAGCGCCAACGCACCCGGCAGCGTCCAGACGATGCGCCAGGCGAAGATATCGAGTCCGTCGAGCGGCGTGAGCCACTTCGTATAACCGGACATGAGCGCGAACAGCGCCGACGCGCTCACGGAGAGCGCGATGCCGCGCCCCAGGTCATGCTGATTCATCGAGAGAAGCGCCGTGCGCCGAAGGGGGTAAGCCCGCCATTGCTGCGGGAATGACGAGAAAGGCGCATTCTAAACGGGCCGGAACCTGCTACCCGCCCAACGCTTCTCCGGAAATGCGCGGCAGCGTGCCCGCTTCTTGCTTCGCGTGTTGCTCGTCCCGCACGCTCAAGGTGTCTCGAATTGGCTTGAACCTCGCTGCGCGAGCCGTGTCTCTGACGGTTCACACACGGTCCGATGTGTCTTCGGCCGGTCACGACGACCGGTCATCCTTGGCGAACCGGCAGCCTGCCGGCTCGTTCCCGTTCACGTCACAGCATCCGCGGCATCGTCCGCACTCCCACGCCGCGCCACCGTCGCCGATGCCCGCGACGGCGCTCACAAAAACGCCGCATGAATGGAGACGTCATGACTCAACCCGCCCTGTCGCCCCGTTTTCCCAATGCCTTCGCCGAGGCGGTCCACACCGGTCTCAGCAAGCAGCCGCAGAAAGAACTGCCGTCGATGTATCTGTATGACGAAGTGGGCTCGGCGCTCTTCGAAGTCATCACCGCCTTGCCCGAATACGGCGTGACGCGCGCCGAGGAACGCGTACTGAAAGACCACGCCACCGACATCGTCGCGGCCATGCCGGGCGACATCCAGGTCGCGGAACTGGGCAGCGGCAGCGGCCGCAAGACGCGCCGCATCCTCGAAGCGCTGTGTAAGAAACAGCCCACCGCTTACCATCCGATTGAAATTTCGCGCACCGCCTTGCAGTTGTGCCGGCGCGAACTGGGCGACATCGAACGGGTGTCGATCGTCGGACACGAGCGCGATTACCTCGCCGGCCTTTCCGAAGTCAGCGCGAAACGCAAGGACGGCGAGCGCCTGCTCGTGCTGTTCCTCGGCAGCACGATCGGCAATTTCGCGCGGCTCGCGGCGACGCGCTTCCTGTGCTCGATCCGCGGCATGCTCCAGCCCGGCGACGCGCTCCTGCTCGGCACCGATCTCATCAAACCGCTGCCGGTCCTGATCTCCGCCTATGACGATCCCATCGGTGTCACCGCCGCGTTCAACCTGAACATGCTGGCGCGCATCAATCGCGAATTGGGCGGCGATTTCCCGATCGATGCCTTCGAGCACGTCGCGCGCTTCAATCCCGACGCACGCAGCATCGAAATGCATCTGCGTGCCAAGCGCGCGCTCACGGTGCAGGTGCGCGGCGCGGATCTGCGCGTCGGGTTCCGCGAGGGCGAGACGATCTGGACGGAAAGCAGCCACAAGTACGCGGCCGACGAAGTCGCGCCGATCGCCGCCGACGCGGGCTTCGAATGCACGCATCAGTGGCTCGACGAGGAATGGCAGTTCGCGGAAAGTTTGCTGGTGGCGCGTTAAGAGACGTCAGTCGGGAGGCGTGAAAGCGCGGCGTTCAGTGCTGTTCGAAGCGCTCGTAACGCTTCTCGACGTGACGCTCTTCGCTGTGGAATTCGGTGACGCGGGCATGCGGCGGTCCGCGCCGCAGCCACTCGAGCATCAGGTCGACCTGATTTGCCGCGCCCTGCACCACTGCCTCCACCGAGCCGTCCTCCAGATTGGCAACCCAGCCGCGCACGCCGAGCGCATGCGCGCGGCGCACTGTGTGATGACGAAAGCCGACACCCTGCACGACGCCTCGCACATGCACGTAATAGGTTTCGATTCTCGTATCCAGGTCTGGAACGGTCATCGCGCTCTCCCTTGTTTGCTGGTCATAGGCCGCATTGTAGACACGCGCGGCGGCGCGCGTCGCGGCCGGCCGACCAGCGGCGCTCAGCTCAGGCGGAACGGCTGCGCGACATCAGGGCTCTCGCCCGTGCGCGGACGCGGCACGCGCGGCAAGGTCACTTCGAACACGGTGCCGGTGTCATTGGTCGAACGCACGCGCACCTCGCCGCCGTGCATCTCCGCAATTTCTCGCGTGATGTAGAGCCCGAGTCCCAGCCCGCTCGATTCACTCTGCCGCCGGCCCGAACGGTACGGCGCGAAGATGGTCGGCAGGACGTCGGCGGGGATCGCACCGGCGTTCTGTACGGTGATGCTCACGCTGTCGGCGGAACCGTCCAGGCGCACCTGGATGGCCGAGCCTTCGAGACCGTGCTGGAGCGCATTGCCGATCAGGTTCGAGAACACTTGCGAGAGGAGATCGCCGTCGCCCTGCAGCAGCGTGTCGCCCTGGCGCAGCACGAAGATGCGCCCCTTGCCCACGCGCGCCTCGTATTCATCGACGATGTTCTTCGCCAGCGTGTTGAGTTCGACCGCGCGCGGCTGCAAGGTCACGCGCCCGCCGCGCAGGCGCGCGAGGTTCAGCAGCTGATCGACCATGCGCACCATGCGCATGCCGCTCGACTTGATGCGCGTGCCGATGTTGGCGACATTCTCGTCCTGCACGAAACGCGCGAGATATTCCGCCGAGGCAATCACCGCCGACAGCGGCGTGCGCAAGTCATGACCGAGCACGGC
Source organism: Caballeronia sp. LZ033 (assembly GCF_031451265.1). Classification (NCBI taxonomy): domain Bacteria; kingdom Pseudomonadati; phylum Pseudomonadota; class Betaproteobacteria; order Burkholderiales; family Burkholderiaceae; genus Caballeronia; species Caballeronia sp. LZ033. The sequence continues at coordinate 96,087 of NZ_JARUXQ010000004.1, read as the reverse complement.
CATCAGCATCTCGTTGGCGTCGAGCAGTTGCTGCACGGTGGCAAGCTGCGTCGCCAGCTGCTGCTTCTGCCGTTCCATCTGGATGAACACATCCACCTTCGAGTTCAGGATGCGCGAGTCGAACGGCTTGTAGAGGAAGTCCACCGCGCCCGCTTCGTAGCCGCGGAACGTGCGGTTCGCTTCCTGCGCCGTGGCCGTGAGGAAGATGATCGGCACGTGCGCGGTGCGCGGGCTGCCGCGCATCAGTTCGGCAAGCTCGAAGCCATCCATGCCGGGCATATTGACGTCGAGGATCGCGAGCGCGACTTCGTGCTTCAGCAACAGTTCGAGCGCCGCCGGGCCGGACTCGGCCTTCAGCACCGAAAGATCCGGCCGCGCGAGGGATGCCTCGAGCGCCGTGATGTTGTTGCGGATGTCGTCGACGATCAGCACGTGGATGGGTTGCGTCATCGGGTGACTCCTTGCCTTGCCTGTGTCGTTGGCTGCGCTCGTTGGCGCATTCATCAATGTGCTCATTGACGCGCTCCCGGCGCCTTGCCCGTGCACTGCGCGAGCCGCAGCGCCATCTGGTCCAGCGTCAGCACGTCGCTCACATCGCCCTCGGCGATCGCCGCCTGCGGCATCGCGGGCGCGGTGGCCGTCACCGGGTCCTGCGCCCAGCACACGCCGCCCGCCGCGCGGATGGCGCGCGCACCGCGTGCGCCGTCGTCGTTCGCGCCCGACAGCACGATGCCGAGCAGCCGCTCACGCCAGGCATGCGCCGCCGATTCGAACAGCACGTCCACGGACGGCCGCGAAAAGCGCACCGGCGGATCCACCGACAAGGCGATCGACGGCGCCGCGCCGCCTTCCGCCTCAACCAGCATGTGATAGCCCGGCGGCGCGAAATACACGCGGCCCGGTGCGATCTCGTCCTTGTCGAACGGCTCCGCGATCTCGAGCGCACAGCGCGACGCGAACAGTCCGGGCAACAGGCTCGGCTGTCCCTGACGCACATGCACGACCACCAGCACCGGCGCCGCGAACGTCTCCGGCAAGGCGGGCAACAACTGGCTCAAGGCCTCGACGCCGCCCGCCGAGGCGCCGATCACGACCGCTTCGATACGCTGCGCGTCGAACATCGTCACACCTTCTGGTAGAGCCGTTCGCGCGGATTGAAGTCCGCGAAACGATCGGCATGGGTCGAAAAGCGCAGGCTCTCCTTGCTGCCGAGACCGAGAAACCCGCGCCGCACGAGCGAGTCGCTGAACAGGCCGAGCGCGCGGTCCTGCAGCGCGCGATCGAAGTAGATCAGCACGTTGCGGCACGACACCAGATGCGCTTCGAGGAACACGCTGTCGGTGGCGAGACTGTGATCCGCGAACACCACGCGCGACTTGAGCGCCTGCGAGAACTTCGCCGCGCCGTAAGCCGCGTGATAGTAGTCGGAGAGCGACCGCTTGCCGCCCGCCGCCAGATAGTTCTGGCTGAAGCCCGCCATGCGCTCCAGCGGATAGATGCCGCTTTCCGCCTGGCGCAGCGCCTCGGCGTTGATGTCGGTGGCGTAGAACACGGTGCGCTCGGCGATCTTCTCTTCCGCGAACAGCACCGCGAGCGACCACAGTTCCTCGCCGCTGCTGCACCCCGCCACCCAGACCTTGATGGACGGATACGTCTGCAAAATTGGCACGACCTGCTCGCGGATCGCGCGGAAGTATTGCGGGTCGCGGAACATCTCGCTCACCTGCACCGTCAGGTACTGGAACAGCCGCGCGAACAGCGCCGGGTCGCGCAGGATGCGCTCCTGCAGATGCGACAGCGTCGGCACGTTGAAATCATGCACGGCCTGCGCGAGCCGGCGCCTCAGCGAACTCACCGAGTAATGCCGGAAGTCGTGCTGATAGCGCAAGTAGATCGCTTCCAGAATCAGCTTCAGTTCGATGTCGAACGTCGCTTCTTCCTCGTTCCTGGCGTCGTTCATTGCAGAGGTTGGTCCGGTCATCGCTGGCGCAACCACACGCGGCACAACGACACGAGCTTATCCACGTCGATGGGCTTCGATATGTAATCGTCCGCACCCGCCTCGAGACATTTCTGGCGATCGCTCTGCATGGCCTTCGCGGTCAGCGCGATGATCGGCAGGCGTGCGTGCTCCGAGCGCTTGCGGATTTCGGTCATCGCGGTGAGGCCGTCCATCTCCGGCATCATGATGTCCATCAGCACGAGGTCGATGTCATTGCGGCGCGCCAGCGCCTCGAGCGCCTCGCGGCCGTTGCGGGCGATTTCGAGCGTCGCGCCCAGCGGCTCGATCACACGCGACAGCGCGAAGATGTTGCGCACGTCGTCTTCGGCCAGCAGGATGGTACGGCCTTCGAACACGTCGTCGCGCTGGCGCGCCGCGCGCAGCATGCGTTGCTGCTCGGGCGGCAGCGCGCTCTCGACACTGTGCAGGAACAGCGTGACTTCGTCGAGCAGACGCTCCGGCGACTTTGCGCCCTTGATGATGATCGATTTCGAATAGCGGCGCAGGCGCTGTTCTTCTTCCTGCGACAGCAGCCGCCCGGTGTAGACGATGACCGGCGGCGCCGCGACCCCGCCTGTCGTGGACACGCGTTCCAGCAGTTCATAGCCGGAGCCGTCGGGCAGCGCGAGATCCATGACGATGCAGTCGAACACGCCGCGCTGCATTTCATCGAGCGCCTCGGCAATCGAGCCTGCTTCGACGATCGCCACCGTTTCGCTCGCAAGCAGCGCGTGGATGCTCTGGCGCAGCGCCGGATCGTCCTCGATCACGAGCACGCGACGCACGCCCTGCGACGAACGCGCCTCCAGCTTGCGGATGGCGTTGGCGAGATCGTCGCGCGCACTCGGCTTGAGCGTGTAGCCGATGGCGCCGAGATGCAGCGCGACATCGGCGTGATCCGTCGCGGACACGATGTGAATCGGGATATGGCGCGTGAGCGGATCGTGCTTGAGCCATTCGAGCACCGTCAGGCCGGACTGGTCCGGCAAGCCGATGTCGAGCAGGATGCCGTTCGGCTGCAGCGAGCGCGCGAGTTCCACGCCTTGCGTCGCGGTGGCGGCGTGCACGCAGTCGAATTCGAGTTCGTGCGCCAGATCGTAGAGGATGTGCGCGAACGGCTGATCGTCTTCGATGACCAGGATCACGCGGTCGGGATGGCGCCGCTGCGCGCGGTCGTCGGCGATGCCCACGGCTTCCGGGAACGTGGCGACGGGTTGCACCGGAATGGGCGCCGGAATGGACACCGGCATGGGCGCGGGGACAACCGGCGCATTCAGCGCCGCTTCCGGCTCGCCCAGCGGACCTGCCGTTTCCAGCTTCGCCGTGACGGTGCCCTCGCGCGCGGTCATCGGCAGGGTGACGGAGAACACGCTGCCGCGGCCCAGTTCGCTCGATACCGCTACGGAGCCGCCCAGCAGACGCGAGAACTCCCGCGAGATCGACAACCCCAGGCCGCTGCCGCCATATCTGCGGCTCGTGGTGCCGTCGGCCTGCTGGAACGCCTGGAAGATCAGGTCCTGCTTGTCGCGCGCAATGCCGATGCCGGTGTCGCGCACCTCGAAGCGCAGCGCGTTGTCGCCCGAACGCTGCACCGCGACCGTGACGCTGCCGCGCTCGGTGAACTTGAACGCGTTCGACAGCAGATTGCGCAAGACCTGCAACAGCCGCTGGCTGTCGGTGACGAAGTAATCCGGCACGCCCGCGCCACGCTCGGTGAGAAACTCCAGTCCCTTGCTGCCGGCCACCGGCATGAAGGATTGCTTGAGCGCATCCAGGATGGAATCGACGGCGGCGGGCGCGAACTGCACGTCCATCTGCCCGGCTTCGACCTTCGACAAATCCAGAATGTCGTTGATCAATGCGAGCAGGTCGCTGTTCGACGAGTGGATGGTCGCCGCGTAGCGCACCTGTTCGTCCGACAGATTGCCCTGCTTGTTGTCCTGCAGGAGCTTGGCGAGGATCAGCGAGCTGTTGAGCGGCGTGCGCAATTCGTGCGACATGTTGGCGAGGAATTCCGACTTGTACTGGCTCGCGCGCTCCATTTCCAGTGCGCTGGCCGTCAGTTCCTGCTGGGCCTGCAACAGTTCCGCCTTCTGCCGCTCCAGATGTTGCGTATGTTCTTCGAGCTGCACGTTGGTCTGTTCGAGCTCGGCCTGCTGCTGTTCGAGCCGCGCCTGCGAATCCTGCAACGCACGGCCGCGTTCTTCCAGTTCCTCGTTCGACACGCGCAGTTCTTCCTGCTGCACCTGCAATTCCTCGCTCTGGCGCTGCGTTTCCTCCAGCAGTTCGACCAGGCGCGCACGATAGCGCGATGAGCGCAGCGCCATGCCGATCGGCTCCGACGCCATATCGAGGAGCGCGCGGGCATCGTCAAAACGGCCCTCATTGCCGACGAAACCGAGTTCCAGCGCGCCCGCCGCCTCGCCGTCGGCGAACAGCGGCGCGATCACGACGCGCGTCGCCGCCGCCGAGCCCAGCGCCGAGCCGGCTTTCAGATAGTGAGACGACGCGTCGCGCAATTCGAGCGGACGCCCTTCGATGATCGCCTGGCCGACCAGCCCCTCGCCGCGCGCAATGCGGCGCGGCGCGCTATCGTCTTCCGGCAGCGCCCAGCCTGCGACCCGCACCAGCGCGTCGCCGTCGAGCGCATAGACCACGCCGACCTTCGCATCCACGTACGGGACAATCGAACGCAGGATGCTCACGCCGATCGAAGCGGGAGACTGCTCGCCGCGCAATTGCAGGCCGAGCTGCACGATGCCCTGTTGCAGCCAGGCGGTGCGTTGTACCGCGAGCCGCGATTTGATATACAGGTGCGCCACCGCCGCAAGCACGAGCAGCACGAGAATGCCCATCGCGCGGTTGAGTTGCAGCACGTCGTGGCTGGCGCTCGGATCGGCGACGGAGAATACGTATCCCGCGATCATCAGCGCCGAGGAAGCCACCGCGGTGACGATCGGCACCGACGGCCGGTCCACCCAGACGCACATCACGACCGGCAGCATGTAGAACACCCAGATTGCGACGCGCATCGGCGTCAGCACGTCGATGGCGAACACCACGGCGAGCGTGATCCCGATCGCGAAATAGATCCAGGAAGAGAGGTTCCGAGTGGCTTGAGGCATCGTTCACCGGTTATGTTCGAGTTTTGCGCGACGCTCGCGCCGGTAGCAGGCACGGACCATAGCATGCCGCGCAAGGCCTTGTCACATCGGGCTCCGCGGCTCGAAAGGCCTGCTTTCCGGCGCGGCAGATGTTACAAAACACCGCCGCAGGCGCATTTTCAACGAGGTAAGAATGACTGATTTTTCCGGCTCCCGCGTGCTTGTCACCGGCGCTTCGGGGTTCGTCGGGTCCGCGGTTGCGCGGCTCGCCATCGAACGCGGCTTCGACGTGCGCGTGCTCGTGCGCAAGACCAGCCCGCGCAAGAACGTCGAGTCGCTGAACGCGGAAATCGTGGTCGGCGACATGCGCGACGAGGCCTCGATGCGCGCCGCGCTCAAGGACGTGCGCTTCCTGTTCCACGTCGCGGCCGATTACCGCATCTGGGCGCCGGACCCAAGCGAGATCGAACGCGCCAATCTCGAAGGCACCGAGGCCACAATGCGCGCCGCACTGGCGGAAGGCGTGGAGCGCATCGTCTATACGAGCAGCGTCGCGACGCTCAAGGTGACGAGTTCGGGCGCCATCGCCGACGAAACCATGCCTTCGAACCCGCAGAGCACCATCGGCGCCTACAAGCGCAGCAAGGTGCTGGCGGAACGCGCGGTCGAACGCATGGTCGCGCAGCACGCATTGCCGGCCGTGATCGTCAATCCGTCCACGCCGATCGGACCGCGCGACGTGCGTCCCACGCCGACCGGGCGCATCATCGTGGAAGCGGCGACGGGCAAGATTCCGGCTTTCGTCGACACGGGCCTCAATCTCGTCCACGTCGATGACGTCGCCAACGGCCATTTCCTGGCGCTGGAACGCGGGCGGATCGGCGAGCGCTACATATTGGGCGGCGAGAACCTGCCGCTGCAGCAGATGCTCACGGATATCGCGGGTTTCGTCGGCCGCAAGCCGCCAACCATCAAACTGCCGCGCGGGCCGCTGTATCCCGTCGCGATCGGCGCGGAACTGTTCGCCAAGTTCAGCGGCAAGGAACCGATGGTGACCGTCGACGCACTACGTATGTCGAAGAACAAGATGTACTTCACCTCGGCGCGCGCCGAAAGCGAACTCGGCTATCGCGCGCGGCCGTACCGCGAGGGACTGAAGGACGCGCTCGACTGGTTTCGCACGAACGGATATCTCACGGTGTGAAGCATCGAATCATTTCGTGAAACGGCCCGGCACGCGGCGCTGGCGGCAAACATTGCAGGTCTTCTATAAGACTTGAAAAATGTTAAGTTGTTGATAAAGCAAGAAAAACGCCTGTTTTTGCGGTTTTCACGGGGCTGCTTTCACACGCGAGCCACGCAATTTCAGGCAGAATAGCGGTTTGTTGCCGGAGGGGTCATTCAGGCCGGCGGTTTTTTCCAACCCGTTTTCGGATGTCGAGACAAGCGATGAGCAATCAGCAACCCACCATCATCTACACCCTGACCGACGAAGCTCCGCTGCTCGCAACCAGCGCCTTTCTGCCGATCATCCGTACTTTCGTGGCGCCGGCCGGCGTCAATGTCGAGACCAGCGACATTTCGGTCGCGGCCCGCATTCTCGGCGAATTCCCCGAATTCCTGACCGATGAGCAGAAAGTCCCCGACAACCTCGCCGAGCTCGGCCGCCTGACCCAACTCGACGACACCAACATCATCAAGCTGCCGAACATCAGCGCCTCGCAGCATCAGCTGACGAGCGCGATCAAGGAACTCCAGTCGAAGGGCTACAAGCTGCCCAACTTCCCGGAAGAGCCGAAAAACGACGAGGAAAAGGCCATTCGCCAGCGCTATTCCAAGTGTCTCGGCTCGGCGGTGAACCCGGTGCTGCGCGAAGGCAATTCGGACCGCCGCGCGCCGCTCGCCGTCAAGAACTATGCGAAAAAGCACCCGCACAGCATGGGCGAGTGGAGCATGGCTTCGCGCACGCACGTCGCGCACATGAAGCATGGCGACTTCTATCACGGCGAAAAGTCGATCACGAACGACAAGGCCCGCGAAGTCCGCATGGAACTCGTCACGAAGGGCGGCGAGACCATCGTCCTCAAGCCGAAGGTCAAGCTGCAGGATGGCGAGATCGTCGACAGCATGTTCATGAGCAAGAAGGCGCTGGTCGAGTTCTATGAAGACCAGATGGAAGACGCGCGCAAGACCGGCGTGATGCTGTCGCTGCACGTAAAGGCGACCATGATGAAGGTGTCGCACCCGATCGTCTTCGGTCACGCCGTGAAGGTGTTCTACAAGGACGCGTTCGCCAAGCACGCCAAGCTGTTCGAGGAACTCGGCATCAACGTCAACAACGGTCTCGTGGATCTGTATTCGAAGATCGAGACGCTGCCGGAATCGCAGCGCGACGAAGTCATCCGCGACATGCACGCGTGCCACGAGCATCGTCCGGCGCTGGCCATGGTGGATTCGGCCAAGGGCATCTCGAACCTGCACGCGCCGAACGACGTGATCGTCGACGCATCGATGCCCGCGATGATCCGCGCCGGCGGCAAGATGTGGGGCGCCGATGGCCGTCCGCAAGACACGAAGTGCCTGATTCCGGAAAGCACCTTCGCCCGCATCTATCAGGAAATCATCAACTTCTGCAAGACCAACGGCGCGTTCGACCCGAAGACCATGGGCACGGTGCCGAACGTCGGCCTGATGGCGCAGAAGGCCGAAGAGTACGGCTCGCACGACAAGACCTTCGAGATTCCGCAGGACGGCACCGCGCGCATCGTCGACAACGCGACGAACGAAGTCATCGAAGCGCTCACGCAGCAAGTGGAACAGGGCGACATCTGGCGCATGTGCCTCGTGAAGGACGCGCCGATCCGCGACTGGATCAAGCTCGCCGTCACGCGCGCGAAAAACTCGGGCATGCCGGCCGTGTTCTGGCTCGACCCGTATCGTCCGCACGAGAACGAACTCATCAAGAAGGTCGAGACCTACCTCAAGGACTATGACCTGACGGGCCTCGAGATCCACATCATGTCGCAAGTGCGTGCGATGCGTTACACGCTCGAACGCGTGATCCGCGGCATGGACACCATCTCGGTGACCGGCAACATCCTGCGCGACTACCTCACCGACCTGTTCCCGATCATGGAACTCGGCACCAGCGCGAAGATGCTGTCCATCGTCCCGCTGATGGCCGGCGGCGGCCTGTATGAAACGGGCGCGGGCGGCTCGGCGCCGAAGCACGTGCAGCAGCTCGTGCAGGAAAACCACCTGCGCTGGGACTCGCTGGGCGAATTCCTGGCGCTGGCAGTGTCGCTCGAAGAACTCGGCATCAAGAACGACAACGCGCGTGCGAAGCTCGTCGCGAAGGCGCTGGATGCCGCCACCGGCAAGCTGCTCGACAACAACAAGAGCCCGTCGCCGAAAACCGGCCAGTTGGATAACCGCGGCAGCCAGTTCTATCTCGCGATGTATTGGGCGCAGGAACTGGCATCGCAGTCGGAAGATCGCGAACTGGCTCAACGCTTCGCGCCGCTCGCGAAGACGCTTGCTGACAACGAGCAGAAGATCATCGACGAACTGAACGCGGTGCAGGGCAAGGAAGCGGATATCGGCGGCTACTACCAGCCGGACGAGCAGAAGCTCGCCGCCGTCATGCGTCCGAGCAAGACGCTCAACGCCGCGCTGGAGCAGGCGGCCAGCGCGAAGTAAGGCAGTACCAAGGCAGTACCGGCGTATCCGCGTCATGCGGATGCGCTTCCGCTGGACCGGCCTCCCGAAAGGGTTGCCGGTCCTGTTTTTTGTGGCGGCGGAAAGTGTCGCGTTATCCGCACGTTCGGAGCAATTGGTTACAACCTGCATCGGCCTCGCCAAAGACGAGCGGGTAGAATCGGTGCCTCGCCGCAAGCTCGCAAGTCAAAGACACCATTCGCATGAACCTACACGACCAGCTCGGCGCGCTGGAGTCGAGCCTCGACACGCTCCTTCAGACCGCCTCCGCTTCTGCTTCTGCTTCTGCCTCAGTTACCGCTTCTGCCGTCGAACCCCGCGAAGCCGCCGACAGCGCTCCCGCCGAACCGCCCGCGCTGAACCGCGACGCCTCCGCACCCGCCGAACCGCCCGCGCTGAACGAAGCGCCGCGGCTCGTCGTGTCGCGGCCGGATCGCGACGCCATCGAAATGACGATTGCGGGCAAAACGGTCAAGCTGGGGCCGGAAGGGGTATCGGAACTGATCGAAGAGCTCTCGAACGTGCGCGCCTCGATGACGCCTGAACAGCCCGCCGGGATTGCGCCGGGCTGGCGCTTCGCCGCGACCAAGAACCCGGTCATGGCGACGCAGAAATACGCCAACGGCGACCGCCTGCTGGTCCTGCGTCACGGCGGACACGGCTGGGTGCCGTTCACGTTTTCGCCGAACATGGTCGTCGAGCTGTACGCCATGCTGACGAAGAAGTAAGGCGGCTTCGTCGCGAAGCCGCCCGGTATACGGGATTTACAAACCTTCCTGCGTCGGCGCCTGCACCCGCGCCTTCCACTGCCCGCCCTTCCCGCTCCAGTAACGCACGGCCGAGCCGATCGTCGCGCTGACATAGAACAACGCGACCAGCGGCAACAGCGGCGCCCACAGCAACGACCTGCGGTAGTAGCGCAGCATCGGCCCGTAGGCGATGCACATCAGCGCCCAGGCCACGCACGCGGGCCAGGCGCGCGCGCCCATCGCCAGGGACAGCAGCGGCGGCGCCAGATAGATGACCACCATGCCAATCACCGTGCCGATCAGCAGCAACGGCGAGTAACGCAACTGCGTGAACGCCGTGCGCGCGATCATGTTCCAGACGTCGCGCCAGCTGTCGTAGGGACGCAGCGATTCGCTGGTCTGGGCCAGATCGAGACGGATCGGACGCGCGGCGTTGCGGCCGAAACGATGCTTGATGCGCTCGGCGAGACTGCAATCGTCGATCAGTTCCTGACGGATCGATTCGATCCCGCCCGCCTCGGCCAGCGCCGAACGCCGCACCAGCATGCAGCCGCCCGCAGCACCGGAAGTGGCCTTGCGCACGTCGTTCACCCAGGCAAACGGATAAAGCTTCGCAAAGAAGAACACGAAGGCCGGAATCAGCGCCTTTTCCCACAGCGAATCGCAGCGCAGGCGGACCATCAGCGACACCAGATCGCGGTCTTCGAGAATCGTGCGCGCGACGAGTTGCGTGGCGGCATCGGCGGGATGGTGGATGTCGGCGTCGGTGAGGAGCAGATATTCGGCGGGCAGCCCGAGCGAATCAATCGCGCCGATGCCCCGCGACTGCGCCCACACCTTGCCCGACCAGCCCGGCGGCAGCGGCTGCGCGGTCAGCACGGTCAGGCGGTCTTCGAGCCCGAGATCGCGGGCGGCGGCGAGGGCGACGCCCGCGGTGTCGTCGGTGCTGTGGTCATCGACGACGATCACGTGGAACGCGCCCGCATAGTCCTGCTTGAGCAGCGAGCCGACCGCGCGGCCGATGACATCGGCTTCGTTGCGCGCCGGCACCACCGCGACGAGCGCCGGCCACGCGCCGCGCCGCGCGACTTCCGCGCTGCCGACGGCGTGAATGGTCGTACCGGACAACGCCGGCGCGGGCTCGGCGCGCCAGAACCCGCCGCGCGCGAACAGCAGCACGAGCCAGATCAGGAGGGACAGCCAGGCAATCAGTAGCATGTTTCAGGTGTTTAGCTGGGGTAAGAACGGGAAGAGCAAGGCGGAGCGGTTTCAACCGGCTCCTGACGTGACGACGCGGGCGTTGCGCGACCGGCACGAGGGGCAGGCCGGCGCGTGGATGCGCTTTAAAACGCCACCCGGCACGGCCGCGCCTGACCGAAAGCGACCGACAGTCTACTGGGTTCTGAAAAGCGCCGTATTTGCGTGCGCCGCGGCGCGCCGTCGGCCATGGCAGGCAGTGAGCGCCCGAAAAGGGAACGCGTTAGAATACGCGGTCAACTTAGGCGCGCAGACCCATCCCCAACATGTCTTTTTTTCCGGTCTGCTGTTTTGGTTATTGCGCCGTTTGTCAAGTGTCGGGTTAAACAGTCGTCACGCAACCTGAATTGCTGGAAAAGCGCGCCGGAATCATGCGAGCTCGCCGCCGGCCAACCCCGAAACCCGCGTCAGTCGGAGTTCGTTCGAATATGCGTATCATCCTTGCTCAACCCCGCGGCTTTTGTGCGGGCGTGGTCCGTGCGATCGAGATCGTCGATCGGGCCCTCGAACGGCATGGCGCACCCGTCTATGTGCGTCATGAGATCGTTCACAATCGTCATGTGGTCGACAATCTGCGCAGCAAGGGTGCACGCTTCGTCGAGGAACTGGACGAAGTGCCTCACGGCGCGGTAGCCATCTTCAGCGCGCACGGCGTGGCGCGCAGCGTCGAGAAAGATGCCGACGCACGCGGTCTCGACGTGCTCGACGCCACCTGCCCGCTCGTCACCAAGGTTCACGTGCAGGGGCGGCAATATGTCTCGCAGGGCCGCACGCTGATTCTGATCGGCCACGCCGGACATCCGGAAGTGGAGGGCACCATCGGCCAGATTCCGGGCAAGGTGGTGCTGGTGCAGAGCGAGGCGGAAGTCGAGAAGCTGACGCTCGACATCGATACCCCGGTGGCGTACGTCACGCAAACCACGCTGTCAGTGGACGACACGCGCGGCATCATCGACGCGCTGCAGCGCCGTTTTACGGATATCGTCGGGCCGGATACGCGCGATATCTGTTACGCGACGCAAAACCGGCAGGCCGCGGTGCGCGAGCTGTCGGATCAGGTGGACGTGTTGCTCGTCGTGGGCGCCACCAATAGTTCCAATTCGAACCGTCTGCGGGAAATCGGCGCCGAAAGCGGCGTGCCGAGCTACCTCGTGGCGGACGGTTCGGAGATCAGGCCGGAATGGTTCGCCGACGTGCAGACAGTCGGCATCACCGCAGGCGCATCGGCGCCTGAAGAAATGGTCAAACATGTGATCGATGCCCTGCGCGCGTTCGGACCCGTCGAAGTCACGACGATGAACGGCCGCGAGGAAAAGGTCGAATTCAAACTCCCCGCGAAGCTCATGCAACCGCTCGCCGCCGTCGCGGCCACGGCCATTCGCGAAGAATAAGGAGAGCAGGCAATTGTCTATTCCCATGCTTCAGAAGGCGCGTGTCGGCGCCTACATCTTCAAGCAGCACTTGAGCCGCAACAAGCGCTATCCGCTCGCGCTGATGCTCGAACCGCTGTTCCGCTGCAATCTCGCCTGTAACGGCTGCGGCAAGATCGACTATCCGGATCCGATCCTGAACCAGCGCCTGTCGCTGGAAGAGTGTCTCGGCGCGGTCGACGAGTGCGGCGCGCCGGTCGTTTCCATCGCAGGCGGCGAGCCGCTGCTGCACAAGGAAATGCCGCAGATCGTCAAGGGCATCATGGCGCGCAAGAAGTTCGTGTATCTCTGCACGAACGCGCTGCTGATGGAAAAGAAGATGGACGACTACGAGCCGAGCCCGTATTTCGTCTGGTCCGTCCACCTGGACGGCGACCGCGAGGCGCACGATCACTCGGTGTCGCAGCCGGGCACGTATGACAAGGCGGTCGCGGCCATCAAGGAAGCGAAGCGCCGTGGCTTCCGCGTGAACATCAACTGCACGCTGTTCAACGACGCCGAGCCGGAACGTGTGGCGAAGTTCTTCGACACGCTGGGCCCGATCGGCGTGGACGGGATCACGGTGTCGCCGGGCTATGCGTATGAACGCGCGCCGGACCAGCAGCACTTCCTGAACCGCGACAAGACCAAGACGCTGTTCCGCGAAATTTTCAAGCGCGGCAACAACGGCAAGAACTGGTCGTTCAGCCAGTCGACGCTGTTCCTCGACTTCCTCGCGGGCAATCAGACGTATGAATGCACGCCGTGGGGCAACCCGGCGCGCACGGTGTTCGGCTGGCAGAAGCCGTGCTATCTGGTCGGCGAAGGTTACGTGAAGACCTTCAAGGAACTGATGGAAACCACCGACTGGGACAAGTACGGCACGGGGAAGTACGAGAAGTGCGCGGACTGCATGGTCCACTGCGGCTTCGAAGCGACGGCCGTGATGGACACGGTGGCGCATCCGCTCAAGGCGGCGAAGATCGCGCTGCGAGGTCCGCGTACGACGGGCGCGTTCGCGAAGGACCTGCCGTTCGACAAGCAGCGCCCGGCTGAATACGTGTTCTCGAAGCATGTGGAGATCAAGCTGGAAGAGATCGGACGCATGCAGAAGAACAAGGGCGCGAAAACGGCGGCTGTGGCGAATTAGGGCGGCTGCGTACTCGTCAGAGTGGAAGGCGGATGACGATGAGTCATCCGCCTTTTTTCGTTTCTTTCGCTTTCTGGCTTTGAGCGCGCTCCAGTCTTCGAGGCTCACGGGTTTGAATGGGTCGATATGAAACAGAACACTTCCCTGCAACTTTTAAGCGGCGAGAGAGTCCTTGCTCACCCAAGGCTCGCTGGTTTTACGCTGTTCAATCTCAGACATTGCAACTGCTCCTCCAAGACTCCGATTAGAACCATTCCGAACAAAGTCTAAGAGAACTGTTTCGTCGTTTATGGTGGCAAGCGCGTCATAAATTGTGCGAGAGACGCAAAACAAAAACGCGACGGCTCATCACCGTCGCGTTCTCTTCAACATCGAAGCAGCCCCTCACCTCAACAACACTTCCCCGCCCCCGTCCCGTACCTCGCTTCCTGCCGCTCGCGAAAAAACTCCGCATACGACATCACCGCCTGGTCAGGATGCGTCGCCTGCATGTGCGTGACGTAGGCATCGTAGTCCGGCATCCCGACCATCAGGCGCATTGCCTGGCCGAGATACCGTCCCGCTTGTCGAAGATCGTCGAACATCACCGCGTCCTCAATGTCCCGAGCGCACTGCCGCGCCCGCACCCGAAGGCATCGGCTCGAACGGCGTTTCGCGCACCGTCGGACGGGCTTCGCGACGCGCACGCAGCACCGCCATCACGCCGTACACCGCGATGCTCAACACCACGAAGATGAACAGGCCCGCAAGCGCCGCATCGACATAGTCATTGAAGATGATCCGCTGCATCTCCGGCAGCGACTTGGCCGGCGCCATCACCTCACCCGCGTCGTAGGCGTCGCGCAGCTTGCCGGCGTGAGCGAGGAAACCGATCTTCGGATTGGCATCGAAGATCTTCTGCCAGCCCGCGGTCAGCGTGCAGATCAGCAGCCATGCGGCCGGCACGAGCGTCACCCATGCATAACGCTCGCGCTTCATCTTGAACAGCACGACAGTGCCGAGGATCAACGCGATACCCGCGAGCATCTGGTTCGAGATGCCGAACAACGGCCACAACGTATTGATGCCGCCGAACGGATCGACCACGCCCTGATACAGGAAGTAACCCCAGGCGGCCACGCACAGCGCCGTCGCGATCAGGTTGGCCGGCAGCGATTCCGTGCGGCGCAGCGCCGGATGGAACGTGCCGAGCAGGTCTTGCAGCATGAAGCGGCCGGCACGGGTGCCCGCATCGACGGCCGTCAGGATGAACAGCGCCTCGAACAGGATGGCGAAGTGATACCAGAACGCCATCATCGCCTCGCCGCCGATCACCTGGTGAAGAATGTGCGCCATGCCGACCGCGAGCGTCGGCGCGCCGCCGGCCCGCGCGACGATGGTGGTCTCGCCCACCGCCTTCGCCGTCGAGGTCAGCATGTCCGGCGTCAGCATGAAGCCCCACCCCGATACCGTCTGCGCGACTGCTTCCGGCGTGCTGCCCAGCAGCGCGGCCGGGCTGTTCATCGCGAAGTAGATGCCCGGCTCGATCACGCAGGCGGCGACCAGCGCCATGATGGCGACGAACGATTCCATCAGCATCGCGCCATAGCCGATGAAGCGCATGTTGATTTCGTTGTCGATCATCTTGGGCGTCGTGCCCGACGAGATCAGCGCATGAAAACCCGATACGGCGCCGCATGCGATCGTGATGAAGAGGAACGGGAACAGATTGCCCGACCACACCGGACCGCTGCCGTCGACGAACTTTGTGAACGCCGGCATCTTCAGTTCGGGCGCGACGATCAGGATGCCGATCGCGAGGCCCACGATGGTGCCGATCTTGAGGAAGGTCGAGAGATAGTCGCGCGGCGCGAGCAGCAGCCACACCGGCAGGACGGAAGCGATAAAGCCATAGCCGACCAGGATCCACACGAGCTGCGTGCCGGTGAACGTGAACCACGGCGCAATGGCCGGCGAAGCAGCGACGTGTCCGCCGAACGTGATCGCGAGCATCAGCAGCACGAAGCCGACGATGGACACTTCGCCGATCCGTCCCGGACGGATATAGCGCGTGTACAGGCCCATGAAAATCGCGATGGGAATCGTCGCCGCAACGGTAAAGGTGCCCCACGGTGAATTCGTCAGCGCCTTCACGACGATCAGCGCAAGCACCGCGAGAATGATCACCATGATGAGGAACGTGCCGAACAGCGCGATCACGCCCGGCACGGTGCCGAGTTCCATCTTGATGAGATCGCCGAGCGAGCGTCCGTCGCGGCGCGTCGAGATGAACAGGATCACGAAGTCCTGCACCGCGCCCGCGAACACGACGCCGGCCAGAATCCACAGCATGCCGGGCGTGTAGCCCATCTGCGCGGCCAGCACCGGACCGACCAGCGGACCCGCACCCGCGATGGCCGCGAAGTGATGTCCGAACAGCACGTATTTGTTGGTGGGCACGTAATCGAGGCCGTCGTTGTGACGAACGGCGGGCGTCATGCGCAGGCCGTCGAGTTGCAGCACCTTGCCCGCGATGAAACGCGAATACAGCCGGTAAGCGATGAGATAGACACAGACCGCCGCGATGACGATCCACAGTGCGCTGATGCGTTCGCCGTGCGCGAGCGCGATGGTGCCGAATGCGAACGCGCCCAGCAGCGCGAGCGCAATCCAGACCAGGAATCCTGAAGCCCGATTCATGGCGTCTCCTTGTTTGTATGACCTTGGGAGCCAGGCTCCGTAGTCGTGCCATGCGCCACGATGACGCATTGGGCGGTAGTATTCGCTTTCGCCGGAACGCTTACAAGCGCATGACTACGTACGCGCGCTGCGTGCCTTCACGTAGCGGAAAACCCTGTTGCAATGAATCTCAAGGTCAAAATCTTCCTGCTCGCCATCGTGCCGTTCGCGCTCGCGATCGGCGGCATCACCTACGGCGTGCGGCAGCAGGCGCAGTCGCTCGCGCAGGTTCAGCACGCCACCACGCAGGCCGCGTACGTCTCGAGCAAGGAAATCGAGCTGCGGCATTACGTCGAGATCGCGCAGAGCACGATCGCGCCGTTCTATGACCCGCCCCCCGGCGACCCGCGCAGCGACGAAGAACGCCGTCGCCTCGCACTCGACGCGCTGCAACGGCTCGACTTCGGCCAGGACGGCTATTTCTTCGTCTACACGATGCACGGCCTGTCACTGATGCATCCGCGCCAGCCCGATCTCGTCGGCCGCGATCTATGGCTGATGCGCGATCCCAACGGCGCACTGACCATTCAGGAACTCGTCCGCCAGGCATCGCAAGGCGGAGGCTATGTGCGCTACCTGTGGCGCAGGCCATCGACGGGATTGCTCGCGCCCAAGCTCGGCTATGTCGTGCCGCTCGAACGCTGGGGCTGGATGATCGGCACCGGCATCTATCTCGAAGACGTGGAAACGACGCTCGCGCGCATCGACGACCGCGCCGCCTCGAATATCGCGCGCACGCTGACGTGGATCGGCGTCATTGCGCTGGCCGCGCTCGCCGTCATCGCGATCTGCGCCGCCGTGCTCAACATCAGCGAGCACCGCAGCGCCGACGCCAAGCTCAGGCGCCTCGCGCGGCAAGTGGTGGAATCGCAGGAACAGGAACGCGCGCGCCTCTCGCGCGAACTGCACGACGGCATCAGCCAGATGCTGGTATCGGTGAAGCTGCTGCTCGAATCGGCGCTGGCCCGCTTCGAACGCAGCGCGGCGCGCGAACCCACCGCGGAAGCCGCGCTCTCGACCGGTCTCGGGCGGCTCGCCGGGACGCTGCGCGAAGTGCGGCGCATCTCCCACGCGCTGCGCCCCGCGATGCTCGACGACCTCGGCCTCGCCGCCGCGCTCGAACAACTCGCGCGCGAATCGAACGGTCAGGACGGCATCGAAGTGCTTTTCGACTCGACCGGCACGGGCGAAAGCCTGCCGGACACTGTCAACACCGTGCTGTTCCGGATCGCACAAGAAGCGCTCAACAACATCACGCGGCACGCCAAGGCGTCGCGCGCGCAATTGACGCTTGCCGTCGCGAGGCACGCGGTGACGCTCGACATCACGGACAACGGCGTCGGCTTCGACGTGCCCGCCGTGCTGTCCGATCCCATGCGCGGCCTCGGCCTGCGCAACATGCGCGAGCGGCTCGATACACTGGGCGGTGCGCTGCGCATCGACTCGCAACTGGGCCGTACGGTCATCGTCGCGAGCGTGCCGCTGCCGCTCGCCGCACCCAATCTCCAAGGACACGCCGATGAGCGCTGAACCCGCCCGCCTGATTCTCGTCGACGATCATCCGCTGGTGCGCGACGGCCTGCGCGCGCGCCTCGATTCCGTACCGCATCTGCGGGTGATCGGCGAAGCGGGCAATGGCCCGGATGCACTCGCCCTCGCCGCCGACGAGGCGAATCCGCCCGATCTCGTGCTGATGGACGTGGGCATGGCGGGCATGAGCGGGATCGAGCTGGCGGCACGCTTCCACGAGCGCTTTCCGGACATTCGCGTGCTGATGTTGTCGATGCACGACAACGTCGAGTACGTCATGCAGGCAGTGCGCGCGGGCGCGAGCGGCTATGTGCTGAAGGATTCGCCGGCGACGGAAATCATCCAGGCCATCGACGCGGTGCTCGCCGGCCGGACCTTCTTCAGCGCCGGCGTGGCGGCGCGCATGATCCAGGCACGTTCAATGCAAACCCCGCTCGAACGCCTGACGCCGCGCGAACTCGAGATTCTCGACGCGCTGGCGCAAGGCCTCTCGAGCAAGCAGATCGCGCAACAGCACGGGCTGTCGGTGCGCACGGTAGAAACGCACCGGCTGAATTTGAAGCGCAAACTGGATATAGACGGCCAGGCCGAGCTGATCAAGTTCGCGGTAGAGCACCGCCGACGCTAGCGCGTCAGCCCGCCGAACGGGCGTTGTGCTCGGCGAGGAACTTGATCAGGGCATCGACGCCGCCCTTCTGCAACTGCCCCGCGAATTGTTGCTGATAGACCTGGATGAGCCACGCGCCCATCATGTCGATGTCATAGATTTTCCAGCCCTGCGGGGTCTTCTGCAGACGGTAGCGCACCGGGTTGTCGCCGCCCGTGGAGATGACGTGCGATTCGACCACCGTGTCCTTGGTATTGGCATCGATGTTGGGCGAGTCGAACTTGAATTTCACTTCCTGGTCGCGCAGTTGCGACAGGGACGCCGCGTAGGTGTGGACCAGCAGCGTCTGGAACTGGTCATACAGCTGCTTCTGTTGCTCGGGCGTGGCGCTGGCCCAGGCCTTGCCCACCGCGATGCGCGTCGTGCGCTGGAAGTCGGTGGCGGGCAGGAAGCGGGTCTGGACGAGCTGCGTGATCTTCGCCATGTCGCCGCCGCGCGCCTGCGGGTCGGCCTTCATCGCGTCGACCGTGCCCTCCACCGCGTTCTTGACGACGGCATCGGGACTCGTTTGTGCGGCTGCCTCGCCCGTGAAGGCCACCGAGGCAAGGAGGAAAGCGAAGCAAATGGACAGATAGCGTTTCATGGCACCCGTTCTCTGATCTGGTTTGTTGGCGTGGGCTCTACGGCCCTGGACGTTGCACAAGGCTGCCGCCGGCTGGTGCAGCAAGTATATCGACACCGCAGCGCCGCGACAGTTCAAGCGCGGACAGTGCTGAAGCGCCCGCTATACTTGCGCGGCACACCGCGTCGTTTGATCGGGGCGATGCGCTTTCCGGCGATCGGCATCATGCACTTCGCGCGTAGCAGCAATGCGCAAAAATAACAGGACACACAGGTAGCGTCTTCATGCTGACGTCCAACATTACTCGTTTCGTCACCCTCGCCATCCGCCGCCCGGCCTGGATCATCGCCGTTTCGCTCCTGCTCGGCGTGCTGAGCACGATCTACGTCGTTCATCATTTCAAGATCAGCACCGACGTCAGCCAACTGATCGAGACCGAACCCGAGTGGGCGGCGCGCAGCAAGGCCATCGACCAGGCCTTTCCGCAGCGCGGAGCCACCTTGCTTATCGTGGTGGAAGCGCCCGCGCAGGAGTTCGCCGACGCCGCCGCGAACCAGCTCGCCGCCGCCCTCGCCAAGGAACCGGAGCGCTTCAAGTCGGTGTCGCAGCCTTCGGGCGGCTCGTTCTTCGAGCACGAAGGCCTGCTCTACCTGCCCGTCGACAAGGTCGAGCAAGTGACGAAGCAGCTCGTCTCGGCGCGTCCGCTCATCAACACGCTTGCCCACGACCCGACGCTCACCGGTCTCGCGCAGACGCTCAACACCACGCTCAACCTGCCGCTGACGCTTGGCCAGGTCAATCTCGGCCAGATGGCCGGCCTGCTCGGCCATGCCAACACCGTGCTGACACACGTGCTGGCCAATCAACCGGCCGCGTTCTCTTGGCGCCAGCTGGCGGATTCGGGTTCGTCGAACAAGGATGCGCCGGGACGTGCCTTCATCACCGTCCTGCCCGACCTGGACTTCAACGCGCTGAAGGCGGCGGCGGGCACATCGGACGAGATCCGCGCGAAAGCCGCCGAACTTGGCCTCGACAAAAAGTATGGCGCCAGCCTGCATCTGACCGGCGCGCAGCCGCTCGCCGACGAGGAATTCGCATCCGTGCAGGACGGCGCCGCGCTCAACGGCGTGCTGACCTTTCTGGTGGTGCTGATGATCCTGTGGGTCGCGCTGCGCTCGAAACGCATGATTCTCGCGGTGTTCATCACGCTGTTCGTCGGCCTGGCGATCACGGCCGCGCTCGGTCTCATGATGGTCCACGCGCTGAACATGATCTCGGTGGCGTTCATGGTGCTGTTCGTCGGGCTGGGCGTGGATTTCGGCATCCAGTTCGGCGTGAAATACCGCGAGGAGCGCTACAAGCACAAGCGGCTCGACGTCTCGCTCGCCGAAACCGCGCGACATGTGGCCGTGCCGCTGACGCTCGCCGCCACCGCGACCGCCGCAAGCTTCTTCTCGTTCCTGCCGACCGCCTATCGCGGCGTGTCGGAACTGGGCCTGATCGCGGGCGTCGGCATGTTCGTCGCATACCTCACCAACATGACGCTGCTGCCCGCGCTGATCAAGGTGTTCGCGCCGCCGGGCGAGGCGCACTCGCCGGGCTTTCCGGTGCTCGCACCCGTCGATGAATTTCTCGACAAGCATCGCAAGCCGGTGCTGATCGGCACGCTGGTCGTGGTGATCGGCGCGCTGCCGCTGCTGTTCAACCTGCGCTTCGACTTCAATCCGCTGCATCTGAAGGATCCGCACACCGAGTCGATGGCAACGCTGCTTTCGCTCAAGGATTCGCCCGAAGGCGCGGTCAACGATGTCGCGGTGCTGGCGCCCTCGCTTGCCGATGCCGACCGTATTGCCGCGAAGCTGGACAAGCTGCCGGAAGTCGGACGCGCGACCACGCTGTCGTCGCTGATCCCCGGCGACCAGCCGCAAAAGCTCGCGCTCATCAGGGCTGCCGCCGACCAGCTGTTGCCCGCGCTCGATCAGCCCACGGCCGCCCCGGCGACGGACGAGATCAGGGTCGCGGCGCTGAAGCGCGTGTCGAGCCAGTTGTCGCTCGCGGCCGACGAGCATCCCGGCCCCGGCGACAAGGAAGCGAAGCAGCTGTCGCAGACGCTCGCGCAGCTTGCCCAGGCTGATGCCGCTACCCGCGACCGCGCCGACCACGCACTGGCCGACCCGTTGCGCATCGCGCTCGCGCAACTGCGTTCGCTGCTGACGCCCAGCGAAATCACTCGCGCGAGCCTGCCCCCGCAGATGGTCGAGACCTGGGTGACGCCGCAGGGACAGGCGCTCGTCGACGTCTCGCCGAAGATTGCTCCCGGCGCCGATCCGAACGACGACGCGCTGCTCGCCCGCTTCGCCGATGCTGTCCAGAAGGCCGAGCCGGACGCGATCGGCGGGCCGATTTCAGTGCGCCATTCGGCGGAGACCATCATCAAGTCGTTCCAGCAGGCGGCGCTGTACTCGCTGGCCGCGATCACGGTGCTGCTGTGGATCGCACTTCGCCGTTTTGGCGACGTTCTGAGAACTTTGGTACCGTTGCTCGTTTCCGCGATCGTGACGCTGGAGCTGTGCGTTGTCTTCAGGATGCCGCTCAACTTTGCGAACATCATCGCGTTGCCGCTCATGCTGGGCGTGGGCGTCGCGTTCAAGATCTACTTCGTGATGGCGTGGCGCTCCGGCCAGACGCGCCTGCTGCAATCGAGTCTCACGCACGCCGTGATGTTCAGCGCGGCCACCACCGCAACCGCATTCGGCAGCCTGTGGTTCTCGCATCATCCGGGCACCTCCAGCATGGGGCGGCTGCTGGCGCTGTCGCTGTTTTGCACGCTGGTCGGCGCCGTGGTCTTCCAGCCGGTCCTGATGGGCAAACCGCGCCGCGTACGCGCCGCGGACCGGGCCAGGCTGCGCGCGGCTCAACGGCATGACAACCTAAGAGGAATTGAAGAATGAAGTCGGGATCGACGGCGTTGACCCCTCGCGCAGTGCGCAACCTGGGAATGGGACTGGCAATCGCGGGCATGCTCGCCACCAGCGGCTGCGCAACCGGCCCGGACCGCAATCCGCGCGATCCGCTCGAGCCGATGAACCGCAAGATCTTCACGTTCAACGACACGCTCGACACCTACGTGGCGAAGCCCGTCGCGCAGTTCTACGTGGATTACACGCCGAGCCCGTTCCGCACCGCCGTCAGCAACTTCTTCTCGAATCTCGGCGACTTCTCCAACTTCGCCAATAACCTGCTGCAACTGAAGATCACCGATGCCACGGAAGATCTGATGCGCATCGCGATGAACTCGGTGTTCGGGATCGGCGGGCTGATCGATATTGCGTCGCCGGCGGGCCTGCCGAAGCATCACCAGGATTTCGGCCTGACGCTCGGGCACTACGGCGTGCCGTCGGGTCCGTATCTCGTGCTGCCGCTGCTCGGCCCGAGTTCGTTCCGCGACTCGACCACCTGGCTGGTCGACTGGCGCGTGAATCCGATCAGCTATACCGATGCCGACATCCGCTGGCCGCTGTACGGCGTGAATTTCGTCAGCGCGCGGGCCGATCTGATCGGTGCGACCGACCTGCTCTCGGCGGCCGCGCTCGACAAATACGCTTTTGTCCGCGATGCCTACACGCAGCGCCGCCAGTACCTGCTGACTGGCGGCGGCGCGTCGACGCTGCCTGACTACGGCGACGAAGGCGCGAGCGCGCCGGAAGGCGCCAGTGCGCCGCCGGGACAGAGCGGCGGCGGCAGCCAGGAGCAAGGCTTGCCTACGTATGACGATCCGGGCGCGGCCGGAGCAGCCGGGGCGCCGGCGGGCGGCGTCGGCGGCAAGTCGCCCGCGCCTGCGGAAAATGCGCCGCAGGGCGCGCCGTCGCCCAGTTCGAGCAAGGGGCAAGGCCTGCCGCAGTACGACGATCCAGCGGCACAGCCCGCCAAGTAAGTCACTCCAAACGAAAATGGGCGCCGTTCTACGGCGCCCATTTTCATTCAGTGTGCCGCTTCCTCGGCCTGCGCTTCGAACAGATCATCTCCCGACATGGCGGGCGCTTCGACCGGGCCCTGATCGCGCCGATAGGCTTCGAACAGTTCATCGGCATAGCGGATTTTCGTGCGGCCGTGCGGCGCGGGCTCGCCCTGCTGGTTCAGGTTCACGAACACCATCTTCTCGACCGTCAGGATGCTCTTGCGGGTGATCTTGTTGCGCACTTCGGCGCGCAGCGTGATCGACGTGCGGCCGAAATGCGTCGCCGCGATACCCAGTTCGATGATGTCGCCCTGCCGCGCCGAGCTGACGAAGTTGATTTCCGACATGAACTTGGTCACGACGCGCTGATTGTTCAGCTGTGAAATGGCGTAGATGGCGGCTTCTTCGTCGATCCAGCGCAGCAAGCTGCCGCCGAACAACGTGCCATTGGGGTTCAGGTCTTCCGGCTTGACCCACTTGCGAGTATGAAAATTCATTTGATACCTCACTTTCTGCTACTTGCGCCGCGATCTCGACCGAAATCTACGCGCGCGGGTGATTAGGGTTTTCCCTGATTATATCGAGATAGGGGTTAACCCGCAGAAAGCAAGAAATAAAGGAAGCTTCAGTTGCAGGCGAGCGCCCGCGCCGTTACGAGCGCACGGCGAGCCTGAACGAGGGTGTTGCGGGCATCGCGGGCGTCGCCGGCGAGGCGCAGCAAGCCGCCCAGTTGCGACGGCTGGCGCAGCAATTCACGCAGGATCGGACCGATGGCCGTGGTTCCGTCGTCCCGCAGGCCAGCCATGGCGGCGGGCGGCAGGCTGCGCCATGCCGGATCGACGATCGCGCGGCACACGGCGAACGGCAGACCCCGCGCCTGGGCCATGCTGCCGGCCACGTGCGATTCCATATCGACGGCCAGTGCGCCTGTCGCGCGATGCAGCGCCTGTTTTTCGGCTTCGCCCGTCACCGGCGCGGCAACGCCGGCCATGGGGCCGCGCCGCGTCAGACGCTCCACGGGTGTTCCCGCCAGCGCCGCGACGATGCGCGCGGACCAGGCGGCATCGGTCGGCACTTCACCAAGCGGCCCGCAGACGCTATCCGCAATGATCAACGCGCCCGGCGCGAGATCCGGCGCCAGACCGCCCGCGGTGCCGAAGCTGATGATGCCGGAACAGCCGCGCGCGATGGCCTCGGACAGCGCGCGTTCGAGCCAGTCGCTGCGCGCCGCGAACACGACGTCCACGCCCTGCCCGCGCACGATCTTCGCCTCGAACGCCATGCCGGTCACGGCCACGACGGGCTTGCCGGCAGAAGCACGACCCGCGTCTGCGCTCACATCGCCGCCACGACGCGCGTGAGACCTTCGCGCGTCAGATTGCGGTAGCGCGCCAGCGCCCACAGCGGAAAGAACTTGCGATAGCCGTGGTAGCGCAAATAAAACACGCGCGGAAAGCCGGTCGCGGTGAAGCGCGTCTCGTCCCACAGGCCGTGCGCCTGCTGCGTGCGCATCAGATAGTCGACGCCGCGCGCGACCGCCGGATGCTCCACCAGCCCCGCCGCCATCAGCCCGAGCAGCGCCCAGGCCGTCTGCGACGCGGTGCTGATCGCCGGCTCGTAGGCGTGGTAGTCGAGCTTGTAGCTCTCGCCGTCCTCACCCCAGCCGCCATCCGCGTTCTGGATGCCGATCAGCCAGTCCGCCGCGCGCTTCATGCGCGGGTCCGTCGGCGCGACGCCGGCGGCGTTGAGCGCGCACATCGCCGACCAGGTGCCGTAGATGTAATTCATGCCCCAGCGTCCGTACCAGCTGCCGTCGCGTTCCTGGTCATTGACGATGTACTCGAACGCACGGCGCGCAGGCTCGCTGTTCAGCGCGGTTTCGCCGAGCTGCGCGAGCATCGACAGACAGCGCGCCGAGACATCGACGGTCGGCGGATCCAGCAGCGCGCCGTGATCCGAGAACGGAATGTTGTTCAGGTAGAACTGGGTGTTCTCCGGCTCGAACGCGCCCCAGCCGCCATCGCTGCTCTGCATGCCGACGACCCATTCGCGCGCCCGGGCAATCGCCTCGCCGTACATGGCCGTGCCGTTTTCGCGATCGGCGCGCTCCATCGCCATCGCGACCACCGCGGTATCGTCGACATCCGGATAGTGCGGATTGGCGAACTGGAACGCCCAGCCGCCCGGCCGCACATGCGCGCGACGCGAAATCCAGTCGCCGCGCACGTCGAGGATCTGCAGCGGCACCAGCCAGTCGAGACCGCGCTTCACCGCCGCGCGCGCCTTCGGCATGCCGGTTTCGAGCAGCGCGTGCGCCGCCAGCGACGTATCCCACACCGGCGACAGGCACGGCTGGCAATACGCTTCGCCGTCATCGGCGGAATCGACGATCAGCAGCTTGTCCAGCGACTTGCGGGCAATCGCGCGGTTCGGATGCTCGGGCGGATAGCCGAGCACGTCGTACATCATCACCGAGTTGGCCATCGCCGGGAAAATCGCGCCGAGACCGTCCTCGCCGTTCAGCCGTTCATCGACGAAACGCACCGCTTCATCGATGGCGCGCTCGCGCCCGCCCTTGGGCAGCAGCGGATCGGCGACGCGCAGCAGCGAATCCACCACGCGGAAGAAGGCGAACCAGCCGCGCTTCTGATGCCCCGCGCGCGCCGGCATGCCGGTATTGACCGGCGGATTCGCAAACACCTCGTCGATGCGCACGCCGCGCGGATTGCGCGCCCGCGGACGCTTGGCGTTGAGCACGAGCATGGGCACGATCACCGTGCGCGCCCAGTAGGACACCTTCGACAGATGGAACGGGAACCACATCGGCAGGCGCATGATCTCGACGGGCATCATCGGCACCGCGCGCCACGACACCACGCCGAACAGCGCCAGCAGGATGCGCGTGAACACGTTGACCTTCTCGGCGCCGCCGGCGGCGAGGATCGCGCCGCGTGCGCGCTGCATGTGGTCGGCGTCCGGCGAATCGCCGATCATCTTCAGCGCGAAATACGCCTTCACCGTGGCGGAAACGTCCATCCTGCCGCCGTCGAACAGCGGCCAGCCGCCGTCTTCGCGCTGGATGCGGCGCAGATAGCGGCCGATCTTCGCTTCGAGCGTCGGGTCCGCGGTCTCGCCGAGGTAATGCACGAGCAGCACGTATTCGGCGGGAATCGTCGCGTCCGCTTCGAGTTCGTAGAGCCAGTAGCCGTCAGGATGCTGCCCCGCGAGCAGCGCGTCGGTGGCCTGGTTGATCGCGGTATCGAGTGTCGATTTCGAAACCTGCGCGCCCACGGCCGACAGGGACAAGTCGTTCATCTGCGTTCCATCGATGGGTTCAGCAGCGCATCCGCAGCCTTCTGGCCGGAGCGGATCGCGCCTTCAATCGTCGCGGGCAGGCCGGTCGCCGTCCAGTCGCCCGCGAGTGTGAAATTGGGCCAGCGGGTGCGCGTCGCGGCCCGCAAGCCTTCCTGCGCGGGCACCGCGGCAAAGGTCGCGTGCGCCTCCGCGACGACCTGCCAGGGCGGCATGAGTGCGGCCGGCAGGCGCATCGCCCGGGCAGCTTCCTGCCACGCGGTCCGCGCCAGTTCCTCGTGCGGCGTCGCGAGCCAGCGGTCCGCGCTCGCGAACGTCACCGTCGCGCGGCCATCGGCGACGAACAGCCAGTCCGACTGGCCGTTGACCAGACACGTCAGCGGCTCGAAGCCGTGTGGCGCATCAGTCGCGAAATGCGCGGTGACGATGGCCCGCGACGCGTCCGGCGCGCTCAGGCCCGGTACGAGCCGGCGCGCTGCGGCGGGCGGCACCGCGAGCACGACGCCGTCTTCCGGCGCGAGCGCCAGCGGCTCCGCCGCGCCGTTCAGGCTTCCCGGCGCACGCTCGAAAGCCAGCGAGCTTACACGCTCATTCGAATCCGTGCCTGTTACCCCGATGGCCGCCACCCGCACGCCCAGCCGGATATCGGCGCCGCCATACTGCAGGAGCCGCAGAGCCGGGTCGACGAACGCGTGCGACAAGCCGCTCTTCGCCACCAGCGGGCGGCACGCGTGGCCACCGGCCGCGACGGTCTCGCGCAGCAGGCCGGCTGCCGTTTCGGCGCTGGCCTCGGAGGGATCGGCGTTCAGCATGGCGCGCAGCAGCGGCCGCGCCAGCAGATCCCACGCGCGATCCTTCCTGCGCAGTGCGTCCTCGACGGTGCGCCCCGGACGCAGGAAGAACAGCGGCAGCAGCGACAGATAATCAGCGGGCTGGGTGCCGGGCACGCGCGCGTGGGCGTCGAAGATCCAGCGCGGCAGCCGCCCCGGCGACATGCGGATGGACCAGGCGTCGCCGCTTGCGGTATCCCGGAACGAATAGTCCGCGTGCGCCGGCCCGGTCAGCGCATCCGTCGCGCCGATCGCCCGCAGATACGCCATCGTCGATTGATTGCCGGATAGCAAAAGATGATTGCCGTTATCGAGCGTGGCACCGAGTTTGGCATCGAAGAACGAGCGGCAACGACCGCCGGCAAACGCCTCGGCCTCGTGCAGCACGACGCGTGCGCCGCGCCGCTGCGCCTGGACCGCCGCCGCGAGACCGGCCACGCCCGCACCGATGACGTGGACCCGACGGGACATCAGATCAGATTGCGCGCCACGATCCACAGCAGGCGCGAACGCGGCGTGCGCACGCGATTGCGCGGCAGGTCGAAGCCGCGTTTCAGGTTGGCGTCAAGCACCGTGCGATACGCGGCCGACATGATGCGCGGCGCGCGCACCTGGGCGCGCGGCGAGGCGGCCATGATCGCGTCGGACTGGGCGTAGTGGCTCCTGGCGCGCTCGGCGAGGACGGCGCAGACACGCGGCAGACGGGCGTCGGCGACGATGCTCGCCGCGTCGCTCGTGGAGATGCCTTCGCGCGCGAGCAGTTCGCGCGGCAGGTACACGCGGCCGATGTCCGCGTCTTCGTCGATGTCTCGCAGGATGTTGGTCAGTTGCAGCGCCCGCCCGAGATGGTGCGCAAGGCGCCGGCCGGCGTCCTCGTGCATCCCGAAGATCCTCACCGACAGACGCCCCACGGCGCTCGCGACACGGTCGCAATAGAGGTCGAGCGTGGCTTCGTCGGGCGCGACGATGTCGCCGGCGGCGTCCATTGCCATGCCGTCGATGACGGCCTGGAAGTCGTCGCGGGACAGCTGGAAAGCCTGGATGTGCTGCGTGAGCGCCTGCAGCGACTGTTTCGGCGCGCCCGCATAGCAGGCGTCGATGTCTTCGCGCCAGCGGTCGAGCGCAATCGCGCGCTCGCGGCGCGGCAGGGTGCCTTCGTCGGCGATGTCGTCGACCGCGCGGCAGAAGGCGTAGATCTGGTACATCGCGTCCCGCTGACGGGCGGGAAGGATGCGCATCGCCAGATAGAACGAGCTGCCCGACGATGCCTTGGCGGCGTCGGGCGCGGGTTCTTCAGCGACGATGTTGGAAACGGCCAAGACGGACTCCGCTGTGGCGCCCCCACGGGCAAATTTAGGGATCGGGCGCCGGCTTCGGAAACAGCCCGATGCGCGCGGAACAACCTGGCGCTTGTGTGATACCGGGGGCTGATCGGAAAGGAAGGCCGGCGCGAACCGGCTGCGACTGCGCCGGAAAGCGGCTCAGAGTATATCAACAGTTTCGACGGTTGCGCCCGGGCCGCGCCGGGCGGCCGGCGCGGCGCGCGCGGCAGAGCGTCAGGCGAACCCGACCGCCCGATTGCGCCCTTCCCGTTTGGCCGTGTAGAGCGCCGCGTCGGCCTCGTTGATCAGCGCCTCGTAGGACGACGTCACGCCCGCGCGGGCACGCGCCGCCCCGACGCTCGCCGTGACCGGCACGCACGCGCCCTGCACGTCCACGGGCGTTTCGCCGATTGCGCGGCGCACCTTCTCGGCAACGATCATCGCGTCCTCGAAGTTCGTGCACGGCAGCAGCAGCGCGAATTCCTCGCCGCCGAAACGCCCGAACACGTCCTGCACGCGCACGCTCCGGGCGACGCGCTCCGCCATCACGCGCAGCACGGTATCGCCGACCAGATGGCCCAGGTCGTCGTTGATACGCTTGAAGTGATCGAGGTCGAACAGCAGCATCGACAGCTCGCCGCCGTAGCGTTGCCAACGCTGGAATTCATCGCCCAGGCGCAATTCGAAATAGCGCCGGTTCGCGATGCCCGTGAGGCCGTCGCGGTCGGCGAACTCCTGCAGCTTCGCCACGGCTTCGTCGCGGGCGCGCTGCATCATGCTCGCGTGCGTGGCGTCGGAAATCGTCACGCAGACCGCGCGCACCTCGCGCTCGTGCGTGAGCGGCATGAAGGTGCAGTCCTGCTGCATGTAGTCGACGCCGCCCGTGATGGGCCGGTCGTGATCGAACTTGAAGAGATACGGCCGCTGCTCCCACGAACTGAACGTGAAACTGCCCAGCTGGAACACGCTTTCCACCTTGCGCGTGAACCACACGCGCGGCAGTTCCGGAAAGCTCAGGAAGATGGACTTGCCGATCACCTGCTCGGCGGTCTTGCCGCTGTGATCCGCCATGAAGCGGTTCCACATCAGCACGTTGAGATCGCGGTCCAGCACGAAGATGCCGAAACCCACGCGCTCGATCACCAATTCACTCAGCACGTGTCTCAGTTCGTTCATGCCCGGATCCTGGCTCGTTCAGAGACTGGAGAGAAGCGCGTCGAGCGCTTCGTTCATGTGCGCGATGGCGTCTTCGGCCATCAGCATCACGAGATGAGCGCGGAAGCTGTGATCTTCCAGCGCGAAATTCACTTCGAGCAGCAGCGCCGTTTTCCACGCGAGCATCGCGGGCTGGAACACTTCGTCGAGCCCGATGTCTTCGCCGAGCATTCCCGGTGGCGAAAAGATGGGCGAACGCCCCAGCTGGTCGAGAATGCACGACACGCACGCGCCCATCAGCACGGTCGCCACATCGAAGACGAGTTCGGTGCGGGTGGTCGCTTCGTAGGTGGACTGCGTGTAGGGATCGTCGACGAGCGCGCACAGCTGCTCGACGCTGGCGCTCTTGCAGAGCACGATGGCCTCGCCCTTGATGTCGGAACGAAAGCCCTGGCGCACCGCCGTGACCGTATCCGTGATGCCGGTCATCTCGCTCAGCGCGGCGGACGCGTCGGCCACGCTCACCACGCGCACGCGCGGCACGGAAAGTTCGATGAACGTGCCGAGCAGCTTCGAGAGGCGCGTCGCGGCCTGGCCCATCGCCATGTTGGCGACTTCCTGGAGCGCATCGCGCTGATCTTCGTTCAGGGCTTCGCTCAGGGCTTCGTTCGGGGCGGTATCAACCATGGATGCCGTACTCCTTCAAAACGGGACGCAATGCCTCGGGCGTCACCGGCTTCGGCAGGAATGCGATCGCGCCGAGCGCGCGAACCCGCTCCTGGGCGAGCGGCTGCACATCGGCGGAGACGACGATCACAAAGGTATTCAGATCCTCGTGCTGCAGGGCGTCGAGCACCTGATAGCCGGTCATGTCGGGCATCGTCAGGTCCAGGAACATCACCGAGGCGCGGCCCGCCCGATAGTGCTCGAGCGCCTCCCGCCCATTGGTGGCGTAGGAAATCTCGACGTCCCAGTCCGGCGGCAGCGCGCGCGTCAACACCTTGCGCGCGAGCAGGGAATCATCGGCAATGACAATCGGCAACGGCATGGGCGGCGGCGTGGTTAGGCGGTTTCGGGCTGAGGACATTCATGTCGTCCGACACGGCATGCACTCGCATTTCATTACGGCATCCAGCGAGCGATCTTTAAGAAGGCACTTCATGGATTGACAGATGCGCAGGCCCTGGCGCGGCGGCCGGAGGAACGCTGTCGGCGGGAGAGGTCGTCGGCGATGAGCCAGGCGCGCCGCATATGGGCGTAAGCGCGCCAGCCGGCAGGCGTGCGCGGCGCAGCGGCCATGTGCATGGGGCGCGCGGCGGTGTGGGTCTCGAACGGCGTCATGTTGCCTGCCCCCTGCATGATCCGGCTGGTGGACGGACCGTGGCCTTTTGTCCCTCGTCTGGTCGCGTGGCTCGGCGGCTTCCGCCTTTCGAGCCCGTTGCTTCCCCCGTACGCGCCGCGAGGCTGCTTGTTCTCCGAGACGCTCTGATGGCGAATACGTCGGAGGATTGCATTGTCTGACTATCAGAATGTCAAAGCAACTCGGCGGATAGCGCGGCGAGGATTATATCGGTACAAGTTGAACTTGTATGAGATGATTCATCTCATACGGTAGTAATGACGTGAAGTTGTGACTTTTGTGTACGTTTGCGCTGCCCATAATCTCGCTAAGTTGCCGGCCGATTCATGGCTGTCGGCTTCTGACCTGTACAAGTGCGGGGCACCCGCGGCATGTTTCGTGCATGCTTCTCGTGGTTGGGCCGTCGAAACGACGGTGTGACGGCCGTTCTGCCCGCTTGCACGACACCTGGGCGCCTCTTGCCCGGGTAAAGTTTCCAACTCGCTGCCAAAAATGACGTTGCAACGTGACGAGTCCGACGCCGGACCTGCCGCCGACACGCGGCAGGACGAATCGCCGCTGCCGGCGATTCCTGAGCGCAACTTCGCCGCGCAGCGCATGACGCTGTACGCGCTGCTGGTCGCCGCCATCGTGCTGCCGTGCGTCTATGTCGCGGTCATCGCGTGGACCAGCTATCACGAGCGCGTCGCCAACGCTTCCGAACTCGTCACCCGCACCGCCCGCGTCGCCGAGGAGCACGCGCTCAAGGTATTCGACCTCAATGTCACGCTCAATGCGCGCATCGTCGATCTGCTCGACGACCTCGACGCCGGCGCCATCCGCCGCGATGGCGCCGTCCTGCATCAGCGCTTGAAAGGGATCGCCGGGGCGTATCCGCAAGTGGCCGCGGCGTCGGTGTTCGGGGCCGACGGCGCCCTGCTCGCGACCAGCCGCACGTTTCCCACGCCCGACATCTCCGTCGCGACCCGCGACGACTTCACCGGCGTGCGTGCGGGGCAGCAGCTCGCGCAGATTTCCCGCGTGATGACGGGACGCGTTGCGGGCGAACAGGTCTTCAATACGGCCGTTGCGCGCACCACGCCGGCGGGCAAGTTCGACGGCATGGTGTCGATCGCGCTGCGTCCGGCCTATTTCTCCGATTTTTATCGCGAGCTGATCGGCGAGAATCCGAGTGTGTCGCTCGGCCTCGCGCGCACGGACGGCGAAGTGCTCGCGTGGTATCCGCCGCGTCCGCCCGACCGCATGTCGCTCGCGCCCGCCTCGCCGCTGCGCGATGCCTATCGCGCGGGACTCCGCAGCGGCGTCGTGCGGATGGTGTCGGGACTCGACAACCAGCTGAAAATCGTCGCGTTCCGCCGGATCGGCAACTATCCGCTGTATGTGTCGAGCGGCTTTCCCGTCGCGACCATCTGGTCCGACTGGTACAGCCATCTCAGCGTGCTCGCGCTGTCGATCTTCGCGCCCTGCATCGTCCTGTGGGGCGTGATCGCGCAATCGCTGCGACGACTCGCCATCGAGGAGGAAGCGTGGGAACGCTGGCAGGCGGAAGCGTCGATGCGCCGCTCGATCGAATCCGCCTACCGTCAGGCGCGCAAGATGGAAGCGCTCGGCAATCTCGTCGGCAGCGTGGCGCACGACTTCAATAATCTGCTGATGATCGTCTCGACCAATGTGCAGATCGCGCGGCGGCGCGGCGCACCCGGGCTCGACCGCGAACTCACGGCCATGGAACGGGCGCTGAAGAGCGGCCAGTCGCTGACGCGGCAGTTGCTCGGCGTCGCACGCAAGCAGCCGTTGCGCAGCGAGACGATCACGCTCGGCAAATGGGTGCCGTCGGTGCGCGAGCTGCTGCGCGCCTCGCTCGGCGCGAAGGTGGCGTTGAACGTCGATGTCGCGCCGGACGTCTGGCCTGTCCGTGTCGATCCGGCCGAGCTGGAGCTGGCGCTGATCAACGTCGCGGTGAATGCGCGCGATGCCATGCCGAACGGCGGCACCTTCACCGTGCGCGCGGACAACGTGCAGTTCCGCCACGAAGACGGCTTTCCGATCACCGGCGACTTCACGCGGCTGGCGCTGGACGACACCGGCGTCGGCATGAGCGCCGAGGTGCTCGGGCGCGCGTTCGAGCCGCTCTTCACCACCAAGCCGAAGGGCATGGGCACGGGGCTCGGGCTGCCGCAGGTCTTTGCGTTTTGCGAACGCGCGGGCGGTTTGGCGACGATCGACAGCGCGATCGGCGCGGGCACGTCCGTGCGCCTGTTCCTGCCGCGCGCCGCGGCGGCCGCGCAGGGCGGGCCGGTTCCGGGACAGGCGGCGGTCGCGGCGGAAGCGGAGGGTTTGCGCGTGCTGCTGGTCGAGGACAACGAGGAGGTCGCGGCCGGCACCGAGGCGCTGCTGACGATGATGGGCCACCAGGTCACCTACGTCTTCAACGCCGATACCGCCGTGACCGTGCTCGACGCCGCGCGCACGCAGACGCCCGCTGATTTTCCCTTCGACGTCGTGCTGTCCGACATCCACATGCCGGGGCAGATGAATGGCATCGACCTGGCGGAACGGTTGCAACGTTTCGAACCGCAGCTTCCGGTGATTCTCGTCACCGGCTACGCCGAGGAACTGGACCGCGCGCGGCAGGTGGGCGCGCGCGTGCTGTCGAAGCCCTTCGACATCGCCTTGCTGGATTCGCTGCTGCGCGCGATCCGCGCCCGCACGCAGGGCGTGGATCTTTCCTCTGCCGGCGAGTGGGATGTGCGGTCCGTCGATCGTTGAAGCACGTCTCCAAAGTCGACTTTTTGCACACGACATTGTAAAAGCCGCGCCCGCTGCCAGGCGCTCGCCGGGCGGTTCTCAATGCGCAGGCATCCGGCACGCGAGTTGCGTGATCGTCTCCATGTGCGGCGGCACTCTTCCGCCGGTACGACCTTTCGCCCATCCTCAGGAGGCGCACATGCGACACACCGTTATCGGAGTTTTCGACACCTACGCGCAAGCCGAGGATGCACGCTCGGCCCTCATGACCGCCGGCTTTGCGCGCGCCGACATCGAACTCCAGGCCAATCCGAAACGCGACGACGCCGCCGCGCCCTCCGACTTGCCCGACGCCGAAACCCACGAGCAACCCGGCATGCTTGCGAGCATCGAGCGCTTTTTCAGCATGCTGTTCGGCGGCCGCGATCAGCCGCCCGAGGTGGCGCATTACTCGGAAGCCGTGCGACGCGGCGCGGTGCTGGTGGCAGTGGATACGCCCAGCGTCGAGCAGGCCGACATCGCGCGGGCGACGCTGACGGATCAGGGTGCAATCGACATCGACGAACGCGCCGCAAGCTGGACTACGCTCGAACACGGCGGGACGGATGCGCCACTACGCGCTGAAGACGAGCGCGATCACTCGGTGCTCGACGAACTTGGTCTGGGACGTGGCAGCGCCGTGCCGGGACGCGAGCCGGTGAATGATCCGAGCATGACTTGGTCGGGCGCGCGCGCCTACCCGCGCACGGATGCTTCGGATCAGGCCGCGGAACCGCTGCTGGATCCGCTCGCGGATCCTTTGGGCGACCCGCTGACGCGTCGCGACGCCGCCGCAGTGGCGCCACGCGATTACGTCAGCGATCCCGCAGACGATCCGTTGCTGGGACGTCAGGTGTCGTCGCAGACACAGAGCCAGTCGATGCGCAGCGCCACTGAGCCGCTGACCGGGACGACCGGTGGACTGGGAAGTGACTCGCTGTCCGAACGCGATGCCCTCGCTGGTCGCGATCCGCTGAGCACGACCGGCGCCGTTCCGCCGGCAACTTCGCGCGAGCCGTTGCCTGGCGTGCGCACCGACACAGGATCCGAATGGCGCTCGGTCGAGCCGTTGAGCCCGCTCGACGAACCGGCCGCGCCGTATCAAGCCGGCGCGGCGCGCGCGGTGGGATCGTCGCCGGATCCGGTCATCGCCTCGGCTGGAACGCAGGCCGCCGGCCCGGTCGGTCCGGGCGGATCGGCAGTGCCTCCGAGCGTGCCGAACGAGTACATGGAATATGAGGAGGATTTCCGCGCGGACTACGACGCGAAATACATGGCGACCGGCGAGCCGTACGAGGACTATCAGGGCGCATACCGCTATGGCGCGATGCTCGGCAACGACGATCGTTTCCGCAGCCGCGCGTGGGACGATCAGATGGAATATGAGATGCAGCGCGACTGGGAAAGCCGGCATCCGGAAGGCCACACGTGGGAGCGCTTCAAGGCCGCAGTGCGTCATGGCTGGTATCGTGTGACGGGACACCATCACGTTTGAATCCCGTTCCTGCGAAAAGACAATCGGCCCGCGCAAGCGGGCCGATTTTTTTATCCGCCGAACGGTCGGCGCGCGTCCGCCATCAAGCCGCCGCGCGCTCGCGCACCCACGCGACATACTTGTCCACGAAGCTTTGCAGATACTGGCGCGTGTCGTCCGCGAGGATTTTTCCGCTGGCATCGATGCGCTTGTCATCGTGCTTGATGTACATCTCCGGCTGGTTCATCAGCGCGATGTCGAGGTAGGCGCACACGCCGCGCAGATGCGACTGCGCGATCGCCGTGCCGATCGCCCCCACCGAGGTCCCGATGATCGCGCCCGGCTTGCCGCCCCACACGCTGTGGCCCCACGGCCGCGAGCCCCAGTCGAGCGCATTCTTCAGCACGCCGGGCATCGAGCGGTTGTATTCGGGCGTGACGATCAACAGCCCGTCGGCTTCCGCAATCCTCTGCTTGAACGCGCGCGCGGGCTCGGGGTAATCGCTGTCGTAGTCCTGGCTGTACAGCGGCAGGCTGCCGATATCGAGAAACTCGAATGAGAAATCGTCCGGTGCAAGTGATACGAGTGCGTGCGCGAGCTGCTTGTTGAACGACTCGCGCCGCAGGCTTCCTACGATCACCGCGATCTTCAAGGCCATGAGATCTCCCCGTCAAAGGATCCAAAGGTAGGTGGCACGGACCCATTCAGCGGTCCGCATGCGCGGTCGAAGATGACGCGCGCGAGCCTCATGATAGGCGGATCGCATGAAAGCTGAAAACGCCTGGATTTCGTCGTGCGCCTATTTTTGCGAAGAATTGAGCAATCCAGTTCGGACCGCATTGCGACGCGGTTCGCGCCCCTCTATCCCCATCTTTATCCACAGAAACTGTGGATAAGTTGAACGCAAGCCTACGGCGCGTTTAGTTTTGATACGCAAACGAAACAAAGCGCCTCGCGCAAACGAATCAACTGCGGATTCGATTGCGCGAATTAGACCGCTCGCCGGCTGGAGAGGACGTCGCAGCACGGGGCGGGCTGATGATCTATCCGCGCCGCAAGAATGTTGCTCGCGTGGCGTCTGCTGCTGCAAAGGCCGCCTGCGAAGCAATCAATGTGACAAAAACCGGGATCATTTGATAGGTCGAATCAAGTTTGCGTCAGGTTGCGCTTTGATGGCCGATTCAGCCCCATCTGTGAAGCTTCTGCATACAAATTCGTAAGCGACGGGTTCATCGTTACTGATGTCGCAACAATCATGGGCCAGCCATTCAATCGCATTCGACAACAATGTGTTGGCTCAATCGGTATTTTTGTCCAATAGGTTTCCTTCTAGACTTTTCCTCAAGCGTCACCCGGCGCAGGAACGGAATCAGGAGAGTTGACATGAGGAACGCCAAAACTACGTTGATCGGCGGTGTGCTGTTGTCTGCGCTGCTCGCGACGGCTCCGGCCTTCGCGCAATCGGCATACGGTGGCAAGACGCGCGCGGAAGTCAAAGCGGAACTGGCGAGCGCACGCAGCGCCGGCGAT
The DNA here is from genome assembly GCF_031451265.1 of Caballeronia sp. LZ033. NCBI lineage: Bacteria > Pseudomonadati > Pseudomonadota > Betaproteobacteria > Burkholderiales > Burkholderiaceae > Caballeronia > Caballeronia sp. LZ033. Next base: position 59,494 of record NZ_JARUXQ010000004.1, on the reverse strand, counting down.
CTGGACGCCGTCAACGCCCTGAGTTATCCGCAACTGCGGCCGTATCAGGAACGCCATGCGCAGCAACTGCGCGCCGATGCGGACAACGGCCACACCACGCGCTGATCGTTCGCGCCGCATAGTCAGAGGAAGCCAGTCTGAGCCCTCCCTCCTCCACCATCGAACAGAAGGTGGTTCCGCCCGACGCACCCGCGCCGGGCGTTTTTTTGCCCGCGCTGCGGCATGGGCTTAAAGCAGCATCGTCAGACAGGCGGTCACGGTGACGAGCGAGCAGACGGTCGAGACGAGAATCGTGTTCGACGTCACGCCGCCCTCCCGCCGATAGAACTCAGCCAGCATGAACGGCCCCGTGCCGGTCGGCAGCGCGCTCAGGATCACGGCGGTCTTCGCCCACAGCGGCGGCAGATCGAACACATGAAACGCCAGCCACCACATCAGCAACGGCTGCGCGATCAGCTTGAGCATGACGAGCGCGCCGATGGTCCGCTTGTCGTGCGCGCCGGTCTTCGCGCCGAGAAACAGGCCGAGCGCCACGAGCGCACCCGGACTGGCCGCATTGCCGAGCAGTTTCAGCAATGCCTCGACGCCCTGCGGCACATGCACGCCGGCGCCACTCATCACCGCGCCCGCCAGCGGCGCGATCAGCAAGGGATTCTTCGCGAGCGACTTCGCGACATTGACGAGCGTCGCCCATGGATGCTTTTCGCGCTGGAGCCCCAGTTCGATCAGCACGATCGCGATGGCGAACAACACGCACACCGTCATGATCATCCCGATGACGGCAGGTGCAAGACTCGCGTCGCCGAATGCAAGCAGACAGAGCGGCAGCCCGATGAAGCCGCTGTTCGGATACGCCGCGTTGAGTCCGTCGATGCTCGCGTCCGCGAGCGGCCGCGCCTGAAGCAGGCGGACGACGAGTGTCGCGATGAAGATGACCGCCGAGCCGATGCCGAACGCGGCGATGAACGCGGGCTGGTCGAGCGAGGCCCATGGCGTTCTTGCCATGATGTCGAAGAGCAGCGCGGGCAGCGCGAGATAGACGACGAAGCGATTGAGTTCCGAAGCGGCCGACGGCCCCAGCTTGTTGAGTTTGCGACACGCGTAGCCGGCAAAGATCAGACCGAAGACGGGCAGGATGATGGTGAAGAGCGGCGTGAGCAAGGCGGTGACGAGCGTGTCCGGGAAGGTGCGAGAGGATACCGCGAGTCAAAAAGGTGAGACGTTGCGGGAGTGCGGCAACGGTGAGTGGCGCGGTGCCAAGGCGACTCACTCCAGCTTTATCCGTACGGATATCGAAATATTCGATCAAGCTGACTCCCATGTTTAGGTACGCAATGCAAGTCTCTGTTTCAGAACGCATTAAATTGAGCGCGGAGACCCCGGCTTCGCCGTTCGTCGTGACGATATGCAATCGGGCAAAAGGACGAGTCGACGTGCGCCAAGCGATCCATCCGGCTTGAGGTGAGGGAATTCGGGACGTCGCGAAAGGTGAGCCGCCGCGATCGTCCGAACTCCCCGAAACCGCCATTTTCCCGCACATTCAGGCGTATTCACGCTCTGCGGGAGGCGCACGGGACCTCATCAAGCGGTTTGAATCGCCTGAAAGGTGAGGATCTTCGGGAGCATCGCGATTCGGAACGAAGCTTGCTGCATCCCTGTTTTTCGAACACTTTTAACGCGTTGAAGCGACATGACAATGAAGAAAGCCTTGGCTTGGGGCGCTGCGGCGCTCGTGCTGATCGGCGGTATAGGCGCGCTGGCCGCGTGCGCATCGAACGGCGCGCGCAAGAAGGGCAACGAGCACGTTCCGGAGCCGTCGAAAGCGGTCGATCTCGATCGCTACCTGGGTCATTGGCACGAGTTCGCCCGCTATGAGAACCGCTTCGAACGTAACTGCGAAGCGGTCACGGCGAACTATGCGCGGCGCGAAGATGGCCTCGTGTCGGTCATCAACGGCTGTCGACAAGGCGGGCTTGATGGCCCCTATCGTTCCGCCGAAGGACGGGCGAAGGTCGTGCCGGGCTCGAACGGCACCAAGCTGAAGGTGTCGTTCTTCGGGCCGTTCTATGTCGGCGACTACTGGATCCTCGATCACGCCGACGACTATTCCTGGTCGATCGTCGGCGAGCCGAGCGGACGCTATCTGTGGATTCTCACGCGCGATGCGAAGCCATCGGCGGAACTGCGCCGGCTGCTGATGACGCGGACGCAGGCGCTCGGCTACGACACCACGATGCTGCGCGAGACGCAGCACGACTGAACCCTGAAGGCTTACTGGCCCGCCTTGCAGGCGACGAGCAGCGTGTTCTGATTGTTGTCGGTGGATTGATCGAGGACATCGTAACCGTTCGGACAGAGCGCCTTCGCGTTGTCGGTGCAGTTGCGCCAGCCGCCGTATCCGGGGCACTGGATCTGCTGCGTGGGACGTCCATCGGCGGAGAACAGCGGCGGCGCGCTGCTGCATCCGGCGAGCGCCCACGCACTGCCTGCGAGCATGACTGAAAGGCCGATTGCCGTGCCGATCTTCATCCCTTACCCCTTTGATTCTTGGTCGTTATTTTCGATTTCGCGAGTATGCCACGCGGAGCTTTCGCGCCCCTGTAGTTGTGCGCGGCAAGCCTCAGACAGCAATCCCCAGCGCCGCGATCTTCTTGTAGAGCGTTGCGCGCCCGATGCCGATCCGCTCCGCCGCATCCGCCACGCGTCCACCGCTCGCGCGCAGCGCATCTGACAGATAGCGGCGCTCGAAGTCCGCCATCGCGTCCGCGTGGGACAGCAGCGGCGGTTCGGGATTGTCCGTCACGGCGGGTTCTGACTGCGCCGCGAGCACCACGCGATTGGCATCGATGAACGTACTCAGCGTGCGCGCGTCAATGTGCTGCGACTCCGACAGCATCAGCGCCCGCTCAAGCGTGTTGCGCAGTTCGCGCACATTGCCGGGCCACGGATACGCCTCGAGCAGCCGCAAGCCGTCCTTGTGCAGCACGAAGTGGCCGACATGCCCCGGACGCGTATCCGCCGAGAGGTCTTCGAGAATGGCGTAGGCGAGCGCCTCGATATCGTCGAGCCGTTCACGCAGTGGCGGTGCGTGAATGGTCAATACATTCAGACGATAGAACAGGTCCGCGCGAAAGCGCCCCGCCGCGACGAGCGCGGGCAAATCCGCCGAGGTCGCCGCGATGATACGAACATCTGCCCGCACGATGCGGTTCGAGCCGAGCGGCTCGAACTCCTTGTCCTGCAGCACGCGCAGGAGCTTGCCCTGGAGCGGCAGCGGCATGTCGCCGATTTCGTCGAGAAAGAGCGTGCCGCCGTCGGCCAGTTCGAACTTGCCGATGCGTCCGCGCCGCTCCGCGCCCGTGTAGGCGCCGGCGGCCGCGCCGAAGAACTCCACTTCGAGCAGCGTGTCCGGAATCGCCGCGACGTTCACCGTGACGAGCGGCTTGCCGGCGCGCGTCGAGGCGCCGTGAATCGCGTGTGCGAGCAGTTCCTTGCCGGTGCCGGTTTCGCCTAGCAACAACACAGGCGAATCGACCAGTGCCGCGCGCCGCGCCTGCCGCTTGACTTCGAGGCTCGCCGGACTCGTGCCGACGAAACTCGAAAACGTGTACTTCGCCCGCCGCGCCTGCGCGAGCGACTGCCGCGTGGCGATCAGTTCCTGCTGCACGCGTGCATAGTGCGCGAAGAGCGGCGTGAGCGCCTTCATTTCGTCGAACAACGCAAAGCCAATCCCGCCGATGGTCGTGCCCGCCTCGTCCTTGAGCGGCAGACGGGTGACGACCAGCGGCTCACGATCGGTTTCCAGCACATCGAGCAGGATCGGCTTGCCGGTCGCAACGACTTCGCGCATCAGGCTGTTGGGGATCACGCTTTCGCAGTCGAGACCGATGGCGTCCAGCGGATCCTCGAAGCCGAAGCGCGCCGCATAGCGCTTGTTGATCCACACGACGCGTGCGTCCGCATCGACGATGAAGGTGCCTTCGCTCAGATTCTCGAAGGTCTTGAACAGCGATTCCATTGCGCGACGCATCACGGCGCTATAGTCCGCAGGGACGTTGATCCAGTCGTTGCGCATGCCGTGCATGTCTCCTCATCTCGTTTTCGAGACTGACTATCTCAATTCGGAGACTGACGCGCAATCCGCATTGACACTAGTTTCGAACGAATGAAGCTGCCTCGAATGGAAAATTGCAGCTTTCGATTCGTCCCGAATCGGAGACATCGTCCTGAAATAGCGCGCCAGCATGCTCGCCGGAAGCGCGTCCCGCCTTGCTGCGCATGATCTGGCACGAAAGCTGCATTTGCCCGCGCGGCGCGTCACCCGCGTCGAAACGGCCTCCGGCGCTTCCAGAAAAGGCGCACGGGACGTTCAAGAACAAACCATTCACGGAGACTCAATGTCGTTCCTCATCGTGCTCGCCGCCCTGGCGTTCCTGATGCTCGCCGCCTATCGCGGCTACAGCGTCATCCTGTTCGCCCCGATCGCCGCGCTCGCGGCCGTCCTGCTCACCGATCCCGCCGCCGTCGCACCCGTGTTCTCCGGCATCTTCATGGAGAAGATGGTCGGCTTCGTCAAGCTCTACTTCCCCGTGTTCCTGCTCGGCGCCGTGTTCGGCAAGGTGATCGAACTGTCGGGCTTCTCCGAGTCGATCGTCGCCGCGGCGATCCGCTATATCGGCAAGTCGCGCGTCAATGCGGTGATCGTCGCTGTGTGCGCGCTGCTCACCTATGGCGGCGTGTCGCTGTTCGTCGTCGTGTTCGCGGTCTATCCGTTCGCGGCGGAGATGTATCGCCAGAGCAATATCCCGAAGCGCCTGATGCCCGGCGCCATCGCGCTCGGCGCCTTCTCCTTCACAATGGACTCGCTGCCCGGCACGCCGCAGATCCAGAACATCATCCCGACCACCTTCTTCAAGACGACCGGCTGGGCCGCGCCCTGGCTCGGCGTGATCGGCTCGGTGTTCATCATCGTGGTGGGCCTGACGTTCCTCGAATGGCGCCGCCGCTCGGCGATGGCCAAGGGCGAAGGCTACGGCACGTCGCTCGTGAATGAACCGGAACGCGTCGAGTCGACCTCGCTGCCCAATCCGATGCTGGCCATCGCGCCGCTGATCCTCGTCGGCGTGGCCAACTTCGCGCTGACCAAGTGGATTCCCACGTGGTACGGCGCAAGCTACACGGTCGCGCCTGAGGTGCTGCCCGGCATCCACGCGCCCGTCACGACGGCGGTCAAGACCGTCGTCGCGATCTGGGCCGTCGAAGGCGCGCTGCTGCTCGGCATCGTGCTCGTGCTGCTGACCGCGTTCGGTCGGGTGAAAGAGCGTTTCGCCGTGGGCACGCGCGCGGCGGTCGCGGGCGCGCTGCTCGCCGCGATGAACACGGCCTCCGAATACGGCTTCGGCGGCGTGATCGCGGCGTTGCCGGGCTTTCTGGTCGTGTCCGATGCGCTCAAGAGCATCCCGAACCCGCTCGTCAACGCAGCGATTTCGGTGAGCGCGCTCGCGGGCATCACAGGTTCCGCGTCGGGCGGCATGAGCATCGCGCTGGCCGCGATGTCCGATACGTTCATCGCCGGCGCGCAGGCCGCGCACATTCCGCTCGAAGTGCTGCACCGCGTCGTGGCGATGGCGTCCGGCGGCATGGACACCCTGCCGCATAACGGCGCGGTCATCACACTGCTGGCGGTGACCGGACTGACGCACCGCGAGTCGTATCGCGATATCTTCGCGGTGACGATCATCAAGACGCTCGCCGTGTTCTTCGTCATCACGGTCTACTACCTGACCGGCCTCGTCTGATGCGCCGGGTTGCCGCCGCCTTACCCACGGCAACCCCAATTCACGTCGCGCACACGACGCCGCACACTTCCGCGGAAGTCCACATTCAACCGAAGGAAATTCACCGCGTATGACTCAAACCGCATCGAACACTTCGCTCGCCGGCAAGACGGCGCTGGTCACCGGCTCGACGAGCGGCATCGGTCTCGGCATCGCGACGGCGCTGGCCCACGCGGGCGCGAACCTCGTGCTCAACGGCTTCGGCGATGTCGAAGGCGCGCTCAAGCAGATCGAGGCAGCCGGCGCGAAAGCCGTGCATCACCCGGCGGACATGACCAAGCCGGACGAGATCGAAGCGATGATCGCCTTCGCGAACGACACGTTCGGCGGCCTCGACATCCTCGTGAACAACGCGGGCATTCAGCACGTGGCGACCATCGACGAGTTTCCGGTGGACCGCTGGGACGCCATCATCGCGATCAATTTGAGTTCGGCGTTCCATACGATGCGCGTCGCGCTGCCGCAGATGCGGTCGCGCAACTGGGGCCGTGTGATCAACATTGCGTCGGTGCACGGGCTGGTGGGCTCGGCGGGCAAGTCGGCCTACGTGGCTGCGAAGCACGGCATTCTCGGCCTGACCAAGGTGGCCGCGCTCGAAAACGCGCGCAGCGGCGTGACGGTCAACGCCATCTGCCCGGGTTTCGTGCTGACGCCGCTGGTGCAGAAACAGATCGACGATCTCGCCGCCCGCGAGTCGCTCTCCGCCGATGCCGCCCGCACCAAGCTGCTCGGCGACAAGCAGCCGTCGGCGCAATTCGTGACGGCACAGCAGATCGGCGACATGGCCGTATTCCTCTGTTCCGATGCCGCCAGCGAGATGCGCGGCTCGGCGCTGCAGATCGATGGCGGCTGGAGCGCGCAATAAAAAGCGCGTCGCGGCGGGCGCGCGTTATCGGCATAAAGCCCGCTGCACTTGAGCGTTTTGCTCGGATTCCCCTCAAGATTGTGGGGATATAGCCGTTATGTCCTTGTAAGTCACGGCGCGCCGCTCCCGACGAACGGCGCGCATCGAGAACGAAGCAAGGACATCATGCGCAACAATCAGCCCATTACCCAGCAAGAGTTCGAATTTCCCGCCTCGGAGATGCTCGTCTCCGCCACCGATCTCTCCGGCAACATCCAGTACTGCAATCCCGCCTTCGTTTCCGTCTCCGGCTTTTCGCGCGAAGAGCTGATTGGCGAGCCGCACAATCTGATCCGCCATCCCGACATGCCGCGCGAAGCGTTCGCCGATCTTTGGGCGACCATCCGCGCCGGACGGTCCTGGACCGCGCTGGTGAAGAATCGCCGCAAGGACGGCGATCACTACTGGGTGCGCGCGAACGTCACGCCGGTCATGGAGCACGGCAAGGTGGTCGGCTATTTGTCGGTGCGCGTGAAGCCAACGCGCGACGAAGTGCGCGAAGCCGCCACGCTGTACGCGCAACTGAAGACCGGCGATGCGTCGCACCGGCTGGTGCGTGGCGCGCTCGTGAGAAAAGGCTTCGCGGGACAGCTCGCGGCGCTCGCGAACCTGCCGGTCCGCGCGCGTCTGGGACTGGGCTTCGCGGCCATGCCCGTCGCGATGCTGCTTGCCGCGCTGGCCGGCTGGCACGGCGCGCCGCCGCTGCCCTTCTGGTACGCGCTCGGCGCGGGCGCGGTGGTCGGCCTGGCGGGCTGGCTCGCCTTGTCGCGACAGGTGGATGCGCCCGTGCGCACGATGTCCGGCTTTGCCGCGCGCATGGCCGCCGGTGATCTGACCGTCGACATGCCCGATGCCCGCCACGACGATCTCGGCGACGTCCAGCGCGCGCTCGGCCAGTTGAAGGCGAATCTCGCGGCCATCGTGTTCGACGTGCGCGGGCAGATTGGCGGCATGCTCGACGCCGCCAACGAAATTTCGAGCGGCAACACGGATCTGTCGCGCCGCACGGAGATGCAGGCGGCCTCGCTCGAACAGACCGCCGCGACGATGGACCAGCTCACCACGACCGTGCAGGGCAACGCCGACGCCACCGTGCGCGCGCTGGAACTCGTCCGCGAAGCGCAGGCCGCAGCCGACGATGGCGGACGCATCGCGAGCCAGGTCGAGCAGACGATGGCAGGCATCACGGCGGCGTCGCGGCGCATCGCGGACATCACCGACGTGATCGACGGCATCGCCTTCCAGACCAATATCCTCGCGCTGAACGCGGCCGTCGAGGCAGCGCGCGCGGGCGAGGCGGGCCGCTCGTTCGCGGTCGTCGCAACCGAGGTGCGCAATCTCGCGCAGCGCTGCGCGGCGTCGGCGAAGGAAATCGAGGGCGTGGTGGCGACGAGCGTCGCGCAGATCGCGGAAGGCACGAGCCTCGTCACGCGCACGACGAGCCAGATGCGCGCCATCGACGAGGCCGTGAACCGCGTGTCGACGATCATCATGGAAGTCGCGAAGGCCAGCGGCGAGCAGGCGGACGGCATTGCGCAGGTGAATCAGGCCGTCGCCCATCTCGACGATTCGACCCAGCAGAACGCGGCGCTCGTCGAACAGGCGGCGGCCACGGCGCAACGGCTCGCGGAGCGCGCCGTGGTGCTCGACGAAGCCGTGCGGCTCTTCACCGTCGCGCGCGTCTAAGCGGACCGCAGCCGTGGCGGGAACGCGAAACCCGCATGGCTTGGTACTATCGGAGCATTGCCGAAGCAGGACCCACGAGGAGTGTCTCCGATGACCGCAGAGAACAATCGCGCGGAAGAAGCGCGAGCGATGGAACGTATCGTCAACGCCACGCGCCAGGTGCAATCCGCCTTCCTGGCGCTGCAAACCCAGTTTCCGCCCGAAGGCGACGGCCGTCCGTCACAGATGGCGCTGCAAACCTTCGACGCCGCGCTTCAGGAACTCGAGGACGCGCAGGCCGCCTTCGACACCATGCTCAACGATCTTTTCGACGGCAACCGCTGAGCTGCGGCATCAAGCGTTGCGCAGTTCGGGCACATCCTCGCGGGCGTCGCTGGGCGCGGGCGGGCCGTTGAGCGCGGCTTCGCCATCGGCGCCGCGCAGGCCGGCCCACGGCGCGCCATCGGTGGTCTGACGGCGCGCGGCGGCCACGCACGCCTCCACCAGTTCCCGGAAAGAAACCGCCGCCGAACTCGTCCGTACCAGCACTTCGCCCTGCAGCTCGCGATCCGGAAACACCAGTCCGACAATCAGCTCCGCCACCGGCGCGCGCTGATGCAGCCGGCGCAGCAGGTTGCGCAGATATGGCGGCGATTCGGCTGCGTCGAACGACACGACGCAGATGATCATCACGCCCGACAGGTCCACTTCGCCGAAACGGCCGCGCGAGAAGCGCTCGTAGCCGGCGAGATCGGCATACAGGCCGTGCTTGCGGAACAGCTGCACGGCGATGGTCGCGGCGAGATCGTCGAGTTCGCTGCGCCCGGCGATGCACAGCACCGACGCCGTGTGCCCTTCCTTCTCCGGATCGAAACGCGCGGGCGGCATTTCTGGCCGGAGCGCGGGCCTCTCGTCGGGGGATTCGAAGCTCGCGGGCAGGTCTTCCTTTGGAATCGCGGTCACGGCCGTATCGGCGGCGTCTTCCAGACCTTCGATGATGTCGAGCGCCGATTCGTTGATCCGCCGCAACTGGTCCGCCGTCACCACGCCGCGCAGTACGTCGTTGTGCGCGTAGCGCAGGCCTTCGAGCGCGACTTCGTCGTAATACGCGATCAGCGAACGCTCCTTCAGCAGCGTTTCGGCCTGGACCAGCGCTTCGTCGGGATCGTTCGCGAGCAGGCGCTGATAAAAGTTCTCGGCGGGCGTGAGCGCGGGCCGGTCGCCGAACAGCACGTCGAGGAACTCCAGCCGGTCCACGTGACGGCCGAGAATCACGAGACAGAGCGTGAGCGGCGTCGAGAGCACGAGGCCGATCGGCCCCCAGATCCAGCTCCAGAAAATCGCCGCGACGATCACCGCGAACGGCGACAGACCGGTGCTGTGCCCGTAGAGCAGCGGCTCGACCACCTGCCCCGCGACGATGTCCGTCACGCCAAACAGCACGATGGTCCAGACGAGCATCGCCCAGCCGGGCCCGACGGCCGCCGCGAAGACCACGGCGACGATCGCCGCGATCCACGTCCCGACATACGGCACGAAGCGCAACAGCGCGGTCATCACGCCGAACAGCAGCGCGCCCGGCACGCCGATGATCGCAAGCCCGATGGAAATCACAATGCCCACGCCCATGTTGATGCCGAGCTGCGCGAGGAAATAGCGCGACAGGCGCCGCGCGGCCTCGTCCATGGCGGTGGTGGCGCGATGCAGGTCGCGCGAGCCGAACAGGCGGATCAGGCGGTCGCGCAGATCCTCACGCTGCAACAGGATGAACACCGCGACCACCAGCACGATGCCGGTGGTTTCCAGCGGACTGATGACCGGCGAGAGAAAGCGCTGCGCGAGTTCGAGCGGAGTCGGCGTCGGCTCGTGGACTTCGACGGGCATCGGCTGGTCGATGGGCGACGACGCCGGGTTGTCCTCGTTCTTCTGCTCCTGCTCACGGGCCGGCGAGATCCGCTTCAAGGCGCGTGACGCGCGGCCCAGGAACTCGTCGGCGCGGCCTACCGTGACGCGCTGGACGGCATCGACCTTGCGCTCGACGGCAACCTGGTATTTCGGCAGATCGCCGGCGAGTTGCGCCACCTGGGCGCCGATCAACGCGCCCACGGCCGTCAGCACCGACAGCGCGACCACCACCGCGACGATCACCGAAGGCACCTGGCCGAAGCGCAGGCGGCGCAGGAAATCGACGAACGGAGCGAGCAGGAAGCTCAGCAGGATGGCGAGAATGATTGGGATCATCACCGCGCGCCCGAAGTACAGCGCGCAGATCACGACGACTCCGGTAATCAGCGAGGCCAGCGCGCGCACGCCCGGCGCCTCGGGCGGCAGGATCTTGGCGGGAGGCCGGCGCGGACCGGGAGCTTGAGGCATGGAGTCGGCTCGCTTCTGGAGAGGGCTAAGGGGCACGGCCGACGTCGCTGTCCGCCTGCTTCGCATCAAGCAAGGCGCGTGCCGCTCGACGCGCCTGCGCGCGCCTGAGGTGAGACGATGCGGGAGCCGGATTTTACTTCATTCATTGCAACGGTGAGGACATGCGGGAGCGCGTCGTGCTTCCCGCAAATGAACATGCGACGGTCTTGCTGTCGCCGCTCGCATTTTGCATAACGACGAACAAGGACATCATGGCAGTCGAATCACCCTGTATCGGCATCTGCAAGTTCGATGACAAGACCGGCTTCTGCATCGGTTGCATGCGGACGAAGGACGAGTGCAAGCAGTGGAAGAAGATGAAGGACAAGCATCGCGTGCGCATCATCGACGAGCAACCGCAGCGCAAGGCCAAGCTCAAGAAACACAAGAAGAAATAAGGAACAAAGGCTGGACTGGTCGGCGGTAGGGTGATGCGGAAATGCCTGCGTCCGGAGGACTACACTGGGTATCTGTATGGCCCATCCTCACAGGAGCCTGTCATGAAAGTGAGTATTCCGCGTTGCACGTCCCTCACCTTCGCACTTGCCGCAATCCTGGCGGCGCCCGCCGCGCTCGCCCAGCTTCATCCGAGCCCGGAAACCGACATGTACGCGCCGCAGAACAGCACGAAGCTCATGCCGAATGCCCCGCTCGGCAGCCAATATCCATCCCACGGCAATGCGCAGGCCGGCGAGCTCAACCTCAATCCGTCCGATCCCCGCGCGCAACTCGTCAACGGCCTGCCGAACAATGCCAACAGCGGCGGCTATGGCTCGCCGCTCGCGGGCAATAAGGCAAACGTGCCAGCTTCGAATTAATCTTGCCGCGCGGTGAGTCTTGAAGCGTTTTACCCGTCACCATTCTCGTTTCGAGAAGAGTGATTTGAATTTCCGTCCCATTCTCCCCTTGAAGGCAAGAACCCATACTTGATTCACCGGCCGCACCCGCAACGCGGCCGACAATCAACCAGGGGATCTTGCCGTGAAGCTCTACACCTTTCCGCTGTCCGGACATGCGCACCGTGCGCAACTCATGCTCAATCTGCTGGCGATCGAGCATGACGAAGAATTCGTCGATCTCGCCAAAGGCGCCCACAAGACGCCGGACTTCCTCAAGCTGAATGTCTTCGGCCAAGTTCCTGTTCTGGTCGACGGCAAGCACGTCATCGCCGATTCGAACGCCATCCTCGTGTATCTCGCCCGCAAGTCGGTCGATACAAACTGGCTGCCGCACGATCCCGCCAAGGAAGCCGCCGTCCAGCGCTGGCTGTCGGTTGCAGCGGGGCAGATCGCCTTCGGACCCGCCGCCGCGCGTCTCGTCACCGTCTTCGGCGCCAGATTCAACACGGAAGAAGTCATCGCGCGCGCTCATTCGATCCTCGGCGTCATCGATGCCCAACTGGCCTCGCGTGACTGGATCGCGGACATCGGCAGCGCGCATCCGACCATCGCCGATGTCGCGCTGTACAGCTATATCGCGAGCGCGCCCGAAGGCAACGTCGATCTGTCGGGTTACGCGAACGTCAACGCCTGGTTGCGCCGCGTCGAGGCGCTGCCCGGTTTCGTTCCCTTCAAAAAGACAGCCGCGGGGCTCGCGGCGTAAAGTCATCCGAGGCGGCGACGCCGCCTCACCGGCGTGCGGAGGCAACCCATCATGTCCAGCCCAGCGGTCCTCAATCCTGTTCCCCAGCTCGCGCCCGCACCCTGGCATCGCGGCGAAATCGCGCTGCAGAAGGCCGCGGGCGTGCATGAGCGGATGGACAGCATGGGCCGGCGCGTCGTGCGCGACCACATGCCGGACCAGCATCGCCAGTTCTTTGCGCAACTGCCGTTCGTGGTCGTCGGCGCGGTCGACAGCCGCGGCGATCCGTGGGCCACGCTGATCGCCGGGCATCCCGGTTTCATGCAGACCCCCGACGCACACACGCTGCGCATCGGCCACGCACGCGATCCTCGCGATCCCGCCGAAACCGGCATGGCGGACGGCGCGTCCATCGGTTTGCTCGGCATCGAACTGCACACGCGCCGCCGCAACCGCATGAACGGCGTGATCCATCGCGACGGCGCGCAGGCGCGCTTCGACGTCGCCGTGGAGCAGAGCTACGGCAACTGCCCGCAATACATCCAGTTGCGCGACTTCGAGTTCGTGCGCGAGCCGGGCACGCCCGGCACAGTCGCGCCGGTCGAACTCGACGCGCTGACGCCGCGCGCCAAAGCCATGATCACGGGCGCCGATTCGTTCTACGTCGCGTCGTACTTCGATCGCGATGACGGGCACCGGCAGGTGGACGTGTCGCATCGGGGCGGCAAGCCGGGCTTCGTGCGCATCTCCGACGACGGCTTTCTCACCATTCCCGACTTCGCCGGCAACCTGTTCTTCAACACGCTCGGCAACATTCTCGAGAACGGCCGCGCCGGCCTCGTGTTCGCGGATTTCGAACACGGCACGCTGTTGCAACTCTCGGGCGAGGCTCACGTGCTGCTCGATTCACCGGAAATCGCCGCCTTCCAGGGCGCGGAGCGGCTGTGGCGCTTCAAGCCGCACCGCATCGTGTACCGCGAAGATGCGCTGCCGTTGCACGGGACGGCGCGCGACGACGGCGCGTCGCCCAATGCACTGATGACCGGCGACTGGACGCAGGTATCGGAACGCCTGAAGGCCGCCGCGCTCGCGAATGCATGGCGCGCGTTTCGCGTGAGCCGGATCGTCGACGAGAGCGATTCGATCCGCTCGTTCCATCTCGAACCGGCCGACGGCGCGGGGCTCGTGCCGCACCGCGCGGGTCAGCATCTGCCGATCCGCGTCACGTTGCCGGGCGACACGAAACCGTCGATCCGCACCTACACGCTCTCGGTGGCGCCGTCGGACGGCGTGTACCGCATCAGCGTGAAGCGCGACGGCCGCGTCTCGACCTGGCTGCACGACACGTTGCGAACCGGCAGCACGATCGAGGCGCGCGCGCCGGCCGGCGATTTCACGATCGACGCGTTGGAGAAGCGGCCAGCCGTGTTGATGGCAGCGGGCGTCGGCATCACGCCGATGCTCGCGATGCTGCGGCACATTGTCTACGAAGGGCTGCGCAAGCGCCGCATACGCCCAACCTGGATGATCGTGTCGGCGCATGCGCTTGCCAGCCGCGCGTTCGCTCAGGAAATCGACGCGCTCGTGCAAAGCTCGGGCGGCGCGGTGAACCTGATCCGCGTGCTGAGCGACACGCGGGACGCCGTGCTCGGGCGCGACTACGACGCGTCGGGGCGGATTGATCTCGATCTGCTGACGAGCCGCCTGCCGTTCAACGACTACGACTTCTACCTGTGCGGCCCGGGCGCGTTCATGCAAACGCTCTACGACGGCCTGCGCGCGCTCAATGTCGCCGACACGCGCATCCACGCAGAAGCCTTTGGTCCGTCGGCGTTGCGGCGCACGGCGGATCGCGGTGCGGACGTGAAGCCGCTGCGTCCCGCCGCCGCCGAACCGGTGACGGTGCAGTTCGTGAAGTCCGGCACGGCGGCGCAATGGCAGCCGGACGGCGGTTCGCTGCTGGATCTCGCGGAAGCGAGCGGCCTCGCGCCGGAATTCAACTGCCGCGGTGGCACCTGCGGCACGTGCCGGACGCGCATCGCGAAAGGCGCGGTGACGTACGAGAACGAACCGGCGTTTCACGTCGGCGACGACGAAGCCCTGATCTGCTGCGCCGTGCCGGCAGCGGATTCGGACGCTGCGCTCGAACTCGACTTGTGAGGGCAGGAAAGGCCCCCGAGACAGCGACGGTGGATTGTGCCCCGCGCACATATCCCCGAGAATGCACGGCATCCTTTCAGCCGGCATGCAACGCTTCTCCCATGGACCGAATCCAGGCAATGTCGACCTTCGTCACGGTGGTCGAAACCGGCGGCTTCGCGTCGGCGGCACGCAAGCTCGAGGTGTCGCCGTCGGTCGTGAGCCGGGTCGTGACCGAACTCGAGGAACACCTCGGCGTGCGCCTGCTCACGCGCACCACGCGCGTCGTGCGCCTCACCGACGCCGGCAGCGGCTTCTTCGAAGACTGCCGCCGCATACTCGGCGAAATCGAGACCGCCGAACTGTCCGCCACCGGCACGCACACGTCGCCGCGCGGCGTGCTCACGATCACCGCGCCGGTCATGTTCGGCCGCCTGCACGTCACGCCGATCGTGATCGACTATCTGCGCCGCTATCCCGAAGCCGATGCCAACTGCTGGTTCGTCGACCGCGTCGTGAACCTGGTGGACGAAGGCATCGACGTCGCGGTGCGCATCGCGGAACTGCCGGACTCGTCATTGCAGGCGATCCGGGTCGGCAACGTGCGGCGCGTGCTGTGCGCGTCGCCCGCGTATCTCGCGGAACACGGTACGCCCCGTCATCCCGACGATCTCGCCACGCACGTCATCATCTCGTCCACCGGAGCATCGACGCCGCCCGAATGGCGCCTCTACGACGGTGAGCGGCAGGTGCTCGTGCGCGCGCATCCGCGCCTGACCACGACCACCAACGACTCCGCCATCGGCGCCGCGCTCGCGGACTTCGGCATCGCGCGGCTGCTGTCATATCAGGTCGCGCAATATGTGCAGGAAGGCCGGCTCGCCGTTGTGCTCCCGGACTTCGAGCCGCCCGCCATTCCCGTTCATCTCGTGCATCGCGAAGGCCGCCATGTCGCGCAGAAGGTGCGGGCGTTCCTCGATCTCGCCGTCGCCACGCTGCGCGCGGATCCCGCGTTGAGCTACAACGGCTAAACGCCCGGCGCAACCGGCCGCACGCGGGCGCGACGGCGTCGAATCGAACGGCCGTCAGGCACGCTGCCGTGCAAAAAACCGGCAAAACATGCAACATAGCTGTCTCGTCCGATCCTGACCGATCGCCGCGCCTTTGGCTTTCTCAGACCCCTTCACGGCTCACGCACCATGACCCAACCGACTTCTCCCTCGAACGAACGCCCGCTCGACATGATCATCTTCGGCGGCGGCGGAGACCTGGCGGCGCGCAAGCTGCTGCCCGCGCTGTACATGGCGCACTCGCACTGCAACCTGCCCGCCGACACGCGCATTCTCGCGATCGGCCGCAAGGACTGGACGCGCGAAGACTATCTGAAGAACTTCATGGAGGCGCAGGCGCGGCCGTTCATCGAAGACAAGGTGTTCGACGCGCAATCGTGGGACAAATTTCTCGCGCTGTTCGACTACGTGCGTGTCGACGTGGAGAACCCGTCCGACTTCCAGCGTCTCGGCCAGGCCGCGCGCCCGGGCTCGCAGCGGGTCTTCTACCTGTCGACCTCGCCCGAGCTGTTCGTGACCATCTGCGACAACCTCGACAGCGCCGGCATCCTCGACGACCACGCCCGGGTCGTGCTGGAGAAGCCGCTCGGCCACGACCTGGCGTCGGCGCAAGCCATCAACGACGCAGTCGGCAAGCACTTCAAGGAAGAGCAGATCTACCGGATCGATCACTATCTCGGCAAGGAGACGGTGCAGAACCTGATGGTGCTGCGCTTCGGCAACGCGATCTTCGGCCCGCTGTGGCAGGCGCCGTACATCAAGAGCGTGCAGATCACGGTGTCGGAGACGGTGGGCGTGGGCAGCCGCGCGGGCTTCTACGACCATACCGGCGCATTGCGCGACATGGTGCAGAACCACTTGCTGCAACTGCTGTGCATCGTCGCGATGGAGCCGCCCGTTTCGCTCGATCCGGACGCCGTGCGCGACGAAAAGCTCAAGGTGCTGAAGTCGCTGCGGCCGATGAGTGTCGCCGACATCGCGCGCGACACCGTGCGCGGCCAGTACACGGCCGGCGCCGTGGGCGGCGAGGCGGTGAAGGGTTATCTGGAAGAAGCCAACGTGCCCGCCGACAGCCGCGCCGAAACCTTCGTCGCCGTGCGCGCGCATATCAACAACTGGCGCTGGGCCAACGTGCCGTTCTTCCTGCGCACGGGCAAGCGGATGCAGAATCGCCGCTCGGAGATCGTCATCGATTTCGCCGACCTGCCGTTCTCGATCATCCCCGACGGCCCGCGTCACTACGGCAACCGTCTCACCATCACGCTGCAGCCGGAAGAATCCATCCAGTTGCAGATGATGGCGAAGGAACCCGGCAGCGGCATGCACATGCAGCCGGTGACGCTCAATCTGGACTTGCAGCAGGCCATGACGCAGCGGCGCGCGGAGGCGTACGAGCGGCTGCTGATCGACGTGATTCGCGGCAGGCTCACGCATTTCATGCGCCGCGACGAACTGGAAGCGGCCTGGACGTGGGTCGAGCCGATCCTCAACGGCTGGAAGGAACTCGGCGACCGTCCGCGCGGCTATACGGCGGGCACGTTCGGACCGGCGGCGTCCAGCGCGTTGATGGCGCGCGAGAATCTGGCCTGGGCAGAAGAAGCGTGATGGACTGAACGTGGCGATGCGGACGGCATGCTGTCACCGCATCGCCGTGCGCACGGTTCGTTTCTCCCACCAGACGGCACTGGCCGCCATCACGGCGGACAGCACCACGATTCCGCCGAGAATGCCCGCGAGCCGCAGCGCGGCGGGCGTCGGGTCGGACGACCAGTGGTGATCCTGCACGAACACCATGATGAAGGCGATGCTGAACTGCCGGCCGACATAGCTCGCGCCCTGCGCTCCGGTCTGCACGTGACAGCCGATCCACACGCCCGCGCACAGCGCGATCATGCAGAACAAAGGTGAATCGCCGAGCAAGGGCAGCAGTGCGAGACTCACGGCCCCCGCCAGCAGGCAGCCGATGAAGCGCTGGATCATGCGCTCCGCAACGGGCTTGCGCGTCGGCTTGCCGAGCGCCGAGGCCGGCAGGATCAGCACGGCGACGGCGGTCACCATCGCCTGTGCGAAGCCCGGCAGGTTCCACGCATAAGCCAGCGCGGCCAGGATCATGACCGCCCATGCGCTCTGCCACGCAAGCCTTCTGCGCATCTCGCGGGCCACCTGCGCGGCGCGCGCAACGTGTGAAGCCGACACGGCCTGCACCGCCTGCGCCGCGTCCGAAGGCATCACGGTGATGGCCTGCGTGCTCGCGCCATCGACGCGATCCACCGTGGACGCAGCCTGCGCACGCGGCACCGGCGCCGCGCCGCGCGTGCGGCGGAAGTGTTGCAGGCCCGCGTGAAACAGCGCCGACACCGCCACGCACGCGCACGTCCCCACCACCACTTCGGCGACACGCAACAACGCGAACGAAGCCGTCGCCGACGCGGACACGAGCCGATGCGCCTCGAAGGTCACCATCATCGACGTCACGGCGCCCAGCACCCACGCATAGCCCGCATCGGACGCAAGCGCGCGATACACCGAGACGCCCGCGATCACGCCGAGCAGCGGCACGAAGATCCACGGGACGTCGCCGATCAGCGGACCGGCAAGCGCGCCGATGATGGCCCCGGCCACGGTTCCGACCACGCGATGCACGCCGCGCTGCGCGCAGGCGGAGAATTTCGACTGCATGACCGCGAAGCCGCTGATGGCGGCCCACCAGATGTTGGTCAGATGGAACGCGTAGGCCAGTGCGACGGCCAGCGCGACCGAGAGCATGGCCTGGGTCGCGAAGAGTGCGCGCGCGGACGTCGGGCGAAAGGCGGCGAGTTCACGTCCCAGCGACACGAAGGCGTCGCGCACGGTGCGCAAGACATCGGCGCCTAGTGCCTTGCTGCGGGATTCGATGGAAGGGGTGCTGCGGGGTGAATCGTCGGTCGGCATCGGGCTCGGGATCCGTCTGGCGTTTAGCTTGAGCGTAGTCGCCTGCGGAGCCGAGCGCAAAACAATTGACGAAAGAATTGCATCGGGCGTTGCATATGCGCCATCGGCGACGCCATGTACGCAATGCGCCGCAAGTCAGGAACGCGAGGTCAGAAGACGGATGCCAGCCGCGCCGAACACGAGCGCGAGGCAGCCGTCGAGGCCGCGCTGCATGCGCTGATAGATGCGTCGTGCGGACGGCATCGAGAACAGCGCGGCATAGCCGCCGAACACGCTCGCGCCGATACACAGGCAGCCCGCCACCACCACGAGCATGTGACCGGGCCCCTCGCCCGCCGACGAGCCGAGCGCCGCCACCGACATCCACACGAGAATCGCCTTCGGATTGGTGAGATGCAGCAGCGCGCCGCGCGTGTAGAGCGCACGGGCGGCGAGGTCGCGCGCGGGCGCGGTGGAGGACCGCACCGGCGGACGCAGCGCCGCGCGTCCGGACTTGAACGCGAGCCACAACAAGTACAGTCCGCCGCAGATCTTCACAGCCGTGAGAAAGCCCGAATACGCGGTGAGCGCCGCGGACAGTCCGAGCGCCGCGAGCATCGCCCAGAAGCACGAGCCGGACATCACGCCTGCCGCGAAGGCAAAGGCGGCGCGGCGGCCGGACTGGCTTGCGATCGACATGATCGCGAGATTGCTCGGCCCGGGGCTCGCGGTGCCGACGAAATACGCCGACCAGGCAATCAGCAGGTTCGCGCTGAACAAGGCGTGAGGGGTCATGGCGTGGGCGTCTCCGTTCAATGTTGTGCGCATTGTCGCGAAGGCGCGTCGGCGGCGTCCATGCATGGATGACGCCGGAACCGGCAGGCCAATTTTCAGGTTTCGACGTCCAGCTTCACCTCGTAAAGCGACTTGCCGTTCAGGTCGTGCAGCGAGACGGTCAGCGCGCGGCTCACCGGGTCGATCTTCGCGCGGCCGTAGAACTGTTGCAGCGCCGCGGGTGAGCGGTTCTGCGGATTGTCCTTCGGCACGCTCACATAGCGCAGTTCGGGCCCGAAGGTCGTGTCGAGCTCGTTCGGACCGAAGGTGCCCGCGTTGATCGGCCCGCCGACGAATTCCCAGAACGGCTTGAAGTCGGTGAACTTCGCGCGCGACGGATCGTAGTGCGTCGCCTGTGCATAGTGCACATCGGCCGTGATCCAGACGACGTTCTCAATGTTCTCCTGCTTGATGAAACGCAGGATCTCCGCCAGCTCCAGTTCGCGTCCGAGCGGTGCGCCGTTGTCGGCGTTGGCCCATGCTTCGTAGGTGCCCTTCGGCACATCCGGATTCGCATCCGGCACGACGAGCGAGATGGGCATGTCGCTCGCAATCACCTTCCACGTCGCGCGCGAAGCCTGCAACGAGGCCTTCAGCCACGCCGTCTGCTGCGAGCCGAGAAACGCGGCGTCCGCATCCAGCCGCGGCTGCCGGTTCGGCGAATTGGCGCCGCGATACGAGCGCTCGTCGAGCATGAAGACGTCCAGCAGCGGACCAAACTGGAAGCCGCGATACACCTGCTCAGGATCCAGCTGGTTGATGCGATACGGGTTGTATTCGAACATCGCCTGCTTCGCGCGCGCTTCGAGCAGGTTGATGGCGCGCGTCTGATAGCGCTTTTCCGCCGCGCCGATCTGCTGTCCCGGATACCAGTTATTGCGCACTTCGTGATCGTCCCATTGCACGAGGAATGGGACTTCGGCGGCGAAACGGCGCTTGTTGCGGTCGAGCTGGTTGTAGGCGAACGCCGCGCGATAGTCGTCGAGGGTCTGCGCCACGTGCGACTTGCCTTCGGTCACGAGGTTGGTCCACAGCGAGCCGTCCGGCAGTTTGACTTCGGCTTCGATCACGCTGTCCGAGTAGATCTGGTCGCCCTGATGGATGAAGAAGTCCGGCGCTTCACGGCGCATCGCTTCGTAGATGCGGTAGCCGCCGAAGCCTTCGTTGATGCCCCAGCCCTGCCCGGCTTCATCGCCGGAGAAAACGAAGCAGACCGGTTTCGTCGCATCCAGCGACGCAGTGCGCAGGCGGCCCGTCGCCGCTTCGCTGATGGCCTTGCCATCGACGAGATCCTGGAAGCGCACGCGATAGAACATATCCGCGCCCGGCGGCAGGCCGGTCAGGTCGACGCGCGCGGTGAAGTCGCTGCCCTCCAGCGCCGCGGGCCCGATGCGCCGCTGGAAGGTGCTGAAGTTCTCGCTCGTCGAGTACTCGACGATCATGCGCGCCGGCCGGTCCGTGCGGCTCCAGACGATGCCGCTCGTTGCGGTGACATCGCCGCTCATCACCCCGCCGGGTAGTTGCGGACGCAACTTGTCCGAGGTGACGACGGCAGGCGCCACGCCTTGCGCCAGCGCGTCGGCCAGACCGGCGCCGCTGAGCGCAAGTCCGGTGCCGGAGACAAGACCCTTCAGCAAGGTGCGTCGGGACGGTTTGACGATGCGATCCGGCATGGCGAGCTTCCTCTCGAACGGTACGATTAGGCAGGTGTGCGCTGCGTCGAACCGGTGATGGTAAAGCGCAATGGTGTCGCTTTTGTTGCAGCCTCCGCGTCGGCAGGCTCGCGGTTCGTCGCGATCAGCACGCGGCGATTGCTGTGACGGCTCACCGCGTCGGCCATGCGCTCTTGCCAGAAGCGCCATGCGCCGGACCGGCTGCGGCCGATGACGATCAGGTCCGCGTCGAACTCGCGCGCTGCCTGCGCGATCGTGCGTGCGACCGTCGCGCCATTCGGCAGGTCGATCGTGACGCACACGCCGTTTACGCTCGATGCGAGTATGGCCTGCAACGTGCGCTTCTCGACTTCGCGCACCTGTTGCTCGATGCAGGTCATCGACGCGCCGAAGTCGTGCTGCACCGACGAGAGCGCCCAGAACGGCAAACGGTCCACGACATGAAGCACCGTCAGGCGTGCATTGCTTTCGCGGGCGCGCGCGATGCCGAGCGCGAGCGCGGCATGGCTGAGACTCGGGCCCACGGCTACCAGGATATGTTGCTGCATGATGTCACCTCCTTGCGATGACCTGGCTCAGTGCATGAGCCACGCGCGCTTCACGGCGTCGAGCACGACCGCCTCGGTCCACGTGATGTGGCCATCCGCGACCACCGCTGTCTGGCACAGCGCCAGCACCTCGCGTCGGATGCGATCGTCGCGCACTTCTTTCGCAAGCTCTTCGACAACGCCCGCATCGACCCGGCACGCTTCGTCCCACGTCAGATAAGAGGACCGTGTGAGGTCCTCGCATACCTCTCGCACGACTTCATGCAGTTCGCCCGCATGCAAGCCGAGCCGTCTGTAAAAACCGCGCCGTTCGAGCGCTTCGACTTCCTTGCCGCTGATATGCCCGTCCGCGATCAGCGACATCACGACGATGCGCGCCGCGGCACGCGGGCTGTCCGATGGATAGTGACGCATGGCTCAACTCCTCGATCAAAGTTCCTGAAGGAAAGGCCGTACGTGATGACTGGAGAGAACGCACCGCCTTTGCTTCGCATCGTAGGAACGCAGAATGAGCGGAAGATGAGCGCGATACCTCGGCGGTATGACCTCAGTCCTCATCGGTATTGGACGGGCGGCGCACCCTGCTCTTACTCTCCGGCATGCCAATCACAACGGAGACTTCATGAGACCGCCTCTCGATATCGCGTCGCTGATCGACCGCGAACGCGTTCGTCCCTTCCAGTGGACGATCTTCCTGCTGTGCTTCATGACCACCTTGTTCGACGGCTTCGATACCCAGGCCATCGCCTATACGGGCCCGGCGATCGTCGCGGCATTCGGACTGGCGCCCGGCGATCTCGCGCCGATTCTCATCGCGGGCACGCTCGGCATGACCCTCGGCGCCATGACGCTCGGGCTGCTCGGTGACCGCGTGGGACGGCGTCCCGCGCTGCTCGGCGGCGTCGCGCTGTTCAGCCTTGCTTCGCTCGCGACCGCTTTCGCGAGTGATACCACGCAGATTCTCGCGCTGCGCTTCATCGCCGGCCTCGGCATGGGCGGCTGCACGCCGGTCCTGCTCGCGCTCGCCGCCGAATACGGGCCCGTGCGGCATCGCGGCGCGATCATGACCGGCGTGCTGCTCGGACTGCCCGCCGGCGCCATGCTCGGCGGCTTGCTTGCCGCGCGCATGCTGCCCGTGATCGGCTGGCAAGGCGTGTTCGTCGCGGGCGGCGCGGCGCCGCTCGTGCTGCTCGCGCTGCTCTGGTTCGTGCTGCCCGAGTCACTGCACTTTCTCGTGACGCGTTCGCGCGACGATCATCGCGCCGTCCGCGCGGTGCTGGCGCGCATCGTTTCGCAACCGCTTGCGCCGGACGCGCGCTTCGCCGTGCATGAAGCTGCCGCGCGGGCGAGCGTCGGCGCGCTGTTCCGCGAAGGCAATGCGCGCAACACTGTGGCGATCTGGGCCGTGTACTTCTTCAACTGGATCGCGTGGTTCATGTTCCTTTCGTGGCTGCCCACGGTGCTGAAGGCCGCCGGCCTGCCCGCCGCGCAGGCGCCGTTCGGCACGGTCGTGGTGAATGCGGTGTTCATCGTCTGCGCGATTCCGCTGTCCATCGCGCTGCCGAAAATCAGCACGCGACGCCTGTTGATCGCGCTGCTGGCGTTGGGCATTGCCATTGCGCTCGGCCTGGCCTATGCGGGTACGTCGTGGGGATGGGTGTTCACGCTCGCGGGCGCGGCGGGGCTCGGCATCGGCGGACAACAGATCGCGCTGAACTATCTGGTGGTCAGCGCCTATCCGACGACACTGCGCGCCACCGCCACGGGCTGGGCCATCGGCATGGGACGCGTGGGGGCGATCGTGGGCTCGGCGGTCGGCGGCATGTTCCTCAACCTCGGCGGTCCGGGCGGCTTCTATCTCGTGCTCGCGGTGCCGCTCGCGGCCGCGCTGCTCGCCGTGATCGCGATCCGCACCGGCGAAGGCCAGGCGGATCCGTCGATGGCGGCCGCGCATTGAGTGACGACTGTTGGCTGAGGCCGCACAGGCTTGGCGAGTGCGTTGGGCTACATGAGACAGCATGTTCTCCTGTCTCAAGACGTGAGCCTTGTCACGCGAGGCTCACGCCCTCGTCGCGATGATTGGCATGCCGCATGCATGAGAGAGTGCGTCACATCGCGGCTGCCTGCCACTGACGCGATGCGACCGGGCCGGCTGCCTTGCGCGCCGGCCCGTTTTTTTGCGCTGCGTGTACAGCGCACCGCCGCATCAGAGGCCGGTTCGCGGATCGTAAGGACGCGCCGGATGATGCGCGATGTTCTCGAACTGCGGACGCATCGCATCGCTGAAGGTCTGCTTCTGCTGGTTGTTCAGCGAACCGTAGAAGGTCAGCCAGGCCTTCGCCGATTGCCCGGACAACGGCGCGTCCTGCTGCGCCGCCTTCTGGTCGAGCGCGTGCAGCGCGGAGAGATCGAGGATCGGCTGCTTCAGCAACGCCTGCATGCGCAACTGCATCTGGTCTGCGTTCATGCGCTCGGCGGCGTGACTTTCACGCATTGCATCGAGCGCGGCTTGCCATTGCACTTCCTGATCGGGCGTGAGATTCAACTGGTCATGCAGCGTGCGCATGTTGACCGGCTGCACGTGGATGGCGGTGTCGCTGTCCAGCGGCACAGTCTGCGCATAGACCGGCGCGGAGCCGACGCCAAGTGAAAGCGCAGTGACCACGCTCACGACCGACAGCTTGAGCAGCAATGCGGTACGCCCGCCAAGGTGCGTATGGGCGACAGGTTTTGCTTTGACGTTCGGGCTCATCTCGGTTCCCCTTTTCCTCGTTCGATGTTCGGATGGAGTTGCGCGCTTTCGCTGTTGCAACCATGAGACCGAGTGTAGGGATGGTGAATGAGCGAAGAATGAGGGCTCTGCCTTATTCCCGAAAACGCTCACCTTTGGCCGGTTTGCGAGTGTCGGAAAGCCTTCAAACAAGGGGCTGTGTTCGAACGAAGGCGCCCGATCCCGAATACCCTCACCTTTGCGTCTGGCCGGTCGGCTGAAACTCAGATCACGTTCAACATCGACAACGCCGTTTCCTGCAACGGCTGCAGCACGCGAGCGAGCGCCGCTTCGCGCGTTTCCTTTCCGATTGGCATGTTGGCCGAAAGCGCGGCAACCACTTCGCCATGACGGTTCTTCATCGGCACGGCGACGCCGCGCACACCCATCTGCAATTGCTGCTCGATCTCGACATAACCCTCGACGCGCGAATGGCGGATCTTCTCGTAGAGCTGCTCCTTGTCGGTGATCGTGAGCGGCGTGAAGGGCTTGAACTCGGTGTCGTCCAGCCATTGGCGCACGGCCGCTTCATCGCGATACGCAAGCATCGCGATGCCGCCCGACATCAACGCAGCCGGCACTCGCGCGCCGAGCACGAAGCCGGTGGTCATCACGCGCGTGGAGCCGTTGCGCGCGATGATGACGAGGTCCCACTCATCGAGCACGCTCACGTAGACCGATTCGTGGATCAGCGCACTCAGCTGTTGCAGATAAGGCTGCACGATGCGCGGCAGACGCGCCGACTCGAAGTAGGACCAGCCCATGCGCAACACGCGCGGCGTGAGACTGAAGAGCTTGCCGTCCGTCTGCACATAGCCGAGATGCGCGAGCGTCAGCAGATAGCGGCGCGCGGCCGTGCGCGTGAGGCCGGTGCGCACGGCGGCCTGCGTGGGCGTCATGCGCGCGTGCTGATCGTCGAAGGCTTCGAGGATCGCCAGGCCCTTCTCCAGGCCCGCAATCCAGTCGCGCTTGTCGAGTGCAGGTTTAGTCATGCAGACATGCTTGTTTAGTTATGGAACGACGGCTGTTTCGGCCGCTAAAGCAACGCATTGGCTAGTGCTAACCCCAAAAGCGTTCGATTAACGCACACACGCGTACGATAATCGCGCAAAATCTATCACAGAATGTTGATTGAAAGGGGTTGCGCTCTTATTCTCCAATCACTTTCAGAGCGACGCGTGTTTTCAGACTCGACTCTCCGCCGCTCGGCCAGTTTCCCAGGCTCAACTCCATAAACCTATTTCGGAGACATTTCTATGGCTAGCCCTATGGAAGACGCGCACGGCGGCCGCCAGGCGAAAAAAGCGACGGCGAGCGGCTGGATCGGTTCGGCGCTCGAGTACTACGACTTTTTCATCTACGCGCAAGCGGCCGCGCTGATTTTCCCGCAGTTGTTCTTCCCGTCGGGCAATCCGAAAGTGGCGATCATCGCGTCGCTGGCAACGTACGGCGTGGGCTACGTGGCGCGTCCGATCGGCGCATTCGTGCTCGGCCATCTCGGCGACACGCACGGCCGCAAGAACGTCCTGCTGATCTGCATGTTCCTGATGGGCTTCTCGACGATGGCCGTCGGCCTCCTGCCGACCTATCACCAGATCGGCATGTTCGCGCCCGCGCTGCTTGTGGTCCTGCGCCTGGTCCAGGGTTTTGCGGTGGCGGGTGAGATCTCCGGCGCCAGCTCGATGATTCTCGAACACGCGCCGTTCGGACGCCGTGGTTACTACGCGAGCTTCACGCTGCAGGGCGTGCAGGCCGGCCAGATTCTCGCGGCCGCCGTGTTCCTGCCGCTCGCCACGTTCATGCCGGAAGACATGTTCAATTCGTGGGGCTGGCGCGTGCCGTTCCTGCTGTCCGCATTCGTGCTGGTGGCCGGCTACATCATCCGGAAGGAAGTGCATGAAACGCCGGCCTTCACGTCCGAAGGCGCGCACGGCGACCTGCCCAAGTCGCCGATCAAGGAAGCCTTCGCCAACAGCACGCCCGACATGGTCCGCGTGGTCTGCATGGCGCTGATGAACGTGATTCCCGTCGTCGCGACGATCTTCGGTGCGGCCTATGCGGTGCAGTCTTCGTATGGCATCGGCTTCCACAAGAGCGTGTATCTGTGGATTCCGGTGGTCGGCAACATCGTTGCGGTACTGGTGATTCCGTTCGTCGGCAACCTGTCGGACAAGATCGGCCGACGCCCGATGATGATCGGCGGCTCCCTGGTCTCGGGCCTGCTGTCGTTCGGCTATCTCTACGCGATCAGCATTCACAACGTGCCGCTCGCGTTCCTGATGTCGCTGCTGATGTGGGGCGTCGTGTATCAAGGCTATAACGCGATCTTCCCGAGCTTCTACCCGGAACTGTTCCCGACCCGCTCGCGTGTTTCGGCGATGGCGATTGCACAGAACATCGGCACGACCATCACGGCCCTGCTGCCCGCGCTGTTCGCGGCGGTGGCGCCGCCGGGATCGAACAACATCCCGCTGACGGTCGGCGCGATTGCGTTCGGCGTGACGATCATCGCCGCGATTGCAGCGTACTCGGCACGTGAGACGTATCGCATCCGCCTGAACGATCTCGGCAAGAAGGACGCCGTGCCGATGAGCGAACAGGAGTACGAGCGCCTGCGCGCCGACTCGATGAACGTGGAAAAGGTCGCCAAGGCACGCCACGCCTGATGCGGATTGTGTTGGAGTGATTGGACGGGCCCTTGCAACCTCGCAGGGCCCGTTTTTTTTATGCTTGGCGCTCGATTTTCACGCCGGACAGACGCTCGCACTGTTCGATAAGCGCACCCTGCAACGCTTCGTTGCGCGCGGCTGGATCGCAGTCCCGTTCCCGCATGTGGAAGAAGTAGCGGCCCGTCACGCGCGCGGCTTCATCGTCGCTGACTGCGAGCCAGGCCTGCGTGCGATGCGCCAGATCCAGGTCGTCCGGGGCGGATGCGCCGCCCATCTTCGTCGGCACCCAGCCCGGTTCGAGCGCATTCGACAACACGCCCGGCCAGTAACGCGCCACCGCGCACGCCAGCAGCACGTCCATGAACTTGCTTTCGGCATAAGCCTGCGCGCCGCGCCAGGGCCGCTGCGTCCAGGTGAGGTCGTCTAGGTTCGCGCGTGACCCGTGGTGCATGCCCGAACTGAGGTACACGAGCCGCGCGGGCTTTTCGATCAGCGCCGTCAGCACGTAAGGCGCGAGCACATTGATCGCAAAGACCTGCGGCAGGCCGTCCTCGGTTTCGACACGACGCGGTTCGCGGTAGCCGATGCCCGCGTTATGGATCACCGCATCGAAGTGTCCGAGTGCGTTGACCTGCGCGGCGACGTCGCGCATGGCGGCAATGCCCGCAAGATCGCCGGTCACGATTGCTTGGGTGTCCGGCATGGCGGCATGTGCGTCAGCGGCGCGTGCCGCATTGCGTGCGTGCAGCACGACGCGATGTCCTTCGTCGAGCAGCAGTCGCGCCGCCATGGCGCCGAGTCCGTCCGTCGATCCTGTGATGAATATGCGT
Source organism: Caballeronia sp. LZ033 (assembly GCF_031451265.1). Lineage (NCBI taxonomy): Bacteria > Pseudomonadati > Pseudomonadota > Betaproteobacteria > Burkholderiales > Burkholderiaceae > Caballeronia > Caballeronia sp. LZ033. The sequence continues at coordinate 31,652 of NZ_JARUXQ010000004.1, read as the reverse complement.
GCCATGTGCTTGCTCCCTTGCTTTGGCCTTCACCATTGAACCGGACCCATTCTGCGCGCAATCTCCCGCCTTCGCGATAACATGAATGTCACGAGGTCAATGACGCGGAGGCATGAATGGCCGGTTTCAATGAACGCATGCTGAACGGCATCAGCGTATTCGCGGCGATCGTCGATGCGGGCACCTTCGCGGCGGCGGGCGACCGCCTCGGCATGTCGCAGCCCGGCGTGAGCCGTGCCATTGCGCGGCTGGAAGCGCGCCTCAAGATCCGGCTGTTCGACCGCACCACGCGCAGCGTCGCACTCACCGACGACGGCCGGCGCTTCTTCGAACACGTCATGCCGCATCTGCTTGGTCTGGAAGAAGCCGCGGCCATGGCATCGGGCAGCGCGACCTCGGTGCGCGGACGCCTGCGCGTGAATGTGGATCCGATCTTCTCGCGGCTCCTGCTAGGACCGAAGCTCGATGCGTTCCTGAAAGCGCATCCCGATCTCGAACTGGAGCTCATCACGAGCGACCGGCTCGGCGACATGATCGCGGACGGCTTCGACCTCGCCATCCGGTTTGGCGCGCCACGCGATTCGAGCCTGATCGGGCGCAAGCTGCTGGATACACCGGTCCACACGGTAGCCGCGCCGTCCTACCTGAAGCGTCGCGGCAAGCCCGCGACGCCGCAAGCACTCGCCGATGACGCGCACACCTGCATCGAGTTCCGCGATCCTGAAACGGGACGGCCCTTCGTGTGGGAGTTTCATCGCAAGAAGAAGCGCCTGACGGTCGAGACGCGCGGACGCCTGACCGTCAACGATCCCGGCACGATGCTGAACACGCTGCTGTCGGGCTATGGCATCGCGCAGATTCTCGCGCTCGGGCATGAACACCTGATGGAGAACGGCAAGCTGATCGACCTGTTTCCCGACTGGCCCGACGAGCGTTTTCCGCTCTATGCGTATCATCCGTCGCGGCATCATCCGCCGGCCAAGACCCGCGCGTTTCTTGATCTCGTGGTGGGTCTGACCGGGGCTGCCAGCAGTGACGCCTAAAGCGTGACGGTCTTGCCGCTGCGCGCACTGGCGATGATCGCCGCGAGCGTCGCCGCGTTGTCGAGACTGACTTGCGCGTAGTAGTCGATGGCGGCGGTGTCGTGCGTCGCGACCATGCGCGCGAAGCTCTCGGCGGCGAACAGGAAGCCGCTTCCCGTTGCCGCAGGCACCGCGTCGAACGGCACCGAGTTCGGAATGCCGCGCCGCACGCGCAATTGGCTCGGCAGATAGCCGTACGCATCGCCGGACGCCTGGTCGCTCGTGTGATTCAGGTACTCGGTATCGATGGTGCCCTGCGTGCCGATGATGGTTGCATAGCGATGATTCGCGGCATCCATCGAACACGACACCTGCGCACGCCGGCCGTCTTCATAGACGAGCGTCGCCATGAGACTGATATCGACGTTGCTGTCGGCCCACGTCGCCACGGCGTCGACACGGCTCGGCGCGCTGCCCATGACGAGTCGAATCAGGCTCAGCGGATAGCTGCCCGCGTCGAGCAGCGCGCCGCCGCCGAGTTCGGGCTTCATGCGGATGTTCGCGCCCGGATTGCCCACCGTGAAACCGAAGCACGCCTGGATGGCGCGCACCTCGCCGACCGCGCCCTCGCCGATCAGCGACATCATCGCGGCCGTCTGCGGCTGGAAATAGAACGGGAACGCTTCGAGCAGCATCACGCCGTTGCGGTCGGCGGCGTCGAACATGCGCGCGGCTTCATCGCGATCCAGCGCGAGCGGCTTTTCGCACAGGATGTGCTTGCCGTGATTCGCGGCCTTGATCGCCCATTCGGCATGCAGGCTGTTCGGCAAGGGAAGATAGATGGCGTCGATGTCGGGGCTGGCGAGCATGGCGTCATAGCTGCCGAACCAGGCATCGATCTGGTTGGCTTCGGCGAACACCTGCGCAGTTGCATCGCTGCGGCTCGCGACGGCAACGACACACACGGTCTGGCTCGGACGGACGTCGCGCGTGAACTGACGCGCGATGTTCGCGCCGCCGAGAACGCCAACACGCAATACGGAAGAAGTCGATTGAGATGACACAGCGGGCTCTCCTTATTTGTACGATTTAGTACACGCACGGGAACGGTATCACAATCGCGTGCGCTTCAGTGCGCGCACGTGTCGGGGCGAACCTTCGTTCCACGACGCTCCGGCGGAACATGGCAATTGTCCACACGCTGCTCGTCGCTGGCCTTGTCGCCGAGGCGTTCCTTGAGCGTCCTGGGCTCGGCTGCCGAAGCCGCGACAGGCGCCGATGCCTGCGTTGCATGCGCCACGTCGTGCAGTGCGACGCACAGGCAGAGAGACAGCGTAAGGCACTTCATCATCGACGTGCTCCTGAATCAGGACTGACCAGCATCGCGTCTGCACGGCAGGGACGCACGCCGATTCTTGCGCTCTCTTCCGGGCGTGTAATTCACAGACGATTGAAGGTGAGCGTTTTCAGGAACCACGCCGAAACGCCGATGGCTTGCGAAAGTTGCACATCGCAACTAATATCGTGCCAGGAAAAACAGTCGCGTGATTGACGGAGCAAGCATGGACATCATCGATACACCCTTTCAGCCGCGCGCCCAGACCATTCTCGAACTGCGCGAATTCTCACGCAAGCTCGTACGCGAACTGGGCTTCATGCGGCATACGCTCGCCGACAGCGGACTCGCGCCTTCGGCGGTACACGCGATCATCGAGATCGGCGCGAAACCAGGCATCCAGGCGCGCGATATCGCCAGCATTCTCCGTCTCGACAAGTCGAATGCGAGCCGCCAGATCGCGCGGCTCGAAGCGGCGGAACTGGTGACGCGGCAGACATCGAGCGACGACGCCCGCTCGTCCGAGCTCTACCTCACCGCGGCGGGGCAGAAACTGCGCCGCAAGATCGACAAGTTCGCCACCGACCAGGTCTCCGATGCGTTGCGGCGTCTCGTACCCGAAGATCAGCAGACGCTGGTGCGCTCCCTCGCGCTCTATGCAGACGCGCTCGCGCAAGGTCACGAGCGCACGCGCACAGCCGCGCCGCCTGTGAGCAACGCACGTATCGTCGATGGCTATCGGCCCGGCTGCATCGGCGATATCGCGAGCCTGCACGCGCGCTTCTATGCGCATCATGCGGGCTTCGGCGTGTTCTTCGAGCGCAGGGTCGCCACGGAACTCGCCGCGTTCGCCGAAGGTTTGCCGGCACCGGGCCGGGCCTTGTGGCTCGTGATGGAAGGCGAGCGCACGCTCGGCTCGCTCGCCATCGACGGCGATCTTAAGAAGCGCGTCGCGCATCTGCGCTGGTTCATCATCGACGGCAGCTTGCGGGGCAGCGGCATGGGCCGGGAACTCATGGCGCGCGCGATGGCCTTCGTCGATGCTCACTACGACGAAACCTTCCTCTGGACCTTCAAGAGTCTCGACGCCGCGCGCCATCTGTACGAGTCGTTCGGCTTCACGCTTGCGGAAGAGGCCGAAGGCACACAATGGGGCGCCACGGTGACCGAACAGCGCTTCACGCGGCGTCCGACGTCACCGGGCTGAGTTGATTCAAAGCCTGACGGCGCGTGACGTCGGCCCGAGACGTTGCGCGAAACGCCGCGCGCATTCGATGCCGAACGGCGTGGGCTGTGCGCCGCGATCGAAGGCCACGTCGAAGCCCATGCGCCACGCGGCGATGCGCTTGCCGTAACAGGTGAGTGTTTCCAGGGACTGCATCACGAAGACGATCTCGGGCAGCACTTCTGCATAGCGTGCTTCGGCTTCCTGCTCGCGGCCTTCGACAAACGCGGTGTGAACCGCGACCTGATGATCGAACGCATCCGGCGCCACGATCAGGCCATCGCAACCGGCGCGCAGATTGTCGATGAGTTCCTGTCCGCCCCGGCCATTGAACACGGACAGCGTCTGGCCGAGTGCATGCAGATGCTCGATGGTCGCGCGTATCGTCACGGCCGGCCCTTCGCCCTTGAGCAGACGGAAGCCGGGACGCTCGCCGGCCAGTTGCGCGAGCGCTTGCGGCGACAGACCCACGCCGAGGTATTCCGGCGCGTTCTGGATGCCCGCCTGCGCGCCCGTGCGTTCGAGCACGGCCGCGAAGAAGTCGTAGTAGAACGACTCGGGCTCGCCGCGCTTCGAAGGCGGCTGGAGAATCAGCCAGGACGCGCCGCGTTCGAGCGCATGATCGGCGAGCGCGGCTTGCGCAGCGACGCTGTCGCCGGAAATCGTCACCGCGAGCGGCACGCGGCCGGCGATGTGCGCAGCGCACACATCGATCATCAAGCGCTTCTCTTCATCCGACAGACGATTCACTTCGGTCGCCAGTCCGAGTGTCACGATGGCCGGCGCGCCGGCGGCAAGCGTCGCGTCGATCTGCATGCGCGTGGCACGTGTGTCGAGCTGGTTGGATGCATCGAAATAGGCGTAGAGCACCGGCCACATGCCGGGCGGAGGCGGAAGTTGCGTGGACATGGATCGCGCTCCGCTCAATGCGAGTCGCGCGGCACCGGCGCGCCGCTCGAACCGACGAGAAAGTCCAGGTCCGCGCCCTGATCCGCCTGCAACACATGTTCGACGTAGAGACGGTAATAGCCGCGTCGCGGCAATTCGGGCGCTTGCCATGCGGCGCGGCGTCTTGCCAGCTCCTCGTCCGATACATCGAGATGCAGACGCCGCGCCGGCACGTCGAGTTCGATCATGTCGCCGGTTTGCACCAGCGCCAGCGGCCCGCCCGCCGCGGCCTCGGGCGACACGTGCAACACCACCGCGCCGTAGGCCGTGCCGCTCATGCGGCCGTCCGAGATGCGGACCATGTCCGTGATGCCCTTCTGCAGCACCTTGCGCGGCAGCGGCATGTTGCCGACTTCCGCAAATCCCGGATAGCCCTTCGGCCCCGCGCCCTTCAGCACCATGATGCAGTGCTCGTCGATGTCGAGTGCGTCGTCGTCCACCTTCGCGTGCAGTTCCTCGACGTTCTCGAACACCACCGCGCGCCCGCGATGCTTCAACAGCGACTGCGTTGCCGCCGATGGCTTGATCACCGCGCCGTTCGGTGCAAGATTGCCCTTCAGCACCGCGATGCCCGCATGCGGCTTGAACGGCTTTGCGAAGGTGGTGATGACCTTCTCATCGTAGTTCGGCGCGTCGCTTACGTTGTCCCAGATCGTGCGCCCGTTCACCGTGAGCGCGTCGCGATGCAGCAGTCCCTGCTCACCCATCTGACGCAGCACCGCCGGCAGTCCGCCCGCGTAGTAGAAATCTTCCATCAGGAATTCGCCCGATGGCTGGAGGTTCACGAGACATGGCACCTCGCTGCCGAGCTCCCAGTCTTCGAGCGTCAATTCAACGCCGATGCGCTTCGCCAGCGCGATCAGATGCACGACCGCATTCGTCGAACCGCCGATGGCCGCATTAGTGCGAATGGCGTTCTCGAAAGCCTCGCGCGTGAGGATCCGGTCCATCGTGAGATCGTCCCTCACCATGTCCACGATGCGCCGCCCCGCCATGTGAGCCAGCACTTGCCGGCGAGCGTCGACGGCGGGAATCGCCGCGTTGTGCGGCAGGCCCATGCCGAGCGATTCGACCATCGAGGCCATCGTCGATGCCGTGCCCATCGTCATGCAATGGCCGCGCGAGCGGTTCATGCACGATTCGGCGTCGACGAATTCTTCCTGCGTCATCCGGCCCGCGCGCACTTCCTCCGACATCTGCCACACGCCCGTGCCGGAGCCGATCGTGCCGCCGCGAAAGCGTCCGTTGAGCATCGGTCCGCCCGACACGGCGAGCGCAGGCAGATTGCACGACGCAGCGCCCATCAGCAGCGCGGGCGTGGTCTTGTCGCAGCCGACCAGCAGAATGACGCCATCGATGGGATTGCCGCGGATCGATTCCTCGACATCCATCGACGCCAGGTTGCGGAACAGCATGGCCGTGGGCCGCAGATTGGATTCGCCGAGCGACATCACCGGAAACTCCAGCGGCAGGCCGCCCGCCTCCCGCACACCGCGCTTCACGTAGTCGGCCAGCTCACGGAAATGCGCGTTGCAGGGCGTCAGTTCCGACCACGTGTTGCAGATGCCGATCACCGGACGGCCGTTGAATTCGTCGTGCGGAATGCCCTGGTTCTTCATCCATGAACGATGGATGAACGCGTCCTTGTCGTTACCGCCGAACCAGCTTTGCGAACGCAGCTTGCGCATGAATGTCCCCTTTTCTTGTTGGCCTGGGGTCCAGCGCGAGGAAGCCTTCGTGCGCCGGACAGGTCGAGTTATACACCTCGTTCGCCTGTCCGGTCCGGATTGCGGCGCGACGATTCAGGCTCAGTCGAGCGTCTCCTGCGAACGCTCGCGCATGCAGGCCACCGCGATCACGGACAGCACGCCGCAGCCCATTACATACCAGGCAGGCGCCATCACGTTCTTCGTGATGACGATCAGCGAAGTGACGAAGAACTGCGCAAAGCCGCCAAAGATTGCGACGCCGAGGCTGTAGACAATGGCCGCGCCCGTCGCGCGCACGGAACGCGGGAAGAGTTCGCCGAGCATCGCGCCGGTCGGGCCGACGTTGAGCGAATGCACGATGGACAGCACCGTCACCACGGTGAGCAAGGTGCCGGTGGTCGGCACTTTGTTGAGCAGCACGAAGGCCGGCCAGATCGCGATCATCAATGCGATGCGGGTAACTTGAGCAAGCCGGTTGCGGCCGATGCGGTCCGACAGATAGCCGCCGATCGGCGCCACGACGAAGAGAATCGCGCCCGACACGCAGCCTGACAACATCGACGTCCAGCCCGGTAGCCCGAGCGTCTTCACGCCGTAGATGGACAGGTAGAACACGATGATGAAGTGCGCCGCGGTGCCGCCGATCGTCAGGCCCAGGCCATTGAGCACGGCGCGGCGATGTTCGCGCAACACCGTCACGAGCGGGAGCTTCGCCGCCTTCGGCGCGGCTTCAAGGGTATCGCGGGGCGCTTCTTCCATCGTGCGGCGCAGCCACCAGCCGACCGGCACGATCGCCGTGCCGATGATGAACGGCACGCGCCAACCCCAGCTTTCGAGTTGCGCCTGAGTCAGCGACGCGGTAAGCGCCACGCCGGTCAACGCGCCCGCAAGCGCCGACAAACCCTGGCTGGCGAACTGCCAGGACGCATAGAAGCCGCGACGGTTGGCGGGCGCCTGTTCGAGCAGCAACGTGGTGGACGCTCCCACTTCCCCGCCCGCCGAAAATCCCTGGATCAGCCGCGCCAGCACGAGAATGATCGGCGCGGCGAGGCCGGCTTGCGCGAAGGTCGGCGCGACCGCGATCATCGCGGTGCCGAGCGCCATCAGGCCGAGTGTCAGCAGCATCGCTTTCTTGCGTCCGGCGCGATCCGCGTACATGCCGATCAGCAAGCCGCCGACGGGACGCGTGAAGAAACCCACGCCGAAGCTCGCCACGGCGAGCAGCAACTGGCCGACTGGATCGTGCACCGGAAAGAACAGCTTGCCGATGACGAGCGCGAAGAACGCATAGACCGTGAAGTCGTAGAACTCGAGCGCGTTGCCGACAGCCGCCGCCGCAACGAGGCGCGTGCGCGCCGCCCGGCTGGCGGAAGCCGGAGCAATGGATGAGGAAGTGGCGCTGGCAAGTGTGGACGTATTCATCGTGAGTTCCGCGGTGTCGGACCGAAAGTCAGTCGGCGAGCCAGGCTTCGGCCAGGCGCACCCAGTAGCTCGCGCCGGTCGCGAGGATGTCGTCGTTGAAGTCGTAGCCCGGGTTGTGAACCATGCAGCCGCCCTTCGACCCGACGCCATTGCCGATCCACGCATACGTGCCCGGGCACGCTTCGAGCATGAAGGCGAAGTCCTCGCTGCCCATCAACGGCTTCGCAGCCGGTTCGACGCGCTGTGCGCCGAGCATCTGCACGGCGACCTCGGTGGCGAACGCCGTGGGTCCTGCGTGATTCACCAGCACGGGATAGCCGAGTTCATAGTCGATCTCGGCGGTGCAGCCGTAGGCCAGCGCCTGCGCGTGGACAAGCGCGGTGATGCGTTCCTGCAGCAGCGCGCGCACGCCTGCATCCAGCGCGCGTACCGAGAGCTTCAGCAGCGCGGTTTCAGGAATCACATTGTTGGCTTCGCCCGCCTGCATGCTGCCCACCGAAACCACCGCGGGCTTCTGCGCATCCACTTCGCGCGCCACGATGCTGTTGAGGCCCAGCATGATCGAGGCGACGGCCGGCATCGGATCGCGCGCTGCATGTGGCATCGCGCCATGGCCGCCGACGCCGCGCACCACGATATTCACGCGATCCGACGATGCCATGCCCGGACCCGGCGTGAAGAACATGTCGCCTGCGGGCAGGCCGGGCATGTTGTGCAGGCCGAATACGGCATCGCACGGGAACTGTTCGAAGAGTCCGTCTTCGAGCATGGCCCGCGCGCCCGCCTCGCCTTCCTCGGCCGGCTGGAAGATCACGATCAGCGTGCCCGAGAACTGGCGGCTCTCGGCAAGGTAGCGCGCGGCGCACAGCAGCATGGCGGTGTGGCCGTCGTGTCCGCATGCGTGCATCGTGCGGGCGTGCTGGCTTGCGTGAGGCAGTCCGGTGGCTTCTTCGATTGGCAAGGCATCCATGTCCGCGCGCAAGCCGATGCGCTTGCCGCCCTCGCCCTGCTTCAGCACTCCGACGACACCCGTCCGGCCAAGCCCGCGATGAACTTCATAGCCCCATTGCGCGAGCATCCCGGCGACGAGTTCGCTGGTCCGGGTTTCTTCGAAGGCCAGTTCCGGGTGCGCATGGATGCGCCGGCGTACTTCGACAAATTCCCCCGCGATGGCTGCAATGCCGGGGATTACAGGTTCGACTGACAACATGAGGCTCCTCCTTGCTCGATGCGATTCAACGTGCACCAAGCATATAAAGCCGAAAAGCCAACCAAAAGACGGTAAATTGAATGCGTGATTACTGATAGTTGTCGGTGCTAACCCTAGGGTGTCGGTCATGAGCATGAAGTATCACCAGCTGCGCGCGTTTCTGACCACGGCCGAGCAAGGCAGCATTCGCGCCGCGGCGCGCAGTCTGCATTTGTCGCAGGCGGCGCTGACCAAGGCCATCAAGGAACTGGAACAGGATCTGGGCGTGGCGCTCGTGCTGCGCACCGCGCGCGGCGTGCAGTTGACCGCGTTCGGTCAGCAGTTGCGGGTTCGTGCGCATCTGATCGTGAGCGAGATGCGCCGTGCCGAAGACGACATCGCGCAGATGAAAGGCGCCGGTGCGGGCAGCGTGAGCGCGGCCGTTACGCCGACCGCGGCGCTCTCGATCCTGCCGCAGGCTTATCGGGCGTTCAGGCGGCGAATGCCGGATGCGCGTGTGAGCTTTATCGAGGGCTTTCCAGGCGTGGCGATGCCGCGTCTGCGCGACGGTTCGCTCGACTTCGTCGTGGCGGTGGTCGTGCCCGAGCTTCTCGCTCCGGAATTCGATCACATGGAGCTGTATGAGAGCCGCTCTTCGATTGTCGGGCGCGCGGATCATCCGCTGCGGCATGCCACGTCGCTCGCGGAATTGTCAGAGGCCGAATGGCTGTTGAATCCGTCGCCGGAAAGCTCGACTCAGGCGCTGCTCGACGCCTATGCGAAGCGCGGGCTGGCGGTGCCGCGACGCGTGATCGAATGTCCGAGCTTCATCATCGCGCATGGTCTGTTGCGCGGATCGGATGCGGTGGCGTCGATGCCCGCGGGCTTGCTCGATCATCCGTGGGCGCGTGACGGACTCGCGGTGTTTCCGGTGGCGGATCCGTTGCCCGCGGTATCAGTGCGCGTGATTACGCGGCGCGACAGTCCGCTGACGCCGGCCGCGACGATGTTGGTCGAGTGTTTGAGAGATGCTGCCCGGACGGTGTGAGGGGGAGCGGGATCGCCTGGCTCAGAACTTCACTCGAAGCATGAAGCCGAGCGTGAACGGAAGATCGCTCGATGGAATGGGCGGAATCAGAATGATATTGGCGCCGACCCGTTTGTATTCGAGCATGATCAGCGGCGCGGCCACGGGACCGACCGTATGGTTATGGCCGATTCCGTAGCTGCCATAGTCATAGCCGGAGATCAGTCCGGCCATGACCGCGAAACGGACATACTGCCAGTGCAGGAAATCCGGGCTCCACACACCGCCGCCATAGAAAGACGGTTTCGACAGCGAATTGCGGAAATAACCGCCCGTCACCGCCCATTGCGGCGCGACCCAGCATTCGACGCCGATACCCGGATTGAACTGCTCGAAGTCCTTGTCCGGATGAACGTGATGCGACGCGATCATCGCGTCCGCCCAGAGACCGTCGCCGCACAGACTTGCATGAGCGGCGGATGTCCAGCCGGACGCCAGCACTGCGGCAATGGTCAGCAACACGGAATGAAACGATCGGAGCCAGGGTAGCGACAGACGCATAGGTTCTCCGCCATCGCGTGGCAGCGACGGCGCCTTTTTTTGAGAGAGAGGGCGAGGCGAACTCTACCGGATCGCGTCATTATCGGGTGGACGCACGAAATCGACGTGACGGCGGGCGTGTGTTTCCAAGGCGTCCGATCCGATCTTCCAGTTCGTAATTTCCGTATTCGAGGTAGTGAGCGATGAACGTTTTGAAGGCGCTAATTTCAACCAGTCTTGTCGCGTCGATGATGGCCTGCACGCCGTTGCAGGTCGTTACGCACCATGTGTCGTCGAGCGAATCGAGCGTTCCACCAGGACAGTATCAACTCGATGCGCATCACTGGAATGTGAGTTTCGACGTCGATCATCTTCACTATTCACGCTTCGTCATTCGATTCGACAAGGCAAAGGCGCAACTCGACTGGATTGCGGACGGATTGTCCGGCAGTTCGGTGCGAGCGACCATCGATGCATCGAGTGTCAACACGAATGTACCGCTGCTGGACCGCATGCTGAAGGGACCGGACATGTTCGACGTGGAGCGCTATCCGACAATCGTATTCGTCAGCACGGGCTTCCAGCGCACGGGTGACGACAAAGGCACGCTGACGGGCGACCTGACCATTCGCGGTACGACGCGGCCGGTCGGCCTGAACGTCACCTTCAACGGGCACGCGGTAGATCCGCTCACGAAGCTGGAAACCTTGGGCTTCTCGGCCGATGGACACTTCAACCGCTCACAGTTCGGGCTGACGACGTGGTATCCGGCAGTCGGCGACGATGTGCACGTCGCCATCCAGGCCGAGTTTTCAAAGCCGCGCGCGGATTCGGCGCAGTGAGGTGTCAGATTGTTTCTGCGGTCCAGTCGAGTACGACCTTGCCGCTGTTGCCGGAGAGCATCGTGTCAAACGCGCGTTGATAGTCGTCGACGGGGAAGGTGTGCGTGAGGATGGGTGAGAGATCCAGACCGCTTTGCAGCATCGCGACCATCTTGTACCAGGTCTCGAACATCTCGCGACCGTAGATTCCCTTGATCTCAAGTCCCTTGAAGATGACCTGATTCCAGTCGATGGCAGTCTGCGCCGGCGGGATACCCAGCAGCGCGACCTTGCCGCCGTGATTCATCGCTTCCAGCATGGCGGTGAACGCGCTCGGTACGCCGGACATCTCCAGTCCAACATCGAAACCTTCGGTCATGCCGACTTCGCTCATCACGTCGCGCAGATTTTCATTCGACACGTTGACGGCACGCGTTGCACCCATCTTTCGCGCGAGCTCGAGCCGGTAGTCGTTGACATCGGTGATCACGACGTTACGTGCGCCGACATGCCGCGCAATCGCCGCCGCCATCACGCCGATGGGCCCGGCGCCGGTAATCAGCACGTCCTCGCCGACGAGGTTGAACGAGAGGGCGGTATGCGTTGCGTTGCCGAATGGATCGAAGATCGCGGCGAGATCATCCGAGATGTCCGGGGGAATCTTGAACGCGTTGAAGGCGGGAATGACGAGATACTCGGCGAACGCGCCTTCGCGATTCACACCGACGCCAACGGTATTGCGGCATAGATGACGCCGCCCCGCGCGACAGTTGCGGCAAAAGCCGCACGTGATGTGACCTTCACCCGATACACGGTCGCCGATGGCAAAACCGCGCACCTCCTGGCCCATCTCCACGATCTCGCCAACGTATTCATGTCCGACGTGCATTGGCACGGGAATGGTCCGCTGCGCCCATTCGTCCCATTTCCAGATATGAATATCGGTCCCGCATATCGCGGTCTTGCGAATGCGGATGAGGACATCGTTATGGCCGACTTCGGGCCGCTTCACTCGTGTAAGCGTGAGGCCCGGGGCGCGTTCCAGTTTGGCGAGAGCTTTCATTGCTTTTGGTCCTGACGGTGGTCTTGACGGTTTGTGCTGGAATCGCGTGCATGGAGTGGTGCGGGCTTGTGACCCGGCACGCGTCCCTTGGTGCTTAGGCGGCCGTTTCAAGCTTTATGCGCATAAAGCCTGCCTTGAGGCTCAGCGAACGACGCCGAGCGTGCGCCCGACGCGTGCGAATGCATCAACCGCGCGATCGATCTGTTCCGACGTGTGGGCTGCACTCATCTGAGTGCGAATACGGGCACGCCCCTTGGGCACCACGGGGTAAGAGAAGCCGATGACATAAACGCCCTCGTCGAGCAGCGCATCGGCCATCTTCGACGCAAGCTGTGCGTCACCCAGCATGACGGGAATGATGGGATGCTCGCCGGGCACGAGATCAAAGCCCAGCGATGTCATCGCCTCGCGGAAACGCCTGCCGTTCTCCTTGACCCGCTTGCGCAAAGAAGCGCCTTCGTCGCTGGCAAGCAGTTGGAGCACTTTGAGCGATGCTGCCGCAATGCTCGGCGCCAGCGAGTTCGAGAACAAATAAGGCCGGCTGCGTTGACGCAACAAGTCGATGACTTCCTTGCTTGCCGCGACATACCCGCCCGATGCGCCACCCAACGCCTTGCCCAGTGTCCCCGTGAGGATGTCCACGCGATCCAGCACGCCGCAGTGTTCCGGCGTACCGCGTCCGTGCTCACCGATGAAGCCGACGGCATGCGAATCATCAACCATGACAAGCGCCTGATAACGATCGGCGAGATCGCAGATGCCGGCGAGATCGGCAATGATGCCGTCCATCGAAAACACGCCATCGGTCGCAATGAGCTTGAAGCGGACGCCGGCCGCGTCGGCTTCCTGCAGACGCGCTTCGAGGTCCGCGAGATCGTTGTTCTTGTAGCGCAGACGCTTGGCCTTTGAAAGTCGTACGCCATCGATGATGCTTGCGTGATTCAACTCGTCGCTGATGATTGCATCCTCTTCGGTCAGCAACGTCTCAAATAGGCCGCCGTTGGCGTCGAAGCAGCTGGAATAGAGAATGGCATCTTCGGTCTTCAGGAATTGCGCGATGGCGTGCTCAAGTTCCTTGTGCACCGTCTGAGTTCCACAGATGAAGCGCACCGATGCCATGCCGAAGCCATCCTTGTCGAGCCCGTCCTTGGCTGCATCGATCAATCGGCGATCGTCCGCCAGCCCGAGATAGTTGTTCGCACAGAAGTTAAGCACGCCGTTTCCGTTCGCAAGGCGAATGTCTGACGACTGCGGACAGGCGATGACGCGCTCGGTCTTGTGAAAACCGGCAGCCCTGATTTCTTCGAGTGTCTCGCGGAGATGACTGAGGTATCGGTCGTTCATGGCAAATCCTCGTTCGTGGCGGCCGGTAGAGGTTGCACGCAGTCCAACATGCGTGCGCGCGCAACCAATAGCCCTGTTATAGTCCATTCAATACGCTGAACACGTTCGATATTTCGAACATATTTCCGATATACCGAACACTCTAAGGGATTGTGGGAGTCATGGCAAGTTCAGGACCGGAAGGAAAGGCAACCGAATCCGCCGGCGCGACTCCGCCGCGTGTCGGCGAGATGATTCAGCGCTTGCGCAGTGAGCGACAGCTGACGCTCGACGACCTGTCTCGCGCGGCGGGTGTGTCGAAATCGATGTTGTCGGAAATCGAACGAGACAAAGCCAATCCGACTATCGCGGTTGCATGGCGACTGACCAATGCGCTCGGGATCAGCCTCGATCAACTATTCGCGCAACAAAGGCCGGTGGAAGCGATTCGCGTCGCCAGCCCCCACGACATTCCGACCTTGACCGGCGACAACGGCGGCTATCAGCTGCGTGTCTGGGGGCCGATCGAGCTAGCCGGTAAATTCGAGTGGTATGAACTCACGCTGCAAACTGGTGCGGCGCTTACTTCGGAAGCTCATGAACCCGGCACGCGCGAACATCTCACCGTGCTGAACGGAGCTATAGAGATCAAAGCGTCGGGATCGGCACGTCGACTAAAAGCAGGCGATACCGCGCGTTATGCGGCAGATGAAGCGCATGCGATTTGCAACGTCGGACGTGCTGAAGCCAAGGCGCTCCTTATCGTCATTCATGGGTAGCTGCTGCGGTCTTTACCGCTGCGGTGGGCTTTATGCGCATAAACGTCTGACGTCGCGCTCGACTCGACATGCCTAAGGTTCCTTGGACCGATCGGCATAAAAAAAGGACGCTCAACGATGAGCGTCCCACTTCAAAGCGGCGCAACCGATGCGCCAAAATCGCCTCGGTCAGATCCGCTTACGGATTTTTTTTGACGCTGTCCTTGACGTCTTCGCGTGCATCGCCCACACCCTTCTGCACCTTACCGGCGGCTTGCTGCATATCGCCCTTGGCTTCCTGGACCTTGTCGCCCGTCATCTTGCCAACGCCTTCGTTGATCTTGCCCTTAACTTGCTTGCCAACGCCTTCCACTTGATCCTTGTTCATATCGGTTCTCCCGTGTCTTGCAGCGTAATGGGTGCGCTATGCGGTTCAGACGTACTCAACCGCTCTCAACCGCTCTCTGCGCGCCTCGCCCAGGACCATTCCCAAGCATGGCTCCACAGTGCGCTTCGTTGGCAAGCGCGCATAGCGGCGGATGTCTGAAAGACGCGTAGGCGGAATCGCACATACAGCCGCGACCAGTAGCGCGACGCTAGTTTCATCGCACCAGTACTGTATATTTATACAGTACAATAAGACCAGCTCGCAAAGGGGTGAATCATGGAGTCGAACGGCGAAAGTCTCAGCAGAAGGCAGTTTGCTCGTGCGGTACGTGATCTGGAACGCATCACACGGCAGATCGCCGCACGCTATATCGACAAGGGCGTGCCGCTGACCTGGCGCCTCCTGCATGCCATCGAAGCAGAGGCCGTCGCGGATCTGGGCTTCGCCGGGCGGCACGAAGCCACGCTTCGCGAACTCTTCTCGCGGCCTGATAACTTCCATTTCCCTCAGACCGACGACGTAGTCGACGTCGCTTCGTCCGACGCCTTACCCGCAGTATTCGCGTTCGCTGTCGACGCCTACGAGCGCGCTGCTCGACATGGCCGACCGCAACTGGCAATCGCCGCGCACTGAGGCCAAGCGTCCTGGCACGCGGGACAATCCGCGTGCTCCCACGAGCATTAAATTCCCGCCGAAGCCACCCGATGCTTCCTCAGCGGGTGGCGAGAAATCAGAGTTCTCTCATCAGTGAGTTTCGCGGGCTACATCACCGCACCCGACTCGCGCAGCACGAGCGTTCCGATCTCTATCACAGCGGTGCTTGACGTAGAAAGCACGAGGCACGACCCTGTGCACAGTGCAACACAGCGAGGCACGCGCTACCGAAACCATGCCGAACACTTCCGATCTCTTCGACCAACAGCGCGCTGACTGGCAAGCCGACCCTCACTCGGCCTTCGACGCGTGGCTTGCTCAACAGGAGTTCCGCGCATCGTCGGCGGACGTTTATCGCGCGCAATGGGGCAACTTTCTCGAGTGGCTGACGTCTCGTCGCGCGACGCTGAATACGGTGCAACGGCCTGTCATCGAACAATTCGTGGCGCAACTGGACATTCGCCGGCCGCAGCGGATGCGCTATCTGCGACTCATCGAGCGCGTGCTCGATCATGTGCGGGAAGTCGAATCGGCGGCGACGAACCCTGCGCGATTCATCGCGCAGGATGGAGACGCGGCATGGCGCAAGGCCCGCGACAACGAGCCAACCGGCTTTCTCACGCACGACGAGCGTGCCTTGCTCATCGCGCATCTGCACTCGCCCCTGAGCTCGCTGCTGGCCGGCCAGCGCTGGAAGGAGCGGCGCGATCGGGCGCTGGTAGCGGCCTTTCTTGGCGCCGGCGTGAAGACGGGCGAAGCGGCGCAGCTGACCGTCGAGTGTTACGCAACCGGCGCGCCGTATCTCACCGTGGACGCGGCCAACCCGTTGCTGATCCGACAGGCGCGCCTCGCGCCGTTCGCGCTCGATTTGCTCGACCAGTGGATGGCAGAACGCAAAGCAGCGGGACATGCCGGCGATCTGCTGTTCCCTGCGGCATTGGCCGGACGCTCGATGCACAAGGCGACCATGCTGCGTGCGATCGACGCCGTCGTGGACGCATCCGGCATTGCCGCATCGCGCGTCGCCAGGGCGAGTCCGCAAACACTTCGTAACACTTACGCAGCTGAACTGTTCGAGAACGGAACGGATCCAGACAGAGTTGGGCAGTGGCTCGGGCTTCAGCAGACAGTGTCAGCACACCGCCTCTATCGCGCGTGGCAAGACTGGATGGGTGAGCAGATACGGGAGCGAGATCTGGCCCATGCCCATGAATCGGGCGCCGATACGTGAGCCCACGACGCCTCGACAGTGGTCCCGAAAATCCTCACCTTTGATTTTCGGGTGCATTGCTCTGCTGCCACTCAGGGATGGTTGACGCGGCTGGAGCGGAAAAACTCATCCACCGCCGCCAGTTTCGACGCCACCGCGCCCGACGTTCTTTCGCAATGCGGGCAGGAAAGCTCAAACTCATCTTCGTGGCGCTGCATCTCGGGCTCGCCAGCATCGCAGCCTGGACAGACGATCGGCGTGACGACGTAGTTGTCGACCTGAGTGCCGAGCCCGGCGATTTCCGCTGCACTCAGGCGCCCGTCTCCCGCCAGCACCGCGAGCAGTTCACCAATTTCCTTGCTGACGCTCGCTTGGGTGCTCCGGAGGTCGCGCTCGCGCACAAGCGCGTCGATTTCATCGGATTGAACGCGCACTTGAGACTCAAGCCTCTCAGCGCGGCTTCTGGCCGCGCTCAGTTGCTGAATGAAGTCGAATTCCTTTTGACTCGTCTCGCGCATGCCCGCTTGGTATGTGGCTGCCATGCCACGCAAGGAGTCGAGTTCGACGAGCATGGGCCTTACACGCCGTTCCGCTTCCTTGACGGCATCCTTGATTTGCTGAGCGTAGTGCTCTGCGCTCTGACGCATCTCGTTCTGCAGTTGATCAACTCGGTCGTGCAGACGTGCCGCCGTTGATTGCTCCTGTTGCAGACGAGCGGAAAGCGCTTCATTCTCGGTTTCCCAACGAGCGACAATCTCGCGCAGGCCCGCCTGTGCCTCAGCCCGCTGATTTCGGAGTGAGTTCAGTTCGGCTTCGAGCACGGCAACACGCGCGACTTCGGCCTCGGCGCGCGCATCCGCCCGTTCTCGCGCCTGCTCGGTCGCTTCACAGCGAATGTCTGCGTCGCGAGCCTGAGATTCAGCGGCTCGTATGGCAGTATCGAGATGAGCCCTGTCTTCTGCAAGCGCGCTACGGGCGTGCTGAAGTGCGTCGTCATAGAGCGCGGCGAACAGCTCGCCGGCGCGATCTCTTAGCGATTCCGGAATCGCGCCCGCATCAAGTCGGGGACGAAGCGTGGTCCGTACCTCGGTCCAAAAGGCGTCGATGTCTCGGGGAATATCGCTGGCGCTGCCGATTTGCGTGATTTCACGCACCGTCGTTACCGATGGCCTGACGCCGAAGTCGAAGAAGAGACGTTTGCAGGCATGTTGGGAAAGATCCTGCCGCCGCGCGCCGTTGGCTCGCATTGTCTCGATTTCATCTCTAAGCGCGGTGCGAAAGTCTGGATTCATAGCTTAAACGCCAATATCGAGATATCGATCATAACGTTTTACGTTCTGTTTGATACTAATTTCAAGTTTTGCAACAGCGTTGCTCGGGTTTGCCATGATGCTGGCCGGAATAGGTCATGCTGATCGACGCTCAAGGCGGCCTATTCGTGAAACATAGTGAGCTAAAAGCCTCAACTCTATGTTTTTTATGAAATTAATGCTAGCGCGTTCTATGCGCTGCTGTTTCACGAAGGCTGTTTGCTGTTTGTCCTCTTCTGAGGACTCGCGGTGCTTGAGAGTATTAGAAAGTAAACACCTTTGAACCTAGTTAAAACCGTTAACGCCAAGCGAAACCCTTGATGGATAAGGCTTTGCGCGCGATTGGGTGAGAACCTCCGGGATGGATGGTGAAGCTCTACGGGAAGCTGCGGTGATGAGATTCGGGGAGCATCGTGAGTTCCAACAGGAGGCATCGTGAGCGGGTTCAGGGACCGTGTGTTCTGCAGCGGTGAGGCTTTCCGGGAACCTGGCAGGCTCGATACGTTGATTTGCATGCTGATTATCGTTGGCGAGCCCAAGTCATAGGTGAGAGTTTTCGGGAGCAACCGAAGAGGGCGAAATTTCGGACTGAATCGGCAATTTTTACGTATCGGTGAGGCGATTCGGGACTCAACGCGCTATGCGGGTGAGTCTTTTCAGGCGCCAAGCGGTGCTGGCCTCGATTTTTGCTTGCTGAAACCGGTAAAGGTGAGAGCTTGCGGGAGTAGCCAACGCTGATTTGTCTTCCCTTGTCCTTTGGAAGGCCTCTATCGAGCCTAAGGTGAGAGTTTTCGGGACGTCATCTCTATGCTGACTCGTTCGTTTTTGATGCAAGTCACAATCAGAAAGGTGAGGAATTACGGGACGCGGCAGTCTCCCGGCAGTTCTTCGATAAGGGCGAAACTTTCTCTTTTTCTGAAAAATACTTCTAAAACAATGGGTTATAGATGACGCGAAGTTTCGGATCCGGCGAAAGGTGAGACATTTCAGGAGCTGTCACATCCACCGCGGCGAGAGCTGGTAGGGACAAAAGGTGAGGTTCTACAGGTGCTCTTACGCTCGAATAGGCATGAGGAAAGCGAGATAAGTGCTTGCAAAGACGAGAGTTCTGACTTGCAGTTGCTGAAAGGTGAGGATTTTCGGGAGACGCGTTACGGTTGGTTTGAGCCTTCGCGCCAACTTTGCTGGCTTAAGGTGAGGCAATTCGGGAGCTGGCCAGGCACAAAGGCGTGTCGAATGGGCATCGTGAAGGCATATGCACCAAATGATTTCGGGGGAAAGGTGAGGTTTTCCGGGAGATATCTCGGATTGATTGGGCCATCCAGGCACCTCGTGGCATCCGTCGACTTCATTCGACGCCGATACACGCACTGCATGGCCACCACCGGCGCACTTCGCCAGCGTCATCACGAGGGCCGCCGAGCAAAAAAATTTTTAAGGTGAGTCTTTTCGGGACTAATTGATTCGTCCACCGGAGCCTCGAAAACAAGGCGCTTCCCGTTTACGCGCGTGGATACGGCGCTGCTCCGATGGGATCGACCGGTGAGGGGTGAGTGTTTGCGGGATCGCACCGCAGTGAGTCGACACGACTTGCAAGGCTTCACCGCTCGACGGTGAGATTGACCCTATAGACGCCGTTCACCCCAATCGGTATGCTCACCGCAATCTCGAATCCGTTTACCGCATGGCAACCAAGCGCACCAAGAAAACCGACGTCGTCAGCCCAAGCTCGGCGGAGCTGCGCAAGGCCGTCGAAGCCATTGCAATTCAGCCAAAAAGCGGAAAGATCACGCTGCTAACTCGCAAGTTGTTCAACGTACTCTTGGCCGTTGCGCAGCAGGCGGACGAATCCGGTGACACTTACCGCGCGCTGTTGTCGGATATTGTGGCCAACTCTGCATTCGATTCGAATGACACAGCATTGGTCAAGGAACATCTGCGGCGCATGGTCTCAGTGCAGGTCGAATGGAGCACGGGGACATCGAGTCAGAAGCCTGGTCGCAAGTGGGGCATTTCCACGCTTATCGCTGACGCCGAAATTCTCGAGGATCCAACGACACGCCGGGTCTGGGTGGAGTTTTCCTTCGCGCCGAAGATCAAGAAAAAGCTGCTCGATCCCGTCCAGTACGCCCGTTTGAGCCTTCAGTTTCAGAGTCAGTTACGCAGCAGCGCCGGCCTTGCGCTATATGAGATTTGCGTGAGATACCTGACCAATCCCAGCCATCTGACGATGCGCGAGACCTGGGAGTGGTGGCGGCCGATTTTATCCGGTACGCCGGACACGGAAGCGGGCGACGAAGCCAAACGAGAATACAAGTACTTCAAGCGGGATTACTTGCGTCCGGCCATTGCTGAAGTGAACGCGGTGACGAACATCTTTGTCGAGTTGGTGGAGCACCGGGAGGGACGTCGAGTCGCCGAGATCCAGTTTCGCGTGACCGAGCGGAAACAGCCCATGCTGGCGCTGGACGAACATCCGAATGTCTTCGATAGCACGCTGGTCGACCGGATGGTAAAGATCGGTATTCCGCTCAAGGATGCGCAAACGCTCTACGCAGACAGTGAAGAGAACCGTATTCGCGCGGCCTTGCAGATGACGGAGCAGCGCATGCGCAGCACGACATTGCCGGCGGTTCGGAGCGCAGCTGCCTTGTTCAAGGATGCACTCAAGAAAGGCTACGCACCTCCCGTAGATGCCGCTCCGCCGGCTGCGAACGGTGCCGTGCCGCGTGCAGCGATGGCCGCAGCGGTCAATGGCGCGGACGATCTCAAGGCGCGTCTGCTGAGCGAGTTCTCGGCTTATCGACGCAAGGAAGCGCGCGTGCTCTACGACGAGCAAGGTGAGGATGAACGGGAAGTTGCGCGTCAGTCGTTCGAAGAAGATGTGCTACCGGGACTGGGCACGCATATGCGTGAGGATTGGCGCAAGCGCGGCCTGGATTCGAAACTGGGTGAAACGTCGTTCTTCGACTGGCTTGCGCGAAAGACCTGGGGCGAGCCCACCGATGGAGACCTTCTCGCGTTCACGCTGAGCCAGTCGCGCGCTGGTTGAACCTCGGTTCCGCTGGAAGGCGACCGGCCCACAGCGTCGGCAGGGCTCAGCCCCGACGACGGGCGACACTTACCTCTTGAGCTTTCCCGATTCGAGCATCGTCTCGATCTGATGCAGCAGTTCATCACGCTTTTCGCGCGACAAGCCACGCAAACGAAGTTCGAGCCGATCTTCTCCGTAAGACTTCAAATCACCTACCGCGATTCCGTCCAGCTTGATTTCGAGTCGCTGGGCATAGCGCTGACGGCTCGGTGTCCTGGATCCAGCCTGACCGCTCGCGCGTCCCTTCACGATATCAGCGACCTGGCGTGTGCTGAGATCGTCGGACGTGATCTTGTTGATCAGGCGCAGCGTAGCGTCGCTGCCGCGGGCGGTATGGTAGCGCGCGATTTGATAGGCCATGTTCGAGCCGAACCGGTCCGGTCGAGTGACCATCTCCTGCATGACGTTCTCGGGAAGCTTGGCGACGGACAGGGCCACTGCGATCGTCGATTCGTCGAGTCCGAGATGCTCGGCCAATTCGCGCTGGCTCTGGAAATGTTTCTCGTCGAGGAAGCGCCGCCAGACTACGGCGTTGTCGAACACGGTTTGGGAGTCGCGCTGGACGTTGAGATCGTAGCCAAGCTTGTAACTCTCGATGCCGATAGGCAAGTCGACCACCACCGCCTTGACCGTCTCCTTGTTCGCCTCCTTCAGCGCGCGCACGCGACGGCCGCCGTCACTGACGAAAAAGGTTCCTGGGCTGGCGTAGTCCGGGATGACGTGGATAGCCTGTTGCTGCCCTTGCTTCGCGAGGTTGACAGCAAGTTCGGCGATCGACGTCTTCAGATAAAAGTGGCGGGGATTGAATGGGCTTGGCTTGATTGACTTGAGCGGCAAATCGATGATCTGACCGGCGGTGTAACGGTTTGCTCGTCTCCAGGCCCGGTAATCATCGGTTTCGGCGCCGGTGGTGACATCGGCGGTGTCGTCGGCAGCAAAGGCGCTGGAACGGCCATTTGCAGCGGCCTGACTTGCCTGCTGGATATCGACGATTCCGTCGATCGCATTGAGGCGGTCAAGCGCCGTGCGCTTCTCGCTGCTCGTGGAGTCGGGACGGGCCTTGAAGCCCTTTGCAAACTGGGACGGTTTCATTCAGGGTCCTTTATGCGCATAAAGTCAGGAGAGCATGCCGAGGATTTCATCGGCAACGGCGCGAATCTCGATCGCAGCGAGACGCGAACCACGATCGGTCATCTGAAGCACGGTTTGGCCGAGTGCCATTGCCTGCTTGTAGCACTCGCGGGTGGGGATTTGAGTTTTGAGCAGAGGAAAACCAAGCTCTTCGAGGGCTACCTTGAGTTCGCGCGTCAGCATGCGCTTCTCTTCGGTCTTGTTGAGGAGGAAGACAGCGCGCAAGTCTTCGTTCATAACTTGCGCTTGCTGGACCAGTTTGACCAGGCCCACGCTTGACCAATAGTCGGCTGGTGATGAAGACGTCGGAATAACAGCGACACTCGCTGCAAGAAGAACCACGCCGGAAACTTTCTCCGTAATGGAGGGCGGGCAATCCACCACGATGATGTCGTAGTCGTTGACGAATTTCCTGATCTCCCGGTGGATCTGTCCCCCCGCTTCCGACAGATTAACCACAGGAAACGGAATACCGTGGGCCTCGTCCGAGGCAGCGCTGGACCAGTGGACAAGTGTGTTTTGCCCATCCGCATCCACGACGAGAACCCGCTTCTTCTTCTCGTGGAAAGCTGCCCCCAAGTGCATCGCAATGGTGCTCTTGCCGACCCCGCCCTTCTGCTGCGTGATCGCTATGATTTCCGCTGCCACGTTCTGCTCCGAATTTTTGAAGTTCGTTGAATTCTACATTGACGTAGTGATTTTTCCAGTCAAATTAGCTGAATCAGAGTGTGCTGGCCGTTCGGCCTAGCTTTATGCGCATAAAGCTTCGATTGAGCCGAACTAAGACAGGGAGGTTTGAGTAACAACGCTGCTGCGCGGTGGTGTCAATGCTTCACGGCTGCGCGTGTTATGGCAATGCACAGATGTTCCAATGGGGCCGCGGCGCATTTCCAATTGCCCGAGTTGCGAGATCTTTATGCGCATAAAGCCACATGGCGAGGCAGTTTGGCCTGAGTGTGGTTCGCGTGTGATTCGTGGACGGTTCTTCTCGTTTAGGCTTGCCATCGTTTGCTATGGCGTTGAGACATTCAAGAACAAAAGGAAAGGCGAGCCCTTGCCGGTTTCCCGCGATCAGCGCCGATACTTGTCGCGAAATGAATCTTTCGGCGGCTGCCTGCTGTCGTCTCAGGCATGAGCGTCTCAGTGTGCCTCGATCACTGCGAGCTTTATGCGCATAAAGCTTGGACGCTCCCATCGCACGAATTATATGAAGCTCTCGCTGGCGTAGCTCGTGGATCCAATGGGGAGGCTTTATGCGCATAAAGGCACGGCTCACGACTGTCCGCCGCGGCCAATGCCATCAAGCGAAATCGCCTATCCTTGAGCGCTCTATCAAGCTTCGATGCTGGAGTTGCCATGACCGTTCGCAACCTCGACACACTGTTTGGACCGAAGTCGATTGCCGTGGTCGGTGCGTCGTCACGGAGCGGAAGCGTTGGAGAAATGGTCTGGACGCGCGCGCTATGTGCCGGATTCGCTGGATCGCTATGGCCCGTCAACCCCAAGCATGAAGCGCTAAACGATACCCCCGTCTATCCGACTGTCGCCGCACTGCCTGACTGCGCTGATGTCGCCATCCTTTGTACGCGCCCCGATACTTGGCCAGCGCTCATCGAGGACCTCGGTAGACGAGGAACCAAGGCGGCAGTAATCGTCGGTGAGGCCGATCGGCAAGAAAGAGGCTCCTCAGCCACGCAACCAGCGCAGTGGAAAGCAGCAAGTCTTGGCACCCAGGAGTGGACCGCACGGGCCCTCGCCGCTGCGCGCCCTTACCTGATGCGCATCGTAGGGCCATCGAGCCTAGGCGTCGTCACACCTGCCATCGGTGCGTGTCTTGGAGCTCCCGCCTGCAAGGTCAAACCCGGTGGTGTTGCCTGGGTATCGGAATCGAACGCGCTGACTAACGGCGTTCTCGGCTGGGCGAACGCACGCGGCCTTGGTTTTTCGAAAGTCATTGCACTGGGCGACGAGGCCGATGTCGACTCCGGTGACATCCTCGATTTCCTCGCCAGCGATCCCTCCACACGAGCGATCCTGCTTGCCATCGAGAGCGTGACTTCCGCACGCAAGTTCATCTCCGCCGCCCGGGCCGCCGCGCGCAACAAGCCCGTGCTGGTCCTGCGCACCGGTCGCGACGATCCATTCGATCGGCTCTACGGTGCCGTATTCCGCCGCGCGGGTCTGGTGCGCGTCGATTCGCTCGATGATCTGCTCGATGAAATCGAAACCCTGGGTATCGGCCGGGTCGCGTCGAGTGACGTCGCGACGTTGATCACGAGTGACCGCGGTGTCGCCGCGCTTGCGCAGGATGCGTTCTCCAGCGCAGGAGACGATTTCGCTCACTGGCCGGCCGCCACGCGCGATGCCATCGCGGCTGCGCTTCCGCGCGCTCATGCCGGTAATCCTCTTCTCCTTGGCGACGATGCCACGCCTGCCGATTTCGGTTCCGCAATTCGCGCACTTGCGGATCATCGCGAGTCCGGCACAGCTTTTATCGTGCACGCGCCGACGCACAGTGCGCCCGTAGCCGATGTCGCACGCGCGTTGATCGATGAGCGCCATCACGCCTATCGCGGATTGCTGGCGTGCTTTTTCGGTTGCGTGGATTCCACAACCCGCGACGCCCTGCACACGAACGGAATCCCGGTCCATACGACGCCGCATCGGCTGGCGCGTGCCTTCGCCCGTCTTGTTGATTTTCGACAAGGACGCAAACTGCTCATGCAGACGCCTGACGGTCAGCCGGCCGAGCTCCCGCGAGATCTCCACACCGCGCAGAACGACATCCGTGCTGCGTTAGCGAACGGCGTAGCGGAACTGGATGGAGAACGAGCCGCACGCGCACTCGAACGCTTCGGCATTCCGGTCAAACCCGGACCATCGAATGCATTGGCGAGCGACGCAGTCGAGATCCAGGCGCGCCTGCTCAACCATCGTGTGTTCGGTCCTGTATTTGAGTTCAAGGCCGAGGGGGCTCTGGGCCTGGCCGATGCGCTGCACGAATTCGCGCTGCCGCCGCTCAATCCCGTGTTGTCGCGGGATCTGGTCATGCGCTCACCGCGCTCGCGCGAACTGCCAACGGAGTTGCTGCTCGCGGCACTCACCGCACTTTCGCAACTCGTTTGCTATATCGAAGAAATCGTCGCGCTTCGGCTGGTTCTGCGTGTGACGCGCGATTCCGTCTCCGCGCACGAGGCGCAACTCACACTCGGTGTACATCGCAAGCCGTTGGCTATCGTCCCTTATCCGCGCTGCCTCGAGGAGACGCTGGACTGGCGTGGCATGCGCATTACGGTGCGTCCGATCCGGCCCGAGGACGAAGACGCTCATCGCGCCTTCGTCGCGGCCAATACTGCGGAGGACTTGCGTCTTCGCTTCTTCGGTGCCGTGCGCAGCTTCGATCACTCGCAACTCGCCCGCATGACGCAGATCGATTACGACCGGGAAATGGCGTTGATCGTCACCCACGCCGACGATGCGGGCACCGGCGAAACGCTGGCCGTCGCGCGAGCCATTGCCGATCCGGACAACGAGACAGCCGAATTCGCCGTGGCGGCGCGCTCGGACATGAAAGGCAGGGGCTTAGGCGGGCTTCTGCTCTCGCGCATCATCGACTACGCGAGAAAGCGCGGCACGCGCTGGCTGGTGGGCGAGGCGTTGCGGGAGAACGCCGGCATGATCGCACTGGCGCGTCGTGCCGGCTTCGAGTTGACGAAGACTGAAGATCCAGGCGTCGTCGGCTTCAAGATGCGGCTGGGCGTCAAGCCGACACAGCCGGCCTCGAACTAGGCCGCGAGCTTGTCTCGCGCGTCATCGACCTGCGCGCGCGAGATCGAGAGCTCATCGAGCAATGCTTCGGCATACGAATTTCCCGTTTCCTTCTCGAGCCGCGCAATGGTCAGCGCACAGCGCAATGTGTCCTTGAGCGTCGCGATAAACGGCTTGACCGACTGTCCCGAGACGAACGCATCGAAGAGCGGCGCGCGAATCTCCTCGGGCAGTGCGCGCGAGGTCCACTGATATGGCTTGCCGTTGTGCGTCAACTGAGGCGGTAGTGCGCGTTCTTTTTTCGCGGCCGGAATGAGGCCAAAGGTCCGCGCCGCTTCGCCGATCTGCTCAGCCGAGAAGAGTTCGTCCGGTGAGATCTCGAACTGCGCGATGTAGGTTTCGATCGATTGCATCGCAGCCGCCCGATCGTCGCGTTTCTTCTGTGCGCGCGCGACGATTTCGCGCAGCTCGTCCGCTTCGTCGGACGTGATGGTGAAGCTGGCTTGCTTTTGCTGCAGTTCGGAGAAGCGCAGGAATTCGGTATCGGAAAGGAGTTTCGCCATCGGAAATGCGTCGGGTTGAACACGGCAATGCGCCGTCATGACGCCTTGCCTTTTGGAAGGGTCGCCATTCTAACGCGTCGCGCACGGTGCTCAGTCACGCGTCATCGAAAGCGAGTTCGATGCTTCCATCAGCAAGGCAGTCACTTCTTCAACGGACGGTGCAACATAGTCGTCGATGCGCCGCATATATGGACAGGTGAGGGCGGCAATCGCCTGGCCCGAAGGACCGAGCAACGGAAACGTCACGTCTGTCACGCCGAAACTCTGCTGGCTGTCCTTCCTCGAAAAACCCGCTTCCTGGATCTGCCGGTAGTCGGCGTCCAGCACTGCACCGTCCACGGTCATCTCGCCCTTGACCTTCGTATGTTCGGCGAGCATGTGTTCGCGTTGCTCGTCCGTTTGAAAGGCAAGCATCACGCGGCCCGAGCCGGTATCGATCAGACCGACGCGCGCGCCAAGCCGCACCGATATGCCCCAAGTCCCAGGCCCATCCACCTGGGCGATCACCAGCAGATTCCCGCGCTCGTAGACCACGAGGTGCACGGACTGCTCGGCAGCGTCGGCGAAACGCTGCATCGCTGGGAGGGCCGCTGCAATCAGCCGGTTCATCGGCGGGTGACGATGCGCAAGTGCGTACAGCTTGAGGCTCAGCGAGTAGCGATCGCCTTCCGGCGAACGCACGACATATTGACGGGCAACCAGCCTCTCCAGCATCCGATACATCTCGCTTGCATTGCGCCCGAGCCGCTTCGTGATTTCCGCGCGCGTCAGCCCTGACTTCTGCTCAGACAGCAGTTCGAGGATGTCGAGGCCTTTGTCGAGCGCGGGTGCACGGTAGCGGTCGGCATCGACATCCTGGTCCATCGGTTCGGAAGGCATTCTCAGTCTGGGTGGATATCTGGTGTCAGGAGCGCCAGTGTAAGCCGCAGAAAGGGTTCACATTTCGGCGCGTTCGGGAAACTACTTGCCGTTCCGACTCAACGCTTTCTTGACTTCGTGTCGTGCGAATATGAATATTACGTTCACTGATGAATAAACGCGCCGGGAAATGATGTCTGACAGAGCGCTTGCATGGGCGTCCGTAAATCCAGCGGCAGCCATGTACACGCAAAACCAGGCGCCGATGAGAGGCTTGCAGGAGATCGACGCACTGCGAGAATTGCCGCGCGCTGTTATAGCAAAAGGCGTTGGCACGGACGTCGCGGCGCCGACTGCGATCAAAGGCGCGCATCGCCACTTGGCCGAGTCCGCTGCAAACGCGCGTGATCTCGAGCTCCTCGAAGTTCGAACATCGCAAGCAGCGGCAGTCCGCGGATTCCTCATAAGGTCAATGTCCCGGTCCGCAGGTTTGCGAGGAGAAGCGCGACAGGGTACTGTGGCGTCTCGCACGGCCGAGAACGCTTCACACTGAAGGAAACCACCGAGGCTTGCACATGACCGGAGACACCCAGGCTGTTTCGCGCCGACGCAAGATTGGCCGCACGCCGCTGGAAGTGAGCGCGCTGTCGCTCGGTACTGCGCCGCTCGGCGGCCTCTATCACGAACTCACTGAAGACGCCGCGCGTGCGACGGTCGACGCCGCTTGGCAAGCCGGCATTCGTTTCTTCGATACCGCGCCACACTATGGCCACACCAAGGCGGAACATCGTCTTGGCGATGCATTGCGGCGCTATCCACGTGAAGACTTCGTGCTGTCGACAAAAGTCGGGCGCCGTTTCGTCCCACGCACGACGCCCGACGACGGCAGCGAAGGCTGGGCCGCGCCGCTGCCGTTCCAGGCAATCTACGACTACACGT
This sequence comes from Caballeronia sp. LZ033, assembly GCF_031451265.1. Taxonomy (NCBI): domain Bacteria; kingdom Pseudomonadati; phylum Pseudomonadota; class Betaproteobacteria; order Burkholderiales; family Burkholderiaceae; genus Caballeronia; species Caballeronia sp. LZ033. The sequence continues at coordinate 3,354 of NZ_JARUXQ010000004.1, read as the reverse complement.
TCGACGGCATCCTGCGTTCCTTCGAGGACAGCCAGATGCGCCTTGGCATGAAGGACATCGATATCGTGCTGATTCACGACATCGGCCGGGTCACCCATGGTGCAAACAACGCACATTACTGGAAGCAACTGACCAACGAAGGCGGCTTTCGCGCGCTCGACGAGTTGAAGCAGTCGCGCGGCGTCAAGGCGGTCGGCCTCGGCGTGAATGAAGGCGCTGCAGTGCGCGAGATGATGGCCGAGTACGACATCGACTGCGCGCTGCTCGCGGGACGATACACGCTGCTTGAACAGAACACCCTCGACGATCTCCTGCCCGAATGCGAAAAGCGTGGCGTCAGCATCCTGCTGGGCGGCGCGTTCAACTCGGGCATTCTGGCACGCGGGCTTGACCATCAAGCGCATGGCGATCTCAAGTTCAACTACGGCGATGCACCGAAGGACATCGTCGAGCGTGTCGGCAAACTGGAGCGCGTGTGCCGGGAGCACGGCGTAGCGCTGTCGACCGCGGCCATCCAGTTTCCTTATGCGCATAAAGTCGTGGCCACGGTGCTGATGGGCGCCCGCACGCCGGATGAAGTGCGTCAGAACGCGGCATCTTTTGCGACGCCGGTTCCGCCGGCGCTTTGGGATGCACTGCGCGCCGAAGGCTTGCTGCATGCGGATGCGCCGGTGCCGCGATGAACATCGACGCGCATCAACACTATTGGGATCCGGCGCGAGGCGACTACGGCTGGCTCACGCCGGACATGAAGCCGCTCTACCGCGTCTTCGCACCCGATGACCTCACGCGCTTGCGACAAGCAACCGGTATCGCTCGAACGGTCGTCGTGCAGGCTGCGCCGACCATCGATGAAACGCGCTATCTGCTCGATCTGGCCCGCACCGAGGATTCGATTGCCGGCGTGGTTGGCTGGGTGCCGCTCGATTCGCCCGATGCCGTGCAGATGATCGACACATTCGCTCGCGACCCGAAGTTCAAAGCCGTGCGGCCGATGCTTCAGGATCTGCCCGACGACACATGGATCGCCCACGCGCCACATCCGGCGGCGATCCATCGCTTGATCGATCTCGATCTTGCCTTCGACGCGCTCATCTTCACGCGGCATGTTCCGTCGCTGATCGAGTTCGTCGAGCGCTATCCGACATTGAAAATCGTCGTCGATCACGCGGCCAAGCCGCCGATTCGCGACGGCATCGAATCCAGCTGGCAGCCCTGGGCCGACAGCATCGCGAGACTAGCCGCACTACCGCAGCAACTTCACTGCAAGATTTCCGGTCTCGCGACTGAGGCAAACGCTGGCTGGACCGAGGCCACGCTGAAACCCTATGTCGCGCATCTCGTCGAACAGTTCGGGTCCGCGCGGTTGATGTGGGGCAGCGACTGGCCCGTGCTCAATCTCAACGGCGACTATGCCGTGTGGCACGCCACGGCAAGCCGTCTGACCGCGCATCTCGACAAAGCCGCGCAAGACGCGATATTCGGCGCAAACGCCCAAAATTTCTATCGACTCTGAAGCGATTCGGAAAAAACCCAAACCGGCTCTTATAGCCAAGATGTCTCAAAAACAACTTCGACTGGAGCAGTAGATGGTACAAAGACTGGCAGGCAAGACGGCGCTCATTACGGCGGCGGGACAGGGCATCGGCCTTGCGACGGCTCAGCTTTTCGCGAAGGAAGGCGCGCGTGTCATCGCCACCGATATCCGCACGGAGTCGCTCGACGGCAAGCCCTTCGAAGTGCGCAGGCTCGACGTCCGCGACTCGCAGGCGGTCAACGCGCTCGCGCAGGAAATCGGCGCGGTCGACGTGCTGTTCAACTGCGCGGGTTACGTGCATGCCGGCTCGATTCTCGAAGCGACCGAGGAAGACTGGGAGTTCGCCTTCGACCTGAACGCCAAGGCCATGTATCGTACGATCCGCGCGTTCCTGCCGAAAATGCTGGAGACGGGCGGCGGGTCGATCATCAACATGTCGTCGGCGGCATCGAGCGTGAAGGGCGTGCCGAACCGCTTCGTGTATGGCGCGTCGAAGGCGGCCGTGATCGGCCTGACCAAGTCCGTTGCCGCCGATTTCGTCACGCGCGGCATCCGCTGCAACGCAATCTGTCCCGGCACGGTGGAGTCGCCGTCGCTCAAGGACCGCATCGCGGAACAGGCCAAGGCGCAGGGCGCCACCGTCGATCAGGTGCAGGCCGCCTTCGTCGCTCGCCAGCCGATGGGACGTGTCGGCCGCGCCGAGGAAATCGCCGCGCTCGCGCTGTATCTGGGCTCGGACGACTCGTCGTTCACGACGGGTCAGATTCACATCATCGATGGTGGCTGGTCGAACTGACCGGTCATCGTTCTTTTTCGAACCAGGAGGATCAACTCAGATGAAGCTGCTTCGTTACGGCCCCAAGGGTCAGGAAAAACCGGGTCTGCTGGACGCCGAGGGCCGGATTCGCGATCTGTCGAAGGTCGTCGATGACATCACCGGCGCGACGCTGACCGAGGCGAGCCTGGCGAAACTGCGCGCGGTGGATGTCGCGACGCTGCCGGTCGTCGACGGCAATCCGCGCATCGGACCGTGCGTCGGCCGTATCGGCAAGTTCGTCTGCATCGGGCTGAACTACGCGGATCACGCCGCCGAGTCGAACCTGCCGGTGCCCACCGAGCCGGTCATCTTCAACAAGTGGACCAGCGCGATCAGCGGTCCGGACGACGACGTCGAAATCCCGCGCAACTCGGTCAAGACCGACTGGGAAGTCGAACTGGGCGTGGTGATCGGCAAGGAAGCGAAGTATGTCGACGAAGCCAGCGCGCTCGATTACGTCGCCGGCTACTGCGTGATCAACGATGTTTCCGAGCGCGAATGGCAGCTCGAGCACGGCACGCAATGGGACAAAGGCAAGGGCTTCGATACGTTCGGCCCGATCGGACCGTGGGTCGTCACGAAGGACGAAATCGCTGATCCGCAAAAGCTCGACCTGTGGCTCGAAGTCGACGGCAAGCGCTATCAGAACGGCAACACGAAGACGATGGTCTTCACGGTCGCGCAACTGGTGGCGTATCTGTCGAAGGTGATGAGCCTGCAGCCGGGCGATGTCATCTCCACCGGCACGCCGCCGGGCGTCGGCATGGGTGTGAAGCCGAGCGCGGTGTACCTGAAGGCCGGCCAGACGATGAAGCTGGGCATTCAAGGGCTCGGCGAGCAGACGCAGAAGACGGTCGCAGCCAAGTAACGTTGGCGGCGCAACGAAAAAAACCTCGCTGCGGTGAACTGACCCCGCAAAGTTGGACAGTTTTGGGCTAGGGCCGTGAGGGCTGAGTTCTGTACATCACAGGACTCAGCCCTTTTAGCTTCAGCTTGATGC
>NZ_JARUXQ010000003.1:783981-1353435 GCF_031451265.1 Caballeronia sp. LZ033 | reverse complement strand
GGTGACGCTGCTGCACGAAATGCAGAAGCGCGATGCGAAGAAGGGTCTGGCGTCGCTGTGCATCGGCGGCGGCATGGGCGTGGCGCTGGCGGTGGAACGTCTGTAAGTCCACGCAACGTATCAACGCAGCACGAAGTACACACCGGCGCCGCGAAGACGCGACCCGACGCACCATCAAGATCATTACAAGCGTCGGGATAAAGGGAAGGCGCCGGTGCCATTCCGAGTTTCATCAATCTGAGAGATCTGTTCGAGAGGAGTATCAGCATGACTAAGCGAATCGCAGTGGTGACGGGCGGCATGGGCGGTCTGGGCGAGGCCATCAGCATCAAGCTGCACGACGCGGGCTATGCGGTCGTCGTGACGCATTCGCCGGGCAACGCCAAGGTGAATGAATGGCTCGCCGACATGGACCGCCGGGGCCGCAACATCCGCGCATTCGCCGTGGACGTCGCCGACTATGATTCCGCCCAACACTGCGTGGCGCAGATCCAGGCCGAAGTCGGTCCGATCGACATCCTCGTGAACAATGCGGGCATCACGCAGGACACCACCTTCAAGAAAATGACCAAGGTGAACTGGGACGCCGTGCTGCGCACCAATCTCGACTCGGTCTTCAACATGACCAAGCCGGTGTGCGAGGAAATGGTGTCGCGCGGCTGGGGCCGCATCATCAACATTTCGTCGGTGAATGGTTCGAAAGGCCAGATTGGGCAAACCAACTACTCGGCCGCCAAGGCCGGCATGCATGGCTTCACGAAGTCGCTCGCGCTCGAAGTCGCGAAGAAGGGCGTCACCGTCAACACGATCTCGCCGGGCTATCTCGCCACCAAGATGGTGACGGCGATTCCGCAAGAGATCCTCGACACGAAGATCCTGCCGCAGATCCCGGCCGGCCGCCTCGGCAAGCCGGAAGAAGTCGCGGCGCTCGTCGCATTCCTGTGTTCGGACGATGCGGGTTTCGTGACCGGTTCGAACATCGCGATCAACGGCGGTCAGCACATGAACTAAGGATGGCCGGCGGCGCACGGTCGCACGTGTGCCGCCCTGCTGCCGAAGCAGCGCGTTTCTTCATCTGAAACAACCGCTCGCCAGAGCAATCGTGCCCATGAATGATTTCTACAAAGGCACACCTTCATATAGCGTCGGCCATCTGGATGCGGCGATCGAACATCTCGAACAGGTATTGAGTCTCGAAGGCGCAAATTCGCTGTTTTCGCAGACGTACTGGCGTGCGCGCGTCGTGCAGGCGCTGGCGACGCCGGGGCTTGCGCCCTGTCAATACGCCCGTCTGCAACGTTTGCTCGAGCGGATCGCCGAAGTCTGAGCAATGCGCAAGAACAGCCGGGGGTGTGAGCGGTCAATCCACGAGAGCCGCGCGGACACTCGTGCGCGGCGGCTGCCTTCGGCTTGATGATGCACTTTGTTTCCTCTGATCCGTGAAGAAATTCGCGGGCGCTTGTACCATTCGGGCCGTCCTCATTCATCACGGTTCACAAGCGCATGTCGAATCCACTTCAATCCCTCTTACGTTTGCGTCACGTACTCGGCGCATCCGCGCTCTCGCTTCTGCTCGCTGCATGCGGCACGACCAGCGATATCACCGCCGGGCCGCAACCGAACAGCTACACCGTCACGGGCAAGGCTACAGGCACGCGCATGTCCTGGGCCACCGCGCGCAAGGCCGCGATGGATGCCGCAACGGACTATTGCAAGCAACGCTCGCAACGCGTCTCGGTGAAGTCCGAAGCGACGAGCGGCGTGCGCTCGCTGGAAGAGCAGACGGCGAAGGTGTCGTTCACCTGCGTGCCGGACGCGACGACGGCTTCGGGCGGTGTCGCGCCGGCGCGGGACGAGTGATTTGCGGGGATCGGGCTGAGACACCTCGATGACAGCACGGGTGCCAAAGCAAGTCAGCTCATCAGCGAACTACAGAAGCGACTTGCCCTGAGCAAGAATCTTGTCGCAGACCTGCTTCGTGATCTGCTCCTTGAGTCCGCCGCCGCTGAGATCGAGCGTCTTGCCGCCGCCGCTGTCGAGCACGCCTTTCGCGCCATCGGTATAGCCGCTGTCCGTGGAAGGCGAGCCGCCGAGCTTGCTCATCAAGCCGTCCTTGACGGACGACGCACTGCCGCCGAGATAGTTGTTCTTCACGCAGAACTCGAGCACGCCGGCGACATTGCCCGTGCTACTGGATGTCAGCGAGTCCATCGACAAACCGTTTCCCAGGCCGCTCAGACTACCCAGTCCACCGCCACCGCTGCTCTTTCCCTGATTGAGAAGGTTGCCGAGCTGCGCCTGCGCGATGGATGAACAGAGCAAGGTCGCAACGAGAATGCTGCCCGCGCCCACCTGTCGTTTTGAAAAGATCATGGAGCCTCCGCTGGGTGAACTCCCACTATAGTTGGTTTTCAGCGGGGCACCTGGCGGGCAGCGCAACAGCGTGAATGGCGAAACGCCGTGCGCAGCTATGCCGTAATTTCAATGCGCGTGCCGTCCGGCGCGGCTATGACAGCTTCGTAAAAACCGTCGCCCGTGATGCGGGGCGCCGCGATCAGCAAGCCCTCCGCACCGCAGCGCTGCGCCATCGTGTCGACTGCCGCGCGGCTGCCGAGTGCGATCGCGAGATGATCCCAGCCCACGTGATCGGCGATGTCGGCATTTGCGAGCCACGGCGCCGTCATCAGCTCGATCTGCGCGCCGCCGTCAGGCAACGTGACGAAGCAGGACACGAATCCTGGCCGGCGCTGGCTGTGATACGGCTCTCCGATCTTCGCGCCGAAGTGCGCGCGCCAGAATGCTGCCGCTGTTTTTAGATCGCGCGTCCAGAGCGCCACGTGCGCAACGTTCATTGACGCACCTCATTGGGCTCACGTGCGGTCACCCTCCGCGCACAGACGGGAACGAAACAAAGCAAACCAGCCAGGAGCCAGAACGCGCCAGGCAAGCCCACTTCCTTCGCGACGAAACCCACGCCCGCCGGTCCGAGCAGATGCCCGGCATAGCCCGTCATCGTGATGGCCGCGACGGCGAGCGTGGACGGCATCGCATGCTGGGTGCCCGCGCGTCGAAACAACACCGGCACCACGTTCGAAGCGCCAAGCCCGATCAGCACGAAGCCGCTCATCGCGCCAACGGCGGACGGCGCGGTCAGCAGCACGACGAAGCCCGCGATGGCAAGCAGCCCGCCCCAGAACACCATCGCGCGATCACCGATGCGGGCCGTCAATGCATCGCCGCCGAAACGGCCTGCGGTCATCGCGATCGAGAAGCCCATGTAGCCCAGTCCGCCCTGCGCGGCCGCGACGATTCCGGTGCTGGTGAGCAGCAGCGCGCTCCAGTCGAGCAACGCGCCTTCCACGAGAAAGGTGATCGCCGCCAGCGCCGCCAGCAACAGCACGATGCCGCGCGGCACGGCGAACAAGGGTGCGTCGTTCGCGCTGGCGGTTTCGATCAGTCGAGGACGCGCCACGATCATCGCGCCGAACATGAGCACCGCGCACAACGACGCGCTCAGTAACATGCCGATGTGCATCGACAGCAGGAACGTCATGAGCAGCGAACCGGCGAATCCACCGACGCTGAACAGCGCGTGAAAACCGGACATCAGCGGTTGCTGCGCGGCGCGCTCGACTTCGACTGCATGGATGTTCATCGCGACATCGAGCGAGCCGAGACACGCGCCGAATCCGAGCAGGGCAATGCCGAGCGCGACGGGCGTGTCGGCCACCGTGAGCAGCGGCAGAATGGCGGCCAGCCCGATCCCGCCCGCCACGATGATCGGCTTGCTGCCGTAGCGGGCGCTGAGCGCGCCGGTCATCATCATCGCGAAGACGGAACCGAGACCGATGCAGAGCAGCAGCATGCCGAGCACGCCGTCATCGACGCCGAGACGCTGCTTCGCGAACGGCACGAGCGGCGCCCAGCACGCGACGCCGAAGCCCGCGACGAGGAAGGCGAGCCGTGTCGCGAGACGCGCGGCCGGATGCGCCGCTTCTGAAGCACGCTGCTCGGGAAGGGAACGCGCGTTCATGATCCGACAGCCTCCGCAGCCGCCAGAACGGACGCGCCGCCTTTCGACAGCGCCATTCGTTCCGCACGAGGCAGATCATGCTCGACGACAATGCTGCCGATCGCTTTGACGGCGGCGATGCGATGCGGCGCGCGGGCGTCGAACTTGTCGTTGAGCGCGAGCACGATGCCATGCCGGCTGGCGGCCAGCACCGCGCGTTTGAAGCTTGCGTCGGCGAGCGAGAAGGCGCTGATGCCCGCCTTCGACGAAATGGCGCACGAGCCGATGAAACAGCGGTCGATGTTCATCTGCGCGACCTGCTGCATGGCTTGCGCATCGACACACCCGCCGACCGCCGGATCGACGACGCCGCCGGTCATGATGAGCGGCAGGTCGGCGCGGCGCAGTACGGCGGCGGCGATATCGACGGAGTTGGTCGCGACCGTGAGGCCGAAGTCTTCCGGAAGCAGGGCGACCAGCGAGAGATTGGTGCTGCCGCTGTCGAGGAACAGAAGTTCGCCCGGTTCGATCAGCGGCACCGCCGCACGCGCCAGCGCTGCCTTGCGTTCCTGGGCCTGGTCGATCCGGCTGGCCATGGGCGCCGATGCCGGCGTGATCGGCAACGCGCCGCCGTACACCCGGCGGCAGCGGCCTTCCGCCGCCAGCGCGCGGAGATCGCGCCGGATGGCGTCTTCCGAGACATGGAATTCCGTGGCGAGCGCCGCCGCGACGACCGGCTGGCCTTGTGCGAGCCGCGCCGCGATCTCATCGCGGCGGGCGAGTGGGATGTCTTCATTCATGAGTGTGCATTCTAGTGTGCACAAACAAGAATGTAAACGTGCATAAACGTGCATGTGAACCATGCACGTCAATAGAGTTTCAGATGCCGTGCTCGCTCAGACGCGCGTCATACCAGCGGCAGAACTGGTCGAGCGCGGTTTCGGTGTAGCGCGAATACGGGCCCGGCACATAGGCCGGATCCTGCGTGCCGCTGTGCGTGTTCGCGACGAGATCGGCGTCCTGGCGCGTGGTGGCGAGCCAGACTTCCGTGAGCGTCGGCACGTCGTAGTCCACGCCTTCCACCGCATCCTCATGAACCAGCCACTTGGTGCGCACGACGGTCTTGTCCGGCGCGATCGGCAGAATGAAGGCGACAACCGCGTGATCGCTCATCACGTGGGTCCACGAATTGTGTCCCCACAGATGCACGTCGCCGAGGTCGCGGCGTTGCAGATCGCCGAGGAGTTTCGTGCTGGCCACGCGGGTCGAGATCGTCTGCGATTCGTTGCTGCCCGCAATGACGAGCCGCTGCGTGCGGAAATTGGTCTGCGCGCTTTCATCGACGGCTTCCACCAGCTCGCAGATGAAGCCGTCCCGCTCCCAGTCTTCGCGGCTTTTCTCGTTGCGCGCCGTATAGGCTTCGTAGTCCCTGACGGCTTCCTCGCCGAGACCGTCGAGACAGTAGCCGAAGTCTTCCGGCAGGAACGAATTGGACAGCTCGGGGTGCGTGCCTTCGCAGTGATAGCACTCGCGATTGTTCTCGATCACGAGCTTCCAGTTGCCGTTCTCGATGATCTCCGCCTCGAACGCAATCTTCGTGCGCTGCATCTGATGCGGCGCGAAGCGCGGCGTCATCGCCTGATCGAGCTTCATGACGTCTTCCGGCGGATCATCGGCGAGACACACGTAGATATGGCTGCCGATCACCTTCGTATGGACCGGGATCAGGCTCTTGCACTTGGCGTCGAAGTCCTTGCCCATGTGCGCGGCGTGCTTGAGACTGCCGTCGAGATCGTAGGTCCATTGGTGATACGGACACACCAGCATGCCGACGCTCGCCTTGCCCGCCTCCTTCATGATCCGCGAACCGCGATGACGGCAGACGTTGCGATAGGTGCGGATGTTGTCGTCGTCGTCGCGCACGATCATGATCGATGCCCGGCCCACTTCGACCGTGGAGACATCGCCCGGCTCGGGAATGTCCGCTGTCACGCCGGCGAGAATCCAGAGCTTGCTGAAGAAGACGTCGAGATCGTTCTCGAACACGTCCTGCCGACTGAATACTTCGCCCGGAAAGCCGCAGCCGGGCTCCCGGCTGTCGAGCAGTTCGCGATGGGTCTTGTGGGGAGTGGCTGACACGATGCGCTCCAGAGGAATGTGTTTCCGGCGGGCGTTCCCAGCCGCCGTACGCGCAGTATTGGAGTGCCGCCTGTGAGCGTCAATGTCCTTTAATCTCCGTCTCGCATTACTCTATGTTATGCGTATCGAGCCGTGAAAATTGAGGCAGAATCGCGCCTGCCGCAGTCTTCGAACGCTGTATTCACCGGACAGGAACCGTCGTCAGATGAAGAATGCAAGAGGCCCCAAAGGTTACAGGCGGATCATTCCTTCCATGACCGCGCTGGTCGAGTTCGAAGCCGTCGCGCGGCTCGGCAGCTTCACGCATGCGGCGAGCGAACTGGGCGTCAGTCAGGCGGCCGTCAGCCGGCAGGTGAAGGTGCTGGAAGAGACGCTCGGCGTGAGGCTGTTCCATCGCCTGCACCGCTCCATCTCGCTGACGGGCGAAGGCGAGTCGCTTTATCTGGTGGTCGCGGAGTCGATGCAGAAGATCGCGGGCGTGTTCGACCGTCTTTCCACCGGTTTCGAGCAGCGCGAACTCGTGCTGGCGTCCACCGCCGCCTTCTCGCAGCTGCGCCTCGTTCCCCGTCTGGCCAGCCTGAAGCGGCTGCAACCGAAGCTGCAGTTGCGCCTGACCGATCCGATGTTCATCGCGGACCTGCGTCACAACGAAGTCGATGTCGCGGTGCGTTTCGGCGACGGTTCCTGGACGGACGGCACCTCGACCTATCTGTTCGACGAAGAAGTGTTCCCCGTGTGCTCGCCCGACTGGCTGCGCGAACACGAGGCGCCGGAGACGCTCGAAGCGCTCGCGCAGATGCCGCTGATCGGCTCGGATTCGACTTCGGAAGGCTGGATGGGCTGGGAGGCGTGGTTTGCGTCGGTGGGGCATCGGCCGGCGCGCCTGAATTACGCGCTTCGCTGCAGCATTTATTCCGATGCCGTGCTGGCGGCGCGCTGCGGGCAGGGCGTGTCGCTCGGCTGGGCGCGGCTCGTGACGGACTTCCTGGCGTCGGGCGAACTGGTGCGGCTGCATACGGCGTCATGCAAGCCCGCCGACGCGTACTACATCGTGGTTCCGCACGGACGGTCGATTACCTCGTCCATCGACGGCCTGGTCGAATGGCTGCATGAGGAACCCGCCGTGCCCGACAAGCGGGAAGAGGGCGCTGCTGCGTCACAGGACGCGGGCAGCGCCGGAAAAACCGCTTACTGACTCGCGCCCCGGCCGATGCCGGCCTTCTTCTGCGCGTCCTGGATGTCCTGCGGATATTTGGCGTCGTCGCGCACGGCCGGGTTGTAGCCGGCGTCCTCGAGCTTCTTGAGTTCGGCGTTCTTCTTGGCGCGGGCCTGCTTGCGGGCGGCCTTGCGCGCCGCTTTCTGGTCGGCCTTGGTGGTGGGCGCGGCCTGCGTGGCGCCATTGGTGGCGGCGCTGTCCTGGGCGCTGGCGAGCGGCGCGACCGACAGCCCGAATACGGCCGCCATCAGGGAAACGGCAAGTCTGCTGCCGAGCGTTGCTTTCATAGCCTCTCCAGAGAGATCGGTTGAACGTCGCGCGGCCGGAATGGGCCGCGAAAACCGGTGAAACAACTCGCAAGCACTTTCTCCGGGCCGATGACGCTTTCCTCGTGGCCGTGGCGGCTGTATGCCGTGCGTCGATTGTAAGGCGGCGCGCGCAAATATTCAGGGAGGCGCAAGGATGGCCGCGTCCGTTTCGGAAGCCGATACGGTGTACCCTTCGCCCACCCGTCCGGCGGCTCCCGCGCGGCGGATTCAAAGCGGTTATGATGCGCACCGGCTGGAACCACAATTACAACTTTAGAAACGGCCGCGGCGATTGGCGTCATCCAGACAGCCGGTTCTCGCCGGGCGGCCGCCACGCTTAATCGGAGCTGTTTATGCCCTTGCGGTCCGGTGTCGACGAGGCCAGCTTTCGTCGGATTCTTCTGCGCAACATCACGCTGCCGCTCGCGACGGGCATCGTCACGGCGGTCGCCTTCCTGGCGCTCGTGCTGTATCTGCTTTCGGGCATCAACTGGGTCGAGCATTCCGAGCGCGTAATCGGCAATGCGCAGGAGATCGGCCGGCTGGTCAGCGACAAGGAGAGCGCGGTTCGCGGCTTCCTGCTGACCGGCGACGAGTCCTTCCTCGCGCCCTATGAGACGGCGAAGCCGAAGCTGTCGGCGGATATCGACACGCTCGCGGGCCTCGTGTCCGACAACACGCCGCAGGTGGACCGCCTGATCCGCATCCGCGCGTTGCAGGCGCAATGGGACAAGGTGGCCGACGCGCTGATCGACGCGCGCCGCCGCCAGCAGGATTCCGCCGCGCTCGTGCGTGCCGGACGCGGTTCCGCGGAACGCGCGGAATCCGGGCGTGAGCTCGACGCCTTTCTCAACATCGAGCAGACGCTGCGCTTGCAGCGTATTGAATCCGCCAGGCAACTGACGACGATTACCGTCGCCGTGTTCATGATCCTGAGCCTGGCGCTTTCGGTCGTGCTGGCGGTGTTCGGCCGGCGCGAGCTGATGGGCCTGTCGGGCGCGTTCGGCGCGGCGATCGACGAACAGGAACGGCAGACGAAAGCGCTCCAGGAGCAGGCGTGGCTGCGCGATGGCCAGCGGCAGCTTGCGGAGACGGTCATCGGACGGCAAACGCTGGATCAGCTGTGCCAGTCCATTCTCGATTTCCTCTCCGATTACCTGAAGATTTCGCTCGGCACGTTCTATGTGCGCGAAGCCGACGGCACGCTCAAGCGCACCGCCAGCTTCGGCTTCGATCCGGCCAGCACGGCGGTGCCGGGATCGCTGGCGGGCGTGACGAGTCTGGTCGGGCAAGCGGTGCATGCGCGCAAGCTGACGAGCGTCGCCGAGGTGCCGTCCGGTTACTGGAAGGTCACCTCGGCGCTCGGCGGGAGCGCGCCGGCGAGCCTCGTGATCGTGCCGATCGAAAACGAAGGGCGCGCGAACGGCGCACTCGAACTCGGCGCGATGCACGCGCTCAGTCCGCGCGACCGGCAGTTCCTGGAGTTGGTGGCGCGGAACATCGGCGATTTCGTCGATGCGGCGCAGTATCGCGAGCGCTTGCAGCGCGTGCTGGAGGAAACGCAGCAACTGAACGAAGAATTGCAGATGCAGCAGGAAGAACTGCGCACCACCAACGAAGAACTGGAGCAGCAGACGACCGCGCTTTCCCAGGCACAGGCTTATCTTGCGAACCAGAAGGCCGAGCTGGAGCAGACCAACGATCAACTGGCGGAGCAGGCGCGCGTGCTCGACGAGCGCAATTCGGCGCTCAACGCGGCGCAGGGCGAACTCGAAACGCGCGCCGATGCGTTGCAGCGCGCGAGCCGCTACAAGTCGGAGTTCCTGGCGAACATGTCGCACGAACTGCGCACGCCGTTGAACAGCTCGCTGATTCTCGCGAAGCTGCTTTCCGAGAACAAGAGCGGCAACCTGAACGGCGATCAGATCAAGTATGCGCAGACCATCTATTCCGCGGGCAACGACCTGCTGAACCTGATCAACGACATCCTCGATCTTTCGAAGGTCGAGGCGGGCAAGCTGGATCTGCATATCGAGGACGTGCCGCTGCAACGCATCGTGGAAACGCTGCGGCGCACGTTCGAACCGCTCGCGCGGCAGAAGCAGCTCACGCTCGAACTGCGCAACGAGATGGCCGGCTATCCGACGCTCGAAACCGACGCGCGGCGGCTCGAACAGGTGTTGAAGAATCTGCTGTCGAACGCGATCAAGTTCACGGATGCCGGCGTCGTTTCGCTGACGCTGCGGAACGCGGATTCCTCGCGTGCGGTGGAGTTCGAAGTAAAGGACACGGGTATCGGCATCGCGACGGATCAGCTCGATGCGATCTTCGAGGCGTTCCAGCAAGCCGATGGCACCACGAGCCGTCATTACGGCGGCACGGGCTTGGGCCTGTCGATTTCACGCAGCCTGGCGCACTTGCTCGGCGGCACGATTGCGGTGCGCAGCGTCCCGGGCACGGGCAGCACCTTTACGTTGACGATGCCGCTTGCGTATGACGCGGCGGTTGAAGTTCCGCAAGCTTTGGAGCCGGTGGAATCCGTGGATGAAGTTGAAGTGGTGGAACCGATGGCAGCAGTCGAGCCCGCCCGCGTGATCGACGACGATCGCCACGAGGATTCCGCGCCTGGCCGTCGCCTCGTGCTGGTGGTCGAGGACGACGCGCGCTTCGCCCAGGTGCTGTTCGATCTCGCGCACGAGCTGGACTATCGCTGCATCGTGAGCGGCACGGCAGGCGAGGCGTTGCGGCTCGCGCAGGAGAGCGCGCCGAGCGCCATTCTGCTCGACATCGGCTTGCCGGACCGCTCGGGCCTGGTGCTGTTGCAGGAACTGAAGGCGAATGCGCGGACGCGGCATATTCCCGTGCATGTGGTGTCGGCGACGGACCGCAGCGAAGCGGCGCTGCATCTCGGGGCGATCGGCCATGCGGTCAAGCCGACCACGCGCGAGCAACTGCTGGAGATTTTCCAGCGGCTCGAGGAAAAGAGCAGCCAGAAGATCAAGCGCGTGCTGCTGGTGGAAGACGATGCGCGTCAGCGCCAGAGCATCGTCGAACTGATCAGCGATGCGGACGTGGAGATCACGCCGGTCGAATACGGACGCGAAGCGCTCGACATGCTGAAGACGACGATCTTCGACTGCATGATCATCGACCTGAAACTGCCGGACATGCAGGGCGGCGACCTGCTGCGCCAGATGGCCGCGATCGACGCCTATTCGTTCCCGCCGGTGATCGTCTACACGGGCCGCAACCTGACGCATGACGAGGAAGCGGAGTTGTTGCGCTATTCGCAGTCGATCATCATCAAGGGCGCGCGCTCGCCGGAACGTCTGCTCGATGAAGTGACGCTGTTCCTGCACAAGGTGGAAACGGATCTGTCGGCGGACCGCCAGGCGATGCTGCATGTGTCGCGTTCGCGGGATCGCGTGCTGGATGGCCGGCGCGTGCTGCTGGTGGACGACGACATCCGCAACATTTTCTCGCTGTCGAGCGCGCTGGAGCATCAGGGGCTGAAGGTGGAGATCGGCCGCAACGGCTTCGAGGCGATCGAGGCGCTCAACAAGAATCCGGGCATCGACGTCGTGCTGATGGATGTGATGATGCCGGGCATGGACGGACTGGAGGCGACGCGGCGCATCCGCGAGGATGCGCGCTTCAGGAAGCTGCCGGTCATCGCGATCACGGCGAAGGCGATGAAGGACGATCAGGAACAGTGTCTCGCGGCGGGGGCGAGTGACTATCTGGCAAAGCCGATCGACATCGACCGGCTTTACTCGTTGTTGAGGGTGTGGATGGCGCGGCGCGTTTAAATATTCAACGCCCGCTTGTCCACCGCGAGCGCCGCTTCGCGCATCACCTCCGAAAGCGAAGGGTGCGGATGGCAAATCCGTCCGATATCCTCCGCCGCCGCCTTGAACTCCATCGCGACAACGGCTTCCGCGATCAGATCCGACGCGTTCGCCGAAATGATATGCACGCCGAGAATCTCGTCGGTCTTGGCATCGGCGATGATCTTGATGAAGCCATCGGTCTCGCCGATGCCCATTGCGCGGCCATTGGCGAGCATCGGAAACTGCCCTGCCTTGACCTCGCGGCCCTCCGCCTTCAGCGCCTGCTCGGTCTGCCCGACCCACGCGATCTCCGGGTGCGTGTAGATCACCCACGGAATGCAGTTGTAGTCGATATGCGGCTTCTGCCCGTCGATGATCTCCGCCACCAGCACGCCTTCGTCCTCGGCCTTGTGGGCGAGCATCGGGCCGCGCACGACATCGCCGATCGCGTACACGTTCGGCACCTTCGTCGCGCAATGACCGTCGACGGGAATGAAGCCGCGCTCATCGGCCGCCAGACCGATTGAATCGAGGCCGAGATTGTCGGTGTTGGGCACGCGGCCAATCGACACGATCAGCCGGTCCGCGTCCAGCGTCTGCGCGTTGCCGTCCTTGTCCTGGTAGGAAATCGACACGCTCGAATCCGTCGTCTTCACGCCGTCAATCTTGACGCCGAGATGAATGGCCAGGCCCTGCTTCTTGAACAGCTTGGCGGCTTCCTTTTGCAGCGCGATATCCGTGGTGCCGAGGAATTCGGGCAGCGCTTCGAGAATCGTCACTTCCGCGCCGAGCCGACGCCACACCGAGCCGAGTTCCAGCCCGATCACGCCCGCGCCGATCACCGCGAGCTTCTTCGGCACGGAGGTGAAGGCGAGGGCGCCTTCGTTGTCGGAGACGATCTTGTTGTCCACCGGCACGTTCGGCAGATGCCGCGCCTTCGAGCCCGTCGCGATGATCACGTGCTGCGCGGTGCGGCTTTCGCTCTTGCCGTCGCCGCTCACTTCGATCTTGAAGTTGCCGCCATCCTTGCCGGCGAGCTTGCCGTGACCTTTGAGCCAGGTGATCTTGTTCTTGCGGAACAGGAATTCCACGCCGCCGGTGATCTTTTCGACGATCGCTTCCTTGCGTCCGACCATCTTCTCGACATCGACGGACAGGTTGTCCATCTTGATGCCGAAGTCGCCGAAGTGAAGGCTGGCCTTCTCGAATTCCTCCGACGATGCCAGCAACGCTTTAGACGGAATGCAGCCGACGTTCAGGCAGGTGCCGCCGAGTTTCGGCTTGCCCGCCGGATTGATCCATTCCTCGACGCAGGCGACCTTGCGGCCGAGTTGCGCGGCGCGGATCGCGGCGATATAGCCGCCCGGCCCTGAGCCGATCACGATGACGTCGAAATCGGCTTTCTGACCGGCCGGGGCGGATGCGGGCGCGGGTGCGGCGGCTTGCGCGGGTGCTGCGGGCTTCTCAGGCGTTGCGGGTGCAGCGGCTGCTGCCGGCTTCTCAGCTGCCGCAGGGGCCGCCGATGCCTTCGCTTCGGTATCGATCACGGCGAGCACTTCATCGGCGTGAACGATGTCGCCTGCTTTCTTCAGCACTTCCACGAGCGTGCCGGCGCCGGGCGCGGGCACTTCGAGCACAACCTTGTCAGTTTCCAGTTCGACGAGCGTTTCGTCTTGTGCCACGGCGTCGCCCGCATTTTTCTTCCACGGCAGCATCGTCGCTTCAGTGACGGATTCGGAAAGCTGCGGAACCTTGACTTCAACCCTGGCCATTCAGATTCTCCTTGTGAGCGAGCGCGTTGTTCGCGATTGGAAACGTCCGGCGCGGCGCCTTGCGGACGCGACCTTGCACGGCCGGCCCGGCGCGCCGAAGTCGTAGGATACGCCGTGTCCGTAGCCCGCGCGCGGCAAGGCACGGACGGCCGGTGCGTTTTCGTCGTCGCTATATTCGGTGGTATATTGCGAAAAAGCTTTCGACTGATCTTGCCGGGGCGCCATGTCGCGTCTGCGCGCGGCATCCGCGCTCGTCCTGGCCCTGCCGATCGAGCCCGAGGTGATCATGCAAACCCCGCCGTTCCAACTCGCGCGCACGCATGCCCATGCGCATGGCGACGCCTGCTGCCAGCCGGGCGAGGCCGTTCCGCGTCCGGTGCGCCGTCGCGCGCGCCTCGCGGAACTGGACTCGCATCTGCACTGCTCGGTCATCGGTACGTGTCTTTCGACGGGCGAGCTGCGCAAGCTCGTGCCGAAGTTCACCGACCTCGACCGCTATCACGCGAGCGATCTGGAGATCCATCACGCGGCGGTCGAGCTGGCCATTGCCGGCGGCGCGGGTGCGAAGGCGCTGCACAAGGCGCTCGACGAACGGTATTCAGGCGCGATCCGCCGCTTCGACAGCGCGCGCGATACCCAGGCGCTGCTCGATCTGTGGAACGAAGCGCTCAAATCCGGCGACATTCCGCCTGCTTACTGGGCCGTGATGTCGCATCCGCACGCGAGCATCGAAGTGCGACAGTACGCGTTCGGCGAACTGCACATGCTGTCGCATCTGGTCGGCGCGGCGAATCGCGCGGACATTCGGCGTCTGGTCGCGCTCGAAGCCGACAACCAGGAACTCGGCGACAAGCTGGAGCGCCAGCAGGCGCGGGTGCTGGAATTGAGCGCCGAACGCGATGCCGCCGTCAGGCAGGCGCATGAGCTTGCCTTGCAGTTGGCCGCGCGCAAGCCGGAACGCTCGACCATCGAACTCGAAGACGAAATCGAGCGTCTGCGCGAGAAGGTCGAGGACGGCGAGCGGCGCCTGGCGCTGCATACGAGCCGTCGTGAAAGTGTCGAGCAGCGCGTGCTGCAGGAAGAGGAACAGTCGCGCGCATTGCGCAACAGCCTGGGCGAGACGCAGGCGTTGTTGAAGGTGGTGCAGGCGGAATGCGCGGCGCTCGAACGCGCGACGCTCGCCGCCGGCGATGAGCCCGAGACACGCCGGCGCGCGGTCGAATGGCTGGAAGGGAAGCGCATCGTGTATGTGGGCGGGAGGCCGAATTCGAATGCGCTGCTCAGGTCGCTGACGGCTGCGGCGGGCGGCGAACTGGTTGTGCACGATGGCGGCATCGAAGATCGCAAGGGCTTGCTTGCGGCGGCGCTGCCGAATGCCGACGCGGTGCTGTTTCCCGTCGATTGCATCGATCACGATTCGATGAACAGGCTCAAGCGTGTTTGCGAGCGTCACGGCGTGCCGTATTCACCGCTGCGTACGGCGAGCGTGGCGAGTTTCGTGGAGTTCGTCGGGCGGCTTGGCGCGGGCGCGCGGGATGTGAACCCGGCGTCACCGCCGCCATCGGCCTTCTGTCTGCGTCACGGCTAGCAGGAAAGCTTCGGGGCTCAGGGTTTGAGCAATTGCGTGAGAGAAGCGATCTGCCGGGCGCAGGCTGCCTCGGCCTGAGCTTCGACATCGCGATACAGCTTGATGATGCGTTCGCCGACCGGCGTGAGCACGCAGCCGCCGCCGCTTTGGCCGCCTTGCTCGGAGAGCGTCGCGGGTGACTTGAGCGAGCGGTTCAGTTCGTCGACGAGCAGCCACGCGCGCCGGTACGACATGTCAAGGCTGCGTGCGGCCGCCGATATCGAACCTTGCTCGCGGATCGCTTCGAGCAGCGCAACCTTGCCCGGACCGAGCGCGATGGTTTCGCCTTTGGTGATGCGCATGCGAAAGCGCACTTCGGCCGGCTGCTTTGCCGTGTCCGCTTCCTTTGCGCTGTCCTTGGATTTGAGGGTCGTCGCCATGCCCGAGAGAATACACGAACGACATCGGCGCGATGGGCTATGACTGCCCCGGATAACAGAACGCGTAATCCTCGCAGCCCGGACAACCCGGCGCGCACGTAGGCGCGACGCCTTCCGCGCAGGCCACTTCCTGAGCCAGAAACTTCTTCCAGCGCAGATTCGCCGTGTTCCGCGCGACCAGCGCGGGATAGTGACGCTGCAGCATGTCGGTGACGTCGTCGCGGCCGTCGAGACCGAGGTCGCGCCAGAGATGATCCGGACGCAAGGTCGCGGCCGAGATGATGGTCGCGAGACACAGTGCGTCGTGCCATGCGTGTGTCGCGGTGCGGTCGTGCCACATCAGCAGGCCGTGCAGACGGCGGACGAACGCATGATGGGGCGTCAGCACGATCTGCCGCGGGGCTTCCGGGGTATTCGACGCGTGCGGGAAATGACGGTCGAGCAATGCGGCGAGTGCGATGCGATCGAGCCCCAGCAGGGCCGTATCGCCCGCTTCGATGCGCGCGCCGATCAGCCGCGCGAACAGCACGGTATCGGCGGAAGGGGGCGCGACGGCGTGAGTCAGCAACGCGCGCGTGGCATCGTTCATGGGTGCGAGGTTCCCAGAATGTGAGCATCGACGCGCACGAGGCGTTTCATGTGCCGCGGCGCATGCACCGTGTCCGCGCCGGATACGAGCACCGGCAGGCCGTCTTCGACACCCAGTTCGCGATCCGCGCATTCGTAGGCGACGATCACTTGCGCGCCGATCGGCGTGTTGAACAGCTCATGCCATGAGAAGGTGACGGCATAGCCGTCGTGCGCCTGCGCGAGGAACACCGTGCGCTTGAAATCCGTATTGTCCGGCCGACGCACGCCCGCCGCGTCCAGCAGCGTGCGCAACGGGACGCCGCGATAGCTTCCCATCGGACGAATATAACGGCCGGTCGAAAAGCAGATCAGATCGAACGGCTCGATGCGCGTGCAGGCGAACTCGCGCAACGCGGAAACATCGAGCCTGAGAGGCATTCGCACCGCGCCACCGATCTCCACGTGCGGGCTGCGAATTTCCTGGCTGAGTGAAAGCATGTGAGCAGGGCTTCTGGTTGGAATGAGCGAAAGGACATCGAAAGCTGCGCACGGGTTGGCGTGGCTGCTCAAGACGGCTTGGGCCGGACATCGCTGTATCACTGAATATATTACGGGATCGTCGCTCATGACATCTTCTGCGGGAAATGTCGTGTATCTGCCTTTTCAGGGTTTCGGTGTTCGATTCTTGAAAGGCGCTGCGTGTGCTGGTTGTCAGCATGACATCGGCAGGCGCCAGCGAGTTTCTTTCGTAATCCATTCTGCGTTGATCGGAAAGAAAGCAATTTGTACGGATTCTTGCCTGAGAGTTTTAGTTCGGATGGCGTAGTAATCGACGAGGTATCTGGATCGCCAACGGCGCGCTTCGGGATCATTTCAAGGTAAAGCTTGCGCTGGTTGGTCATCGTCCCAAGTAAATGCGACAGTCGCTTTTGAGTCTTCTGCAAACGTTTTCTGCGCGGACACGCACGTGCTTGCTCGCAGCCGCCGGGCGCTCGGTTGAGTAGCGCACAGAACAACATTTCCAGACTGCCATTCTTGCCCCACATCGCGTTATCCGCATCACCAGAGGCGGCGCGACTGCTCATACGGGGAAAACATGAGGAACTCGAACAAATATGAATTGAGGACGGCACTCAGGCTTAGCGTGCTCGTCATTGCTGCGGCGGTGTCGAATCTTTCACATGCAGCTTCCTCACAGGATGCTTGCAATAACCTGACATCGACGGGTTGTGTGGTCGGGACGCAGACCATGGCCGCGGCTGTACCGGCCACGCAGTCTGTGGCGCAGGCGGCCGTGTTGCCGGGACGCTCGGTTGCGTTGAGGAGCGGTAGCCGGAGCAACGGTACGTCGGGCACCGGCACCGCCGGCAGCAGCACCGGTACGGGCAGCGGCAGCGGTAGCGCCGGGAACGGGGCATCCGGTCAGGGAGGCGGCGCGACGTCGGGAGGCGGCGCTGTGTCCGCCGGTGGGCAAGGGGGCGGTTCGAGTTCGGGTGTGGGTGGATCGAGTGGCGGTTCGGGTGGGACGGGTGGAGGGGGTAGCACGAGCGGGGGTAGTACGGGAGGGGGTAGTACAGGAGGGGGTAGTACGGGAGGGGGTAGTACGGGAGGGGGTAGTACAGGAGGGGGTAGCACGGGAGGGGGTAGTACGGGCGGGGGCAGTACAGGCGGAGGTAGTACAGGAGGGGGCAGCACGGGTGATGGCGGCGGCAACGGTCATGGTCACGGTCACGGCGGTGACGGTCATGGCCATGGCGACGGCGGTCATGGCGATGGTGGCCACGGCGATGGTGGCCATGGCGACGGCGGCCATGGTGACGGCGGTCATGGTGATGGCGGCCATGGTGATGGTGGTCATGGCGACGGCGGTCATGGTGATGGCGGCCATGGCGATGGTGGCCATGGTGATGGTGGTCATGGCGACGGTGGCCATGGTGATGGTGGTCATGGCGACGGTGGCCACGGTGACGGTGGCCATGGTGACGGCGGTCATGGTGATGGCGGCCATGGCAATGGCGGTCATGGTGACGGTGGCCATGGCGACGGCGGTCATGGTGATGGCGGCCATGGTGATGGCGGTCATGGTGACGGTGGTCATGGTGACGGCGGTCACGGCGATGGTGGCCATGGTGATGGCGGTCATGGTGACGGTGGTCATGGTGATGGTGGCCACGGCAACGGCGACGGCGGTCATGGCGACGGTGGTCACGGCGATGGCGGTCACGGTGACGGCGGCCACGGCGATGGCGGTCACGGCGTTGGTGGCGGCAATGGCAGCAGCGGTCATGGCGATGGTGGCCATGGCGATGGCGGTCACGGCGTTGGTGGCGGCAATGGCAGCAGCGGTCACGGCGATGGTGGCCACGGTGACGGAGGTCATGGCGACGGCGGCCACGGCGTCGGCGGTGGCACCGGCAGCAGCGGCGGTCACGGCGATGGCGGCCACGGCGACGGCGGTCATGGTGATGGCGGCCACGGTGTCGGCGGTGCCAACGGCAGCGGTGGTCACGGTGACGGTGGTCATGGCGACGGCGGCCACGGCGTCGGCGGTGGCACCGGCAGCAGCGGCGGTCACGGCGATGGTGGCCACGGCGACGGCGGTCATGGCGACGGCGGCCACGGTGTCGGCGGTGCCAACGGCAGCGGCGGTCACGGCGATGGTGGTCACGGCGATGGTGGCCACGGCGACGGCGGTCATGGCGACGGCGGCCACGGTGTCGGCGGTGCCAACGGCAGCGGTGGTCATGGCGACGGCGGTCATGGCGACGGCGGTCATGGTGTTGGCGGCGGCAATGGCAGCGGCGGTCACGGCGATGGTGGTCACGGTGACGGCGGCCATGGCGATGGCGGCCACGGCGTTGGCGGCGGCAACGGCAGCGGTGGTCACGGTGACGGCGGCCATGGCGATGGCGGCCACGGCGTTGGCGGCGGTAACGGCAGCGGTGGTCACGGCGATGGAGGCCATGGCGACGGTGGCCACGGCGTTGGCGGCGGCAGCGGCAGCAGCGGCGGTCACGGCGATGGCGGCCATGGAGCCGGCAGCGTTGGTGGCCATGGCGATGGTGGCCACGGCAACGGTGGTGGCGGCCACGGCAACGGTGGTGGCGGCCACGGCAACGGTGGTGGTGGTCACGGCAATGGCGGCGGCGGCCACGGCAATGGCGGTGGTGGCGGAGGCGGTGGCGGTGGCGGTGGCGGTGGTGGCGGCGGCGGCAACCACTAACCCCAGCACAAGAACGCTAACTACAAACCAAGAAAGCACGAGATCGACCGGACTCGCACGTTCCGGCCGGCCTCGTGCCATCGACACACCCACGATCGACTCAAGACCCGGGCGCGGACCGCAATCAGCGCCCGGTTCTTCTCCCCTCGCAACGCCCTTCCATGCAATACTCCCGGTCTGACATTCGCGAAAAACGGTCGTCCAAATCAGCCTGAGCGCGCAAGCGCCCTTAACCGCTGATCGAAAGACCGCGCACACGTCACCCAACCACTCGGTTCGGGCTGACCAGCGTTTCCTCCGACACCCTGTCGGAACCGTTACGAGCCGTCGTGTTTCCGCGCGATTCGCTCGTACTTATCGGAACGCGCCATGAACCCACCCCTCGTTTCCTCGAACGTCGCAGCGGCCCGCATTGCAATCATCGGTGCTGGCCTGGGCGGCCTGACGCTCGCTCGCGTCCTGCACATCAACGGATTTCGTTCGACGATCTACGAAGCCGAACCCTCTCCCGACGCGCGCTCACAGGGCGGCCTGCTCGACATCCACGAATACAACGGCCAGGCAGGCCTGAAAGCCGCGGGCCTCTACGATCGCTTTCTCGATCTCGTGCTTCCAGGCGAGGACGCCAAGCGTGTGGTCGACAGACACGCGACCATCCTGTTCGACCAGCCCGCCTCCGCCGCACCCACGCGGCCTGAAGTCGACCGAGGCGCGTTGCGTCGCATGCTGATCGATTCGCTACCGGCCGATACGATCCGCTGGGGCCACAAACTGACCCGTGTGAGCCGTCTGCAAGAGGGCAACCACGAGATCGCATTCAAGAACGGCGTAACCGAGCGCACAGCGTTATTGATCGGTGCCGATGGCGCATGGTCCCGGGTTCGGCCGCTCGTGTCCGCTGCAAAGCCGGCGTACACTGGCACGACCTTCATGGAGACCAGCCATCCGTCCGGCTCGACAGTATCGACTGCAATCGAAACGGGAACGCTGATGGCGGTAGAACCGGGGAAGGGCATCCTTGCGCACCGCTACGCGGATGGCACGGTGCGTGTGTACGTCGCGTTGCAGAAGCCGGAAGACTGGTTCGACACGATCGACTTCGCCAAGCGCTCGTCCTCGCTGGCCCGACTCGCGCATGAATTCGAAGGATGGGCTGCCGAGCTTCGAGCCTTGATACTGAATAGCGAGACGGACCTCGTGATCCGCCCGATCCACGCCCTGCCGCCCCATCATCACTGGGCACGCACTGAAACTGAAGGCGTGACCCTCGTGGGCGATGCGGCGCACCTGATGTCGCCGTTCGCCGGCGAAGGCGCCAACCTTGCCATCCAGGACGGCGCCGCACTGGGCCTGGCGCTGTGCGAACATCGCGACAACATCGAAAAAGCGCTCGAGGCCTACGAAAACGCGCTGTTCTCACGCAGCGCCGCATTCGCCGATCGAACCGCTCGCAACCACGAGCGATTCTTCGGCGAACACGCGCCGCAGAGCGTGGTGGAACTGTTCGCGGCACATTGAAGCACCGCCGCGAACGCCGTGCCCACGCCAAGCCCGTCGTACTCAGAAACGATGCCGCAAGCCCACCGTCGCCGAAACCTGGCTGTTCGTCGATGACGCCGACAGACCGTTGATCGCCGCCGTGATGCCCGAGTCGCCCGTATCGCTCACGTGCTGATACACGCCTTGCAGATAGACGTCGGTGCGCTTCGAGAGCGCGTACGCCGTTTGCAGGCTGATCTGATTCCACTTCGGATCGACGCCCTGCAGATGGCTGTCGGTGAAGGTATAGGCGCCGGACAGCGACCACGCGGGCGTCAGGTTATAGCGGCCGTTGACTTCGTAGTTGGTGAAGCGCGCGCTGCCGCCGTCGAGCGTGATGCCGCCCGTCACGCCCGATGCCGATGCACCGATGCCGGTCGCGCCGTCGAGCCGCGTCTGCGTGAAGACGAAGCCTGCCTGCGCCGGGCCGAACGCATAGCTGACGCCGGCGCCGAAGGTGCGTTGACGGCTTGCCGCGAAGGTTGCGTCGTCGCTGACCGCGCCGCTCGCGTTCAGCGTCGCGCCTGCGTTGTTCAACTGCATGTAGCTCGCTGCCACGTTCAACGGCCCGAACGCATACGACGCACCGACGCTATAAGCGCGATTCGTCGCGAAGCCGCCGGCCTCGTTCGAGAAACCATACAGGCCGCCGAACTTGAAGCCGCCGTAGTTCACGCTCTGATACTTGACGGCGTTGCTGACGCGGAACGAGTTGTCGAGGTTGTCGTTGTCGAACGGATGCGCGGCCTGCGTTCCGCCAAATTGCGTGCCGGTGAGCGCGAGCGGGCCGAGATAATCGACGACGGAATCGTACTGCCGGCCGAGCGTGAGCGCGCCCAGCTGATTGCTCGACAAACCGACGAACGCCTGCCGGCCGAACTCGCGGCTGTTCTGCCCGAGATTGCCGTTCATGATGTTGAAGCCGTTTTCCAGGGTGAAGATCGCCTTCAGCCCGCCGCCGAGATCTTCCGCGCCGCGCAGGCCCCAGCGGCTGCCGTTGACGGCGCCGCTCGTCGCCTGAATGTTATGCGAGCCGCCCTGGTTGTTCGTATAGGTCAGCCCCGCGTCGATGAGGCCGTAGAGCGTCACGCTGCTCTGTGCATGCGCCGCGCCCGCGACGGTGCCGAGCACGGTCAGCGCGAATAAGGATTTCTTCACTGTGTTTCTCCAAGAGAGCTTGAGGATGTGCCTGTGTTGCGCAAGACGTGCATGCCTCGCGCGAACAGCCCGTCCGATCGACCGGTCGACGCGTCGGAGGCCGGATTAAATCACGGGCTCCGACGCCGTTCGTTCGTGCATTCGTTACGGAATGTTGGGCGTGCGCGGCTTCAGGCGCGGCACTAAAGAGAAAACGCGTTTTGAAACAAAGTGTTCGCGCGGGGCCATGCGTCAATCGCAGTCAGCCGCATTCAAGCGCCGTCAAATGCGGTAACTTTCTGGAAGATCCAACGAGAGCGAAACGAATAGCGCTCGGCCTATTGCGGGAGAGATTCCTTGATCAGCCACGACTCGACGGCCCGCGTCGTCAGCGCGCGCGACAGCAGAAAGCCCTGCAGTTCATCGCAATGCTCGCCGAGCAGCGCTTGCCGTTGCTCGGCCGTCTCCACGCCTTCCGCCGTGATCGGCAGGCCGAGACTGCGGCATAGTTCGCTGATGGCGCGCACGATCGCCGCCGACTTCGGATTGCGTCCAAGACCGTTGACGAAGCCGCGATCGATCTTCACCCGCGTGAACGGAAAGCTTTGCAGGATGCTCAGCGATGAATAGCCCGTGCCGAAGTCGTCCATCGCGACGCCCACGCCAAGCGTACGGATCTCGTTGAGAATGCGGTGCGGCGTGCCCGAGGTTTCGAGCAGCGCGGTCTCGGTGATCTCGATCTCGAGCCTGTGCGCCTGCAAGCCCGCCGTGTTGAGCGAACGCAGCAGCACCCGCGTGAAGTCTTCATAGAGCAATTGCGCCGGCGAAACGTTGATGCTGAGCCGCACATGGGCGGGCCATTTCGCGGCATCGCGGCACGCGCGCTGCATGACCCACGCGCCGATTTCCGGCATCAGGCCGCGCTCTTCCGCAATCGGAATGAATTCGGCCGGCGAGATCAGCCCGCGCTTCGGATGATGCCAGCGCAGCAGCGCTTCGCAGGCGGTGGTGCGGCCGCTGCGGGCATCGACGATCGGCTGGTAATGCACTTCGAGTTCGTCCGCGCGCAGCGTGCGGCGCAGGTCGTCTTCGAGTTCGTTACGCAGGCGCAGCGGATCGTTCATGCCGCGCTCGTAGATGCGAAAGCAGTTGCGGCCCTCGCGCTTGGCCTTGTAGAGCGCGAGATCGGCTTGCTGCAGGACATTGTCGGCATCGACGCTTCCTACCGTGCAGCACACGATGCCGATGCTCACTCCCACCGTCACCTCATTGCCGACGATCTCGAACGGCGTCACCAGCGCGTCGATGCAACGCTGCGCGAGGGCGGCGGCATCGTCCGGTGTGCGGGCCCACGTCTGCAGGATGGTGAACTCGTCGCCGCTCAGGCGCGCCAGCTGATCGCTTGCGCGCAACAGCGAGCCCAGCCGCTGCGACACCGCCTTGAGCAGTTCGTCGCCCGCATGATGGCCCAGCGTGTCGTTGACCACCTTGAAGCGGTCGAGATCGAGATAGAGCAGGGCGAACGGATGCTCGGGCGTGACGGCATCGACGAGATGCTCCAGGCGTTCCTTGAAGCTCACGCGATTCGGCAGGTCCGTCAGGTGATCGTGATGCGCCAGATGCGAGATGCGCCGTTCGGCGGCGCGGCGCTCGGTGACATCCTCGATCGTCGATACCCAGCCGCCATGCGACAGCAGCCGCGTCACGACCCCGATGCTGCGGCCGAGGTGCTGGAATTCGATGGTGGTCTGCTCTGTTCCCGGCGCGGAGCCGCGCAGCAGTTTGCGGCGCAGTTCGTCGACTGCATTGACCGCATCGTCGCGCGCGCCGGTCTTGCGGTCGCAGATGCGGCGCAGCACGGTGCGCAACGAGATGCCGGCGGGCAGGCTGTCGGCGGGAATCGAGAGGATGCGCGCGAACTGGTCGTTGCATAGCACCAGACGGCCGCGCCGGTTGAACAGACACAAGCCTTGCAGCATGTTTTCCAGCGCGAGGTCGAGATTGCGCGTGGTCTCTTCCAGCGCCAGCGAGGTCTCGCGCTGCTCGGTGCAGTCGCGCGTGATCTTGGCAAAGCCGAACAGGTCGCCACGATCGTCGTAGATCGGCTGGATCAGCACGTGCGCCCAGAACTTCGTGCCGTCCTTGCGGAAGCGCCAGCCCAGTGCCTCGAACTTGCCATGGGCGCGCGCGGTGTCGAGTCCGTGTTGCGGCAGCCCTTGTTCCTGGTCGCGCGGATCGTAGAAACAGGAAAAATGCTTGCCGACGATCTCGCTCGCCTTGTAACCCTTCGCGCGCTGCGCCCCGGCGTTCCAGTTCGACACGATGCCGTTCGCATCGAGCATGTAGATCGCGTAGTCGGTGACGCCTTCTATCAGGAGCCGGAAGCTGCGCTCGTGATCGCGCGTCTGCTTCTGCAATGCGCGGGCTTCGGTGCGGTCGCGCGTGACCTTGGCGAAGCCGAACAGCTCGCCGTTGTCGTCGTAGATCGGGTCGATGACGACATGCGCCCAGAAGTGCGTGCCGTCCTTGCGCACGCGCCAGCTCTCGGTCTCGTACTTGCCCTGCGCGAGCGCCGTCGCGAGACTGCGGGCGGGCAGGCCCGCGGCCTGATCGTCGGGCGTGTAGAAGCAGCTGAAATGCCGGCCGACGATCTCATCCGCGCTATAGCCTTTCGTGCGTTGCGCGCCGGCATTCCAGTTCGACACGATGCCATTGATGTCGAGCATGTAGATGGCATAGTCGGTCACGCTTTGCACGAGGAAGCGGAAGCGCCGTTCCTGATCGAACGCGTATTCGCTGACGCGCCGTTGTTCGGTGCAGTCGCGCGTGATCTTCGCGAAGCCGAACAGGACGCCGTGTTCGTCGCGCAATGCGTCGATGACCACGTGCGCCCAGAAGCGGCTGCCGTCCTTGCGCACGCGCCAGCCTTCGGCTTCGTACTTGCCGGTGGTGCGCGCGGTTTCCAGATTGCGGCCGGGCAGGTCGTCCAGCCGTTCCTCGACGGAATAGAAGCAGCCGTAATGGCGGCCGATGATCTCATCGGCGGCATAGCCCTTCGCCTTCTGCGCGCCCGCGTTCCAGGTCGTGATGATGCCGTCCACGTCGAGCATATAGATGGCATAGCCGGTGATGCTCTGCACGAGCCGTCGATACACCAGTTCGCTGGACGCGTCCGCGTGGCCGCAAGTCAGGAAGTCTTCGTCGTTCATACGTTGATCAGGCTACGCGGAAGGTGGACACGGCATCCGTCAGGCGGCGTCCCTGGTCATCGAGCGACTGCGCCGCCGCCGCGGCCTCTTCCACCAGCGCCGCGTTTTGCTGCGTGACTTGATCCATCTGCAAGATGGCGTGACTCAATTGCTCGATGCCCCGGCTCTGTTCGCTGGACGCGGCGGCGATTTCGCCCATGATGTCGCGCACCTTGGACACGGCCTGCGTGACGTCCGTCATGGTCACGCCGGCCTTGCCCGCCAGCGAGGAGCCTTCGGCAATGCGCTCCACCGAGGTATCGATCAGCGCCTTGATTTCCTTCGCGGCACTCGACGAGCGCTGCGCGAGGCTGCGCACTTCCGCGGCGACGACGGCGAATCCGCGTCCTTCCTCGCCCGCGCGTGCAGCTTCGACGGCGGCATTGAGCGCCAGGATGTTCGTCTGGAAGGCAATGCTGTCGATGATGCCCGTGATGTTCGCAATCTGGCTCGAACGCGCGCTGATCTCGGACATGGTTTCGATCATGCGGGTGACGGCCACGCTGCCGTCGCTGGCGACGGCGCTCGCACTGGCCGAGAGCGCGTTGGCCTGCTGCGCGTGCTCGGCGTTCTGGCGCACGGTCGTGGTGAGTTCCTCGACGCTGGATGCGGTTTCTTCGAGCGATGCCGCCTGCTGTTCGGTGCGAGTCGAAAGATCGACATTGCCCGATGCAATCTGGCTCGAACCCGTGGCGATGTGATCGGCGGATGCCCGCACATTGCCGATGAGTTGCACGAGATTTTTCTGCATGGTGCTCATCGAGGCAAGCACGCTGTCGCGTGGGGCGGCATCGGCGTGGGCGACCGGCGCGAGATCGCCGCTCGCGACGCGTTGCGCGACGGCGCTCAGCGCATCCGGTTCCGCGCCCAGCGCGCGCATCACGCCGCGCGTGATGACGAAGCCCGCCAGCACGGCGCCCAGCGCCGCCAGCGCGCAGACGCCGCTCAGCAGGAGGCGCGCGGTGGCGTAATGGCGTTCGGATTCGGTGACGAGCTGTTCCTCGCGTCGCTGCGTCAGTTCCGAATAATCTTGCGTCGCCTTGACGAGCGCGGCGAGCAGCGGACGGCAGTCGTCGTTGATGCGCGCGATGGCTTCCTCCCGTTGCCCCTTCAGCGCGAGATCGACGATATGCAATGCCACTGGCCCGTAGAGCGCCTCGACGCGGTCGATCTCCGCCACGCGGGCCCGCACTTCCGGCGTGACATCCTGCGCGCCGGCCACCCTGTCCTTGAAGATACGCAAATCTCGCTGCACGTCTTCGTGCGCTTGCATGACCGCGGCTTTCTCGAGTTCGATATCCTCGGGCCGGGTGGCCAGGACGAGATTGCGCGCCGCGATGGCCCGCCGGTCGACATCGGTCCGGATGTGTTCGGCCAGCGTCGCGCGCGCATTGATGCCGTGCACGTAGGACATGAAGCGCGTGTTGCTTTCCCGCAGCGCCTCGATCGAGAGCGCCGCTACGATCAGCACGGCCGCAGTGAGCATGCCGAATCCGAGCGCGAGTTTGGTCTTGACTCGCAGGTTGCCTGACATGGTTGTTCTTCCTTGTTTGAGTTGTCCGAAGGCGTTTTTTTAGTGGTCGCTTAAGCTTTCTAGGCGGCCTTACGGCGTGTTGGGACAGGACTGAACGGTGGACAACTAGTCGACGGTCATGGCAAACGTTGGCGAACTGGTGCGTAGCAAATATTTTTTATCGCGCTCCCTGATTTACCGACCGCGAACGTGTCACCGAGCAATTTTTTCGCGCGGTAGAAAGCCCTGCGAGCCGCGTCCGCAAAGGCTCTCCGGTTGATGCGCACAAGCGGATACGGATCGGACGGAGACGGTTATCGGTTAGACTGCCGGGTACGCGAGTAAGCCGGTGACATTCGGTTGCTCCACATCTTCGCTTTCATGGACCCAGGCAATGGACAACACGCTTGCGCGCTTACGCAGCGGCGTCACCGGACTCGACGAAATCTGTGGCGGCGGCCTCGTGGCAGGCTCGTCCTACATCATTCAGGGTCGCCCTGGCGCGGGCAAAACGATTCTTGCGAATCAGATCGCGTTCGCGCAGGCTCGCCAGGGCCGCAAGGTGCTGTACGTGACGCTGCTGGCCGAGTCGCACGACAGACTGTTCCAGTCGCTCTCGACGCTCGACTTCTACGACGCGCAACGCGTCGGAAACGGCATCACGTACATCAGTCTGTTCCGCACGCTGCGCGAAGAGGGACTCTCGGCGCTGGTCGCCACGCTGCGCACCGAGCTTGCCCGGCAGAAAGCCAGCATTCTCGTGCTCGACGGCCTGCTCAACGCGCGTGAAAGCGGCGAAAGCAATCTCGACGTCAAGACCTTCGTCGCCGAACTCCAGGGACACGCGGCCTTCACCGGCTGTACCGTGCTGTTCCTGACGAGCGCGCGCATCGACGAATCCAGCCCCGAACACACGATGGTCGACGGCGTGCTGCAGATCGAGGAGATCCTCGCTGCGTCGCGCACGGTGCGTCAGATCCGCGTCGCCAAGTCGCGCGGCAGCCGCGCGATGGGCGGGCTGCATCTGTTCGAGATCGGCAATCGCGGCATCGTCGTCTATCCGCGGCTCGAAGTCGCGCTGGGGCTTCCAACCCGGAGCGACCCTGCGCCGCCCTACAGGATCCCCACCGGCATCGACGGACTGGACGCCCGTCTCGGCGGCGGCATTCCGGCAAGTTCGGTCTCCGTTCTCGTGGGCCCGGCCGGCAGCGGCAAGACAACCTTCGGACTGAATTTCCTGCAACTCGGCACGCCCGAGGAACCGGCGGTGCATTTCGGCTTCTACGAAACGCCAAAACGCCTGGAGACCAAAGCGCACGCACTCGGCCTGGACTGGGAGCAACGCTGTTCATCGGGCGCGCTCAAGGTCATCTGGCGGCCGATGACCGAGAACCTGCTCGATAAACTCGCCTACGACCTGCTCGACGTCGTGCGGGCGAGCGGCGCCAAACGTGTTTTCATCGACGGGCTGGCCGGCTTCGAGCGCGCCACCGTGGACCCGCATCGCATGGTCGAGTTCTTCGCGGCGCTCACCAACGAACTGCGCGGTCTGGGCGTCACCACGGTCTGTACCTGGGAAGTGAAGGAACTGTCGGGCCCGTGGATCGAGAATCCGTCGCCGGAAATCCTGAGCCAGCTGGACAACGTGATCGGCATGCAGCATGAACTGGTCGACGGCGTCATGAAGCGGGCCATCGCCGTGCTCAAGGTGCGCGACAGTCTCTTCGACACCACCGTGGCCGAAGTCGGCATTTCCACTTCGGGCAAGGGCGTACACGTGATCGGAACGCTGCCGCTGAGCGACGTCGTCGTCGCAGCGGGGGGGAACATCAAAGCGCGCGGCCGATAGCCGTCGCCGGTCTGCATGTCTACTCTGGTCGTCGTCGATGACGAATCCCTGATTACCGATTCCCTCACGTTTCTCCTGCAAGACGAGGGATATACGGTTCACGCCGCGCCCAACGGAAAAGAGGCGCTGAGCCTGATCGCGCGTGTCCGTCCGGCGCTCGTCGTGACTGATTTCATGATGCCCGTCATGTCGGGCCTGGAGCTTGCGAGGGCCCTTCAGAAAGACGGCCCGGCGATGCCCATCATCCTGTGCAGCGCGGTGCCGCACGCGATCCCGCCGGACGAGGTTCACCGGTTCGCCGCCTTGTTGCGCAAGCCGTGCGCGCCGGCTGACCTGATTGGAGCGGTCGCGCGTTACGTCCAGGTCCCGCGCGGAGCAACGGAATGACGCCGAGCCGAACCATGGAAAAACGGTCCGGACGCCGAAGGCCAGGGTGGCACCTATCGTCGCTATGAGCGCCAAATGACGCGTATCCTTCTCGTTGATGATGAACCGGACTTGCTCGAAGCGTGGAGTTTCGCGCTGGAGCATGTCGGTTACGAGGTCGAACGCGCGAACGGCGCGCAGGAAGCATTGCTCGCGATGCAGCGCCGGCCGTCCAACCTGGTCATCACCGACCTGATGATGCCCGGCATGAACGGCGAGGAACTGAGCCGCGCGCTGCGTCAAAACCCTGAATGGACGCATATTCCGATCGTGCTGCACACGTCGGCTCATGTCGATGCGTCTGCCGGCACGGCGCTATGGAACGCGGTTTTGCGCAAGCCCGCGCGCATGGACGACTTCCTGGCGACCGTCGCCAGACTTTCCGAAGGTGGCTGACGATGCACCGCTTCGAACGCAGCGCTCGCGACAGGCGAAGCCCCTGATGGATCAGGCTACGCGAAAGGACGGTTCGGACGTCTGGGCGGCGGCGGGTGATCTGCGCATCTTCGAACGGCTGCTCGACCCTTACCTGATCCTCGATTCCGACGGCGCGGTCGTCAGCGCGAACGCTGCATGGCGGACGCTGTTCGCGTTCCCTGAAGGCGCGGCGCCGGACGGCCTGCTGGCCGAGCAGCGCCGCAATTGCGAGCATCTGATCGTCAATATCGCGGCCAGTCTGCGGGCCGGGCAACGCCGGTCCTCGCCGGTGTTCCGTCTCGATGGCGGCCAATCCACCGATGAAACCACCGGAAGCACCGCGCCGGCTGCGCGTCATTGGCAGATCTTCGCGCAGCGGGTGCCGGCCACGCAGGACCTTCCGTCCCATGTCGTCCTGCGCTTCGAGGACATGACCGCCCGCACGCTGGCCGGCGAGGGCGAACGGCGCGAGAAGGCGCAGATGCGGTCGAATGCGCGTCTGCGCAAAATCCTCGTGCAGGAGACGCAGAAGCAGCTCGCGGATCACCTCGGCCATTTCGAGGAAGCGCTGGCGTTCGCGGGCGTCGGCGCCTGGGAACTCGATCTGATGGCGGGCACGGTGAAGTGCAGTGAACGATGCCGCCGCGACCTGGGTCAGGTTCACGCCGACGAACTCATGCATGCGTCTTTCCTCGGCGACACCACCGAGCAGTTCGCGGCCCACTGGCGCCTGCTTCAGTCCGGACAGCCTTTCGAGTTCGAGCGTCTTGTGGAAAGGCAGACGGGCCGTCGCTGGGTGCTGGTCCGCGGCATGGCGCGTTTCGATGATGACGTGACCGTGCGCTCGGTGGTGGGCTTCACGCTCGACATCACGGGGCGCAAGGAGCGGGAGATCGAGGCGCATGCCGTCGCGGGCGAAGAGCGCTCGGGGCGCGAGCGGAGCGAGGCGCTGGCGGCCACCATGGACCGCTTCATCGCGGCGGTGAGCCACGAATTGCGCTCGCCGCTGAATGCCATCGTGTCGTGGGCCGAGTTGCTGCAACTCGTCGCGGATCCGAATCACGTCGCCAAGGCCGGCGATGCCATTCGCCGCAACGGACGGCAGTTGTCGAGAATGGTCGATGACCTGCTCGACAGCGGCGCCGTCGTGACCGGCAAGCTCTCGGCAAACCTGAAACCCATCGATATCGGTCCGCTGGTCGCCATCGTGGTCGAGGACATGCGCAAGCTCGCCGAGCACAAGGGCCTGCAACTCGATATCGCGGAACTGGGTTCCTGCGTCGTGCTCGCCGATGAAAACCGCCTCGGACAGGTCGTGTCGAACCTGCTGACCAACGCGATCAAGTTCACCGATGCCGGCAGCGTCACCGTGTCGATGAAGGTGCTCGACGATCACGTCAGCATCCAGGTGCGCGATACCGGGCGCGGCATCGAGCCGGAAGCCCTGCCGCGCATCTTCGACCGCTTCGAACAGATTGCGCCGCGCACCAGCGGGCGCGTCGGCGGGCTGGGACTGGGGCTATGGCTTGCCAGACAGATCGTGGATCTGCACGGCGGCATGCTGGATGGCGCGAGCGACGGCGCCGGCCTCGGCTCGACCTTCACCGTCCGCCTGCCGCTGATGCAGCCCGGCGGCGAATGAAGCTCAGGGCGTAGGCGTTTCAGTACCGTCCCGCAGCGGCCATCAGCGACAGCAATGCCCGTCTGTTCAACTGCATCAGGTGCAGTTGTGAAAGCGCGTCATTCATCCCCATCTTTCCTGACGTCCCCCCATGCGCGACCTGAACTTCAGTTCCTGGCAAACCCTTCTTTCGACGCTCTTCACGCTGGCCGTCGTCACGCTGATCGGCGTCGGTGTCCGCTTGCTGCTGATGCAGACGGTCCAGCAGCGGCGCGAGCGCGCCAACCGGCAGATCAACGAACGGCTGCGTACGCTGATCGCCGCGTACAAGACGCTGGGAGGATCGTTCACCGGCAATCTTGCCGTCGATCCGACCCATCTCAAGGATCTCAGGCGCGCTTCGATGGCCGTGCCGCCCGCCGTCGATGACGCCCTTGCCGCGCTGGATGATTCCGGTGCGGCACGCGATGCTCACGATCCGGGCAAAACGGAAAGGTCGCGGCGCATACGCGACTCGGTGGAGGCCGCGCTGGCCGATATCATCTTGCTCGGCACGGAAGAACAGGTGCGTCTGGCCGCTCATGCCGCGACCGAGATGGTGCAGGGGCGGCCGATTCATACGGCTGAACTCGTGATCTCGCTGCGCGATTTCATCCGCGACGCGCTCGATCTGGATGCGGTGCCTATGACGGTCCGCATTCCGGCACAGGGTCCGGCGCGGCCGTCCGGAGCCAAAGGCAAGCAGGGCGAGGGTCAGGGAGGCAAGGGCGGCGGCGGCGGCGGTGGCGGTGGCGGTGGTGCAGGGCTTGGGGGCGGAGGAGGCGGCATTCCCGGCAGCCATCATACGGACGACACGGATCCGCATCATCCGCAAAACAATTGAAAGGCGGGTCGAAGGCTTGCCAAGTGGGCGCATGTTGAAGCGGGCCACTATCATCTGAGCTGGAGGAAAGGATGGACATCCACTCGATGGGAGGCATCGCGATGAACCGGCAACTGATGACGGCGTTTGCCGCAACGATGCTTCTGGCAGCCTGCGGCTCGGTCGCCCCGGTGACGACGACGGCGCAGAAGGTGCCGCTGACGGGCACGCCAAACAGCGTAGCCGTGCGCGATTCGGACGGCGCCGTGTTCGTCACCGATGACGACAGTAACGGCATCCAGATGACGCAGCATATCGGCGAAGCGGAAGCGCCCGCGTTTTCGCCCTACGCGCGCCTGCCGGCGGCGGACGGTCAGCGCGTGAGCCTGAGCCAGATCGCGTTTGCGCCGAACGGGCATCTGCTGGTTGAGCGCTTCGGCTTTGGTTCGTCAAGCGCCGTATTCGATGTCGCACCGAGCGGTCAGGTCAACCTCGCGTCCGACACGAATGCCGCGCGACGTCGCCTGGGTCTGCTGGTGCTCGATGGCGGCACGTTCCTGTCGAGCTGGTTTTCGAAGGAAGGCGACGCGCCCGCGACGGGCGGCGTCAGCATCATCACGCGCGGCGCGGCGCCACGGCAGGTGATCGAGCAGGATATCGTCACGGGCCTGAAGAAGCCGGTCGGACTCGCGCTGGCCGGCGACACGCTCTATATCAGCGATCAGGCCGCGAACCGCATCTACCGGGTGGATTTGCCGGCGGCGCGCACCGCCGACGCGCCGCTTGCGGCCAGCGATGTCTTCGCGACCGTCGAAGCGCCCGACCTGCTGGCCGCGGCGCCCGACGGCACGCTCTACACGAAATGCGGCGCGCACGCCGTCTGCAGCTTCTCGAAGCGCGGCCGCCCCACCGTCATCGCCGACGATCTGGACGCGCCGCGCGGCGTCGCCGTGGACGTGGCGCGCAAGCGGCTGGTCGCGGTGGATCGCTCGACTTCGCCCAGCCGGCCGAGCGCCCTCCGCGTGCTGCCGCTCAGGTAACCACCGCGCTCAGCGCGGCGACGACCAGCCCTTGTAGTTACCGACGTTCTCACGCGTGATGAGCGTGGAGGGCATCAGGATCATCGTGCTGCTGGGCTTCTTGCCGTTCATCAGGTCGTAGCCGACGCTCACCGCCTGCTGCGCCATCGACCACGGGTCCTGGCTCGCGGACGCCTGGATCATGGTGTCGGATTTGAGCGCGGATTCGATGTCGGGCGCGCCGTCCACCGACGTAATCACAATGTTGTTGCGATGCAATTGCTTGGCCGCCAGATCCGTGCCGATGGCTTGCGGATCGTTGATCGCGAACACGCCGTCGAGTTTCGGGAAGCGCGTCAGATAACCCTGCATCGCGTTCATGCCGCCTTCGCGCGAGCCCTTCGCGTCCTGATCGTCGGACAGGACCTTGATGCCCGGGTTCTTCGCAAACACGCTCTTGCAGCCGTTCACCCGGTCGATCACCGCCGATACCTGCGGCCCGTTCTCGATCACCACGTTGCCCTTGCCGTTCAGCTTCTTCGCGAGGAAGTCGCACGCGAGTTCTCCGGCCTGCACGTTGTTGGTCTGCACGGTGGCATCGGCGCCGGCCGCCGCGACGTCCACCGCGACCACGACGATACCCGCCGCCTTGGCCTTCTTCACGGCTGGCTCGATCGCCTTCGGATCCACGGCATTGATGAGGATCATGTCCACATGCGCCGAGATGAAATTGTCGATCTGCGTGAACTGCTTGTTCATGTCGTAATCCGCCGACACGGCTGTTATCTTCGCGGCCGGATTGATGGCCTTGGCTTTCGCTTCCGCGCCTTTCGAAATCGTCACGAAGTACGGGTTGCCGAGCGAACCGACCGTGACGCCGATCGATTTCAGTTGCTTGTCGGCGGCATGGGCCGA
This sequence comes from Caballeronia sp. LZ033, assembly GCF_031451265.1. Classification (NCBI taxonomy): domain Bacteria; kingdom Pseudomonadati; phylum Pseudomonadota; class Betaproteobacteria; order Burkholderiales; family Burkholderiaceae; genus Caballeronia; species Caballeronia sp. LZ033. Next base: position 1,319,812 of record NZ_JARUXQ010000003.1, on the reverse strand, counting down.
GATCGACAGGCCGATTCCCAGGGCGAGTGCGACGCCGGCGAACAGCGGGGTGTGCTTGCGCATGGTGTTGTCTCCAGGTTGGTCCGTTCGTGTTTGAGTCGGGCGCAAGCGGACCCTGCGAGCGCCCGGATGGAGGATAAGAGAGTTGATCAGGTGCGGGCCGAGCCGCGCTGGCGGTAACGGTCGAGCGCGACGGCGCCGATGATCACCAGGCCCTTGATGATGTACTGCCAGATGTCCGACACGCCGAGCAGCACGAGACCGTTGGACAGCACCGCGATGATGAGCGCGCCCACCAGCGTGCCGACAATCGACCCGACGCCGCCGACGACGCTCGTCCCGCCGAGAATCACGGCGGCGATCGCATCGAGTTCATAGGACTGGCCGAGTTGCAGGCCGTTCGCCGCGTACAAACGCGCCGCCGACATCACCGCGCCGAGTCCCGCGAGCAGGCCGGAGATCGCGTAGACGAACAGCTCGATGCCCCACACCTTGATGCCCGAGAGCCGCGCCGCTTCCGGATTGCCGCCGACCGAATAGATGCGCAGGCCGAGCACGGTGCGCCGCAGGATGAACCACGAGATGATGACCACGGCAATCGCGATGATGACGAGCCAGGGCACGCCGAACAGCGAATCGTTGCCGATGAACGCGAACGACAGTTGCGGATTGAAGATGGTCGTATCGTGTCCGATGAGCCGCGCGATGCCGCGCACGGCGGTCAGCGAGCCGAGCGTCACGATGAACGGCGGCAGCTTGAGCAGCGCGATCAGCAGCCCGTTGACGACGCCGAAGCCCAGTCCGACCGCAAGCGCCGCCGGAATGCCGAGCCAGCCCAGGCCCGGCAGGTTCGAGGCAAGCAGCGCGGTGACGGCGGCCGCCGAAAGCACCGAGCCCACGGACAAGTCGATACCGCCCGTCAGGATCACGAAGGTCATGCCGGCTGCGAGTACGATGTTGATCGACGCCTGCTGCGTGACGATCGACAGGTTCTGGAGGCTGAAGAAGCCGTCCGTCACAATGCCGAAGCCGATGCACAGCAGGATCAGCACCGGCAGCATGCCCGCCGTGCGCATCAGCACCTGCATGCGTTCCTTGTGCTCGATGCGCGTCTGCCGTTCTGCCGGGTTGTCCGCCTTGGAAGCCGGCGCGGTGTCGTGGGGTTTCGTCGTGTTAGCCATGTCTCTCTCCAGTCCAGATAGGCTCAAGCCGCCTGGCCGAGCGCGGCCTTCGAGCCGGTCGCCAGTTCGATGATGCTTTCCTGTGAAATCGGCTTGCCGGAATGGCCGCCGAGTTCGCCCGCAATCTCGCCTTCGCGCATCACGAGCACGCGATCCGCAACGCCGATCACTTCCGGCAGTTCACTCGAAATCACGATGATCCCGACGCCCGAGCGCGCCAGATCGTTGATGATCCGGTAGATCTCCGACTTGGCGCCGATGTCCACGCCGCGCGTCGGCTCGTCGAGGATCAGGACTTCGGGTTTCGTCTCCAGCAGGCGCGACAGCAGCACCTTCTGCTGGTTGCCGCCCGACAGCGCGCCGACGTTCACCCGCATGTTCGGCACGCGGATCGTGAGCGCGGCGATGGCGTCCTTCGCGCGCGAGTTGCCGCGCGGCAGGTCCATCACGCCCATCTTTGCGTCGCGCCCGGCGATCGTGATGTTGATGTTGTCGCGCACGCTCATGTCGAGGAACAGGCCCTGATGCTTGCGGTCCTCGGTGAGATAGACGAGACCGGCGTCGATCGCATCGCGCGGCGTGCGCAGCTTCAGCGGCTTGCCGTGCATCGTCACGTCGCCGCGCACGGCCGGCTCCGCGCCGAAGATCAGACGCGCGAACTCGGTGCGCCCCGCGCCGACCAGCCCCGCGATGCCCAGCACCTCACCCGCGTGCAGGTCGAGACTGCAACCGCGCACGCGCTTGCCATCGGCGAGATCGCGCACGGAGAGCACCACGTTGCCGGGATCGTAGGCCGCGTGTTCCTTCTTGTAGAAGCCCGAGATGTCGCGTCCCACCATCATCTTCACGAGGCTTTCGGCGGACAGTTCCTCGCGCATCAGCGTGCCGACATAGGAGCCGTCGCGCAGCACGGACACGCGGTCGGAGAGTTCATAGATCTCCGCCATCCGGTGACTGATATAGATGATCGCGATGCCTTCCTCGCGCAGCTGGCGCACGAGCGCGAACAGGCGGTCGGTTTCGCGCGAGGACAGCGGCGTGGTCGGCTCGTCCATCACGAGAATGCGCGCCTGCGCATGCACGGCGCGCGCGATCTCGACCAGCTGACGTTCCGCAATCGACAGATCGCCCACCAGCGTATGCGGCCTGAAGTTGGCGCCGAGCCGCGTGAGCACGTCGGCGCAGCCGCGCTCCATGCCCGCGCGATCCACCAGACGGCCGCGCCGCAGCTCGCGCCCCGCGTAGATGTTCTCGGCGACCGAGAGATTCGGCGCGAGGCTCAGTTCCTGATAGATCACCGCGACGCCGAGCGAGCGCGCGGCGAGCGGACCGTCGATCGTGACGGGTGCGCCGTCGATCAGGATCTGGCCGCCCGCATCGGCCTGATAGGCGCCGGACAGAATCTTCATCAGCGTGGATTTGCCCGCGCCGTTTTCGCCCATCAGCGAATGCACTTCGCCGGGATAGACCGAGAGCCGCACGTCGTTGAGCGCGCGGACGCCGGGGAAAGTCTTGCTGATGCCGCGCATTTCGAGAAGCGGCGGCCGGCTGGATACGTCATGCGGCATGGTTCACCTCTTGCGGTTTGATGCCCGCGTGGCGGATCGCCGCGCGCGGTGAGAAGTTGAAGAACAGCGGCAGCGTGGCCGCACCGATCGCACCCGCATCCGGGCCGAAGGTGCCGCGCACGAGCGTCGGGGTGCCGCGCGCTTCGGGCGCGTTGGCGGCGAGCGTCGCGGCCAGGCGCGCGACGAGCTTGTCGAGCAGGCCGCCGTCGATGTCGGAATCGATCACGACCATCGGCACATCGAGCACGCAGAGCGTGGCGCGCAATGCGGGCGCGAGCGCCTCGATGCAGTCGTCGATCCATTCGTCGACGGCGGGCAGAGCACGCTCGATGCACGATTGAAGATCGACGCGGTTGTCGGCGGCCGCGCCGCAGTAGCTGAGATGCCGCACCAGCGCATTCAGCGATGCGCGCGACAGCAGGATGTCCCACTGGCCGGCCGGCTGCGGCGCGGACGGCAGGCGGCTCGGCGGCACCGGAATCACGCCGATGTCGCCCGCATTGCCCGAGGCGCCGCGCAGGCAGTCGCCATGAATCGCGATGCCGCCGCCGATCGCCGAGCCGAGGAACAGATAGACGAAATCGTCGCAGCGGCGGCCGTGGCCGTAGAACAGTTCGGCGGTGGCGGCGGCGTTGCCGTCGTTCTCGCTGAAGACGGGCAGGGAGAGCGCGCGGCCGAGTTCGTCGGCGAAGTCGATTTCGTCCCAGGCGCGGAAGGTGTCGGCGGGCAGCGTGAGTTCGCGCAGCCAGCTGCCGAGATTGAACGGCTGCGCCACGCCGATGCCCGTCAGACGCTCGCGCTCTGCCTCGCTCAGCAGCGAGAGCATCTTGCCGACGTCGCGCTGCACGATCTTCAGCACCGTGGACGGATGCGGCAGGACGGAATCGAGCGCGCTGCGGGCGAGCACGTCGCCGGCGAAATTGACGAGCACCGTCTCGATGCCCGTGCGGTCCAGCCGCACGCCGATCCCGAATGCGCCGCGCGGATCGAGCCGCAGCAGCGACGCCGGCTGGCCGCGCTGGCCTCCGAGACGGCGTCCCGAATATTCGATCAGACCCGATTGCTGGAGCGAATCGACGATGCTGCCGACAGCCGTGCTGGTCAGGTTCGCGTGACGCGCGAGGTCGGCCTTCGACGCGGGTTCGGTACGCCTGAGCGCCTGCAGCAGCAGGCGCTCGTTGTACCGGCGCACGTTCGCGGAGTTGCTTCCTTTGCCGCTCGGGGATTTCACTCGATGTCTCCGTCAGAGGGCCATCTTGGCGTGGCCATTAATTAAATCAAGTTGGTTGATTTAATGCCGCCGGCGAAGCGAAGTAAAGGAGGGAAATCCCGGAGGGGGTTTTAAGCGTTCCTTTCAGTGGCGTCGCGAGTCTCGCGCGGTGCCAAGGCACGCGGAGCTTGCTTGCAAAGGGCTTTCCGGCATCGACAGCGAGACGCTGACCGTTGTGCTATCGTCGGCGACACTTTTTCGATGTCGCGGACGCGCTCGCGCTGCGGCCCAACTTCGTCGCCATCATGTTTTCGATCTCCCCGACCAGTCACGCCAGCAAGGCGGCCCAATACGACGACCTGCTTCAGCAAGCCCGCGCACTCGTCAGCGACGAACCGGACTTCATCGCCAATGCAGCGAATTTCTCGGCGCTGCTGTATCACTCGCTGCCGGATCTGAACTGGGCCGGCTTCTATCTCTTCGACGGCACGGAACTCGTCGTCGGTCCGTTTCAGGGCAAGCCGGCTTGTGTGCGCATTGCGCTCGGACGCGGCGTGTGCGGCACGGCGGCGCAGCAGCGCCGGACCCAGGTCGTGCCCGATGTGCATGCGTTTCCCGGCCACATTGCTTGCGATGCGGCGTCGCGTTCCGAGATCGTCGTGCCCTTGATTGCCGCCGATGGCACGCTGATCGGCGTATGGGATGTGGATAGTCCCGTGCCCAACCGCTTCGACGACGAAGACGCGCTCGGCATGGAAGCGCTGTGCAGGGCCTTTGTCTCGCTGGCCTGGAAGAACCGCGCGGCGCCTTGAACCTCGGAGGCCTCATGTCGATGCCCGATGCAAGCGCCGGAAACGGCGTCGAGACGATGGCGAGCGCGCACGGCGCACTCGCCACTGCCGACAAGCTCGAAGCACTGATCCGCGCACGCGGGCTGATGCTGTTCGCGCGCATCGACTTCAGCGGCGACGCCGCGCGCGCCGGCCTCGCGATGCCGCCCAGCCAGTTGCTCGTGTTCGGCAATCCGCAGGCTGGCACGCCGCTGATGCAGGCCGTTCCCACCGCCGCGCTCGACCTGCCGCTCAAGGTGCTGGCCTGGGAGGATGCGCAGGGCGGCTCGTGGCTTTCCTGGAACGCAACCGACTATCTGCGCGCGCGCCATGGGCTCGATGCCGGCCTGATGCAACCTGTCAGCGGCCTGCCCGCGCTCGTGGAGGCGGCGGCGCGCTGAGTCGAAAGGCCCGCGTCGCTGCGGGACTTGGCCAGAGCGCGGACGGCTGCGTCTACAATGAGGCGATCCATCGGCCTCACTCTTTCATTTCATGACGAGCCTTGTCCGCCGCCGCCTGCTCGCCGCCTGCGCTCTCAGCGCATGCGGTCTGGCGCGCGGACGCGATGCGCTCGCCGCGACCGACACGGCGACCATCGCGCTGGTGATGAAGTCGCTGGAAGACCCGTTCGTCATGTCGATGATCGAAGGCGCAAAGAACTACCAGCGTCACTTCGCATCGCAACTCAATCTGGAAACGCGCGGCACGGACACGGACAACGACGTCGCCGGACAGATCCGCATCGTCGAGTCGCTGATCGATGCGAAGGCGAATGCCATCGTCATCGCGCCGGCGGATTCCCGGGCGTTGCTGCCGGTGACGGCGAGGGCCATCGTGGAGGGCATCATCGTGATCGCGATCGACAATCCTTTCGACGAACGCGCGCAGGACGACGCGAAAGTCGTGATTCCGTTCGTCGGGCCGGACAGCCGGCGCGGGGCGAAGCTCGTCGGCACGTATCTCGCGTCGAAGCTGAAGCCGGGCGATGAAGTGGGGATCATCGAAGGCCCTTCGAACGACCGCAATTCGCAGCAGCGCTCGGCGGGTTTCAAGGACGCGATGAACGCGGCAGGCATGCGGGTGAGCGCCATTGACGGCGGTGACTGGAACGCCGCAAGCGGCAAGGTCGCCGCGCTGCAGATTCTGTCGGGGCATCCGATGGTGCGCGGCCTGATGTGCGCCAACGACAACATCGCGATGGGCGCGATCGATGCACTGCGCATCGCGGGCAAGAAGGGCCGGGTGCTCGTGACGGGCTACAACAACATCGAGGCCGTCCAGCCGATGCTCGAGGACGGCCGCCTGCTCGCTACCGTGGAGCAGTTCGGCGCGAGGCAGGCGGTATTCGGCGTAGATGTCGCGGTGAAAGCGCTGCTGGAAAAACGCAGGCAGCGGGATCTTTCGCCCTATATGGAGACGCCGGTGCAACTCGTGACCAAGGGACAGCCGAAGGGGTTTCGGCTGGGGGCGTCGTGAGGGGTTTAAGAGTAGTCGCGTAGCGCGCGTGGTGGCGTCCGCGTAATGTCTTCGATGAATTCATCGGGAAGACTGTCACCATGCGGAAGCATTTCGCGGCTTGCGTTCTCTTCCTGTTCGTTGCGGGCAATTGCCGCGCCGAGCCTGTCGCGCCGGTTTTCGCGGACTATCCAATGGTGGTCGAACCGTCATCTCGACCGATCAAACCCAAACCCAAACTGAACTCTAGTCAGAGCCGCCGCTACGCAACGCAGATCAGCACAGCCGCCAGAGGCAAGATCAACTTCGCGGGTCACCACATCCTTGCGGAATGGGGCTGCGGCGCGGGTTGCGTGATGGCTGCCGCAATCGATTCGAACACGGGAAAGGTCGTGATGCTGCCCTTCACCGTGTCCGACTGGCCACTGGATATCACCGAGCCGCTTGCCTATCGAAAAGACAGTGCGCTGCTGACCGTGCATGGCAGCCGGAACGAGCAGGGGCGAGGCACCTACTACTATCGTTTCGACAGCTCAGCTTTTACACCCATCAAGACAACAGACTCCCTCAACCCCCCGCTGCCCCCATCAACCCCCGCGCGGCGAGACTCTGATACAGCGCCCTGACGCCGAACGTCCACGGTTCGATTTCCGTCGAAAGCCTGACCGTATTCACCAGCGCACCGAGACTCGGCGTCGAGATGGTCACGACATCGCCGAGATGATGCGTGAAGCCGCCGCCCTGCGTGTCGCGGTCCTTGATCGGCGAGAACATCGTGCCGAGGAACAGCATGAAGCCGTCCGGATACTGATGGTGCGCGCCATGCGTCTGCTTCACCAGATCCGCCGGATCGCGGCTGATTTCGCTCATGTGGCTCACGCCTTCCAGCACGAAGCCGTCGTCCGCGCCTTCGATGCGCAGCGACACGCTCGTCTGGCGCACTGAATCGAGCGTGAAGCGTCCGTCGAACAGGCGCACGAACGGACCGATCGCGCACGACGCATTGTTGTCCTTCGCCTTGCCGAGCAGCAGCGCGCTGCGGCCTTCGATGTCGCGCAGATTCACATCGTTGCCGAGCGCCGCGCCGACGATCTCACCACGCGCATTCACGGCCAACACGATCTCCGGCTCAGGATTGTTCCATTGCGATGTCGGATACAGCCCGACTTCCGCCGCGAAACCGACCGACGACATCGGCTGCGACTTCGAGAACACTTCGGCATCAGGCCCGATGCCCACTTCCATGTATTGCGACCACGCGCCGCGACGTTCGAGTTCGGCCTTCAACTTGGCCGCGCCTTCCGAACCCGGCTTGATCTTCGACAGATCGGCGCCGATCAGCGTATTGATGGTGTCGCGCACTTCCTGCGCCTTGCTGGCGTCGCCGCCCGCGTGTTCCTCGATGACGCGCTCCAGCAAACTCACCGCGAAGGTCACGCCGCATGCCTTCACCGCCTGCACATCGCACGGGGCGAGTAGCCGCACGCTGTCGGGCGTGGCATCGAGCGTCGCTTGCAGCAGGTCTTGCACATTGCCGAGATGCTCGCCTTCCGCATGGCGGGCAATGTCGATCATCTCGGGGTGATCGAAGAGATCGGCGGTAGTCGGCGCGGCGCGCGTGATGTCGAACACTTCGCCCTGACGCACCGCCACGACGCTCGGCCCGTTCACGGGTGCGGGACGCCAGACGCGGCCGATCAATACGGCATCGGCGAAATCTTCGGGCAGACAGGAGGTCACGGTGACGGTTTGCATGGCTTTGCCTGACAGGCTGAAAAAGGAAAACCGATCGTAGCCCGCACCACCCCGAAGTGTCCATTGGGTTGATTGTTTATCCAACCTGTTGGAAACTGTGTGCCCTGAATCGGCCACACCGCAGCATGGAAAAAACCTACGATGTCCCTGCGCTGCGGCGCGCGAGCGACATTCTCGAAGCCCTCGCGGCCGCTGCGAAGCCGGTGCGCGCCGCGACGCTCGCGGAACGGACGGGGCTGTCGCGCAGCACGCTCTACCTGATGCTGGAAACGCTCGCGCGCATGCAATGGATCGAGAAGCGCGACGATGGCTATGTGATCGGCGTCGGCCTGTTCGAGCTCGGCAATGCCTACGTGCGCCATGACACGCTGCAGGCGGCGTTCCGCGAAGGCGCGGGCGCGTTCATCCACCAGCATAACGAGGTCGTGCAGCTCGCCGTGCTCGACGGCATCCATGTCGTGTATGTGGCGCGCGAAGATGCGCATCGGCCGGTGCGGCTCGTGTCGGATCCCGGTTCGCGCCTGCCCGCGCATTGCTGCGCGCTCGGCAAGGCGCTGCTGGCGGGACTAACCGATGAAGCCGTCATCGAACGCCTGCCCGAACGGCTCGAAGCCGTCACGCCGCGCACCATCACGCGACGTACTGCCTTGCTCCGCGAACTTGCCGCCATCCGCACGAGCGGTCTGGCCGTCGAACGCGAGGAAGTCGCCGAAGGGCTCGCGTGCTTCGCCGCCTATGTCGGGATGACGCCGGCCGGCAAACGCATCGCCGTGTCGACGAGCGTGCCCATCGGCCGGCTCGATGCGAAGCGCGAGCGGCGTATCTGCATCGGCATCGTGCAGCTCGCAACGCAACTGCGCGGCACGCTCTGACGCGCTTGCATCGCGAACGCTACATCACGCTTTCCGCGTGCGTCGCCAGATGTGACGCGATCAGCACGTTGCATTTCACGTGCGCACGGACGACATCGCGCAGCCGCTGGTCGCCATGACTCCAGCCGATGTCCGCCTCGCCGCCGAGCACGATCAGGTCCGCGCCCAGTTCCGTCGACGCCTTCGCGATTGTCTCGCCCAGATTCGCGTTGAGCGGCAAGGTGAGCGTGAACGCGCTGCCCTCGATGCCCGCCTCGTTGATCCGCCGCATGCAATGCCGCGCGACGGCGCGGGCGTGCTGGTCGATGACCGCCAGGGTTTCCGCCGTGCTGCAATCCGCGGTCACGACGGCCCACCACGGCGTCTGATCGACGACGTGCATCGCGGTCAGGCGCGCGTTGGATTCGCGTGCGCAGTGGATCGCGGCCGTGAGGGCGGTATCGCTGAGGCTGGTGCCGACGGCTACGAGAATGTGCTTGTACATGGTGCATCTCCGGTCGAGTACAGGCGCCATCCTGTGCCACGAGACTTAGAGCGAGATGAGCGCTCATGCCGCCAGGCCGCTGAAAGTTTTACTCACAGGCTTAAAAAGCCGCGCGCCCATGTGCGTCCGGACAGGCAGAACAATTCCGTGCCAAGCCGCACGCACGTTCGCTCCGCGCCGGATCGACGCGCTTTCGCGCGGCAAGGGAACGGCGCTTGCTCAACGACACCGCCACGGAGGGCTGGCGCGGGTAGTCCTGTGCCCGCTGGCCATCGACGTGATTGCACGCGCAGGTCCACCCAGCGGTTCCGCCCGGCATTCGTCCGGGATTCAGCGCCGAGTTTCGACACCGAGTGAGCGGCAATGCCAGATTCAGACGATACCCAGAACCCAGCACGCAACGGCCCGCATGCCGACGACACAGGCGAAGCCAAGCCACGCCTGAAAGCCAAGTCGAACGGCAAGAGTAATGACGGCAATGACAAGGGCGACGAGAAAAACGGCGACGAGAAAAGCGGCGACGAAAAGAACGGCCGCAAGAAGCCCGGCAAGAAGCCGTTGATCATTCTCGGCGTCGCCGTGGTGGTGATCGCGATAGGCGCATTCATCTGGTGGTTCATGACGCGCAACCAGCAAAGCACCGACGACGCCTATACCGATGGCGACGCCGTCACCATCGCGCCAAAGGTATCGGGCTATGTCGTGGAAATGAACATCAACGACAACCAGTTCGTCCACAAAGGCGATCTGCTCATCAAGATCGATCCGCGCGACTATCAGGCGCAACTCGATCAGGCCAATGCATCGCTGGGCCTCGCCCAGGCGCAACTGCACGCCCAGGAAACCCAGCTCGAAGTCGCGCGCGTGCAGTACCCGGCGCAACTCGCCCAGGCGCAGGCGCAGGAACAGACGGCGCGCGCCAATCTCGCGCAGGCCAGCGCCGCATACGACCGTCAGAAGACGGTGGATGTCCGCGCGACGTCGCAGCAGAACATCGACACAGCCACCGCGCAACAAAAGAGCGCGCAGGCGAACGTCGCGCAGGCGCGGGCGCAAGTGCGTACCGCCGCGCTCGTGCCGCAGCAGATCGCGACCGTGATTGCCGCTGTCGAAGAAAGACGCCAGCAGGTGCGTCAGGCGGAAGCGCAGGTCGAATCCGCGCAGCTGAACCTCTCGTACACGGAACTGCGCGCCCCGTCCGACGGCTGGATCACCAAGCGCAACGTGCAGTACGGCACCTTCCTCCAGGCGGGCACGTCGATCTTCACGCTCGTCACGACGCGCTTCTGGGTGACGGCCAACTTCAAGGAATCGCAGCTCGACCGCATGCAGCCCGGCGACAAGGTCGATATCGAAGTGGACGCCTATCCGGACATGAAGCTGCACGGCCACGTGGACAGTGTGCAGCTCGGCAGCGGCTCGCGCTTTTCCGCGTTCCCCGCCGAGAACGCCACCGGCAACTTCGTGAAGATCGTGCAGCGTGTGCCGGTGAAGATCGTCATCGACGATGGCCTGAAGCCGGGCGCGCCGCTGCCGCTCGGGCTGTCCGTGGTGCCGACCGTGATGCTCAAGCATTGACGCCATGAGCGATACCACCGCAGAACACGACCACAGCGGCTGGAAGCCCCGGTCGAATCCATGGCTGATTGCCGTCGTCGTCACGCTCGCGGCGTTCATGGAAGTGCTCGACACGACCATCGTCAACGTCGCGCTGCCGCACATCTCGGGCACGATGTCCGCGAGCTACGACGAATCCACCTGGACGCTCACGTCCTATCTCGTCGCGAACGGCATCGTGCTGCCGCTGTCCGCCTATTTCTCGAAGATCCTCGGGCGCAAGCGCTACTTCCTGATCTGCATCGGCGCGTTCACGGTGTGCTCGTTCATGTGCGGCGTCGCGACCAATCTCGGCGAGCTGATCGTCTTCCGCATTTTGCAAGGCTTCTTCGGCGGCGGCCTGCAGCCGAGCCAGCAATCGATCATCCTCGACACCTTCCCGCCCGAACAGCGCGGCCGCGCGTTTTCGATCTCGGCGGTGGCGATCGTCGTCGCGCCGGTGCTCGGGCCGACGCTCGGCGGCTGGATCACAGACAACTTCACGTGGCGCTGGGTGTTCCTCATCAACGTGCCGGTGGGCGTGCTGACCACTTTCGCGGTCATGCAGTTCGTCGAGGATCCGCCGTGGGAGAAGCGTCAGGACCCGAAGAAAGTGGGCATCGACGTAATAGGCATCAGCCTGATCGCGCTGGGTCTAGGCTGTCTGCAAGTGTTCCTCGATCGCGGCGAGGACGACGACTGGTTCTCGTCGAACTTCATCGTGCTGTTCGCGGTGCTTGCGGCGGTGGGCATCATCGGCGCGACGGTCTGGCTGCTGTACGCGAAGAAACCCGTGGTGGACCTGCGCGTGATGAAGGACCGCAACTTCGCGCTGGGCTCGGCGGCGATCTTCGGCTTTGCGTCGGTGCTGTACGGCAGCGCCGTGCTGATTCCGCAGCTTGCCCAACAGCAGCTCGGCTATACCGCGACGCTCGCGGGCCTCGTGCTGTCGCCCGGGGCGATCTGCATCGTGTTTCTGATTCCAGTAGTAAGCAAGCTGATGAACGTGATACAGACGCGCTTTCTCGTCGCGTTCGGCTTCTTCCTGATGGGCTGCGCGCTGCTCTATTCGCATCATCTCGTGCCCAACGTCGACTATGTGACGCTGACCAAGATGCGCAGCGCGCAGTCGATAGGGATCGGCTTCCTGTTCGTGCCCGTGACGACGCTCGCCTATCTCTCCCTGCCCAAGTCGCTCAACAACGACGCCTCCGCGCTGTTCACGATGTTCCGCAACGTGGCGGGGTCCATCGGCATATCGCTCGCCACAGCGGCGATCCGCGAGCGCACGCAGGCCAACATGGCGCACATGGTCGAACACCTGACACCGTTGAACCAACCTTATACGGACTCCGTCAATCGCATCGCCCGCACGCTGATGGACACGGGACAGTCGATGTCGCAGGCCATGACCGCCGCCACCGGACAGATGTACAAGACCCTTGTTTCGCAGGCGACCATCCTCGCCTATCTCGACGTATTCCTCGCGTGCGCCATCTTCTCGTTCATGTTCATTCCGTTGTCGTTGTTCTTTTCACCGGTCAAGGCGTCCGGTCAGGCGGGAGGACATTGAAATGAAGCCGCGTCTTCTTGCTCTCTTGCCGGCGCTCTTGCTGGGCGCATGCGCAGTGGGCCCGGATTTCAAGGCCCCGACCGCCGATACCCCCGCCGACTGGAACGACATGCAGCGCGTGCAGAACGCGCCGAACGATCCGCGCGCGCCGCATGCGGATGCGCCTTCGGTGGCGCAGACCTCGGCGGATCCCGATCCGCGCTGGTGGAAGCAGTTTCACGATCCGATGCTCGACTCGCTGATCGAGCGCGCCGTCGCCGGGAACCTCGACTTGCAGGCCGCGGTGCTGCGCATCACGGAAGCGCGCGAACAGTCGATTGCGGCGGGCGCGGCCGGTCTGCCGCAGATCGGCGCGAACGCGAGCGTCAAGCGCGAGCAGCTCGGCGTGAAAGGCTTCCTCGAATCGCAGGGCGTCTACGATCAGATCAACAACATCGGCGGCAGCAATGGCGCGCAGATCCGCCAGGGACTCGACTCGGCGACGCAGCCCACCACGCTTTATCAATACGGCTTCGATGCGTCGTGGGAACTGGACTTGTTCGGGCGCGTGCGGCGCTCGGTGGAATCCGCCGATGCCCAGACACAGGCGCAGATCGAGAGCCGCAACGACGCGCTGGTGTCGCTCGAATCGGAAGTGGCGCGCACTTACGCGCAATTGCGCGGCGCGCAGGCGATCAAGCGGATCACGCTGGCCGAGATCGACGCCGAACAGCAGATTCTCGATCTCACGCGCGAGCAGGCGCGCGTCGGCCTGACGAGCCAGCAGGACGTGCAGAGCGCGAGTGCGCAGGTCGGCACGCTCCAGGCGCAACTGCCGACGCTCGATGCGCAGATCGCGCAGGCCATGAACGGCCTTGCCGTGCTGAGCGGCAGTCCGCCCGGCACGCTCGACGCCGAACTCGCCGATACCACCGGCAGCGCAGCCGTGCCGCCGGTGCCGCCCACCGTGCCGGTCGGCTTGCCGTCGACGCTTGCGCGGCGGCGTCCGGACATTCGCCGTGCCGAGGCGCAGTTGCACGCGGCCACGGCGGAAGTGGGCGTCGCGGTGGCGCAGTTGTATCCGGATATCTCGCTGACCGGACAGGTCGGCATGCGCGCCTCGAAGGCCAATTACCTCGCTCACTGGTCGAGCCTGTTCTGGTCGGTGGGGCCGAGCATCTCGCTGCCGATTTTCGAGGGCGGCCAGTTGCGGGCGAACGTGCGCGTCGCCAAGGCCGAAGCGGGCGCGGCGGCGCTGCAATACCGGCAGACGGTGCTGAGCGCGTTGCAGGACGTCGATAACGCGCTGGTCAACTATCGCACCGAGCAGGACCGGCGCGCGGCGCTGGTGCGCACCGTCGAGGCCAACCGCATCAGCCTGCAACTTGCGACGGACAGCTATCGCAAGGGGCTGACGGCGTTCGTGACCGTGCTCGATGCCGAGCGCCAGCTTGCCCAGACACGCGAGCAACTGGCGCAATCGACGGTGAACGTGACGACGAATCTCATCGCCGTGTACAAGTCGCTCGGTGGCGGCTGGCAGGAGGACGCCGCCGCGACCGCGCAGAACTAGCGCCTGCGCTTCTTCCAGGCGTAGTCCGCGGGTGGGTCAGCGGCGCCCGGCTTGCCCACCGACTGCGGATTCTCGCTGCACAGCGTGATGAAGCTCAGGTCATCGCCATCGGCCTGGCGCTTTCTCAGCGCTTCGGCAAAGCGCAACGCCTCGGCGAGCGAAGCGGGATCGAAACGCCGGAAGCGCGCCGCGCCTTCGGCATCCGGATTGCCGTCGAGCCAGTAGACGACGAACATCGACTCTCCTCACGTTTTGGGACGCACGTCCGCACGGTTCCGGCGAACGCGCGCAAGGCCGATGCAAAAGCTGCACGAAGTGCGTGCATCGGCGCGTCGAGCCGGCCAGCGGGTATTCCCGGAGTGTAACGTTGGCGAGGCGCATGGCGTCTGCTTCAACGCTTGTCGCTTCGGGCAGGGAACGAGGGTTGCTTTCTGATTCGCTCGTTCCGAGGCCATCAAGATGCAACGACCCGTTCCTGTTCCGCATCAATCGCTCTGGCAGATGCCAATGCGCGCGACGGCTCCCGACGAGCCGCGCGTGCTGATCGCCGACGACGATCCCGACGCCACGCGCGCAATCGCGCTTGCGCTCGAGGACGCCGACTTCTCCGTGCGCGCGGTGCACACAGGGCTCGATGCGGTTTCGCTGGCGCGCAAGTGGCGGCCAGGCGTGGTGCTGCTCGATCTGTCGATGCCGCTCGGCGACGGCTGGGAGGCGGCGGAAGCGATTCGCGCCATCGACATCACGATGCTGCTGATCGCGCATACCGGGCGCGCCAATCCGGACGACTGGTCGCGCGCCCAGCGCACCGGCTTCAACGGCTACTTCCTGAAGCCGGCGGAACTCGACCGCATGATCGAGGTGATCCGGACGTATTTCTCCGCGCAAGGCGACGACAGTGCAGCCGTGCTTTTGCGCGGCTGACAGGCGGAGAATCAGGCGTCCGGATGCTTGCGCGAGGTATCGACGAGCCGGAGCACGGGGCGCTCAGTGTCGGATTCGGCGTGCGCTTTGAGGATCTCTTCCCAGTACTGGCAATAGCCCGCCCAGAAAGGCATTTGGGTGTGCGCCGAGGCCGCTGCCGGCAGGGCTTCGGGCAGCATGCGGCGCAGACGTCGAATCTCCCCATGCTTCCATTGCAGCAGCGCGCGACGATGCCCGCGGCGCGGCGTGCCCAGCGCATTCATCTCCGCCAGCGCGTCCGCCAGGCCTTCCGCGGGCCGCGACGCCATGCGCGTCAGCACGCTCGTCTGCGGGCTCGGACCGCGTTCATGACAGATGATCGCGCCAATCTGCCCGAGGATGTACATAACCTTCGCCAACGGCACTGCGGAATGGAGTGGCATGGGGGCTCTCAGCTTTATCGTTATTGGTCTTCGCGCGTGGCAGCACGAAGCGGTCGACGCCCGGCCGGCAGATCTCCAGCCGCGACGCTTTTACAAGATACCGCACTGAGATTAATCCGAAATGATGATCGACAAAATCCACAAACGGAAACGCAGGCGCATTTGTCGCGCGAAGATGGCCTTGACGGCGTTATTTTCGCGTGCTGCCGGGAGCTCGTTCAGACGCGGTTTGCTAGGGATCACGAAACAAACCACACAGCGTGATGCAGAGGGCGGCATTGAACCATCCGCGTGCACGGCCTGGCGAATCGTGTTACACATTGACGCGGCCGTGCCATCCGTGGCGGCTGCGCAGTCTTACAGCAGTTTCCAACTCACTTTCAGCGAGCCTCAACTTGCCTGTCCGACGACTCGCCACCTTGTGGCGCCTTGGCCGAGCTTTCGTCCGGGAAAGTCATCACGTCGATGACGGCGCTGCGATGACGCGCGTCGCGCGCTTCTTCGCCACGCATGGCGCGCGGGCGGCGCCGCTCGCGGCGGGCGTGCCCGCGCTGTCGCAGCTGTCGCGCGTGCTGGAGAACGCGTCGGATGCGCTCGCCAGCCATCCCGCGCTGGCGGAAACGGCCGTGCGCGTCGCGCTGGCCGAAATGGACGCGCTCTTCACGCCCTACGATGCCGCGCGTTTTCGCAAGGCTTGCGCCGAGGCGTTTCCCGCCACGCTGGCCTTCGAAATGACGGACTTGCAGGACGCGCCGCTGCGCTCGGGCGTTGCGGAGCAGACGCATACGGCGCGCCTCGGCGGGACACCGGTGCGCGTCACGCTGCTGCGCGCGGACGCACGCGCCGAGCTGGCCGACGATCTCGACCTCGCGCTCGCGGCGGCGCGCTTCGCCGAACGGCGTTCGGCGAAGGCGCGCAACATGCATCCGGTGGAGTGGGTGCAGCGGGCACGGGAGAGCATCGACGCGATGATCGACCTGCGCCAGCGCGCCGCCGATCAAAGCTACCTGCGTTTCCGTCTGCGCGAGGACCCGCGTATCGCGGTGCCTGAAGTGCTGTGGGACTACTGCAACGATGCAGTGCTCACGACGCGTGCCATCGAAACGGCGGCGTTGCACGATACGCCAACACTGGCGGCGCATGGACTCGATCCGGCCGATGTCGTCGCGACGCTGATCGAAGCGTGCTTCGAGATGGCGCTGGGAATCGGGCTGTATCACGCGGGGCTCGATGCAGCGGGCGCGCGGGTCAGCATCGAAGAGGGCACGCGCGGCCAGATCGTGCTGGAAGCCGACAACCCGATGATGTTGTTCGCCGCGCACGAACGCGATTTTCTCGTGGGCGTGTCGCATGCGCTGATCCAGGGCGATCACAAGGCAGCGGCGCGCGCGCATCTCGAACAGGGCCGTCCGGACGCGCAGTCGAATCATCATGAAATGCGCGTCGAGTCCACCTATCGGCGCGAGGCCGAGCGTTTCGCCTCGCCGCACGCGCGGCGCAATGTGGGCGTTGCGCATCTGTTCGGCGCCATCGGCAAGGCGCCCGCCGAGCACATGTTCAGCGCGGCGCACGGACGCATTGCGTCGCGGGCGGTGCTGCTGGCGAGGTCGGCGGAACGGATCGAGCGCGTGGCGCGGGAGATTGCGCCCGATGTCGATGTCTGGACCATCGCGCGCAAGGTGATTCTCCGGCTCGCTGCCGACCGCTTCAGTCTCCGCAGCATGGCGACCCGGCTCGCGCACGAGGCGACGCACTGGCCGCAAATGCTGCCGCGCCTGCCGACGCTCATCGCGAAACGCGCAGCAGCGACGCAGCGCACCAGCGATTCCGTGCTGCGTTAGCGCGTGCCCGGACTCATGCGTTGCGCGATTGCGCGGCACGCTTCCTTGAGCGGTTCGACATAGGTTTCGAGCGGCGTCGCGCTCTTCCTGAACAGCGGAATGCTGACGCTCACGCAGCCGAGCGTGGCGCCGTTCGTCCCGACGATCGCGCTGCCGTAGCAGAAGATCTGCGCCTCGTTTTCCTCGCGGTCTTCGGCATAGCCGCGTGCGCGGGTGGCGTCGAGTTCGGCGTCGAGCGTGTTGCGATCGGTGACCGTATGCGGCGTGAAGCGTTGCAGGACGATGCCGTGCAGCAGCGCGTCGCGTTCGGCGGGTGTTTGCATCGAGAGATAGGCCTTGCCGACGGAACTCGAATAGAGCGTGACACGCGTGCCGATGCGCGACGTCATGCGCACGGCGTGCGGACTTTCCAGCTTCTCCACGTACACCATTTCCGAACCGCTGCGCACGGCGAGGTGGACCGTTTCCTGGGTGGCGTCGCGCAGCGCCTGCAAGGCGTCGGTGGCCGCGATGCGCAGGTCGGAGCGTTCCCAACTGCGGCTGGCGAGCGACATCAGGCGCGGGCCGAGCGCGTAGCCGCCGCGCTCGCCTTCCACGACGAGCCCTTCAGCGATCAGCGCGCCGACGATGCGATACACGGTCGGGCGCGGATAGCCGCTCTCTGCCGCGAGCTGGGCGATGGTGGGGGGATCGGCGGCATCGGCCACGAGTTGCAGGACCGCCATGAACTTCGAGAAGGCAGCGGTGCCGGTGGCCTTGGCGGCGTCGGAGGAAGGGGTGTCTGAAGGCATGATGTCCAGAATCATGCCATGAGACTGATGCCGATGACCGCTGCGAATGCGCTGACGACGTTCCTGGCGAGCGGAGTTCAGAAACATGACTGTCATCGCGGCGCCGTCGCTGCCCTCCGACGCAGCCAGCGCCCCCGACCGCGCGTCCAACGCCTGCCGGATCGCGCCCGCGAGTTAGGAACGGCTGTACGGCTTGTTCAGCAAGGTAATGCCTTCGTCGATGCGTCCTTCGTGGAAGATGACATCGCGCGTATAGCCCGATGCGAACACCACGGCCGCCCGATGCGGCGGCTGGCTCGCCAGCCGCTACAGTCGTATGCATGCTCCGGCCAACTTGCTTGTAGGTTCATCACGTGCTTTGCCAATAATGCAGGATCAAAAAGAGTGCCCCGAATGTGATCGAAGCGGGACGAAAAGGGCGCTTAACTGACAGTGCGGCCTTGCACTCCTGTTTCGATTCGCAACCTGACACCGCAGAGCTTGCATCGTCGAGCACAGAACGAGCCAGCGCCTTGTCGCGCATGAGGAACCACTGGCATTGGATCAAGGAACGCCTTTTCCCGGCGCGTGCCCGTCCCGCCGATCGATGCGGCGAATATTGCTCGGGCGGCAAGGGTGCCTGAACCATACGGGTGCTGCATGCCCAGTTCGTTGCGGTCCATGCAGGATGCAGTGAGCGCCTGCTGCGGATTTAACCTACCATAAAGAGCAGGCGTCGATAGCTGCGCACCGTCCTTCACGCGAAGTGGAGTCAAGGACCTTGTATGCAACCGGGTTGGCATCGAGTCCCGATCGCAGAACCGGTTGGTCTGCATCCTCATCGGTCGTGCTGGTACGCACATGTCTTCTCTCCAACCGGGAGGCCTTCGTACAAGACAGCCATGGCCGAATCATTGAACGCGGATGAAAGACAAACCCATGTGCGGATCGTTGCTGTCGGTGCGTCGGCCGGCGGCATTACGGCGTTGCAGCGGCTCTTCGAAGGGCTTCCCGGCAACCTGCCTTATGCACTCGTCGTGCTCCAGCACCTGCCTGCCGGTCTGCCCAGCGGGCTTCCCGGCCTGATCGCGAGATGGACGCGCATGCCGGTTCAGCGCGCTATCGGCGGGGCGCGTCCCAAGGCCGGAACCATCTACATTCCCTCGCCGGATGACATCCTGACGCTCGAACACGACGTGTTCGAAACGAGACCGCTCGAAGGAGGCGGACGGCGTCCCGGGATCGATACGATCGACTGCTTTCTCGAAAGCCTTGCGTTGCGCACGGAGCCGCCACCGGTCGCGGTCATACTCTCAGGCACCGGCATGGATGGAACCGCGGGCGCCACGCTCGTCCGGCAGGCCGGCGGCATCGTCATCGTTCAGGATCCGCTGACGGCGCTGCATGACGCCATGCCGAACTCGGTCATCCAACGGCATGTGCACGATCACGTCCTGCATGCGGGGGCCATCGGGCGGCAATTGATGGCCTGTGCCGATCCGGCCTACGAACGTCCCGTGCCGCCTGCCGACTGGTCCAGCATCACGTCGCAGACGCTCGCTCATATCGTCGGGCTGGTCCGGCAACGTGCGGGCTTCAACCTGGGCGGATACAAGCCTTCGCCTTTGTTATGGCGCATCCAGCAGCGCATGGATATGCGCAAGGTCTGGTCACTGGAGGATTACGCTTCGCTGCTCAGGGATGATCCTGTCGAACTGGAAGCGCTGGCGCGCGGCATCTCGATTCACGTGACCGGATTCTTTCGCGATCCGGATGCCTGGGCGGTCCTGCAAGCCGATGTGCTTCAGCGTCTCATTGCGGAGGCGGGGAAGGAGCGCATCCTGAGGGTCTGGACGCCTGCATGCGCGACCGGCGAAGAAGCGTTTTCCATTGCGATGCTGCTTGATGAACTTGCACGCGACGCGGCCGAGCCATTCGACTTCCAGATCTTCGCCACCGATGCCGCTCCCGAAGTGGTCGCAAGCGCAAGCCTCGGTCAGTTCAATGCGAGGTCGCTGACCGGCTTGTCGCCGGCGCGTCAGGGACGTTACTTCTACAAGGTCGACGCCACTTTTCGCGTGAAGCGGTTCCTGCGTGAAAAGCTGGTGTTCGCTCCGCAGGATCTGATCTCGGATCCACCGCTTTCAGGGCTCGACCTCGTCACTTGCCGCAACCTCTTCATCTACCTCGAGCGGGAAACGGTCTGCGACGTACTGTTCTCGCTTCACGGCTCACTGCGCATGGGCGGTTATCTTCTTCTTGGCCGAAGCGAGGCTTATCCTCTTGACAAGCAGGGCTTCGAAGTCGTTTCCCGGAAGTGGAACATTTATCGCAAGGTCGGGCCGATGCACGAGGTGCCGCGCAGTGTTGTGCGCAGAGTGGCATCGGATGAGGAAAGACTGGCCAAGCTCGCGCTGCGGCTCGCCTACGAACAGTTCGATGTTCCGTCAGTGTTGATCGACGAAGATGGCAGCATCCTGCGGGTGTACGGCGACACAAAGGACGTGCTGCGGCTTGCTGCGGGCGAACCCTCGCTCAGGATCACGGATCTCGTGCCCAAGCAGTGGGAGGCGCGCCTGCGGCATTCCATCCGGCAGATACTGGCTGATCAGCAACCTATCACGCTGGAAGGCCTGAAACTCGACGGCGCGGAAAACATGCCGATGCGCGTACGGCTCACTCCGTTGCAAGCGTCGGCCGGTGCCGCGTGCGACCGTGTGCTGGTGTCGTTCGTCAGGGAGCAGGATGCGGCCGATGCATCCGAGGCGGAGGGTACGCCGCTCATGCGGGGTGATCTCGATGTTGCCGAGTCGGTCGACTGGAAAGACAAGGCCCGGGTTTCGCGCGACGAGCTGGAAGCATCGCGCGAGGAATTGCAGGCGCTCAATGAAGAGCTCAAGGCATCGAACGAACAGCTCAATCGCAGCAACGGCGATCTCAACGTGGCAAACGTCGCTTTGCAGAAGAACATCGAACAGCTTGCGATGCAGAGCCGCGTGTTGTCTTCGGGCGCCGTGATGACGATGTTCCTGGATCCGGATTTGAGGCTTCGCTGGTTCACGCCTTCGATGCGGGATGTGTTCCCGCTGATGCCGGGCGACACGGGCCGCAATATCACGGACCTCGTGACGAAGTTTCCGGACGCTGCCTTCTACACGGATATTCATGCCGTGCTGTGCGCGAGTGAACCGCGCGAAGCGATCATTCGCGACAGCCACGACCATACCTTTGTGCGCAAGATCTATCCGTATGTGTCGGAGACCAACGCGATTACCGGGGTGGCCATCACGTTCATGGACATCAGCGATCATGCTCGCGCGGAGGCCGTGATCGCGCGCAGCCGGGCCTGGCTCTCGGCGCAGAAGGACGCGTTTCAGGCAGCCATGAACGGGGCTTCACTCGATACCTCGTTGGGCATCCTGGTGCGCACGCTGTCGAATCAGTCGCCCGAACGAGGCCGATGCGCTTTTTTTGTCGCGGAGGGAAGCGTGTTGCGACATGTCGTGGGCATGTCGGACGAGTATGCGCGGTGTGTCGACGGGTTCGAGATTTCGCCGGAGTCGCTTGCCTGCGGGCTGGCGGTTGCAACGGGGAAGCCGGTTATCACGGCAGACGTGTTCGATGAACCGAGTTGGCAGTCGTGGATCTGGCTGGCGGAGAAGTTCGGGTATCGAGGATGCTGGTCGTTTCCGGTGCAGACACCGGAGGGAGGGCTGATTGGGGCGCTGGCCATGTATTCCAGAGAGCCGAGGTTGCCGACTTCGATGGATCTGGAACTTGCCGAGGTATTCACGCAGACGGCGGGAGTGATCATGGGCAGGTTCCTTGGGGAGGGGCGCGCTCTTTGACCCGTTCGAAGCAGGCGCTGTTCATGCATCATGCCGCTCGCAATGCGCAATCGTGGAACGGCATGTGGGATGTCGTTCCGCGAGTCAGATGACCAAGCCTGGCCGGCCCGGAAAGCAGCGTCGATTTCTGGCCGCGACAGATGAGCCACGGTATTGACGAGCGTCTTTGCTGCCGCGGCCAACGCGATGGCGACCATCGCGCAGCGATCGAAGCCTGCCGCTTTCAAGGCATTGACGTCACTGTCGGATACCTGCGTCCGATTCGTCGCGACGGCGGCGGCAAAGCGGCGTACTGCTTCCAGCCTGGGGTCGTCGATCATGCTTCCGTTCCGCAGAGCCTCGACGATTTCCGCCGATGCGCCCAGTTTCGCCGCAAGCGTTGCATGCACCGCGATGCCGTAATCCGCGGCGTTCGCGCGGCTCGCGGCGACCATCGCGACTTGCTGGGCGACGGGGTCGAGCGAACTGGCGCCGAGCGACTGGCCTGCGGCGAGAAACACCGCCATTGAGAAGCGCATCCGCAGTGAGCTCGCCGGGTTTGTAGCCCGTCGTCCGCGTTTCGGTCGCCGCGGTTCCGGCGATCGTTCCCCCCGTGGCCAGCACGGCAACGTGGGGTAGCGGCGCCTGCTGCTGAGTCTGGACCTGCCTGGGCTCAATTGAGCGCATGCGTCTTTCACGGCGGACTCCCGCATCGAGGTTCAAGGATCACCTGCACGTCATCGGTTGACGCGGTCGGTTGACTCGGAACCGATCGGGGTAGAGGAAGGCGTGGCAAGCCCCGGTCGTCCGTTGGACGGGTTCCGATGGGCCCAGTGTAGTAAGCCGCCGGGCGCGCCAATACGGCCCGCGACGACCATTGGAAAACCTGATGATGTGGTCCGCTCTGCGTGAAACTTCCAGCGGCATCGATCAGTGCCTGAGGCGGAGTGAGTCCCGCAAGCTAGCCAAGCGACCTCTGCAGCAGTCCGCAGAGATCGGCGGCGATGGACGACATCGACACATGCCGGTGCTTCACGATGCCGATGGCACGCTGCACTTCCGGACTGGCGATCGTGATCGCGCGAATGTTCGGCGCGAAGTGCGCCGACACCGCAAGCGACGGCACGATCGCGCAGCCGAGCCCTGCATCGACGAGCGCGACGACGCATGAGATGTGCTCGACTTCGTAGAACCAGCGCAGGCTGATCGACTCGTGTCCGAGCAGCAGTTCTAGCAAGAGCCGGTTCCCGCTGTCACGTCCGCCAATGACGAAGCGCGCCTCGCGCAGGTTCGGCAGGTCGCGCAGCGACACGCTCTCGCGCGACGCCCATTCGTGTTCGCGATGCACCGCCAGCACGTATCGGTCCGCGAGCAAGGGCTCGAAGGTGAGGTCTTCGTCGTCGCCGGGATCGAGACTGATGCCGAATTCCGCGAGCCCCGCCCGCACCTGGCCAAGCACGAAGTCGTGATTGCCGTCGAAGATCTGCACGCCGATGTGCGGATACTTCCGGGCATATTGCCGCAACACATCCGGCAGCACGCGACTGACGACCGTCGGGATGCTCGCCAGCCGCACCTTGCCGAAGCGCTTCTCGGCGATCTCCCGGATCGACGACAGCATCGTGCCCAACTGCGAGATTTGCTGGCGCGCCATCGGCAGGAATTGGCGGCCGACGCCCGTCAGCGCAACACTCCGCGTGGTCCGGTGAAACAACTCCACGCCAAGCGCCTGCTCCAGCTTCTGAATACGCCGGGACAAGCCGGGTTGCGTGAGGTGCAGCTTGTCGGCGGCTTTCTGAAAGCTGCCAAGCTCCGCCACCGCGACAAATGCTTCGAGTTCCGAGTTTTCGACTTTCATAACTGTTTCGCATGAATCCGTGAGAAACCGGCATTGGACGCCGCTATTTTGGACGACGAGCATTGTGACCGAAACAAAAAGTCATCACCAAGCGGGCAGGGCTCATGCATTTTCAATTGATCATTCGAAACGGCGAAGTCATCGACGGCACCGGCAGCGCGCGCTTCAGCGCCGATGTCGGCGTGAACGGCGAGCGCATCGATGCAATCGGCGATCTGTCGGCGGCGAG
Organism: Caballeronia sp. LZ033; assembly: GCF_031451265.1. Taxonomy (NCBI): domain Bacteria; kingdom Pseudomonadati; phylum Pseudomonadota; class Betaproteobacteria; order Burkholderiales; family Burkholderiaceae; genus Caballeronia; species Caballeronia sp. LZ033. Next base: position 1,295,865 of record NZ_JARUXQ010000003.1, on the reverse strand, counting down.
CGCGGACAGGTCCATCGACGCCACGGGAAAGATCGTCGCGCCGGGCTTCATCGACAGCCACACGCACGATGATGCCTTCGTGCTCACCCATCCGGACGTCATGCCCAAGATCGTGCAGGGCGTGACCACGGTGATCGCCGGCAATTGCGGCATCAGCCTCGCGCCCTTGCGCGCCGACGCCGTTCCCCAGCCGCTCGATCTTCTCGGCGTGCCCGAGCGCTTCGCCTACGACAGCTTCGCCGACTATCTCGATGCGCTCGACCGGTCGCCTGCCGCCGTGAACGTGGCGGCGCTGATCGGACATTCGACCTTGCGCGTACGTCACATGGACGATCTCGCGCGCGAAGCCACGGCAGGGGAACGCGCACACATGGCGGCCGATGTCGAAGCCGCGATGCAAGCAGGGGCGTTCGGCGTATCGTCGGGAACGTTTTATCCGCCGGCGGCAGCGGCAAGCACGCAGGAACTGATCGACGTCTGCGCGCCGCTTGCACGTTATCCCGGCGTCTTCGCCACGCACCTGCGCGACGAAACCGCCGACATCGTCCCCTCGATGGAGGAAGCGTTCGCGATCGGCCAGGCGGTGGGCGCGAATCTCGTGCTCTCGCATCACAAGGTCGCGGGCAAGGAGAATCACGGACGCTCGGCCGAAACGCTCGCGCTCATCGACGCGCAGGGCGAACGCCAGCCGCTCTGCCTCGACTGCCATCCGTATCCGGCGACCTCGACGATGCTGCGCGCGGACCGCATCCGCCAGTCCTCGCGTGTGATGCTCGCATGGTCGGCGAAGCGGCCGGAACTCGCGGGCAAGGATTTCAGCGAGATCCTGCCGCTCTACGACGGTTCGGTCGAGGCGGCCATCGAAGACCTGAAGCCGGCCGGCGCCATCTATTTCGTCATGGATGAGCAGGACGTGCAGCGCATCTTCCGTCATGAAAAGACGATGGTCGGCTCTGATGGACTGCCCAACGACAGCGCGCCGCATCCGCGCCTGTGGGGCACGTTTCCACGCGTGCTCGGCCACTACTCGCGCGAACTGAAGCTGTTTCCGCTCGAAACCGCCGTGCGCAAGATGACGGGCCTCACGGCCGAGCAATTCGGCATCGAGGAGCGTGGTCATGTCGCCGTCGGCAGCTACGCGGATCTCGTCGTGTTCGATCCCGCCGAAGTCATCGACCGCGCGACGTTCGAAGCACCCCGGCTCGCGCCGGAAGGGATCGAGCACGTGATCGTGAACGGCGCGCCCGTCATCGCTCACGGCAAGCCGACCGGCGCGCGACCCGGCCGCGCGTTGCGCAAGAACCGCCGCTAAACCCGAGACCGACATGGCCACTCCCCATCAGGCAAGCCCGCACGCCGCCGCGCCGCTCGCGCTGTCAGCCGACACCGTGTATCGCAAGGTGACGCTGCACGTCGTGCCGATCATCCTGCTGTGCTATTTCTTCGGCTATCTCGACCGCGTGAACGTCGGCTTCGCCAAGCTGCAGATGATGACCGACCTGAACCTGACCGAAGCCGCGTACGGCGTCGGCGCGGGCTTGTTCTTCGTCGGCTATCTGCTGCTCCAGGTGCCGGCGGGTTATCTCGTCAGGCGTATCGGCGTGCGCGTCTGTCTCGGCGGCTCGCTGGTCGCGTGGGGCATCGTCTCCATCGCGACCCTGGCGACGCGCAGCCAGACCACCTTCTATGCACTGCGCTTCCTGCTCGGCTTGACGGAAGCAAGCTTCTTCCCGGCCGTCATCGCGTATTTCAGCGTGTGGTTTCCGTCGTACCGGCTGAGCAAGGTGATGTCCCTGCTGTTTCTCGCGATGCCGCTGGGCGTGATCGTCGGCGGTCCGCTGTCGGGCTGGATCATGGACGCGACGCACGGCGGCTGGGGCATGAACGGCTGGCAGTGGATGTTCCTGATCGAAGGCCTGCCTGCCGTCGTGCTCGGTTTCGTGCTGTTCGCGATGGTCGTGAATCGCATCGAGAACGCAAGCTGGCTCACGCCCGAGGAACTCTCGGTCGTGAAGAGCGAGCTCGCGCGGGAGTCGTCGGACAAGAAGCAGTCGCTGCTTCCCGCGTTGAAAGAGCCGACGCTGTGGCTCTTGTGTGCGATCTCCTTTCTCTACAACGTCGGCAATTACGGCCTCGTCTTCTGGATGCCGACGATGATCAAGGCGCTCGGCCATCGCTCCAACTTCGAGATCGGCGTGGTGAGCGCGATTCCCTATCTGGTCGCGGCGGCCGCGATGGTCATCAACGCGCAGCATTCCGTGAAGACCCGCGAGCGCCGCTGGCACACGGCCGCGCCGGTGTTCATCGGCGGCATCGCGCTGATCGGCAGCGTGGTGGCGTCGGGTGCGCCGGTGGCGGCGGTTGCGTGCCTGACGGTTGCTGTCGCCGGCATCATGAGCACGCTGGCGATGTTCTGGAGCTTGCCCTCGCGCATACTCGCAGGCACGGCAGCGGCAGGCGGCGCGGGTCTGGTCAACGTGGGCGCGGCCGTCGCCGGATTCGTCGGGCCGTCGATCATGGGCTTTCTCAAGCAGATCACCGGCAGCACGACCGCCGGCGTCGCGCTGCTCGCCATCACGCTGTTTCTTGCCGCCTTGCTGATCCTCGCCATTCCGGCGCGCTACATCAAGACGGCGCACTGAGTTGCACACAGACCTCGCTCTTTGCATCTGATCGAACCTGAAAGGCAGAACCATGACCACGGTATTTCATCGCGCGCCGCGCGCCAGGCTTCCCGTCGCCGTGCGCGGTGACGGCATCGAAATCGTCGATTCGACCGGCAAACGCTATATCGATGCATGCGGCGGCGCAGCCGTTTCATGTCTCGGCCACAGCCATCCCCGCGTGATAGAAGCCATTCAGCGTCAGGTGCAGCAATTGCCCTATGCGCACACGTCGTTCTTCACGACGGAGCCTGCCGAAGCACTCGCCGACCTGCTCGTCGATGCCGCGCCGAAGCATCTCGCCCATGTCTATTTCGTCTCGGGCGGCTCAGAAGCGATGGAAGCCGCGCTCAAGCTCGCGCGCCAGTACTTCGTCGAGAAGGGACAGCCGGCGCGCCGACACTTCATCGCGCGGCGGCAGAGCTATCACGGCAATACGCTCGGTGCGCTCGCGATTGGCGGCAACGCATGGCGTCGCGAACCGTTCCTGCCGATCCTGATCGAAGCGCATCACGTCACGCCGTGTTTTGCGTATCGCGAGCAGCACGCGGGCGAATCGGACGAAGCCTTTGCGCAACGGCTCGCCGACGAACTAGAAGCGAAGATTCTCGAACTCGGGCCGGAGTCGGTGGCCGCGTTCGTCGCGGAGACGGTCGTCGGCGCGACGGCGGGTGCCGTGCCTCCGGTGCGCGAGTACTTCCGCAAGATCCGCGCGGTTTGCGACAAGTACGGCGTGTTGCTGATCCTCGACGAAGTGATGTCGGGCATGGGCCGCACGGCCTATCTCTTCGCCTGTGAGGAGGACGGTGTCTCCCCCGACATTATCGCCATCGCGAAGGGGCTCGGCGCGGGCTATCAGGCGATCGGCGCGACGCTCGTGAGCGACGAGATCTTCAATGCGATCGTCGGCGGTTCGGGGTTCTTCCAGCACGGTCACACGTATATCGGCCACGCCACGGCGTGCGCGGCTGCGCTCGAAGTCCAGAAGGTCATCGTCGAAGACAGGCTGCTCGACAACGTGAAGGCGCGCGGCGAGCAACTGCGCGCAGCCTTGCGCGAGCGGCACGCACAGCATCCGTTCATTGGCGACGTGCGCGGGCGTGGCCTTTTCACCGGAGTCGAACTCGTGCAGGATCGCGAGCTCAAGACGCCCTTCGATCCGAAGCACAAGTTGCACAGCGTCATCAAGAGCGAGGCGATGAAGCGCGGCCTGATGGTGTATCCGATGGGCGGCACCGTCGATGGCCGGATGGGCGATCACGTCCTGATCGCACCGCCTTTCATCACGACAGGCGAGCAGATCGAGATCATCGTCGAGCGTCTTTCGGATGCGATCGACGGCGCGCTTGCCGCAATCGGCGCGAAGGCGGCATGAACGAGGCCTCGTTGCAGGCATGGGCGACGACACTCGGCATCGCCCTGCCTGACGCATTGCTGGGCGATATCGCCGCGCTGCTCGACACCATGCACGCGAGCGCGCGGCAACTCGACGTGGCACCAGACCCAGCGGAACCCGACTGCGATGAAGCGCGCGCTTGACATCGCCGCCGACGTGCGGGCGCAGCGACGCCGGGCGATCGACGTGACGCGCGACACGCTTGCGGCCATCGCACGCGAAGATGCTGCAATCAACGCGTTTCATCACGTGTTCCACGACGAAGCGCTTGCCCAGGCAACGCGCATTGATGAACGCATCGCAGGCGGCATCGATCCGGGTCCGCTCGCAGGCGTGCCGTTCGCCGCAAAAAGCCTGTTCGATGTCGAAGGCCGCGCGACGATTGCCGGCTCGTGCGCGCGGCTCGATATCCCTGCCGCAACGCGCGATGCAGACGCGATCGCGCGTCTGAAACAGGCGGGCGCCGTACTGGTCGGCACCACGCATATGGACGAACTCGCGTGCGGCGCGACCGGCGAAAATCCCTTCTTCGGCAACGTGCGCAATCCGCGCGCCATCGAGCGCATGACGGGTGGATCGTCGGGCGGATCGGCGGCGGCTGTCGCGGCGGGCTGCGTCCCGCTTTCGCTCGGCAGTGACACGAACGGCTCGATCCGCGCGCCCGCCGCGTTGTGCGGCGTGTGGGGCGTGAAACCGACCTTCGGACGGCTGTCGCGACGCGGCGTGCTGCCCTATGCCGATTCACTCGACTGCATCGGCGGCTTTGCGCGCAATGTCGATGACCTTGCCGCCCTGTATGCGGCGCTCGACGGCGGCGCGGCAGATGACTCACGCGCGGTTCCAAAGGTCGCCGTGCTCGGCGGGTATTTTCGTACCTACGCCTCGCGCGACGCGTGGGACGCCGTCATCGAAAGCGCGTGGGTCTTCGGACCGCATGAGATCATCGATATGCCGGAAGACGAGATGCAACGCGTCCGCAGCGCGGCGACGATCATCTCGAACGTCGAAGTTGCCGAGGCGCATGGCAATCTTCTTCAAGCGCCCGAGGAACACCTATCGCCACGCCTGCGTACGCGCCTGCTGGCCGGCGCGTTGAGTCCGGGCACCTGGCACGCGCGGGCGCTGCGTTACCAGCAGCGTTTTCGCGCACGCATGTCACGGCTCTTCGACCGATTCGATATCCTGCTCGCACCGTGCACACCTTTCCCGGCGCCGCGCTTCACCGACGCGACCATCGCGGTCGGCGATCACGCACTCGAACCCGCGAAGCACCTAGGCATGTTGACGCAACCTGTTTCCTTCGCGGGTCTTCCCGTCATCGTCGCGCCCGTTTTGCGCGAAGGCGCCATGCCGCTGGGCGTGCAGATCATCGGCGCTGCGTTCGATGAAACCGCGTGCTTCGCAGCAGCGCGGCGCATCGAGCGCGGCTTCAGCAACTCATCAGGAACAGCGATCGAAACATGAGCAAGAGACTTCCCGACTTCGACATGGCTAGCGCATCGGACGAACAAAAAGCCGTGTTGCAGAGCATCCTGAGCGGCCCGCGCGGCAACCTCAACGGTCCGTTCCTCGGCTGGATCTTCAGTCCGGAGCTTGCGCAGAATGCGCAGGCACTCGGCGCGTTCTGCCGCTACAAGACGGGCCTGCCGCTGCGCCAGTCCGAACTCGCGATTCTGGTGACGGCGGCGCGCTGGCGCTCGCAGGCGGAATGGCACATACACCTTCCAATCGCGCTCGATGCAGGCGTGCCCGCCGATCTCGCCGAAGCGCTGCGCACGTGCCAGCCGCCGGTTTTCGCCGATGCCGATGACAAGCTGATCTTCGACTTCGCAACCGAGCTCTACGAAACGAAGCGCGTGAGCGATGCGACGTATGACGCAGCGGTCGCGCGCTTCGGCCATGCGGTGGTGGTGAATCTGGTCGGCCTGCTCGGGTATTACGCGCTCGTCGCGATGACGCTCAACACCTTCGACATGCGCGCCGAAGGGCAAACCGGTCTGCCTTTCGCCGAATGAGCCGTATCGGGAATGGGTTGTCCGACCGTCTCAGGCGAGACGGATGGGCGGTTGCGTCAGCCGGTTCAATCCATCGGCGGCCAGGAGAAGGGTGGCCTTGCCGACGCCGTGTATCGCCTGTTGATGACGTCGATAGAGCATCGCGTGGCTGAGTTGAGCAAGCCGCCCTTTGATGAAACCACCCTTGAAGAAGCCGAACTTGCCGAGTGTGCCGAAGGCATCGTAGTTCGCGAGCGATACCAGCGAGCCGAAGTCGTGATACGCGAAGTCCTGAAGCGGCGCTCCCGTCAACCACGCGGGTAGCGTCTTCGCGAGATGCTCTGCCTGTTGCGTGGCGACCTGTGCGGTGGGCGGCAGCGCCCGTTCGGCATTCCGCAAGGTGAGGCTGGAACAATCGCCGAGCGCGAAGATCTGGTCATCGCGAGTGGATTGCAACGTGGCGCGCGTGACGAGCTGGTTGGAATGCGTGGTCTCCAGCCCTGCCAGACCGGCCAGGAACTCGGGCGCCTTGACGCCTGCGGCCCAGACCATCAAGTCGGCAGGAACGAGGTCGCCGGACCCATGGAAGAAGCCGTGTGCCGTCGCACCGGTCACGCGCGTTTGCGTGAGCACACTGAAGCCCATTCGCGTGAGCAAGGTTTCGCTGGAAGCCGAGATGTTGGGCGGAAAGCTTGCAAGAATGCGCGGGCTGCTTTCGATCAGGGTCAGTTCCAGCCGCTGACGCACCGTGGGATCGCCGTAGCCCGACGCGATATCCAGCAGCGAGCTGAGTTCCGCCGCCAGTTCGACGCCGGTTGCGCCGCCGCCGACAATCGCGACACGGAACCGTTGATCACGCGCAATGCTCCTGAAGAGGCGAGCCCGCAGGATTTCGTTGAATGCCTCGGCCTGCGCCTGACTGTCGATGAAATGCGCATGCTGCGCCACGCCTTGAGTGCCGAAGTCATTGGCGCGGCTGCCAAGAGCGAGTACCAGGACGTCGTAGTCGATGGTCCGCGCGTCCAGCACCTTTTCCCCGTTGGCCGCACGTATTTCCGCGACCTGGACCTGCTTTCGCTCGCGGTCGAGACCACACATTGCGCCGGGCTGATAGGCATAGCCATGCGCGGCGGCGTGAGCGATGAAACTGACTTGCTGAAGGTTCACATCACGGGTGCCTGCTGCAATGGTATGCAGCATGGGTTTCCAGATGTGGGTCGCGCTTATGTCGACCAGCGTGACCGTCGCAGCCAGGCCGTTGCGGATTTCCCTGCCGAGCTTGGTCGCCAGCAGAATTCCGGCGATGCCGCCGCCAACAATGACAATGCGCGCAGGATGTGTCACGGGTCCTCTTGTTTTCCAGAAATGCTGGTCGGTACAGTCGAAGCCGTCGGACGAACGCTCGACCGGCGGCAACGTGTCGTCAAAACCTGGCTGAAATCGCTCACCTCATCCACAAACGCCTCCAGCTTCGGAATATCGGCTGGCTCGGTGAAATGCGATCAACCCGGCTTTCATCGCCGTTGCCATTTGGCGATGGCCTCGTCCTGAAGAAAGCCTTCGCGTTCCGCGCCTTCGATAGCCGCACGATAAAGCTGTAACGCGCGTCGGACCTCGCCGTCGCGGCGGGCGGGTTCGGCATCGATTACTGCCAGCTTGTGGCCGAAGCGCTGCGGACAGTGCATGGCCCGGATCGCGCGTTGCTGCTGCATCGCCGTGACGGGCGGACGCGCTTCGCCGCTGTTTGCGTCGTGCGACGCGGTCAGCGACAGAATCGTATAGAACATGTGTTCCGCCGACGTAATCATCCCTGTAGTCGTGTCGTTGCCGTTTGCCTCGACGAGCAAGTCCACTTCGTTGAAGTCGGCGTCATTGAAACTCGTAACCCGTCCGTCTATCCGGTCAGGTTGCGCACCCGTGCTCGGAACGGCAGGATGATCGACGTCGCAATCTGGTTCCTCTGCGTCATGACGAAGTCCAGACCGATCTCAGCGTGTTCGAGCACCGCGCTCAGCGTCACCTTTAAAGTGCGGCGGCCGCCACATTAGCGCATTCAAGCGCTTTCTCAGACGCTGGACTGCAGCAAGATCGAGACCCGAAGACGCGGGCTTTTGAGCATCAGGCGCAATCAGGCGTTGCGCGGCCGCCGTGGTAACGTCTGGACGCGATCGCTCCCTCGCCCCGTCACGCCCGCTGAAAAACTTTCCGAAAAGTCACGTCAGACCCCGCGCAAACCGCCATGAACCGTGCCGTCACTCTTCCTTCGCTCAACGCGATCCGGGCATTCGAAGCGACGGGCCGCACGCTGAGCGTGTCCAAAGCGGCAAGCGAGCTCGCGGTCACGCCGGCAGCGGTAAGCCGCCAGGTCAAGGCCCTCGAAGGCTTCCTCGGGCTGCAACTCTTCGAGCGCGTCAGGGGACGGCTCGAACTGACGTCGGCGGGCGCGCGCTATCTCGCCGAACTGATGCCGCTGTTCGCCGGCCTGCGCCAGGCCACCGACAGCATTCGCACGGCAGGCCGACGCTCCCATGTCCTCAAGATCCGCTCGCCCGCCACCTTCGCCGTGCGCTGGCTGATTCCGCGGCTCGCGAGCTTTCATCGGCAGTTCCCCGAAATCGACGTGCAGCTCACCACGTCATCGGCGCCGCTGGATTTCAGGCGCGAGGACATCGACGGCGGGATCCAGCTTGGCGATGGCCGCTGGCCCGGCCTCTCGGTGCAGCGGCTGATTCCCAACGAACTCGTGCCGGTCGCGGCGCCATCGCGCAAGATCCGCGCGCGCAGCAAGCTGACCGGCGAGACGCTCCTGCATTCGCTCGCGCGCGCCGACGACTGGGCCATCTGGATGGAAGCGGCCGGCTTCGCACGCGATCCGCGCCGCCGCGAGATGCGTTACGAGACGTCGTTGCTGGCGTATCAGGCGGCCATCGAAGGACATGGCGTCGCCGTCGCGCAGAAGGCGCTCGTGCGCGCCGAACTCGACAGCGGGCAACTGGTCGCGCCGTTCCGTTTCGAGCTGGACCGGGGCGCTTATACCTACTACTTCGCCTGGCCGGCCCGGCACGCCTCCGAGGCGCTCACGACCTTCCGTGACTGGCTGGTGTCGCTGGTGAAGACGGACGCCACCCTTTAAACACCCTTTAACAAAAAGTCAAAGCCCCGTTTCCAAAAAGTCGATTGTTCCGCCGGTCGCGCAACTCTAATCTGCGGCCATGGTTCGATGCAGCGTCGAACCCGGAGACAGGACAACGACATGATCCGAGACAGCTTGAAGGGCGTTCGCGTGCTCGATTTTTCGCACGTGCTGGCTGGCCCCGTATGTTCGATGACGCTCGCCGATCTCGGCGCGCACGTGGTGAAGATCGAGCCGCCGGGCGGCGAAATAGGCCGGCAGATCGGCCCGCCGTGGGTGAACGGCGTGAGCCCGGCTTTCATGAGCGTCAATCGCGGCAAGTACAGCGTGGCGATCGATCTCAAGACCGACGCTGGACGCCGCACCGTCACCGAGATGGCGCGTCAGGCGGACGTGGTGGTCGAGAACTTCCGTCCCGGCGTGATGGCGTCGATGGGACTCGGCTACGAGACGCTTCGCACGCTCAATCCGCAACTGGTCTACTGCTCGATCTCGGCGTTCGGGCAGCGTGGTGAGAGCACGCGCCGGCCGGGTGTCGACGGCGTGATCCAGGCCGTGAGCGGACTCATGAGCACGCTCGGCACGGCGCAGGGCGATCCGCTGAAGGTGCCGGTGCCCGTCGCCGACATGATGGGCGGCTATCTCGCCGCCATCGCCGTGCTGGGCGCGCTGCACGCGGCGCGCACGCAGCGCAAGGGCCAGCACCTCGACGTGAGCCTCTATAACGCGACGCTGATGTTGCAGCAGATCGGCTTCGCCGCGTTCTTCGCTTCGGGTTCGGAACCGGAGAAGGTCGGCAGCGCGGCGCCTTATGCCTGCCCGAACGAAGCCTTCCCCACACGCGATGGCTGGATGATGGTCGTCGCCTATCACGCGGCACGCTGGAGCGCGCTGTGCGAGCTGCTCGACGCGCCGGAACTCGAAGCTGATGCGCGCTTCGCCGGCAACGACGCGCGCGTGCGGCATCGCGCCGAACTCCATGAGATTCTCGCGGCGCGCTTCGAGAAGCGGACCACGGCCGAGTGGATCAGGCTGCTCTCGGCGAGGGACATTCTCTGCGCGCCCGTCACGACGTATCGCGAGGTGATGGAGACGGTGGAGTATCGGCAGAGCGGCATTGCGCGCACTGTCGAGCATCCGGTAGCGGGTTCCATCAGGACCCATGGTTTTGCGCTCGGGCCGTCGGATCCTCCCGCAGGCGATGAAACGCCCGCGCCGATGACCGGCCAGCACACGCTCGACATGCTCGGCCTGTACGGGTTCGATGAAGACGCCATCGCCGCCTTGCTCAATGCCGGCGTGATCCGTGCCGCCGCGGCACATGCCGGAACGGTTTAGGAGATCCCGCATGGAACAACCCATCGTACACAGGGAAATGCATGGTCGCGTCGCGCTCGTGCGGCTTGCTTCCGACAACCCGTTGAACCCGCTGACCGATGCGCTGATCGACGCGCTCGTCGGCGAAATGCAGCGCATCGAGGCGGACCCCGCCGTGCATGCGACCGTGCTGACCGGATCGGAGAAGGCGTTTGCGGCGGGCGCGGATATCGTCGCGATGGCGCCGCTCGATTACGCGACGGCGTTCTCGGAAGACCTCATCGGCCGCAACTGGGACCGCCTGCGCAGGCTGCGCAAGCCGCTCATTGCGGCGGTCAGGGGCTATGCGCTCGGCGGCGGCTGCGAGCTGGCGATGATGTGCGACATCGCCATTGCAGCCAGCGATGCGCTGTTCGGCCAGCCGGAAATCAGGCTCGGGATCGTGCCGGGCGCGGGTGGCACGCAGCGTCTGCCACGCGCTGCCGGCAAGTCGACCGCGATGCTCGCGTGCCTCACAGGCGAAGCGCTTTCGGCCTCCGACGCGCTGGCGTGCGGCCTGATATCGAGCGTGGTCGAGCCGGACGCGCTGATCGAGGAAGCGTTGCGGATCGGACAGCAGATCGCGCGGCATTCTCTGCCGGTGATCGTGGCCGTCAAGGAGGCGGTGGACCGGTCCTTCGAGTCGTCGCTGGCCGAAGGGCTGTTGTTCGAGCGGCGCCTGTTTCATGCGGGCTTTTCGCTGGCGGACCAGAAAGAAGGCATGGCCGCGTTTCTCGAGCGGCGCACCGCCAACTTCGTCAATCGATGAAACAAAGAGGAGACGACCCATGAATGACAACGAAGCCAATGCAAGCGCGAAGCCGCTGGTGCGCCATGCAGTGGAAGCGGGCGTGATGACCATCACGCTCGACGAACCTTCGAACGGCAACGCGCTCACGCTCGCCATGACCACGGCGCTCTCTGACGTGCTCGAAAGCGTCAACGGCAGGGACGACGTGCAGTGCGTCGTGCTGCGTTCATCGTCGAAGCACTTCTGCACGGGCGGCAACGTGAAGGACATGCAGAGCGGCAAGGATCTGATGGACGGTGGCATCGAAGCGGTGCGCGAGCGTCTGCGCCACGGTCTGCACCGGATCACGCGGGCGCTGAGCTCGATGGACGTGCCGTCGCTCTGCGCCGTGAATGGCGCGGCAGTGGGGGCGGGCTGCGACCTCGCGCTGATGTGCGACATCCGGCTGGCCGGCGAGCGGGCCGTGTTCGCGGAAAGCTTTCTGCGCCTCGGTCTCGTGTCGGGGATCGGCGGCGCGTGGTTCCTGTCGCGCATCGTCGGACCCGCGAAGGCGCTCGAATTGACGCTCACCAGCGAGTTCATCGATGCCGGAACGGCGCAGCAGCTGGGTATCGTCGCCCACGTTCATCCGGATGCCGCGCTCGACGACGAAACGCGTGCGCTTGCCAGGCGCATCGCCGCGAATCCGCCGCGCGCGTTGCGCATGGCCAAGAAGCTCGTGCAGGAGTCGGCGCACGGCACGCTGTCCGCGTCGCTCGAACTGGCGGCGAACATGCAGGCCATCCTCCTGTGCGGCAGCGAGCACAAGCAGGCAGTGTCCGGCTTTCTGGAGCAACAGGCACGACAGAAGGCGTCCCGGCTCTGAAGCGGACGCACACAATCAACGATGGAGACAGGCATGACATCCCGACCTCACGCGCATCATCGTGGCCCCGGCATGTTGCGGATCATCGCGACATCGAGTCTCGGCACGATGCTCGAGTACTACGACTTCTTCGTCTATGTCGCGCTCACGGCGACCCTGACGCAGCTCTTCCTGCCTTCCACCGACAGCACCGTCGCCGCGCTCGCCGGTGTCGCGACGTTCGGCATCGCCTATGTCGCGCGGCCGCTTGGCACGGTCATCTTCAGTCCCATGTCGGACCGCATCGGCCGGAAGAAGACCTTCGTCATCACGCTGGCGATCATGGGGATTGCGACGGTGGGTATCGGTTGCCTGCCGACTTACGCCGTGGCGGGCGTCGCCGCGCCCATCGCGTTGCTCACACTGCGCATCGTGCAGGGCGTCGCGCTCGGCGGCGAGTACGGGTCGGCCGTCGTCTATGTCATGGAGCATGCGCCGGAAGGCAGCAAGGGCGCGGCAACCAGCGTGCTGCAAAGCACGGCGAGCATCGGCCTGCTGCTCGCGCTGGTCATCGTGGGTGCGTTGCGGCTGTCGCTCGATGCGGCAAGCTTCGTTTCATGGGGATGGCGCGTGCCGTTCGTGATCTCCGCGCCGATCGTGGCCGTCGCGACGTGGATCCGGCTCGGCATGACCGAGACGCCGGTCTTCGCCGAAATGAAGGAAGCGGGGCGTCTTTCGAAGCGGCCATTGCAGGAGACGCTGTCGAGCCGCACGTCGTGGAAGGCCATTCTCGTCGCCATGTTCGGCGCGCAGGGCGGTACGTCGGTCTCGCTCTACACGTCGATCGTCTACATGCTGTATTTCCTGCAGAACGTACTCAAGGTCGAGCCGATGCAGGCCAACCTGTGTCTCGGCTTCGGCATACTGATCGCGGCGCCGCTGTATCCCGTCTTCGGCAAGCTGTCGGATGCGATCGGGCGGGCGCGCGTGATGTTGATCGGCATCGTGCTGTGGATCGCGGCGGCTTATCCGGCGTTTGCGGGCATCCGGTCGAGCGTGGCTTCGATGCAGTGGGTGTCGGTCTCGCTGCTGATCGCGGTGCTCGCCATTCTCACCGCGATGATCATGGCGCCGCTGCCCGCGTTCATCGCCGAGTGCTTCCCGCCGCAAAGCCGCACGACCGGATTCGGCCTCGCGCAGCAACTCGGCAATGTGGTGTTCGGCGGATTTCTGCCGCTCATCAGTCTTTCGCTCGTCAAGCTCACGGGTAATTCGCTTGCGGGCGTCGGGTATTCGATTGCTTCGCTGCTGCCGTGTCTCGCGGTGACGTGGATCTGGGGGTTGAAGCAGGATGCACGCGCGAGAAGCGCGAGAAGCGCGAGGGCGGGTGGGGTGTCGGCGCGTAGGGCGGGGGAGCCGGTGTCGATGCGTTGAGTGGTTTGCGCAATGACCCCGTCGCACCGCCGCTATACCAGCAGATGCCGCCAAGAAACCATCGTCTGATGGTGCTGGCTGTTGCTTCGCCTTTAATGGAAGCGTCGGCCGCGTCGACACGACGCGTTTGCCTTCGTAACGCTTCCTTTGAAGGATCGGACATGAAGACCGTCATCGTTCTTACGTCACACAATATTCTTGGCAACACGGGCAAGCCAACGGGCTTCTGGCTCGAAGAATTCACCGCGCCGTATTACACGTTCAAGGATGCGGGTGTGGAGGTCACCGTTGCATCGCCGAAGGGCGGCCACCCGCCGATCGACCCGAGAAGCGACGATCCCGACAATCAGACGGACACGATGCAGCGCTTCAAGAAGGATCCCGATACGCAGAAGGTTCTCGCCAACTCCGTCAAGCTCTCCGATGTGCGGGCAGAAGATCACCACACGATCTTCTACGCGGGCGGCCACGGGCCGATGTGGGATCTCACGGAGGATCCCGTTTCGATTGCGTTGATCGAAAGTTTCTACAACGCCGGCAAGCCGGTTGCCGCCGTCTGTCACGGGCCATGCGTATTCCGTCACACGACCTTTCAGGGGCAGCCGCTCGTGAAGGACAAGCGCGTTACCTGCTTCACCAACGACGAAGAAGAAGCGGTCGGCTTGACGAAGGTCATGCCGTTCCTGGTCGAAGATGAATTGAAGCGTCTGGGCGGACGCTTCGAAAAGGTCAGGAACTGGGACGTCCTCACCGTGACCGACGGGCGGCTGATCACGGGGCAAAACCCTGCATCGTCCGGACCGACCGCGAGGGAATTGCTGAAGCTGCTCAACGCCTGAGCGAAGCTTCCGGAAGGCATTCACTGTGGTCACGCGCGTTCATGACATGATGACGCTGCCGGGACGAAGTGTGCTCGGCCGACAGCGTCGCAATGGCCCATCAGGCCACGCCGCATTGATGTGGTTTCAAAGAAGGGTATATCCTTGTGCAAGTCCCACGGCCCCTTCCAAACGACCTCCGATCGACATGGCTACCGATCCGTTGTCCAGCACCCGTCAGGGCATTCTGGACATCCTGCTCCAGCGCAAGAGCGGTTTGACGGTCGATGAAATCATCGAGGCTATCGGCTTGAGCAGGACAGCGGTCAATCAGCATCTGATTGCGCTGGAACGCCGCAACTTCATCGAGAAGGGCGCTCCCAGAAAAACCGGCGGACGGCCGGTTCAGGTCTATGTCCTCACTCAAGAGGGCACCAATCAGTTTCCCAAACAATATTCGTGGTTCTCCGCGTTGCTCGTGTCGACGCTGCGCGATGAGCTCGGCCCCGAGCGCCTCGACCACTATATGTTCGATCTGGGCGTCAGGACGTCGGCGGGCATGATTCCGCGTCTGGTCGGGAAGACGCGTTCCGAGCGCGTCACCGAAACTGTGAAGATCATGAACGAGGCAGGCTTCCGGGCCATGGAGATTGGTCCGGACCGTGTGTCCACGCTATCGCGCGTCGAGTGCACCAACTGCGTCTACCATGATCTGACGAAAGACTATCCCGAGGTGTGTCGTTTCGATATCGGCTTTCTCACCGGGCTGATGGGCACCGAGGTTGAACATCAGGCCTGCATGCAGCGCGGCGGCGAAGCCTGCCGCTTCCGCTTCAAGCCATTTCCCTGAGCTTGCAGAGCGATTGATCAGTCGCAATCCCGCTTGCACGACGAAGTTGTAACAGTCGGGGCTTTCAACACTTTTGACTATTGCGCCTGCCAAAAGCTGTGCCTATCTTGATCCCACAGGCCGCGTGTGACTCGCCCAGTGACACGCGTGATCTGCATCTATCAAGAGGCTCAAGATGGCCATTGACTTCACCATGTCGTGCGAGCAAAAGGCGGTGCAATCGAGAGCACGGGCGTTCGCCGAGAACGTCCTTGCCCCCTTGCTCTGCAAAGCCGAACAGGAATCCGATCTGACCACGGCATTCGGGAAGAAGAAGCCGGCGTATATCGAAGCCTATCGGCAAGGCATTGCCACCGCGATGCTGCCCGCCGCCTATGGAGGCGGCGGCTATTCCTGTCTCGACTTCACCATCGCGACGGAAGAAATCGCCGCCATCGATCCTGGTTTCGCGTGCACCGTGCTCTGCAATGGCCTTGGCCTGATGCCGGTCATCTGGTACGGGACGGAGGACCAGAAGCGACGCTTCGTCGGTGCGGCCACGTCGGATCCGAGCGAGCAGTATCTCGGCGCCTGGACGGCAGCCGAGCCGCATCGGTCGGCGCTCGCGGTGAATGACATCGACGATCCGCGTTCGCTCTCCGATATCACCCTCACCGCAACGCTGCGCGGCGACCATTACGTACTCAACGGACGCAAGAAGTGGTCGTCGGCTGCCGGGTGGGACGGACTCGGCGCCAATGCCCAGACCGTCATCGTCCGCACCGACACTCAAACTGTGGGCGCAAGAGGGCTTTCCGCGATCGTCGTGGAACGCGGCACATCGGGCATTGCGTGTCATGCGTCGCCGCGAGACGAGTATCGAATGGGAACGAGCGCGACCATCGAGTTTCACGATGCCGAAGTCGCCGTCGAGAATCTGCTTCCGGGTAGCCAGAGCAATGGAGATCGGGTCATCGACCGGAACTTTGCATGGTTCGGACCGATGGCGGCCATTGCAGCGGCCGGCGTGGCGCGCGCGGCTTATGAGGTGTCCCTGCGCTTCGCGAAACGCCATGCAGGCAGCTCGCTTGCGCCCATCAGCCGGTTCGATAACGTGGGCAATGTTCTGGGCGAGGTCGCGGCCAGGATCGAATCGGCTCGCTACTTCGCGTGGCGCGCCGCCGACTATCTGGACAAGCATGATCAGCATGGTGAGATCTTCGGCGCAATGTGCAAGATCAACGTCACGGAGATGATGTTCGATTGCGTGTTCAAGTGCATGCAACTCGTGGGCACGCGCGTGGGCGACGATGAATTCAGTTTCAGCAGACATTTGCACGATGCGGCGCTGCTGCCCATCCATGACAGCGGCAACATGGCTGCGCAACGGCGCCGTGTGCGAGGCATCATGGCGCACGAACGCTTCAACCCGCGCGCCGCCCTCGACGATGAGGCCGTCTATTCCCTGTCCCTTGCCGAAGGCGTCGGATGAAGCGCGCGGCCTGCCATGTCATCGAAATTAACGGAGCGAGCGAACGCTCGCCATGCCTGGAACGATGCAGACGTCAGGGGCTCATCTCATGCCAATCGACTTCACACTGACGGGCGCGCAACGCAAGTTGCAGAAAAACGCCCGCGAATTCGCCATCGAGATTCTTCAGCCGGTGGTCAGGCGGGCGGACGAGGAGCCTGACACGCAAAAGGCGTTCGCCATCACGAAGAGCGCTTACCTCGAGTGCTACAAGCTCGGCTTTGCAATGGGCTTCCTGCCGCGGGAATACGGCGGCGGCGGCATCAGCAATCTGGACTTGCAGATCGTCGCGGAGGAAATCACGGCCGTGGACCCGGGCTTCGCCACCGTGCTGCTGGTGAATGGGCTTGCGCTCATGCCGCTCGTCTGGTTCGGGTCGGATGTACAGAAGCAGAAGTGGCTGACACGGGCAACCAGCGATCCGCGTGGGGAATACATCGCGGGATGGACGGTCAGTGAGGCGGTCAGTGAAACCGGCGGCACGGCGAACTTCGATCACCCGGCCGCGAGTCCGGCAGGCATCGGCCTGATCGCAAAGCATGACAAGGGGCGCGGCGAGTATGTGCTGAACGGCACCAAGTACTGGCCGTGCAATGCGGGCGGCTGGGATCTGAAGGGCGCGGATGTGAACGTCTGCATCGTACGCACCGACGCTTCGAAAGGCGGCCGCGAGGGACTCAGCGCGATCATCGTCCCGCGCGGAACAGCGGGCGTCAGTTATGCCCCGCCCATCTCCAAGCTGGGGCATCGCCTGTGCCAGAACAATGCGATGACGTTCTCGGACTGCCGCGTGTCCGAAGAGAACGTGTTCGCCGCGGGAGACGGCGACCTCGTCATCAGCAAGGCATTCACGTGGTCGGGACCGGTGGCGGCGATTGCGGCGGTGGGTGTGGCGCGATCGGCATACGAGTTCGCGTTGAACTGGTCGAAGACGCGCAGCGCGGGCGGCGGCGTACCGATGATTCATCATCAGGCAGTCGGCTACATGCTCGCGGAGATTGCGATGAAGATCGAGGCGTGCCGTGCGTTCTCGTGGAAAGCGGCGCATTACCTCGACCAGTTCGATTCGGACGGCCATGCCGTCGCTGCGATGGCGAAGGTGTTCTGCGGCGAAGCGCTGTTCGGCGCGGTGTTCCGGGCGCTTCAGGTGATGGGTGTCAATGCGCTCGACCGGCAACATCCAATGGAAAAGTTCCTGCGCGAGGCCGCCGTGTTCCCGCTGTACGATGCGGGCAACATAGGCATGCAGATGCGGAAGATCTGGGGTGTCATGCTGGACGAACATTTCGATCCGCGAGCGATTGCCGATACGCGCCGGATGAGCTTTCGAAAGACGATGGAAAGCGCCGGCGCCGTGCTGCCGCAACGCGAACCGGCGTCTCAGTGAACGGGCGAAATACCATGGGATGCGTCGGGCATATCAACCGACGATGCGGGAATACCAATAGCAGGATGTCAATGCGGGCCGCTCTTCATAGACTGTTAAACAGGTCGATGCGGAGAGCCGGACATGGACGACATCATCAGCAGGCAACGCCGCCGGACGCTTCGTGCGGCTGTCGCCATGGTGGGCGCGGCGGCATGTGGCATGGCGTCAAGGACAAGCGCACAGCCGGCGCAAACAAGGGCATCCGGAACGTTTGAATCGATGCGCCAGATCGATGCAGGCGTGCTGAACGTCGGCTATGCGGAGGCTGGTCCGCGTGAGGGGCCTGCGGTGATCCTGATCCACGGCTGGCCCTACGATATTCACAGCTATGTCGAGGTCGCGCCGCTGCTCGCCTCGGAGGGCTATCGCGTCATCGTGCCTTATCTGCGAGGTTATGGCTCCACGCGCTTCCGCTCGTCCGACACGCCGCGCAACGGCCAGCAAGTCGTCACGGCACTCGATCTCGTCGCGCTGATGGACGCGCTCGGCATCGGCCAGTCCGTGCTCGGCGGCTACGACTGGGGCGCGCGCACCGCGGACATCGTCGCCGCGCTCTGGCCCGAGCGCGTCAAGGCGCTGGTTTCGGTCAGCGGATATCTGATCGGCAGTCAGGACGCGAACCGCAAGCCTCTGCCGCCATCGGCCGAACTTCAATGGTGGTATCAGTACTATTTCGCGACCGAGCGCGGCGCGCTGGGCTATGCGGCGAACCTCGATGCCTTAAACCGCCTGATCTGGCAACTCGCCTCGCCGCGATGGTCGTTCGACGACGCGACTTATCGGCGCTCGGCCGCCGCGTTCCACAATCCCGATCACGTCGCCATCGTGATTCACAACTATCGATGGCGTCTCGGCCTCGCGCAAGGCGAGCCGCGATACGACGCGCTCGAACAGCGGCTGGCCGCCGCGCCCGCCATTGCGGTGCCCACCGTGACGCTGGAAGGCGACGCGAACGGCGCGCCGCATCCGGAACCGGCGGCTTACGCACGGAAGTTCAGCGGCAAGTACCTTCACCACACGATAGAGGGCGGCGTCGGCCATAACCTGCCGCAGGAGGCGCCCCGTGCGTTTGCGGACGCGATTCTTCAGGCCGCCAGTCTGTGACGGCCGTTCATCAACATGGCTGCGCGCTCAAGGAGCCTGGTTATGTCGGACCTGATGAAGACGGTGGATGCGTGGGAACGGACCATCGTGATGATGAGATCGTGCATGAACCCGGCTGGCCTCGCGGCGTCGCGCCACGCGGCGGGCGGTCTGCCGGACCAGAGCGCCGATCCCTGCGGCGCCGGCCTCGTGGTGAGCGTGATAGAACGCCCCACGCCGACGACCGCCACGATCTACTGGCGCGACCCGACCCGCTGCAGCTATGGCGACCAGTCGTGGAGAATCCGGCGCGCGCGCAAGCGAGGGCGATGTGCGATCAGCGGCGAGTCGATCGCGGCAGGCGATTTCGTCTATGCACCGATCCGCACCACCAGCGTGTGCAACGGGCACGCGATGATCCTTGCGTCGGTGATCGAGCAATACACGCTGGCATGAAACGCGGACTACACCGTGCCGTGATGCGCCGTCAGCGGCGCGGCAACGCGGCCTATCGAATCCGGGGCGACGAACGGCACGACCGTTTGCGAATCGCGCGCAGTCCCGATGCCGAGCACTTCTGCTTTCCTGACCAGATCGGGCAGATTGCGCGAAGCCATCTTCCTCATGACCTGCCCGCGATAGATCTTTACGGTGACTTCGCTCAGGTTCATGTCGTAGGCGATCTGCTTGTTCAGCATCCCGGCGACAACACGCTGCATGACGTCCTTCTCGCGCAGGGTGAGTGACTCGAACGACGAGAATACGACGGCGAGCGCCGCGTCGGCCGCGCGGCGCGCTGCGTCGCGCTTCAATGCGTCAGCGATGGCGTCGAGCATGTCCTGGTCACGGAAAGGCTTTTCGAAGAAGTCGAGCGCGCCGGCCTTCATCGCCTTGACGGTCATCTCGATGTCGCCGTAGGCGGTCATGAAGAGTATCGGCATGTGCACGCCATGGCGTGCGAGATCGGTCTGGAACGCAAGGCCGCTCGCGCCGCGCAGGCGCACGTCGAGGACAAGACAGCTCGGCACGGCGTACTTGGGAAACGCGAGAAATTCGGTGGGTGAATCGAAGGTCTGGACCCGCAGCCTGACCGAACGAATCAGGCTCTGCAATGTGAAGCGGATCGACTCGTCGTCATCGACCACATAGACCACCGGAGTCTGATCGTCCGGCTTGCTGCCGCCGGACGTGGATTGCAGCATGGAGTTCATCTTTGCTCCTGTGCAGGGACCTTGCGCGGATAGACGTTACATAGCGATGCGAAACACTCTAGCAGGATTTACTGAAAAAATTCTGCCGAGTTACGCGCGATGTGGGTTGCCATCCGGCCTCCGGCGCCACGACGCGGGGCAAATATGCTGCGACGTCCACACCGGTGCGTGACACCTCGTATAGAGCGCTATACGTTGGTATGAACGCGCCGCCGGGCAGAGGTTTCGGCCACTATAGTTGCTGCATCACACGACCGAAGACAACGGTAATGGAGAGTGACATGACCTCTGATAGCACCCACAAGCAGATCAGGATCGAACCTCGTAGCCCGTCTTGCTGGCGCGTCATCATCGACCAACCGCCTTTCAATATCTTCGGTCCCGATATGCTGCCGCAGCTCAACGCCGTGGTCACCGCGCTCGAAACGGACCCGCAGGTGAAAGTCGTGGTATTCGAGAGCGCGGTGCCGGGCTTCTTCCTCACGCACTACGATTTCGAACCGCCGCTCGAAGCAACGACGAGCATGGCGCCCGGCCCCACGGGCCTGCCGCCGTTGCCCGACATGCTGGTGCGCATTGGCCGCATGCCGGTGATCTCGATTGCGAAGATACGCGGTCGTGCAACCGGTGTCGGCAGCGAGCTGGCGCTTGCGAGCGACATGCGCTTCGCCAGCCGCGACAAGGCGTTGCTGTCGCAATGGGAGATCGGCGCCGCGCTGGTGCCCGGCGGCGGACCCATGACGCGGCTGTCGCGCTTGATCGGCCGGGGCCGCGCGCTCGAAGTGCTGACGAGCGGAAACGACTTCGACGGCGCCCTCGCGGAACGCTACGGCTACGTCAACCGCGCGTTGCCCGACGACGAACTCGACGATTTCGTCGAGGCGCTCGCCACGCGCATCGCTTCCTTCGACAAGCAATCGCTCGCGGTCATCAAGCGGCATGTCAATGCGGAGACGTTGCCGCCCGATACGTCGGTCGCACCCGAGTGGGACGCCTTCATCGCCGCCGTGCAGCGGCCGGCCGCGCGCGAAAAGATCGCTCGGTTGATGGAGATGGGCTTGCAGGAGGATCCGGATGTGGAGGCGAGACTCGCGCACTACACGGGATCGCTGTGGCGCTAGTGCTGCGGCCGGACAGCGGCGCAAGCTGCGGAAGGTAAGACGGGCTCCTCGCGTGATAGGCTGCTTTTCGCCTCGGAAGCGGTACGGATGGTGGGATGCGTACCGGTTTCGTCGGAAGAGAGCGGCGAAAGGGAGCATCACATGGACCTCACCGGCTTTGCGCTCGAACCGCTGCACAACGACGGCGACCTGCTCATGGTCCGCGCGCATCGCCCGGACTCGCCGGTCACGCTGCTCGTGCGCGTAGCGAATCAGCCTGCGTCGCAGACCATCATGCGGCTGGAACACGAATACGGCCTGGCTTCGTTGCTCGCGCCCGAGTGGTCCGCGCAGCCGCTCGCGCTCGATCTCGGACGCGTGCCGCCCGTGCTGATCCTCGACGACAGCGGCGGTGACCCGCTCGTCCGCGCGCTGGGCAAGCCGCTTGCACTGGCGCGCTGTTTGCGCATCGCCGTGAATCTGGCGCAGGCCATGGTCGAAATGCATGCGCTCGGCATCGTGCACAAGGACATCAAGCCCGCGAACGTGCTGGTCGGCGCGGACGAGCATGTTCGCCTGACCGGCTTCGGGATCGCGTCGCTGTTGCCGCGCGAGCCGCCGCCGCCGGCGCCGCCTGAGGTCATCGCGGGAACGCTGGCCTATATGTCTCCCGAGCAGACGGGACGCATGAACCGGCCGGTCGACGCGCGCAGCGACCTGTATTCGTTCGGCGCGCTGCTCTACGAGATGTTGACGGGTGCGCCGCCCTTCGCCGCATCCGATGCCATGCAGTGGATTCACTGCCACATCGCGCGCCGGCCCGTGCCAGTGACGGAATGCGTCGAGGGCTTGCCTGCCGTGGTCGCGTGCATCGTCGAGCGGCTGCTGGCCAAGATCGCGGAGGATCGATACCAGACTGCGCTCGGGGTTCTCGCCGACCTGCGAACCTGCCTCGCGGCGTGGGAAGCGAGCGGCGACATACCGTCCTTCACGCTCGGGACGTGCGATGCGTCCGACCACTTGCGCATCCCCGAAAAGCTCTATGGGCGTGCTCCGCAAATCGACACGCTGCTCGCGGCGTTCGATCGCGTGGCAACGCAGGGCGACGCCGAAATCGTGCTGGTGTCGGGACATGCGGGCATCGGCAAGTCGGCGCTGGTCAATGAATTGCATAAGGCGCTGGCGCCGTCGCGCAGCCTGTTTGCATCGGGCAAGTTCGACCAGTATCAGCGCGATACGCCCTACGTGCCGCTCACGCAGGCGTTCCAGTCGCTCGTGCGTATCCTGCTCAACCAGAGCGATGCGGAACTCCGGCACTGGCGGCACGAGCTGACGGAGGCGCTCGCGCCCAACGCCCAGTTGATGATCGGACTGATTCCGGAGCTGGCGCTGATCATCGGTGAGCATGCGGCGGTGCCGTCACTGCCGCCGCAAGAAGCGCGCAACCGGCTGCATATCGTGTTTCGCCGCCTGCTGGGCGTGTTCGCGCGGCCGGAGCATCCGCTTGGACTGTTTATCGACGATCTGCAATGGCTCGACGCGGCGACGCTCGAACTGATCGAAGACTTGGCGACGCATACTGACGTGACGCACCTGCTGCTGATCGGCGCGTATCGCTTGGAGGGCGTCGAACCAGGGCATCGCTTGGCTCACATGATCGATGCGGTGAGCGACAGCGGCATGAACGTAAGGCGTGTCGATCTCGAAGCCCTCGCGACCGGCAGCACGACGGTACTCCTCGGCGATGCGCTGCGCTGCACCGCGGAGGAGGCGATGCCCCTCGCGCAACTGCTGCACGAAAAGACCGGCGGCAATCCGTTCTTCCTGATCCAGTTCCTGACGATGCTGGCCGACGAGAGATTGCTTGCATTCGATCATCGCGCCGGCCACTGGACGTGGGACCTCGGGCGGATCCGCGCGAAGGGATTCACTGAGAACGTCGCGAGTTTGATGGCCGCCCGGCTCGGCCGCCTGCCGCAGCCGACGCGCGAAGCGTTGAGCCGGCTCGCGGCGCTGGGCAACGTGGCGCGCATCGACGCATTGAAGCGTGTTCATGGCGAACCAGAAGACGCAATCGATGCGAGGCTTTGGGAGGCCATGAAAAGCGGCCTGGTGCGTCGGACCGACGATGCCTATGTGTTCGTGCACGACCGCGTGCAGGAAGCCGCTTATGCGCTGATTCGGGAGGATGAGCGGCCCGCGCTGCATCTGCATATCGGCCGTGCGCTGGCGGCGGGAAGCGCGCCGGACGAAACCGGCGCGCTGCTCTTCGACATCGTCAATCATCTCAATCGCGGGATCGGCTTGATGACCGATGCCGACGAACGCGAACGCACCCTCGTGCTGAATGACGAGGCGGGGCGCCGCGCGATGAGTTCGGCTGCGTTCGCGGCGGCGCGAAACTATCTCGCGCAAGGCGTGGCGCTTTTGTCCGGCGACGCATGGGACCGGCACTACGCCCGCACGTTCGCGCTCTGTCTGGCCTTTGCCGAATGCGAGTATCTCGCCGGCCGCTTTGTGGAGGCCGATGCGCTCTTCGACATGCTGCTCGAACGCGCCGCTTCGAGCCTGGACCGTGCCAAGGTCTTCGGCTTGCGCATGGAGCTGTATCAGGTTGCGGGCCGCTTCGATGAGAGTTTTGACGTCGCCGTGCTCGCCTTGCGCGAATTCGGCGTGCTGCTGCCGCCGCATGACACCGCCGCCGGCGCCGAAGTGGAACGGGAACTGCATGACATTGCCCATGGCCTCGCGGGCCGCGCCATCGACAGGCTGGTCGATGCGCCGGTCGCAACCGATCCCGCCATCCGGACGATCATCGACCTGCTCGTGGAATCGATGCCTTGTGCGTTCATCGCCCGGCCGGCTTTCTATCCGCTCATCACGCTGAAGGCGGTGAACCTGTCATTGCGCGCCGGCAATACCGACAAGTCGAGCTTCGCCTATGGCAACTACGCGCTGATGCTGGTCTCGCGGATCGGCGATATTGCCTCGGCGGTGCAGTTCTCGGAGATGTCGCTGGCGTTGAACGAGAAGTTTGGCAATCGCCGCTTCAAGGGCAAGCTGCTGCATCTGCACGGCAATCACATCAACTTCTGGCGTCGTCACATCATGACCGACCTGCCGATACTCGAACGCGCGAGCAGCGCGTGTCTCGATGTCGGCGACCTGGCTTTCGCCGGCTATCTGGCCTTCACCACCGTCTGGCAGACGATAGAAAAGGGCACGCCGCTGGCCGAAGTGCTGCGGCTCTCCCGTCGTCACGCGGCGTTTGCACGGCAGAGCCGCAACGACGCCGTGTACGAGACGATTCTCCTGCAACAGCATTTTGTGACGACGCTGCTGGGCGAACCCGCCGACGACACCCCGGCGAACGCCCGCTTCGATCGCGACGCCGCGTGTTCGGTCATCATGCAGGCGAACTTCGGTTGCGGCATTGCGTTCCGGCACATCATGGATCTGATGCTGGCGTATCTGCAAGGGCGCTACGACGACGCACTCGACGCCGCCCGGCACGCACAGGCGAATCTCGATGCCGCAATGGCCCTGCCGATAGAAGCGACGTACCACTTCTTTCATGCGCTGACCTTGACGGCGCTGGATGCGTCGGCGAGCGAGGAACAGCGGATCGTGCGGCGCCGCACGCTGCATGCCATCTGCGCGAAGTTCGCGGACTGGTCGAGCCATTGCCCTGGCAATTTCCGTCATTGTCATGCGCTGATCTCCGCTGAAGCCGCGCGTCTCGAAGGCCGCGCGTCGGATGCCATGCACCACTACGAAGAGGCGGTGCGCTCGGCGCGCGAGCATGGCTTCATCCAGCATCAGGCGCTGGCGCATGAACTGGCCGCACGCTTCTTCGCCGGACGCGGCCTGGAGACCATCGCGGGCACCTATCTGGCGAATGCGCGCGCTTGCTACGAGCGCTGGGGCGCACACAGCAAGGTGCGCCAATTGGCGCGCGACCACGCGCAGGCTTCGCGGGCGCTCACGGATATCGGCGGAACCATCGCCACCACCAGCGAGCAGCTCGATCTGGAAACGGTGGTCAGCGTGTCGCGCGCCATCTTCAGCGGTGTCGATCTGGAGCAGCTGATTCATACGCTGATGAAACTGGCGCTCGAACACGCCGGTGCGAATCGCTGTCTGTTGCTGCTCAGGCGCCGCAAGGAAATGCGTGTCGAGGCCGAGGCCACGGCGAGCGCGGAGCGCATCGACGTGCGGTCGCTCAAGTTGCGCATCGAACAGGTGGACCTGCCGGGGTCGGTCCTGCGCTACGTGATGCGCGCCAGCGACAGTCTGCTGCTCCACGATGCCTCATCCACCCATCCGTACTCATCCGACGAGTACGTGATGCGGCACGATTGCCGCTCCATCCTGTGCCTGCCGCTCATCAAGCAGACGCGCCTGATCGGCGTGCTCTACCTGGAGAACACGCTCGCGTCCAACGTCTTCACGCCCGCGCGCAGCGCCATCCTGCGGCTGCTTGCCTCGCAGGCGGCGATGTCGCTGGAGACCGCGCGCCTCTACGCCGATCTGCAACATGCCGAGGCGCTGCTGGCCGATGCACAGAGACTGAGCGACACCGGCAGCTTCGACTGGCATGTGTCGAGCGGCGAACTGTTCTGGTCGAAACAAAGCTTCCGGATCTTCCAGTACGACACCGCCACGCCGCCGACCCTCGAACTGATGCTGGCGCGGGTGCATCCCGATGACGTGACCTTCGTGCGCCTGATGCTCGACCGGGCGATGCGCGAACGCCAGCCGTTCGATATCGAGCACCGGCTGCTGATGCCGGACGGCGCCGTGCGGCACCTGCAACTCGTGGCGCACGTGCTGGCAGACCTCGATGACGGCATTCGCGTGCTCGGCGTGCTGAAGGACATCACGACGCGCAAGCAGGCCCATGCCGCGTTGCTGCGCAGCGAACATCGCTATCGCAGTCTGTTTCTCGACATGCCCGTGGCGCTCTGGCAGATCGACGCGCAGCCGCTCATCGCATTGCTGTCGGATCTGCGCGCACAGGGCGTGGAAAGCCTGTCCGACTATATCGACGAGCATCCCGGATGGCTGAACCGGGCGATGGAGCTGCTCGTCATCGAGGAAGTCAATCACCACGCTGCGAGCATGTTTGGCGCGCGGGAGGCGCACATGCTGCTCGGTCCGTTGCCATGGGTCTGGCGCGAAAGTCCCGGCACGTTCAGGCGCGCGCTGGAGAGCCGTTACAGCGGGGCATCGGTGTTTCAGGAGACGACCAGAATCCCGACGCTCGACGGACGCATCATCGACGTCCTGCTGACGATCGCCCGTCCCATCGCGGCGGAGGATCTCGGCATTGCGCTGATCAGTCTCGTCGACCTGACGGAGCGCATCCGTGCGCAGGACATGCTTCAGCGGCTTCAGGCCGACTTCGCCCACGCGGCGCGCATTGCCACGCTCGGCGGACTGAGCGCGTCGATTGCGCATGAGCTGAAGCAGCCGCTCGCCGCGATCACGATGAACAGCGCGCTCAGCACCCGCTGGCTCGACCGGAAAGCGCCGGACGTGGACGAGGCGCGGCTCGTCAATCAGCGCATCAGGATCGATGCGCAGCGTGCGGTGGACATCGTCGACCGGATCCGGGCGATGGCGATGCGCCGCGGACTGACGCGCGCCGAAGCGCCGCTGGATGAACTGATCGACGAGGCGCTGCTGTTTCTGCAACATGACGTCGGCTCGCGCGGCGTGACGATCATGCGCAAGTGCGCGCGTCCCGCGCCCGTGGTTCTCGTCGATCGCGTGCAGTTGCAACAGGTCATCGTGAACCTGGTCGTCAACGCGATGCAAGCCGTGGAGGCGGACGGCCAAGGCGCCAGGATCGTCGCGATACGCACCGAACTCGCCGATCCGTCGAGCGTCATGTGCAGCGTGGAAGACAGCGGCCCCGGAATCGATGTCCAGGACATGACGCATATCTTCGAAAGCTTCTTCACGACGCGCGAGAACGGCATGGGCGTGGGGCTCGCCATCTGCCGGTCGATCATCGAGGCGCATGGCGGACGGATCGATGCCGACAACGCATCGGTACACGGCGGCGCGCGCTTCACCTTCAACCTTCCGCTGGCATCGTCCGGCACATCATGAGCCGCTCATCATGCAGGTCAGATATCAATCCATTACTGTTGACGACGTGTCGATCTTCTATCGCGAAGCCGGCCGGGAAAATCGACACGTCGTGCTTTTGCTGCATGGCTTTCCCTCGTCTTCACGCATGTTCGAACCGCTGCTGCACAGACTCGGCGACGAATATCACCTGATTGCACCAGATTTTCCGGGCTTCGGTCATAGCGACGCGCCCTCGCCGGAGCAGTTTGCCTACACCTTCGATCACGTCGCCGAGGTGATCGGCGGATTCGCCAACGCGCTCGGCCTCGATTCGTACACGCTCTTCGTGCAGGACTATGGCGGGCCGGTGGGCTTCCGGCTCGCGCTGGCGTATCCGGAACGCGTGGAGGCGATGATCGTGCAGAACGCCGTGGCGCACGAGTCGGGCCTCGGGCCGTTGTGGGATACGCGCCGGGCATTCTGGGCGAATCGGCAGAAGTATCAGGCTGCGGTCGAACAGAATCTGATGTCGCTCGCGGCCGCGAAGCAGCGTCATGTCGGCACGAGCCCGAATGTCGATCGATACGATCCGGACCTGTGGACCGACGAGTTCGCGTTCCTGTCGCGCCCGGACCAGACGCGCATCCAGAGCGATCTGTTCTATGACTATCAGTCCAATGTTGCCGCCTATCCAGAGTGGCAGGCGTGGCTGCGCCGTCATCGGCCGCGCATGCTGGTGGTATGGGGGCGCTACGACCCGTCCTTCCTGCCCGGCGAAGCGCACGCCTACCGGGACGATGTTCCGGATGCGGAGGTGCATTTGCTCGACGCGGGGCATTTCGCGCTCGATGAGAAGGCCGATGAAATCGCCGACCTCATGCGTGATTTCCTGCGCCGTGCACTAGACGCGTGACCTTCGTTTGACGCGACTATACCCGCGGCAAGGTTCGACATACCCGGCGACGATTGAAGGAACGCGCGCGCCGTCCTGTAATGAAGCTTGGCGACCGGCGTCACGTGTTGCGCCGGTGCTGACTTCGTTACCCAAAGGAGCAAGGCATGCGAACCCGAATGCTGAATCTTACCGTCGCGGCGGCCGCGTCATTCATGTTCATCTTTACCGTGACCTTGCCGCGCGCGACGGCCGCGGAAGCGTCGCCTGACAGCACGGCCGCGACCAGCAAAAAGGCGATCCGCGCGGAGAACCGCGCACTGGGCCGCTCCGTGCGCCACTCGCTCACCCAGGCCAAGGGCCTGGACTCATCGCACATCAACGTGCTTGCACGCGGCAGCACAGTCACGCTGGAAGGCTCCGTACCGGACCAGTCGCAGATCGATACCGCACAGGCGGCCGCAGCGAAAGTGGCAGGCGTCCAGCGGGTCGACAACCGGCTCACCATTTATGAACCGGGCAACTGATCCTTCCGGGAGACGTCATGAGCACCGATTCGATGCAGCGCGAGCAGGAATCCGCGACGTCCGGGGCCGGGGCGCTCGGCATGAAACTGGAGATCGCCGTGGTGCCGGTGTCCGATGTCGATCGCGCCAAGGCGTTCTATAGCGGCCTGGGGTGGCGTCTGGACGTCGATTTCAAAGGCGAAGACGGCTACCGCGTGATCCAGTTCACTCCACCGGAATCCGCATGCTCGGTCATGTTCGGACAGAACATGACGGATGCCGCGCCGGGCTCCGCTCGCGGGCATTACCTCGTGGTCACCGACATCGCGGCCACGCGTGCGGAACTGGAACGGCGCGGCGTGCAGGTCGGCCCGCTCTTTCACGACGAGGGTGGCGTCTTCCATCGCCATGACGGCACGGGGTGCATTGCAGGCGCCAGTCCGGAGCGCAAGAGCTACGCGACCTTCGCCACGTTCAGCGACCCGGACGGCAACCGCTGGTTCCTGCAGGAGATCACTGCGCGACTATCGGCGGATGTGGAAGCGGACGATCCTCGCTTCACGCCGCAAATTCTCGCGGTGTTGCACGGCAAGGCATGACGCCGGTGGCATCCCGGCACGGCGTTGAGCGCGTGCCGGGAACGGCAAATCGAACCCCGAGAGGAATGACATGGCAGACAGTACTCAAGTCGACGCGTCGTCACGTCGGCGCTTCATGCAAACGGCCGTGGCCGCGGCGGCTGCCGGTTCCGCAAGCGGATTCGTCCTCGCCGATACCGCGATCAGCACCACGTCCCGACCGCCCGGCAGCGACAAGACCGCAATACGGACCTTGCGCGTGCATGCGCCGGAAGCGCAGCTCGCGGAGCTCAGACGGCGCGTGAAGGCGACCAAATGGCCCAGCCGCGAAACGGTGCCGGACGACACCCAGGGCGTGCAACTCGCGACGATGCAAAGCCTCGCGCATTACTGGACCACGGCGTATGACTGGCGCAAGGTCGAAGCGAAGCTCAATGCGCGGCCCCAGTTCGTGACCGAGATCGATGGTGTCGACATTCATTTCACGCACGTGCGCTCGCGCCATGCCAATGCATTGCCGATGATCGTCACGCATGGCTGGCCCGGGTCCGTCATCGAACAGATGAAGATCATCGATCCGCTGACGAACCCGACCGCATACGGCGGCACGGCGGCGGATGCGTTCGATGTCGTGATTCCGTCGCTGCCGGGCTACGGTTTCTCCGGTACGCCGACGACCACGGGCTGGGATCCGGCCCGCATCGGGCGAGCCTGGGTCGCGCTGATGGAGCGCGTGGGCTACACGCGCTATGTGGCGCAGGGCGGCGACTGGGGCAATGCCGTGACCGAACAGATGGCGCTGCTGAAGCCGTCCGGTTTGCTTGCCATGCATACCAACATGCCGGCCACCGTTCCCGACGATATCGCCGACGATCTGAAATACGGCAAACCCGCGCCGGCGGGCCTGTCCGAAGACGAGCAGCATGCGTTCGAGCAACTCGATTACTTCTACAAGCATGGTCTCGGTTACGCGCTGGAAATGGCGAACCGTCCGCAAACGCTTTACGGACTGGAAGACTCGCCTGTCGGCGCGGCGGCGTGGATGCTCGATCACGACGCCCGCAGCCAGGAGATGATTGCACGGGTGTTTCAAGGCCAGCCGGAAGGACTGACGCGCGACGATGTGCTCGACAACGTCACGCTTTACTGGCTGACGGGGACATCGATCTCGTCGGCAAGGCTGTACTGGGAGAACAAGTTCAACTTCTTCGCGCCGAAACACGTGGAGATTCCAGTCGCCGTCAGCGTCTTTCCCGACGAGATCTATAGCGCGCCCCGCAGCTGGACCGAACGCGCCTATCCGAAGCTGATTCACTACAATCGTCTTCCCAAGGGCGGGCATTTTGCGGCATGGGAGCAGCCTCAGCTTTTCACTCAGGAAATCCGGGCAAGTTTCCAGTCGCTGCGTTGATGGCCTTCCGGGTCCTCGCGACAACAGGAGCCTGTCATGCACGATGAGACGATACGTGAAGCATTGAATGCACACTGGCGCGCATCGGCGGCGGGTGATCTCGATGCGGAGCACGATATCTACGACGAAGACGCCATCTGCGACTATCCTCAATCTGGCGAGCGCATTCACGGGAAAGCCAATCTGCAGGCGCTGCGTTCCGGTCATCCGGACCGGCCGTCGGGCTTCGAGGTCAGGCGCATACAGGGAAGCGGCGACCTGTGGGTGACGGAATACGTCATCACGTATGGCAAGCGTGCGGCGCTGACGGTGAGCATCATGTCGTTTGCGAACGGCAAGGTCACGCACGAAACCCAGTACTTCACGGAAGCGTTCGAGGCGCCGGCGTGGCGCAGCCGGTGGGTGCAGCGCATGCCGTGAACCAGGAGAGGCCTTCATGAGTACGTTCGAGGATTTCCGGCTGAGGACGTTGCCGCTTGCACAGGGCGCCGGTCAGATGCCCGCGATGGGTTTCGGCACCCTCATCGCCGATCCGGCCATCACGGTGGGCGCGACCCGCGCCGCGTTGCAGGCAGGCTTTCGACACTTCGACTGCGCCGAGCGCTATCGCAACGAGCGCGAAGTCGGCGAGGCGCTACAAGCAGGCATGGCCAGCGAGGGACTGTCGCGTGGCGATATCTTCGTCACCACCAAGTTGTGGAACACGAATCACCAGCCGGACCGGGTGGCGGCGGCCTGCGATGCAAGCTGCGCAAGGCTCCAGGTCGACTATATCGACCTGTATCTCATCCACACGCCGTTCGCGTTCCAGGCGGGCGACGAACAGGATCCGCGCGATGCCAACGGTGACGTCATTTACGATGAAGGCGTGACGCTGCTGGATACCTGGAAGGCGATGGAGCGCCTCGTCGATGACGGCAAATGCCGCGCCATTGGCTTGTCGGATATCGGGCTGGATGAGCTGCGCCCGCTCTACGAAGCCGCGCGCCTCAAGCCGGCGGTCGTGCAGGTCGAAGCCCATCCGTATCTGCCCGAACGCGAGTTGCTGGAGTTCTGCCAAGGACACGGCATCGTGTTTCTGGCCTTCGCGCCTCTGGGACATGGCATCAAGCCTGGACCGCTGGATGATCCGGTCATCGCCAGGCTTGCCACGCAACTGAACCGGACGCCCGCGCAATTGTTGCTCGCCTGGGCCGTGCAACGCGGCACCGCGTTACTGACGACGCCCAAAAGCGAAGCACGCGCCCGCGAGAACTTCAATGTCTCCGCGCTGCCGGACGAAGCGTTCGCTGAAATCGATGGCATCCAGACGAGGCTGCGCTTCAACGAAGTCGTCAAGACCGGCAGCCCCGGTTTCATTCCCCGAAGACCGTAAGCGACGCCGCGTAGCTCGATTCCCAGCCACCGCCAAGCGACTTGCACAGCGTGATGAGATTCTCCGCAGCCGTCGCCTTGCTTTCTTCCAGCTTGCTTTGCGCATCCAGTAACTGCTTCTGTACGTTGAGCACGTCGAGATAGTCGAGCGCCCCCGCCTTGTAGCGTTGTTGCGCAATGCCGAGGGCGCGCTGATTCAGGCTCACGACGTTCGTCAGGCGCGCATGCCGCCGCTGTTCGGCGTCGTAGACGAGCAGTGCATCGTCGACTTCACGCCATGCGTCGAGCACGGTGTGCTTGTAGACGATGGCTGCTTCCTGCTGCTGTGCCTCACGAAGTTGCAGCGTGCCCTTGAGCCTTCCGCCTTCGAAGATGGGAAACGTAATGGAAGGCCCGACCACGAACTGTCCCGAGGTCCAATCGGCGAAGTTGGAAAGCTGAAGGCTTTGAAATCCGGCGCTGCCGTTCAAGGCAATGCGCGGATAAAAATCGGCTTTCGCCATGCCGATGGACGCGGTCGCGGCATGCAGCTGCGCCTCGGCCTTCCTGATGTCAGGACGGCGCTGCGCGAGTTCGGACGGGAAGCCTACGGGAACCTGACGCGGCAAGGTTGGCGTCGCGTGCGTGTCGGCGAGCATGGATTGCAACGCGCCTGGTTGCTCGGCAAGCAACAGGCCGATGGCGTTGATGTCCGTATCACGATGCGATTCGAGCGTGGGGATCAGGCTTTCGATGGTCTCGCTCTGCGCCCTCGCGTTGGCGACGTCGAGGTCGGTGGTGACGCCTTCCCGCACGCGCACTTGCGTCAGCTTCACCGAGTCCCGTGCGATGGCAAGGTTCTGCCGTGCGATTTCCAGCAGCGATTGCGTGCTGCGCAAATCGATATAGTCGCGTGCGAGTTCCGCGCGCGCGGACAAAAGGATCGCGCTTCGATCTTCGTACGACGCAAGGCTCAACGCGTTGGCCGCTTCGACAGTGCGCCGCACGCGGCCCCAGATGTCGAGTTCCCACGATGCATCGAAGCCCGCTTGAAACAGGTTATAGGCCGGCGATCCCTTGGCGCCCGGCATCGCCGATACACCCAATGGCGCGCCGCCCGATGCCGATTCCGGCTGACTCTGCGAGGGCGTCACGCCGAGCAGCGAAAGAATGCCGTTCTCGCTGCCGCGCTCGCGGTTATACGAGGCGGCGGCATCGAGCGTCGGTAGTTCCGCGGCGCCCGCGATGCGCCGTTGCGCGCGGCTCTGAAGCAGCCGCGCGGATGCAGCGGCCACGTCGAGGTTCGCGTCGGCGAGACGCTGTTCGAGTGCGTTCAGCACGGGATCGTCGAAGAGGGTCCACCAGTCCTGCACGAAAGAAGCTTCGACAGCCTTGCTCGGCGCCTGCGCGGTTTGCGTGCGGTCGAAGACCTTGGGCTTAACGGCGGCGGGGCGCTCGAAGTCCGGTCCGACCATGCAGCCGGCGATCGCAAGGCATGCGGGCAAGGCAAGCACAATCTTCGCGTTCATTTCGACTCGACTCCCTGCGCGACGGTTTCGCTGCGCCGGCCCGTGACGACTTGCGCCTCGACTGAAAGACCCACGCTCAGGTCCGATGCCGCTTCCTGTCCCGGATCGATGATGATCTTGACCGGCACGCGCTGGACGATCTTCGTGAAGTTGCCGGTTGCATTGTCGGGTGCGATGGGCGCGAAGCTGACGCCCGTGGCGGGCGCGAGGCTATCGACACGCCCGCGGATCACGACGCCGGGAAAGCTGTCCACCCGGATGCGCGCCCTTGCGCCGGGCCGCATCTTCGCGATCTGGTTTTCCTGGAAATTCGCGACCACGTACGCCTGCGCGAGCGGCACGACGGCAAGCACCGGCGCACCCGGCGTCACGAACGCGCCCACGCGCGCGGACCGTCGGCCGATCTTGCCATCGACGGGCGTGAGGATCTCCGTGTACGAAAGGTTGAGCTTCGCCTGCTCCAGCGCCGCTTCCGCACGGGCTTGCGTACCGGCGGCCCGGTCGCGTTGCGTACGCAGCACTTGCAGGTTTTGCTCCGTGGTCTTCAGTGCGGCGCGGTCATGCGCTTGCTGCGCGAGTTGTTGCGCCAGCGTGCTCGACGAGCTCTGTTGCTCCTGCGTGGTGCCCGCGCCCGCATCCGAAAGATTTCGATAGCGCGAGGCGTTGGCCCGTGCGAATTCGATAGCGGCGTCGTCGGAACGCAAGGTCGCGCGCGCCTGATCGACGAGTGAAGGCTGTCGCGCGATCTCGGCATCGAAGTTGGCCACGGCCGCGCGGGCTGCGCTGACATCGGCTTCGGCGCTCATCAGCGCGGCGCGATAGTCCCGGTCGTCGATGCGCACCAGCACCTGCCCGGTTTTCACCGTCTGATTGTCGTTGACCAGCACCTCGGAGATCTGGCCGGGGATGCGCGGTGCGACGAGCGTGAAATCGGCCTGTACGTAGGCATCGTTGGTGGACTCGACGTCCGGGTTCGCCAGCAGCCTGAACGAGATCCAGGCCACGATAAGCAATGCGACGACCAGTCCCGCAACGACGATCAGCCTGGAATGAGCGCGGATAGTGGAAAACATGATGACGTCCCTTATTGGGAGGGTGTCGGCTTCACGTACCAGGGCGGGTGTATTCGCACGGGCAAGATGGGAACCAGCACGAGCAACGCGACGGCGACGCACGCCATGACGCGATACAGATCGGCCGATGCCAGCACGAGCGCCTGCTCATGCACGCGATGCGCGAGTTCGCCGATGCCGTGCGTCGCGTCGATGCTCTGGCTGGTCACGAGCGCGCGATTGCCGAGCTGATCCACGAGGAGGTTCGAATGAAAGCGCTCGCGGGCGGTGCCCAGCCCTTCTATGAGACCGGTCGCCACGGCGGCTGAAAAGGTCTTGACGGTGTTGAACATCGCGGACGCGAAGGGGCCTTCCGTCGGCGGCAAGCCGGTGGTGACGCCCATCAGGATGGAGAGAATGACCATCGGCTGGGCCATGATCTGCAGCGACTGCAACCAGTAGAAGTTGTCGCGGATCCATTCGGACGTCATGGCGCTGCCCATCGCGCATGTGGCGATCATGAACAGCAGGCCGAGCGACAACACCCAGCGCACGTCGACGCGCCGCAGATTGAGTGTGGCAGCCGTGAGCGGGAGCACGATCAACAAGGGCAGCGCCACGAGCAGCGAGAGCGGCGCGGACTGCAACGCGCGATAGTCGTGCACGCGGGCCAGGAACTGCCCGGGAATCGCTGCCACGCCGACCAGCAGCGTGACGGCGCCGGCGAGCGTGACCAGACCATGTGTAAAGTTGCGGCGTTGAAGGAGTTGCAGCTTGAAGAAGGGCATCGGCTGGAAATACTCGTTGATCAGGAACGCCACGAGCAGCACGCTGCCGCCGATAAACATTGCGCAGATAAAACCGGATTCGAGCCAGTCGAGACGATCGCCCTGCAAGAGCGCGATCACGAGCATGGCCGCTGCCGGCAACCCTGTGAGCAGGCCGATCCAGTTGAATGAGCGGAAGCGTTCGAGCTTCGGCGCATCTTCGGGAAGTCCCCACACGATCGCGATGCAGCTCACCAGGCCCAGCGGCAGGATCTGCCAGAACACCATCTGCCAGCTGACGTACTCGGTCCACAGCGCGGCGAGCGGTGTGCCGAGCGCCGGTCCGAAGGTCGCGGTCAGCGCGTAGCCGGCGAGTCCGTATAGCTTGATTTGCGGCGGAAGATAGCGCAACGCGACGATGATCAGCATGGGCGGCAGGCAGCCGCCCGAGATCCCCTGCAGGATGCGCAGAACGTATAGCGCCGTCAGCGACGGGGCGAACGGACACAGGAAGCCGAAGAGCATCGTGGCGAGCACGGCGCCTGTCGTGAAGCGCTTGAGCGTGAACGTGATGCCGAACCACGGTGCGAAGATCATCGTGGCGACGTTGGCCGCTTCGAACAAGGTGGTGAGCCAGGTGCCGTCGTCATATCCGATGGACAAGGCGCCCTGGACATCCACCATGGCGACCGCCGTGACCTGTTCGTTCAGGATCGCGAGCAATGAAGCCAGCAGCATGCCGATCAGCCCCACCGCAACGCGCAACGACAGCCCCGGAGCTTGCGGCGCGGGGGCGGCCGCGATGGCGCGGCTGTTGTCGTGGACGTCGGTGGTAATCATGAAGGTTGACCTGTTGCGCGTGCTCGGTCAGACATCGCATGCCGGGACCACGCATCACGGCATCGTGGGTCCGGGAGAACGAAACCTCTTTTTCATGCTGCTAATGCACCCGGTCGAGCGCGCAATATTGCGCTGACGCGTGCTTGTCAGGCTCGGCTGCGTCGAGTGTACGCGCGGAAAATTGCGGTTGCAGTTTGCGTGCAGACCTTCGTCATCCGTAAGGACAGGGTGTTTCCTGGCCAATCGCGTGCAGCTTCTGGCCATCGTGTACCTGTCGAAGACGATCCGTGCTTTCATCCGGAGCCGACTTCGAATGAGAACCCGATCGCCATGCCCGGAACAAGACACGATGCGCCCCCGCCGCAGGAAGCATTGCTCGCGCGACTCATCACCTTGCTCGAGAGAATCAAGGACAAGACCGCAAGCGCGGAGGTCGAGCATTGGCTCAACGGCGAATTGAGCGTGCAGAGCGCGCTTTATCAGGAGATCGCGCAAGGAGTGAAGCGCGGCGTACAAGAGGGCTGGGCAGCAAACCTCGAGATCGATGGGCCGCGCTATCGCCGTTCCTTGCTCAGTGCGCCTTGCGAGAAGACTTTCTTCTTCAGTGTGACGGTCGTGCTGATGGACAGCACCGGCAACACGCAGGGCAATCCGGAAGACAGCGTCCGAGGGCACTATCACGCGCATCCCTACGGCGAGTTCAACATGGTGTTCCCGCTTAACGAAGGCGCCGCGCTCCGCGGTCTCGACGGCTGGTGTCACGGCGGCTGGACCTCGCCGGACCCTGGAAGCCGCCATTTCCCGGAGGTCAAGGGCGGCGCGGTGATCTCGCTGACCTTTCTTCCAGCGGGTCGCATTACCTTCGGCGGTTCACTACAACCGTAAGCGCGTCGCGCCCGGCCCATGGCGCTTCTGCAAAAGAGCATTCCAAAAACAGACTTATTCAAAATCTGACTTTGCAGTAAAGTAGAGTCCAATGACGTTGGCTGCAGCGGAGCATCTCCATGGACCACTACTCGCACAAGAACTTCACGCTGACCCAGAGCGTCGGCTTTGCCGTCAACAAGGCGCGCAACCTGCTGGTCGCGGAGTTGGACGCGGCGTTGAAAGACCTCGGCATCACCACGCAGCAAATGGGCATTCTCATGTCCATGCGCGGCGGCGTGACGCAGACGCCGTTCGAACTTTCAAAACTGCTGGGCATCGACACCGGCCTGATGACGCGCATGCTCGACAAGCTCGAAGCGCGGGAGTTGCTGCAACGCTCGCGCAGTCTGGAAGACCGTCGCGTCGTCAATCTCACGCTGACGCCCGAGGGCGAAAAGATCGCCGATGAACTGCCGCATATCGCGCCGGCCGTCCTCAATAAACGTCTGAGAAAATTCACGCGCGCCGAATTCAACGAACTGCGCCGTCTGTTGAGCAAGTTTCTTGAAGACTGAACACGCGACGCTGTGCGTTCGTGCTTTTTTTTGCGCAATTATCTGACAGGTCAGAAAATGTTCATGCAATCGAATCGTGCCCGCTTTGTTTCGCGGGCAGTGCAGACCAGTATCACGCTGACGTTCGCTGCCATGCTGGCGGCGTGCGCGAATTACGCGGGCATCCATGGCGACGAGGAGATGGCAAAGCCGCAGAGCTACGCGACGGAGCAGAGCCTTCCCGCCGACAATGGCCGCTGGCCCGCGCCCGACTGGGCCGATCAATTCGGCGACGCGCAATTGCATGCGTTGCTCGCCGAAGCGCTTGCAGGCAGTCCGACACTGGAACAGGCGCGTGCGCGCATCGCGGCGGCATCGGCGTATAGCGAAACCGCGAAGGCCAACACGCTGCCGCAAGTCGGCGCGTCGTATTCGTGGACGCGTCAACGCTATTCGGAGAACGCGCTCGTGCCGCCACCATATGC
Organism: Caballeronia sp. LZ033; assembly: GCF_031451265.1. NCBI lineage: Bacteria > Pseudomonadati > Pseudomonadota > Betaproteobacteria > Burkholderiales > Burkholderiaceae > Caballeronia > Caballeronia sp. LZ033. Next base: position 1,257,381 of record NZ_JARUXQ010000003.1, on the reverse strand, counting down.
GGGGTCGTGGCAATCCGAGAACAAGGGGCTGCTGTCCGCCTCCTACGAACTCGATCTGTGGGGCAAGAATCGTGAGGCTTTGCGCGCCGCCGTATCGCAGGTGCAGGCCAGCCAGGCGGACGCCGAGGCGGTGCGACTCGCGCTCGATACGTCGATTGCACGCGCTTACAACCAGCTTGCGCGGCTCTATGCGTTGCGTGACATCGTGAAGGGCGAGGTGCTTCAGCGCGAGCAGATCGTGCGGATCACGGCGGGCCGCATTGCCAACGGGCTCGATACCGAAGTCGAGCGCAAGACGGCGGACGCCGATCTCGCGACCAGTCGCGCCACGCTCTCGGCGCTCGATGGCCGTATCCTCGCCACGCGCTATCAGATTGCGGCGCTGCTGGGGAAGGGTCCGGATCGCGGGCTGTCGATCGAACGTCCGCGTCTCGGCATCGGCGATGAAGTGCGTTTGCCCGGTAATCTGCCCGCCGACCTGGTGAGCCGTCGCCCCGATCTCGTCGCGGCGCGCTGGCGTGTCGACTCGATGACGCACGACATCAAGGAAGCAAAGGCCGAGTTCTATCCGGACATCAACCTGAGCGCGTCGCTCGGGCTTGATGCGTTCGGCTTCGGCCGACTGCTGACGGCGGCGAGCCGCACGATGTCGGCGGGACCGGCGATTCATCTGCCCATCTTCGACGGCGGCGCTTTGCGCGCGCAGTTGAAGGGCCGTTATGCCGACTTCGACTACGCGGTGGCCACTTATAACCAGACGCTCGTCACGGCGCTGAGCGATGTCGCGACCGATCTGTCGCAGATTCGCTCGACCGATGCGCAACTTATCGACGCCACTCATGCACAAGAGGCGGCGCGCAGTGCGCAGCAGCTTGCGCTCACGCAGTACCGCGCGGGGCTGACGAACCAGCTGACCGTGCTGAACGCCGAAACCAACGCGCTCGCGGCCGAACGCGCGGTCGCCGACCTGAAGATGGACCGGCGCGATCAGCAGATCGCACTCGCGGCCGCATTGGGCGGCGGCTATACGGACACGCAGGCGGACGCCATCGCCGCACGCTGAGCGAGATCTTGAACAGTAGAGGAGCAGGGACATGAGCGACACCATCATCAAGGAACGCGGCGAGACGGAACGATCCGCCTCCGCCGCCGACACAACACCGCGCAGCAAGCGCAAGCTGCTGCTCACGCTGCTTGCCGCGACGGTGACCGTGGCGGGTGCAGGGTGGGGCGGCTATTACGTCACCACGGGCCGCTTCTTCGAAGCCACCGACGACGCCTATGTCAGCGGCAATCTCGTGCAACTGACGCCTGAAGTGAGCGGCACCGTGATCGCCGTGAACGCAGACGACACGCAGATCGTGCATCAGGGCGCGCCCGTCGTCACGCTCGACGCCGCCGACGCCAAGGTCGCGCTCGGCAACGCCGAGGCGAACCTTGCACAGACGGTGCGGCAAGTGAGCAGTCTGTACGTCAACAACGCGTACTACGGGGCGACGATTGCCCAGCGCCAGTCCGATCTCACGCGCGCGCAGGCGGACCTGAAGCGGCGTATCTCGATTGCCGAAACCGGTGCAGTGTCGGGCGAAGACGTCGCCCATGCGCGCGATGCAGTGAGCGCCGCACAGGCTGCGCTCGACGCCGCGCGCCAGCAATCCGAAGCAAATCACGCGCTGACCGACCGCACCTCCATCGCGCAACATCCGAACGTGCAGGCCGCAGCCACGAAAGTGCGCGACGCGTGGCTGGCGTACGCACGCAACACACTGCCCGCGCCGGTCACCGGCTATGTCGCGCGCCGTTCGGTGCAAGTGGGTCAACGCGTCGCGCCCGGCGCGCCGCTGATGGCGATCGTGCCGCTCGACGGCGTCTGGGTCGATGCCAACTTCAAGGAAGTGCAGCTCGCGCACATGCGCATCGGCCAGCCGGTGACGCTCACGGCGGACGCCTACGGCTCGAAAGTGAAGTACCACGGTCACGTCGAAGGGTTCTCGGCGGGCACGGGCGCGGCCTTCGCAGTGCTGCCTGCGCAGAACGCGACCGGCAACTGGATCAAGGTCGTGCAACGCCTGCCGGTGCGGATCCGGCTCGATCAGCGTGAACTGAACGCCCACCCGCTGCGCATCGGCCTCTCGATGCAGACGGAAGTCGAAACGCGCGACCGGTCCGGTACGCAACTCGGCGCGGCCACGACGACGTCATACAAGACCGATGTCTTCAGCCGCTACGGCGAGGAAGCGGACGCGGAGATCGAGCGGATCATCGCGGACAACGTGACGTCGCGCTGACGCACTTTTCTGTAGCTAGTTATCTGACAGGTCAGTGACAGACAAGACAGGTTATGCAATGAACCCGACATCTCAACCCGCTCCGCTGCAAGGCGGCAAGCTCGTCCTCGCCACACTCGCGGTGGCGCTCGCGACCTTCATGAACGTGCTCGACTCGTCGATCGCCAATGTGGCGATTCCGACCATCGCGGGCAATCTCGGCGTGTCCGTCGATGAAGGCACGTGGGTCATCACGCTGTTCGCCGCGGCCAATGCCATCTCGATTCCGCTGACCGGCTGGCTCACGCAGCGCGTCGGACAGATCAGGCTGTTCGTCTGGGCGATCGTCCTGTTCGTCATTTCGTCGTGGTTGTGCGGCATCGCGCCGAACCTGCCGGTGCTGCTTGCCGCGCGCATTCTGCAAGGCGCCGTGGCCGGCCCGCTGATCCCGATGTCGCAGGCCATCCTGCTGGCCTCCTATCCGAAGGAGAAGAGCTCGACCGCGCTCGCGCTCTGGGCGATGACGGCAACGGTCGGGCCCATTGCCGGACCAGCGCTCGGCGGCTGGATCACGGACAGCTATTCGTGGTCGTGGATCTTCTACATCAACATTCCGGTCGGGCTGTTCGCGGCGGGCGTGACCTGGGCGATCTATCGCGAACGCGAGACGCCGGTGAAGCGCATACCCATCGACAAGGTCGGGCTGCTGTCGCTGATCGCATGGGTTGCCTCCTTGCAGATCATGCTCGACAAGGGCAAGGATCTGGACTGGTTCAATTCGCCGGTGATTGTTGCGCTCGGCGTGTTCGCGCTTATCAGCTTCGTGTTCTTCCTCATCTGGGAACTGACGGAGAAGAACCCGGTGGTCGACATCACGCTCTTCATGGGGCGCAATTTCCTGGGCGGGACGGTGGCGATTTCCGTCGCCTATGCGGTGTTCTTCTCGAACCTCGTGCTGCTGCCGCAATGGATGCAGGAATATCTCGACTACCGTTCCGTGGATGCCGGCCTTGCCACCGCGCCGCTCGGCATCTTCGCGGTGATCCTCGCGCCGGTCATGGGCAAGCTGATGCCGCGCTCCGACGCGCGCGTGCTCGCCACGCTGGCGTTCCTCGGCTTCGCCGCCGTGTTCTTCATGCGTTCGCACTACACGACCGGCGTCGATACCTGGACGCTCGTTGTGCCGACCCTGCTGCAAGGCATTCCCACCGCGCTGTTCTTCGTGCCGCTGACGGCCATCATCCTGTCGGGCTTGCCGCCTTCGAAGATTCCGGCGGCGGCGGGTCTGTCGAACTTCGCGCGCGTGTTCGCGGGCGCGGTCGGTACCTCGCTCGCGACCACGGGCTGGAACGACCGCACGATCCTGCATCACTCGCAACTCGCCGAGCAGGCGAGCGTCCACAACCCGACGTTCGTCGATGCGATCAGTTCGGTCCAACGCGCGCTGGGCGGAAGCCCAGTGCAGGCGCTGGCGTTCTTCGAACGCTCGCTGACGACGCAAGCCGCGATGCTCGGCCTGAACGACATCTTCTGGTTGTCCGGGGTGATCTTCATCACGATCGTGCCGCTGATCTGGCTGACGAAGCCGGGCAAGGGCGCGGGCGCGGGCGCCGCGGGCGCAGGTGGTCACTGAGTTCCCGGTTTCGATTCAAGGATCCGCCATGCGGACGATTCAACTGATCCTTCCAACACTGGAGCAACATCATGAAATTCTCGGTCAAGCAGGAGATCCATTCCGAAGACATCGCCGCACTCGAACGCGCGATGCGTACCGTCGATGCCGACGCGCAGGTCCAGGTCGATATCGGCGCGAAGACGGTCAGCGTCGATTCGTGGCTGATGCCGGAGGAGTTCATCGTCGCGTTTGTGGACGAAGACTATGACGTGAAGATTCTTGAGGCGTAGCGTGGCGGTGCGATCCGCCCGGGCGCACGAAGCAACAAGGATGGCACGCGCGGCGTGCCAGATCCCTCAACGACTGGCGAAACGATGATCGTAAGTCGTTTCCCACCCGCCGCCCAGCGACTTGCACAGCGTGATCAGATTCTCGGCGGCCGTCGCCTTGCTGCGTTCCAGATTGCTCTGCGCGTCCAGCAATTGCTTCTGCACGTTGAGCACGTCGAGATAGTCGAGCGCGCCGGCCTTGTAACGCTGCTCCGCCACGGAAAGCGCGCGCTGGTTGAGGCTCACCACGGACGCGAGCCGTTCGCGCCGGCGCTGCTCGGCATCGTAGACCAGTAGTGCATCGTCCACTTCGCGCCAGGCTTCGAGCACGGTGCGCTTGAAGACGATTGCGGCTTCCGCCTGTTGCGCTTCGCGCAATTGCAAGGTGCCTTTGAGCCGTCCGCCCTCGAAGATCGGAAACGTGATCGACGGCCCGACAACAAATTGTCCCGACGCCCAATCGGCGAGACTGGAGAGTTGCAGGCTCTGGAAACCCGCGCTGCCATTGAGCGAAATGCGCGGATAGAAGTCCGCTTTCGCCATGCCGATGGAAGCGGTCGCCGCATGCAGTTGCGCCTCGGCCTTCCTGATGTCCGGACGCCGTCGCGCAAGTTCCGACGGAAAGCCGACCGGCACCTGTTCAGGCAGCTTCGGCAAGTCCCGCGCTTCGGCGAGTACGTCGCGCAAGGCGCCGGGCTGTTCGCCGAGCAGTACGCCGATTGCGTTGATGGTGGTATCGCGCCGTGCTTCGAGCGTCGGAATCAGGCTTTCGATGGTCTCCATCTGCGCCGATGCATTGGCGACATCGAGGTCCGTCGTGACGCCCTCGCGCACCCGGATCTGCGTGAGCCTGACTGCATCGCGGGCAATGTTCAGATTCTGCCGGGCGATGTCGAGCAGCGACTCGGTGTCGCGCAAGTCGATGTAATCGCGCGCCAGTTCCGCGCGCGCCGACAGCAGGATGGCATTGCGGTCCTCGAACGACGCCTCCGACAACGCACCCGCCGCTTCGACGCCGCGCCGCACGCGGCCCCAGATGTCGAGTTCCCACGATGCATCGAAACCTGCCTGATAGAGATCGTAGGCAGGCGAGCCTTTCGACCCGGGCATGCCCGCCACGCCGAGCGGCGCGCTGCCCGATGCCGATTGCGGCTGGGTTTGCGTCGGCGTGACGCCCAGCAGCGACAGCACGCCGGTCTCGCTGCCGCGCTCGCGGTTGTAAGACGCCGCGCCATCGAGGGTCGGCAGCGCGGCCGCGCCGGCCACGCGCTGTGCGGCGCGACTCTGCCGCAAGCGCGCGGATGCCGCGGCCACGTCGAGGTTGGCATCGGCGAGACGCTGTTGCAGTGCGTTCAGCACCGGGTCGTCGAACAGCGTCCACCAGTCGGGATTGAAGTCGGCCTGCACGGGCTTGCTTGGGGCCTGTGCGTTGTGCGTTCGTTCCAACACGTCAGGTGTAGTGGTTTTCGGCGCTTCGAAATCAGGGCCAACCGTGCATCCTGTTATCACGAAGCTTGCAAGGACGGCGAGCGCCAGCGTGCGCAGCGGCATGTCATTCGGGTTCATCTGGCGTCACCTCCAAGAGCGAGCGCTTCACGCTGCCTGCCCACCGACACCTCCGCTTCCACCGACAAGCCCACGCTCAACGCATCGGCGGCTTCCTGCGGACGATCGATCGCGATCCTGACCGGCACCCGCTGGACGATCTTCGTGAAGTTGCCGGTGGCGTTGTCGGGCGCGATGGGCGCGAAGCTCACGCCGGTCGCGGGCGCAAGGCTCTCCACATGGCCCGTGATGACGCGGCCCGGAACGCTGTCCACCTTGATGCGCACGCTCTCGCCGGGCCGCATCCGCGTGATCTGGTTCTCCTGGAAGTTGGCGACGACATAGGCGTCCCGCAACGGCACGATGGCCAGCACCGGCGCGCCGGGCGTCACGAACGCGCCGACGCGCGCCGAGCGGCGTCCCACCTTGCCATCGACGGGCGCGTGGATCTCCGCGTACGACAGGTTCAGCGTGGCCTGTTCCAGCGCGGCTTCGGCACGCGCGAGCGCACCGGCTGCCTTGTCGCGCTGCGAATGCAGTACGGCGAGATTCTGCTCGGTCGTGCTGAGCGCGGCGCGGTCGCGGGCCTGTTGCGCGAGTTGCTGCGCCAGCGTGCTCGATGCGCGCTGCTGTTCCTGCGTCGTGCCCGCGCCGTTTTCCGAAAGGCTCTGATAGCGCGATGCATTGGCGCGCGCGAAGTCGATGGCGGCGTGATCGGAGCGCAGCGTGGCGCGCGCCTGGTCGACCAGCGAGGGATGCCGCGCGATTTCGGCATCGAAGTTCGCAACGGCGGCGTGGGCCGCGACGACATCCGCCTGGGCGCTCATCAGGGCGGCGTGGAAATCACGGTCGTCGATACGCAGCAGCAGTTGCCCCGCCTTGACGGTCTGATTGTCCTGCACCAGGACATCGGCGATCTGACCGGCGATACGCGGCGCGACGAGGGTGAAATCGGCCTGCACATAGGCATCGTTGGTGGATTCGGTGTTTGAATCAGACGACAGCCGGAAGCCCAGGCCTGCGACAACCGCGAGCGCAACCACCGGCACGGCGATACGAACGGAACGGGAACGGGTTTGGGAAAGGGTTGAGGATGACATGACAGACGTCCCTTAGCGTGGAGAGGGCGGTGTCGCGCTCCACGGCGGATAGATGCGCACGGGTAACACCGGAATGAGTAACAGCAACGCAATGGCAATGCAGGCCATGACGCGATAAAGATCGGCGGACGTCAGCACCTGCGCCTGCTCATGCACGCGATGCGCGAGTGCGCCGAGGCCGCCGGCGGCATCGAGGCCCTGATTCGCGACCAGCGAACGATTGCCGATCTGATCCACCAGCACGTTCGAGTGATAGTGTTCGCGCGCGGTGCCGAGCCCTTCGATGAGCGCGGTCGCCACGGCGGCGGAGAAGGTCTTCAGCGAGTTGAACATGGCCGAGGCGAACGGGCCTTCCGTCGGCGGCAGGCCGGTGGTGACGCCCATCAGGATGGCGAGGATCAGCATGGGCTGCGCGGCGATCTGCAAGGCTTGCAGCAGGTAGAAGTTGTCGCGGATCCATTCGGAGGTCATCGAGCTGCCCATCAGGCAGGTTGCGGCCATCAGCGTGAGTCCGGTCGCCATGACCCAGCGGGAATCGACCCGCTTCATGTTCAGCACCGCCGCCGTCAACGGCAACGCGACCAGCAGCGGCAACGCCACCAGCAGGGAAAGCGGCGCGGTTTGCAGCGGCCGGTAAGCATGGATGCGCGCGAGGTACTGCCCCGGGATCGCGGCGACGCCGACCAGCAGGATCACCGCGCCGGCGAGCGTCGAAAGACCGTGCATGAAGTTCCGGCGCGACAGAAGCTGGAGCTTGAAGAACGGAAGCGGATGAAACCATTCGTTCACGAGGAACACGGCAAGCAGCGCACCGCCGCCGATGAACATCGCGCAGATCACATCCGATTCGAACCAGTCCAGCCGCTCGCCTTGCAGCAGACCCGTTACGAGCATCGCAACGGCGGGGGCGCCGGTGAAGAAGCCGGTCCAGTTGAAGGCGCGCAGACGGTCGAGTTTCAGTGCATCGGCGGGAAGGCCGTACTGGATTGCCGTGCACGCGAGCGCGCCCAGCGGGACGATCTGCCAGAACGCCATCTTCCAGTTGACGTACTCGGTCCACAGCGCGGCGAGCGGGGTGCCCAAGGCCGGCCCGAAGGTCGCCGTCATCGCATAGCCGGCGAGGCCGTACAGCTTGACCTTCGGCGGCAGATAGCGCAGCGCGACGATGATCAGCATCGGCGGCAGACAGCCGCCCGCAATCCCCTGCAACACGCGCAACGCGTACAACGAAGCCAGGTTCGGTGCGAACGGACACAGCACGCCGAAGAACATCGTGGCCAGCACCGCGCCGATCGTGAAGCGCTTGAGCGTGAAGGTCATGCCGAACCAGGGCGCGAAAACCATCGTGGCAACGTTGGCCGCTTCGAAGAGCGTGGTGAGCCATGTGCCGTCGTCGTGACCGATGGACAGCGCGCCCTGAACGTCAATCATGGCGATCGCCGTGACCTGTTCGTTCAGGATCGCCAGCAGGGACGCGAGCAGCATGCCGGCCAGCCCCGTGGCGAGACGAGGCGAGAGCGCGGCACTCTTTGCATGCGGCTGTGCGGCGGCGATGGAATGCTCTGCCGTGCTCATGCCTTTCGATGCGCCTCTTCGAAATATTGCGGCGCCTCGCGGCGGTCGAACATGCCGTATTCACGAATCACGCGAATCTGGCGGGAACGAACGTCGCTCGGGAGCGCGGCTTCGCGTGCGTAGGCATCGGCGGCGGCCTGGTCGCGCCATGTTGCTATCGCGATGACATCGCCCGGCGTGAGCAGCGCATCGAAGACATCCCATGTGATGAGACCGGGCGCGGCGATATCGAGGCCCAGCGATGCCGCGACCGCCTGCGCACCGGCTTCCTTGACCCAGTCCGGCTTGCGGCTTGCATCGTGCAGCGTCACTGCCTTCGCGCCGACCTCGGTCACATCCAGACGTTGTTCGAGCAGAACGTGTCCGTCCGGAATCTGCGAGTCCGCGACCGTCTGGCCGATGCGCAGCCGATAGTCCTCGAACACCCGGTCGCGCGCCGCTTCCTGGATCTTGTGATGGCGGCTCGTCGTGCGCCAGCGCACCAGCGCCTTTTCATCGCGCCAGCTCGACAGCGACAGCAGCCAGCCCTCGCGCGTGAGGCTTGCGTAACGTGTGTTGTCGACGAAGCCGTCGATCTTCTGCAGTTCGGGGCGCAGCATGTTCGCCATGCCGAGATAGGCGTCGAACTGATCGCGATAGGGATTGACTTCCAGCATTGCAGAGAACATGACGGCTCTTCCTTGGTTCGGTTGCGATGTGCTTAGGGGTGGCTGAATTGTCGGCGAGCAACTTGCGTGGTTGAAGTCCGGGCTGCGCCGGAATCGGGACAATGAGTGTGCGGCTCGGGCCATGGCGACCGGCGTCGAATATCCGCTCACGTCCTGTGCTCTCCATAGGCCAATCCGTTCTTGAATCAGGCCAACGCGCTGCAAGGGCGCTCACGCGTCGTGCATCGCCGCCTAGAATTCAGAAGCGGATGTTCGCGGCGTAGGAAATGAAATGGACAGGTTGCGTGAGATGGAAGTCTTTGTCGCCATCGTGGATAGCGGTGGCTTTACCAGTGCGTCGGAACGGTTGGGGTTGTCGACGGCCGCGGTATCGCGGGCGCTGAATTCACTCGAGGCGCGCACCGGCGCGCAACTGCTCGCGCGCACGACGCGCTCGGTGCGTCCCACCGATGCGGGCATCGACTACCTCGATGCATGCCGCCAGGTGCTCGATGCCCTCGCGGATGCGGAAGCGCGCCTCGGTGCGTGGCACGTCAGGCCGGTCGGCACGTTGACCGTGTCGGCACCCGTGCTGTTCGGCCAGCGCTTCGTGGCGCCGCTGATCAACGCGTTTGCGAAGCGCTATCCGGACATCACCATCAACGCGGTGTATGTCGACCGCACGACGCGGCTGCTGGAAGAAGGCGTCGATGTCGCGATTCGCATCGGACATCTCGGCGACTCGACGACGTTTGCCGTGCCGCTCGGTTTCGTGAGGCGCAGGACTTATGCGTCGCCTGCTTATCTGAAGGAGCGCGGAGAACCGCTGCATCCGCGCGAACTGACGCAGCACGACTGCGTGTCCTATACCGGTGTGACGCATCCTCTGGAATGGGTGTTCGCCGAGCGCGGCGCACGCCTGCCGGTGCGTCTCCAGCCGCGCATGATCGTCGATCTCGCGCCCGCCGCCATCGCTGCTGCCAGCGACGGCGTGGGCATCACGCAACTCTTTTCCTATCAGGCGGCGCCGGAAGTGCTCGGCCATACGCTGGCACCGGTCCTGTCGGCCTTCGAGCCCGATCCGGTGCCGGTGAGTCTGCTGCATGTGGAGCGCCGGGGCGCGAGCGGAAAGATTCGCGCGTTCCTCGAATTCGTGACCGACGAGTTGCGCGGCAACGCGCATCTGCAATGCGTGGCCAGGACGATGGCCGCGCGACGCTGAACGTCCCTCGGCTATTCCACGGCGAGACGCAGCTCGCGATAGGCGCGCACGAGCGCATCGAGGCTGAATGCGCGATTCAGGCCGCTGGGATTGGGCAGCACCCAGACGCGTGCGCCGCCGATACCGTGCTGTTGCGAGCCCCACGAGATATCACGCTGACCGGTCATGGCGGACAGCGCCATCTTGCCGAGGAACGCGATGGTTTGGGGAGCGAGGCTGCGCATCTTCAGTTCGAACGATGCCGCCGCACTTGCGATCTCGGCGCGCGACAAACCGTCTGCACGCGCAGTCGGGCGCTCGACAGCGGTCGTGAGTCCGTATCCGTATTGAAGGATCGCGCGCCCGTCTTCGGGGCGCAGCAACTCGGGCGTGAAGCCGGCGAGATGAAGCGTGCGCCAGAAGCGGTTGCCCCGGCCGGCGAAGTGCTGTCCCGTCGCTGCGGCGAGCATGCCCGGATTGATGCCGCAGAACACGACGTTCAGTCCGGGTTCGAGTATGTCCGGGAGCGGCTGGATCGTTGGCAAGCTTATGCGGCCTCCGCCAGTTCTTCCAGTTCGGGCAACGAGACCGAGCCGGTCACATCGGAACGGGCCGATATGTGCTGAGCCATGGGCGCGTCCCGGAAGCGCGCACGATACTGCTTCGGCGTGACGTTCAGACGACGGGCGAAGGTGGTGCGCATGTGCGTCGCGCTATGGAAGCCGCATTCGAACGCGATGGTCTTGAGGGGTGCGTCGCTCGATTCGAGACGCTTTCTCGCGGTATCGACGCGCACCTGTTCAACAAACGCCGAAGGCGTGACCTGCGCATACCGGGCGAACACGCGGGAAAAAGTCCGGCGGCTCACCGATACCGCGTTGGCCAGTTGCTCGATGGAAAGCGCATCGGCGATATGCTCGGTCACATAACGATGCACCCGGGCGATGATCGGCGCTTCCTCCGTGACCTCGGCGAGATACGGGCTGTACTGCGACTGTCCGCCTTCGCGCTGGATATAGACGACGAGGCGTCGCGCCACGCGCATCGCGTGTTCGTGGCCCCAGTCTTCGGCGACCAGCGCAAGACACAGGTCGATGCCCGCCGACACACCCGCCGATGTGAAGAGCTGTTCGTCGCGCATGAAGATCTTGTCCTGCTGCACGCGCGCTTGCGGGAAGGTTCGGGCGAGGCGTCCCGCGTCGGCCCAATGCGTGGTGACCTGCTTGCCGTCGAGCAGGCCGGCATGGCCCAGCACGAAAGCGCCGTTACACACGGCGCCGAAGCGGGCCGCGCCCCGCGTCTGCCTGCGCAGCCAGGCGAGGAAGTCGGCAGGCGGATTCCAGTCGGGCAGCTGCGGGCCGCCGGCCACGAGCAACAGGTCGTATTGGACATCCGAGTCGAGATAGCCGACCGGCACGACCAGTTGCATGCCATTGGAACAGGTGACCAGGCCCGCCTCGCGTCCGACCAGCGAGACTTCATATTGCTGGTCCGCGGGGAGATGCGTAGTGGCTTCCGCGAACACGTCGAGCGGGCCGGCAACGTCGAGTGCCTGCACACCGTCGAACAGAACTATGGCGACTTTCATGCCCTGACCTTCCTGAGGAAAAGCGATCAACTTAGACCGATTGCCCCACTCTATCCCAGCCCTCGCGCGCGAGTGACACCTTGTCCGGTAAATGACTTTTGCGTCCGTGTAACAAGCGCGTTTCATGCCTTCCGCAAGGCGCTCGCGCCGGCGTGGCCCGAATTCGACGCCGTTTGGCCCGCCACGGCGCCAGAAGCGCGTCCTCTTGACGACGCGGCTGACTAGACTTCATCTCATGAGGTAGACAGGTCTGTCTCCGATGAACCACGGCGTGCAGCGGCTTGAGCGCCCCCACGCCGTAGAGGCAAGAAGGACATCCATCATGTTGATCGAACAACGCCAGAACTCGTTCCTGTTCGGCGCCAACGCGCCTTACGTGGAAGAGCAGTATGAACGCTATCTTGCCGAGCCGGCCTCGGTGACGGACGAATGGCGCGGCTATTTCGACGCTTTGCGCGAAACGCCCGCCGTCGACGGCAGCGACCGCGATGACGAACCGCATGCGCCGGTCGTTTCCGGCTTCGTCGAACTCGCGCGGCATCCGCAGCCGGTTGCCGTGCAAGCCGACGGCGCGCTCGCGCTCGCGCGGAAACAGGTGGCCGTGCAATCGCTGGTCACTGCGTTCCGGACCATCGGGACGCGCCGCGCCAGTCTCGACCCGTTGCGACGGGAGCCGCAGCGCGCGCTGCCGGAGCTCACGCCTGCATACTACGGTCTCACGGCGGCCGACATGTCCACGCGCTTCAGCACCGCGGACACGTACTTCTTCGACGAAGACGCGACCCTCGCCGAGATCGTGACGGCGCTGGAGCAAACCTATACGGGCACGCTGGGCGCGGAGTTCATGCATCTTTCCGATGCCAACGAGCGGCGTTGGTGGCAGATGCGGCTCGAATCGTCGCGCGCCGCGCCCTCGTTTTCGCGCGAGGAGAAACACCGCTTTCTCGAACGCCTCACCGCGGCGGAAGGACTCGAAAAGTATCTGCACACGCAGTTCGTCGGACAGAAGCGCTTCTCGCTGGAAGGCGGCGAAGCGTTGATCGTCTTGCTCGACGAACTCGTCCGCTATGGCGCCGCGAAGAACGTGCATTCGGTCGTCATGGGCATGGCGCATCGCGGACGGCTGAACGTGCTGGTGAACATCGCGGGCAAGCCCGTGCATGCGTTGTTCGATGAATTCGACGGCAAGCACGCGGACCCGCTCCCCGAAGGCGACGTCAAGTATCACAAGGGTTACAGCACCGTGACGCAAACCGCGCAGGGTCCGGTGGAAGTCGTGCTGGCGTTCAATCCGTCGCATCTGGAGATCGTCAATCCGGTGGTGCAGGGCATGGCGCGCGCCAAGGCCGACGCACTCGGCCCGAACCACACCGGCAGCGTGCTGCCGGTGGAAATCCACGGCGACGCGGCGATGTCGGGACAAGGCGTGGTGATGGAAACCTTGAGCCTGTCTTACACGCGCGGCCACGGCACGGGCGGAACGGTGCATGTCGTGGTGAACAATCAGATCGGCTTCACGACGTCCGATCCGCGTGATACGCGTTCGTCGTTCTACGCGACGGATATCGTCAAGATGATCGAGGCGCCGGTGCTTCACGTCAACGGCGACGATCCCGAAGCTGTGGCGCTGGCCGTGCATCTTGCGCTCGACTATCGGACGCAGTTCAGGCGCAGTGTCGTGATCGATCTCGTGTGTTTCCGCAAGCATGGGCATCAGGAACAGGACACGCCGGCCATCACGCAGCCGCTGATGTATCGCGCGATCGCCGCGCATCCGGGCGTGCGGACGCTCTATGCGCAGACGCTGATCCGGCAACACGTGATGACGCCCGAGCAGGTCGATGCCTATGTCGATGCGCAGCGCGCGTCGTTCGACGGCGCGCGTGGCGGCGATTCGCTTCCTGTTGAAGCTGAAGCGGGCGTGGGCAAGCTCGACCGCTACCAGGCCCCGACGCGAGAGCTAGTGGGCGTCTGGGCACGGCGCATCGCCAGCGTGCCGGAGGGTTACGAGCTTCATCCGCTCGTCAACAAGATGATGGCCGCGCGGCGTGACATGGCGAGCGGCAAGAAGGGCGTCGACTGGGGCATGGGAGAGCATCTTGCCTTCGCGTCGCTGCTCGGAAAGGGGATCGACGTGCGCCTGAGCGGACAGGACAGCGCGCGCGGTACGTTCAATCATCGGCATGCGGTGCTGCATAACCAGAAGCGCACGCAACGCGCCGATGGCGTGTTCATTCCGCTCGATCACGTGCACGACGTGCAAGGCCGCTTCACGGTAACGAACAGCATCCTGTCCGAGGCGGCCGTGCTTGCGTTCGAATACGGCTACTCGACGGTGAAGCGCGATGCGCTCGTGATCTGGGAAGCGCAGTTCGGCGATTTCGCGAACGGCGCGCAGGTGGTGATTGATCAGTTCATCGCGGCGGCCGCGGCGAAGTGGGGGCAACGCAGCCGACTGACGCTGTTCCTGCCGCATGGTCAGGAAGGCGCCGGGCCGGAGCATGCATCGGCGCGGCTCGAACGCTACCTGCAACTGAGCGCACAGGACAACATGCGCGTAGTTCAGCCGACGACCCCCGCGCAGTTGTTCCATCTGCTGCGCATGCAGGCGCTTGCGTTCGACGCCAGGCCGCTGGTCGTGATGACGCCCAAGTCGCTGCTCAGGCATGCGGAAGCCGTGAGCACGCTGGATGAGTTGTCGCAAGGCAAGTTCCGGGAAGTGCTGCCTGACGCCCACGCCCATGCCGATGCAGCGCATGACGCACAGGTCGAACGCGTCATCGTGACGTCGGGAAAGTTCTACTACGACCTGATCGATTATCGCCGCAAGCACGGCATCGACGATGCACGCGTGATACGCGTCGAACAGCTGTATCCGTTTCCAGCCGCAGCGATCGCCGCGCAGCTTGCGCGTTACCCGAACGTGAAGCGCGTGTTCTGGTGTCAGGAAGAAGCGCGCAATCAGGGCGCATGGAGCTATGCCGAACCGCAGTTGCGCGAGCTTCTGCCTTCGGGCGCTGCACTGTCGTATGTCGGGCCGGACGCGTCGGCATCGACCGCGCCGGGGCATCACGCCACGCACGTGGCAAGACAAGCGGATGCGCTGACCCACGCATTCACGAAGTGAGACTGACATGACTCGTAATCCAGCAGTGAAGCGCCCGATCGAGCCCGTGCAAGGCGACGGCGAACTCATATCAGGCGCCGACATCATCCTGCGCGTGCTCGCTGAAGAAGGTGTCGATACCTTGTTCGGCTACAGCGGCGGCGCGATCCTTCCGACCTATGACGCGGTGTTTCGCTTCAACGAAACGCATGCGGACCAACCCGAGCGGCAGATCAAGCTCGTCGTGCCCGCCAACGAACAGGCCGCCGGCTTCATGGCCGCGGGCTATGCACGGGCCAGCGGGAAGGTGGGCGTCTTCATGGTGACGTCCGGGCCGGGCGCGACCAACGCCGTCACACCGATCGCCGATTGCAACGGCGACTCCGTGCCCGTCGTGCTGATCTGCGGACAGGTGCCGCGCGCGGCCATCGGCACGGACGCGTTTCAGGAAGCGCCGGTGTTCAACATCATGTCGGCGTGTGCGAAGCAGGTCTTCCTCGTCACCGATCCGGCGAAGCTGGAAGAAACCCTGCGGACGGCCTTCGAAATTGCGCGCGCGGGCAGACCCGGGCCCGTCGTGATCGACGTGCCGAAGGACGTGCAGAACTGGAAGGGCGCCTGGCGCGGACACGGCACCTTGCACTATCGCGGCTATTCGGACCGGCTTCGGCTGGTCGCGAAGGGCGCGCGGCTCGACGATGAAAAGCGCGCCGCGTTCTTCGCGCTTCTCGCGCGCAGCCAGCGGCCGCTGTTGTATGCGGGCGGCGGCGTCATCGCGTCGGGTGCGAGCGCCGAACTGCGCCAGTTCGCCGAGCGTTACCGCATTCCTGTCGTCACCACGTTGATGGGCCTCGGAAACCTGCCGGCGCGCCATGAGCTGAACCTCGGCATGCTCGGCATGCACGGTGCGGCGTGCGCCAACTATGCGGTCGAGGACTGCGATTTCCTGATCGCCGTGGGCGCGCGTTTCGATGACCGCGTGGCGGGTGGGCGGCCGGAAGCATTCGCGTCGAAGGCGCATGCAGTCGCGCATATCGATATCGATGAAGCCGAGATCAACAAGGTCAGGCGCGTGGAATGGAGTCACGTCGGCGACGCGAAGGATGCGCTGCTGGCCCTCATGTCGGGCGGTCCGGCTACGCGTCCGGCGTCCGCCTGGGCCGCGCACGTTGATGCGCTGCGGCGCGAGCACGGAATGAACTACGACAGGAGCAATCCGGCGCTCCAACCGCAGCGCGTGATCGAAATGCTCGGCGAGATCACGGGCGGGCGCGCGATCATCAGCACGGGTGTCGGGCAGCATCAGATGTGGGCTGCGCAGTTCTTTGACTTCGTCAAGCCGCGCAGTTTCCTCACCTCGGGCAGCATGGGGACGATGGGCTTCGGCCTGCCTGCTGCCATCGGCGCCCAGTTTGCGCGGCCGGACGCGCTGGTGATCGATATCGACGGCGACGGCAGCATCCGCATGAACATGGGCGAACTGGAGACGGCGAGCACTTATGGCGTGCCGGTGAAGGTGCTGCTGCTCAACAATCGCGGCGACGGCATGATTCGGCAGTGGCAACGCCTGTTCTACGACGGTCGAATGTCCGTGAGCGACAAGGCGCTGCATCGCAAGGACTTCGTGCTGGCGGCGCAGGCGGATGGCTTCGAGTTTGCGTGTCGCGTCGAGCGGGAGGATGAATTGGAAGACAGGCTCAGAGCCTTCGTGACCTTCGACGGTCCCGCGTTCCTCGAAGTGATGATCGACGAAAATGCCGATGTGTTTCCGATGGTCGGTCCAGGGCAGACCTATGAAGCCATGATTACGGGCCCGTTCATTCCGTCGCGCTCGGATCCGGAGGCGCGTTCCGGGAGCATCGCGGCTGGCGCTCCCAGCGACATGTTCTGACGCGGAGCGAGGGACATGATGAATGCGGATCTGATCCACAAGGCGCTCGCCAGTCCGGTGCGGCGCGAGATTCTGACGTGGCTGAAGGAGCCGGAAGGCGCGTTCGGCAGCGGCCTGCCAATCAAGGCGATTCAGGCGCGCAGCGGTCTGTCGCAGTCGACCATTTCCGCGCACGTTGCCGCGATGATCGAGGCCGGCTTGCTCGTGGCGCGGCACGTGGGCCAGTTCATCATCGTGTCGCGCAACGAGGAGGTGATCGGGGCGTTTATCGCGGAGTTGCGGAGCGGTTTGTGAACAGCGATTTCCGGGACAATGTCTCGGAAAACGCTGTCGTGCGCTGAATCAACGCGCCATCATCAACGCATGCACGTTATGCAGCACCCACACTGTGCCGACGATCAGGATCAGCGACATCAGAATGGTGTAGGCAAAGGACAACGCATGCCAGCGTTGCCCCGTCGACGCATTCACGTGCAGGAAGAACACCACATGCACGATGACCTGAGCGGCGGCCAGCACCGCCAGCATGACGATCGCCTTCTCCCCGCTGAACGCGCCTGACGTCGCGGCCCAGAACGACGCCACGGTCAGCACGACCGCCAGCGCGAAGCCGATCAGATACCCGCGCGCGGTGACGTGCGGGAAATCGCTTGAATTGCCGTGCGAATGAGCCATCAGACGATGCTCCCGAGATAGACGAAGGAAAACACGCAGATCCAGACGATGTCCAGGAAGTGCCAGAAGAGACTCAGGCAGGCGAGCCGGCGCAGGTCGCGTTCGCTCAGCTTGCGCTTGCCCACCATCTGAATCACGAGCACCACCAGCCAGAGCAAGCCGACCGTCACATGCAGGCCGTGCGTGCCGACGAGCGTAAAGAACGCCGACCAGAACGCGCTGCGCTGCGGCCCCGCGCCTTCCGCGACGAGGTGCGCGAACTCGTTAAGCTCAAGCCACAGGAAGCCCGCGCCGAGCGCGAACGTGACGAACAGCCAGCCGAGCACCGCGCCGGTGCGCTGGCGCATCGCGGCGATCATCGCGAAACCGAAAGTCAGGCTGCTCGTCAGGAGCAGGCTGGTTTCGAGCGCCACGTCGCGCAGGTTGAACAGGTCCTTGCCGGTAGGCCCGCCCACGGTCTGCATCGCGAACATCGCGAAGGTAGCGAAGAGCGACGCGAACAGCACGCAATCGGTCATCAGGTAAGCCCAGAAGCCGAACACCGAGTGCGACTGATGTTCGTGCCCGTGGTCGTGCGCGCCGTGCGCGGACAGTGTCGATTGCGACATTTACAGCACCTCCATTTCCAGTTCCCGTTCCGCGCCGGCCTTGACGGGCGGTCGCGGCGCGTTCGGTTCTTCGATCGACCTGACCGTGGCCGCCGGAATGATGAAGCCGGCGTTGTCGCGGAAGCTGTAGCCGATCACCACCGCCACCGCGCCCACGAGGCCCGCCGCCGCCAGCCAGGCGATCTGCCAGACCGCCGCGAAGCCGAACATCAGCGAGAAGAGGCCAATGAACAAGCCCGCGCTCGTGTTCGACGGCATGTGGATGTCGGCGTACGGACGGGTATCGACGCGTCGGGTTTCCTTCGCTTGAGCGAAGTCGTCCAGCGCGCGCACTGCCGGAACGCGCGCGAAGTTGTACGCGGGCGGCGGCGAACTCATGGTCCATTCGAGCGTGCGGCCATCCCAGGGGTCGCCGGTGACGTCGCGATAGGCGGGCTGATTGCGGCGCAAGACACTGACGACGATCTGCGCGACCTGGAACACCACGCCCAGCGCGATGATGCCCACGCCGATCGCCGCCACCGTGAAGTAAGGCTGCCAGGCGGGGTTGTCGTAGTGATTCAGGCGGCGCGTCGCGCCCATGAAGCCGAGAATGTAGATGGGCACGAAAGCCACGAAGAAGCCCACGAACCAGCACCAGAAGGCCTTCTTGCCGAGCTTCTCGTCGAGCTTGAAGCCGAAGACCTTCGGCCACCAGTACGACACGCCCGCGAAGTAGCCGAACACCACGCCGCCGATGATCGCGTTATGGAAGTGCGCGATCAGGAACAGGCTGTTGTGCAGCACGAAGTCCGCGCCGGGAATCGCGAGCATCACGCCCGTCATCCCGCCCAGCGTGAAGGTCACGATGAAGCCGATGGTCCACATGATCTGCGAGGTCATCTGCACGCGGCCGCGGTACATCGTGAAGATCCAGTTGAAGATCTTCACGCCGGTGGGAATGGAGATGATCATGGTCATGATGCCAAAGAAGGCATTGACGTTCGCGCCCGAGCCCATCGTGAAGAAGTGATGCAGCCACACGAGGAACGACAGCACCATGATGCAGCAGGTGGCGTACACCATCATGCGATAGCCGAACAAGGGCTTCTTCGAGAACGTCGCGACCACTTCCGAATAGATCCCGAACGCCGGCAGAACCAGGATGTAGACCTCCGGATGCCCCCAGGCCCAGATCAGGTTCAGGTAGACCATCGGGTTGCCGCCGCCGTCGTTCGTGAAGAAGTGCATGCCTGCATAGCGGTCGAGGCCGAGCAGCGCGAGCGCGACGGTCAGGATCGGGAACGTCGCCATGATCAGCACGTTCGCGCAGAACGCGGTCCACGTGAAGACGGGCAGCTTCATCCACGTCAGGCCGGGCGCGCGCATCTTCACGATGGTCACGAAGAAGTTCACGCCGGTCAGCAGCGTGCCGACGCCCGACAGCTGCAACGCCCAGATGTAGTAATCCACGCCGACGCCCGGACTGAACTGCGTCTCCGACAAGGGCGGATAGGCGAGCCAGCCAGTGGCCGAGAACTCGCCGACGAACAGCGACAGGTTGATCAGGATGGCCGCCACGGCCGTCATCCAGAACGACAGCGAGTTGATGAACGGAAAGGCCACGTCGCGCGCGCCGATCTGCAAGGGCACGATCAGGTTGAAGAACGCGACCAGCAGCGCCATGGCCATGAAGAAGATCATGATGGTGCCGTGCGCGGTGAAGATCTGGTCGTAATGATGCGGTGGCAGGTAGCCCGGCGAATCGAGCGCGATGGCCTGCTGGATGCGCATCATGACGGCGTCCGCGAAGCCGCGCACGAGCATCAGCCCGGCCACGACCAGATACATGACGCCGATGCGCTTGTGATCGACCGAAGTCAGATACTCGCGCCACAGCCAGCCCCACTTGCCGAGCCGGGTGATGAGGCCGGCCGTGCCGAGCGCCGCGATCGCCATGAAGACGGTCGCCCCCATGATGATGGGCTCGTGGTACGGAACCGCCTCGAGCGTTAATTTGCCGAACATGGCTTACCCCTTGGTTACGCAGTAGTTGCCGTTCACGTCGAAACGGCCGTCGTTGTACTTGGCGACGATGTTGTTGAAGAGCCGCGGATCGACGGTGGAGAAGTAACGCACCGCCACCTTCTCGCTCGGACGCGCGACGCCTGCATAGACATCCATGCTGAGCGTCTCGGGCGCGGTTTTGACCTTGTTCAGCCACGCGTCGAAGTCGGCGGGAGACAGGGCGAGTGCGCGGAACTTCATGTCGGAGAAGCCCGCGCCGCTGTAGTTGGCCGAGATGCCTGCGTAGTCGCCGGCGTGGTCGGCTTGCAAATGCAGGCGCGTCTGCATGCCGGCCATCGCGTAGATCTGGCTGCCCAGTTGCGGGATGAAGAACGAGTTCATCACCGAATCCGACGTGATGCGGAAGTTCACCGGCGTGCCCACCGGAAACGCCAGCTGGTTCACCGAGGCCACGCCCAGGTCCGGATAGATGAAGAGCCATTTCCAGTCGAGCGCGACCACTTCGACGTTGATCGGCTTGACCTGCGAGTTCAACGGCTTGTACGGGTCGAGCTCGTGCGTGGTCTTCCACGTGAGGATGCCGAGATACAGGATGATGAGCGCGGGAATGGCCCACACGACCACTTCGATGGCCGTGGAGTGCGCCCACTTCGGCGCATACGTGGCCTTCGTGTTCGACGCGCGATAACGCCAGGCGACGAACAGCGTGAGCAGGATCACCGGGATCACGACGAGCAGCATCGCGTAGGTCGCGGTGGCGATCAGCGAGGACTCGGCCACGCCGATTGCGCCTTTGGAATCGAGGACTTCCAGCTTGCATCCCGAGAGGCCGGCGGCGAGCATCAACGCCGTCAGCGCGGGTACAGCGGAACGTTGAGTAGTGTCATTCATTGCATTCGCTTGTTTCGATGATCGAGGCGTTGGAGGAACGCCGTTGAACGGCATTGCGCCGCGTCAGGATCATGCCACCGACGGTCGCCCGTGATGACGCGAATGGTTGAAATTTTGTTTCAGATCAATGGGATGCGACAGGGTGTCGCGGATCTTCAAGGCGTTTCGCGAAACAGCGGCGAGTCTACAACGCGTCGCGATGCGCGCAGGTGTAATAAAAATATTTGGCCGAGGCGCCGTGCCTCTGATGAACGTCAAGAGATGTGTCCGGCGCGGGCTTGTCGTGACGAAGACCGCGCGGCTACGATCCGCAGCATCTTGCCGCCATTGCCTCGTCATGAACCTGCATCCCGACTCCGCCTCGACCTCTCATGTTCATTCGTTCGCCCCGCTCGTGATACGCGGCCGCAGGCTGCTGCCGATCGTGCAGGGCGGCATGGGCGTCGGCATCTCGGCGCATCGGCTCGCGGGCAGCGTGGCGCGCGAGGGCGCAATGGGCACGATCGCGAGCATCGACTTGCGTCATCACCATGAAGACCTGCTCGCGATGTGCCGCGCGGACCCGTCGCGCGCCACGCTGGAACGCGCCAACCTGATCGCGCTGGGACGCGAGATCGAGGCGGCGCGCGTCGTGTCGGAAGGGCGCGGCATGCTCGCGGTGAACGTGATGAAGGCCGTCAGCGCCCATGCCGACTATGTGCGTACTGCCTGCGAGCACGGCGCGGACGCCATCGTGATGGGCGCGGGTCTGCCGCTCGACTTGCCCGATCTCACGCAAGGTCATGACATCGCGCTGATCCCCATTCTTTCCGATAGCCGTGGCGTTACGCTCGTGCTTCGGAAGTGGATGAAGAAGGGCAGGCTGCCCGATGCCGTCGTGATCGAGCATCCGGCGCACGCGGGCGGACATCTGGGCGTGGCGGCGCTCGACGACATGCACGACGAACGCTTCGGCTTCGAGCGCGTGCTGGCGGAACTGGATGCATCGTTCGCCGCGCTCGGGCTGGCGCGTGCGGACGTGCCGGTGATCGTCGCGGGCGGTATCGACGGACACGAAGCCGTGCGTCAATGGCTCGGCGCGGGCGCGAACGGGGTGCAGCTCGGCACGCCGTTCGCGGTCACCGAGGAAGGCGATGCGCATCCGGCCTTCAAGCGCGTGCTGGCGGAGGCGCGGCCGGAGGATATCGTCGAATTCGTCAGCGTCACCGGGCTGCCCGCGCGGGCCGTGAAGACGCCGTGGCTCATGCGCTATCTGCGCAACGAAGAGCGCATCCGGGCGAAGATCGGCACGCGCCCGCAAGCCTGTCCGACGGCGCTCGACTGCCTGAGCGCGTGCGGCCTGCGCGACGGCATCGAGAAATTCGGGCACTTCTGCATCGATACGCGTCTGGCTGCGGCGCTGCGCGGCGACGTGGGCAACGGGCTGTTCTTTCGCGGCAGGGAACGGCTGCCGTTCGGCGCGGCGATTCGCAGCGTGCGCGATCTGATCGAGGTGCTGCTGACGGGCGCGACCCACGGCGCGACCCAGGCCACGCCCGCAGGCTGCTGAGCCGTCAGCCGCCCGAATACTTGCGCAACAGCGCATTCACGTCGATGCGCTGTCCCTGAAGCAGCAACAACCGCGTATGCAGCACGAGGTTTTCCAGCACGAGCAGCGCGGTGGTGAGCATGTAGGTGAGATTGACGTCGCCGGGATTGAGTCCGCTGGACTGGAGCTTCCGATGCTTGTCCACGAGCGCGGTCATCACGAGGCTGCGCAGTTCGGGTTCTGCAAAGGGAAGATCGCCGTAGTCGACCGGATCTTCGCGTTCGAGTTCTGCGAGCATGCCCGTCAATTCGCTGATGGTCACTTCCATGGCTTCTCCCGGCTCAGGCACTGCGTGGACGGTGAACAGTGAACAATGCACAGCGTCTTCATGGTGCCACGGGCGCGCGCAAATTAAAACGGCCGGACGCAGGAACAGGCATCGAAGCGTAGACTCGATCCATGCAAACCGATCGCTGGGTGTCACGTCATGGCCAGACGCTTGCCTGAACCGTGGTATCGCCCGCCAGAGGAAGAAGTCTGCGCGCTGTGCGGGCGCTTGGTGCCGCCCGCCGAACGCGACCTGCATCATCTCGTGCCGAAGTCGCAAGGCGGCAGGCAGACCGCCGTCCTGCATCGCATCTGTCATCGACAATTGCATGCGCTCTTCACGGAGAAGGAACTGGCGCAGCGTTATTCGACCGTCGAGGCGCTGCTCGCGCACGAAGCGGTGCGCGGGTTTGTCGAGTGGGTGAAGACCAAGCCGGACAGCTTCTATCAGCGCACGCGGCGTTCACGTTCACGCTGACACCGGCACCTCGCGCACGCACGGCGTCTCGCGCCGGTAAGCCGCCATGCCGAAGCGTTGCAGGATGAAGCTCTCGACGACCAGCTTCAGATCCGCTTCGCAAGGACGCGTGCCCCAGCGGCTGTTGCCCGCCACCGACGCCACCGCGAACCACGAGTGCGGCTGAAACAGTTCGACACGCAAAAGGCCGCGCTCGAAAATCCTGAGCCGCCCGGTATCGATGTGGAATTCGGCGCTCACCGCGCCGCCCGGCATGTCGATGCTCGCCGTGATGGCCTTCGCTTTCATGGTCTCTTGGTCTCTCTCTGTGCGTTGCTTTGTCGCGTTGCTTTGTCATTGCCCGGCGCGCCTTCTT
The DNA here is from genome assembly GCF_031451265.1 of Caballeronia sp. LZ033. NCBI lineage: Bacteria > Pseudomonadati > Pseudomonadota > Betaproteobacteria > Burkholderiales > Burkholderiaceae > Caballeronia > Caballeronia sp. LZ033. The sequence continues at coordinate 1,233,648 of NZ_JARUXQ010000003.1, read as the reverse complement.
TCGCGTTGCTGACCACTCTGAACCACAACGTGCGAAAACGGCCAGTCCCGCCTTAGCAGGGATCGGACCCGGGGGCGCGATTGCCGGATTCTCCAGCGGCGCCGCGAATGTCCAACCGTCCCGGCAGAAATTCCCCTATAGGCATACAGTACTGGCGTTGCGGATGGCCGCCGAAACATCGGCGCGATCCGCACGGCGTTCGCCAGAAGCACGCAGCGTCATGGCGAACGTTCGCTGTCGCACATAACATCACCCTGTCACCTTGCAGCGGTCACGTTTTTCCGTCGTGGAAAGATGCTCGTTCGTTCGCAAAAGATGCAAATACCGGAGGGAACCAGACCATGTACAAAGCGTATTCCTATGCCGCCGCCGCAGCCGACAAACCGCTCGGTCCGCTCGAAATCAAGCGGCGCGAGGTCGGGGCGAACGACGTTCGTATCGACATCCTGTTCTGCGGCGTCTGCCACTCGGACCTGCACATGGCCAGGAACGAATGGGGCGCGTCGAACTATCCGATCGTGCCGGGGCATGAGATCGTCGGCCGGGTGGTCGAGGTCGGTGCGGACGTGTCGAAGTTCAAGGTGGGGCAACTCGCGGGCGTCGGCTGCATGGTCGATTCCTGCCGCGTCTGCGACGCCTGCAAGGAAGGCCTCGAACAGTTCTGCGACGGTCCGGACAGCTTCATCCAGACCTACAACTCGCCCGACCGCCAGTCCGGCGGCGTGACCTTCGGCGGCTATTCGACGAGCATGGTCGTCGATGAAGCCTACGTGCTGAGCGTGCCGGAAAATCTCGAACTCGCGGCTGTCGCACCGTTGCTGTGCGCAGGCATCACGACTTACTCGCCGCTGCGTCACTGGAACGTGCAGAAAGGGCAGAAGGTCGGCATCGTCGGACTGGGCGGCCTTGGACACATGGGCGTCAAGATCGCCGCCGCGATGGGCGCGCACGTGGTGCTGTTCACGACGTCGCCGGGCAAGATCGAGGACGCGAAGCGCCTGGGCGCGCATGAAGTCGTGATCTCGAAGGACCCGGACCAGATGGCCGCGCACGCCAACAGCTTCGACTTCATCCTGAACACGGTGGCCGCGTCGCACGACCTGGATCCGTTCATGGTGCTGCTCAAGCGCAACGGCACCATGACGCTGGTGGGCGTGCCGGAGCATCCGCATCCGTCGCCGGCGGTGTTCAACATGATCTTCAAGCGGCGCGCGCTGGCCGGGTCGCTGATCGGCGGCATCGCGGAGACGCAGGAGATGCTCGACTTCTGCGGCAAGCACGGCATCACCTCCGACATCGAGATGATCCGCATGGACGAAATCAATCACGCGTACGAGCGCATGCTGAAGAGCGACGTGAAGTATCGCTTCGTGATCGACATGTCGACAATGCCGAGCTAAGCAGCGTTGCCATGGCAGGCGCGGCGGAGGCTGCCGCGCCTGCACGAGCATGAATCACTGCGCGATGGCCGCGCGCAGTCTTTCGACGAAGCGCTCCGTCACCGCCGGCAAGGTCCGGCCTTTCTTCCGGATGAGCGCGACCGGCCGCACGAAGGCCGGGTGATCGATGGCTTTCACGACGAGCCCCGGCTCCGCGCGCACCTCGCGCGCCGTCTCGGGCAGGATCGTCACGCCGAGGCCGCCGCGCACCATCGCGACGGCGGTCATCATGTAAGTCGGCTCGCAGGCAATCTCCAGCGTTTCGCCCGTGGCGCCGAGCGCGGCATCGACGACCGCGCGCACGCTGGTGCCCGGCGCGGTGAGCACGAGCGGCTCGCGGGCGAGATCTTCCGGACCGATGCGCCGCTTCCGCGCCAGCGCATGGCCGCGCGGACACACCGCCACGAGCCGGTCGACGCCCGCGTGCAGCACCTCCAGCAACGGGTCCGCGACCTCGCCGCCTGTCAGCCCGATATCCGCTTCCTCGCTGCGCACGAGCGCGTTGACGGCGCTCGCCACGACATCGCGGATCTGAAAGGCGACGCGCGGCACCTCGCGCTTCATGCCGATGATCAGCTCCGGCAGCATGCTTGCCGCGAACGTGGGCAGGCACGCCAGGCGAATGGTGCCGCTGCCGCCTTCGCCGAGCGCGCGGGCGTCGCGCAGCACGTTCTCCATGTCGTTCAGCGACTTGCGCAGCAGCGGCAGCAGTTCGCGCCCGGTGGGCGTCAGCGCGACGTTGCGGCTATTGCGATCGAACAGCCGCGCGCCGACCGCCTCTTCCAGCCGGCGAATCTGCACGGTCAGCGCCGGTTGCGACAGATTGAGCCGCTGCGCCGCGCGCGTGAAACTGCCGGTGTCCGCCACCGCGACCAGCGCCCGGATGTCGCGAAGATTCAGATCCATTATGAGATGTGATGGCTGCGATCAAATCATTTCAATTGTGTTATCGCTGCAGCGAACTTACGCTGAACGGCATCAAAAAACAAGATTCGGAGACATGTTCATGCTGCCGTTGCTCGGCCTGGCCACCATCGTCGTCCTGCTCGGGGCGATCCTCTCAAAACGCATGTCGCCGCTCGTCGCGCTGATCATCGTGCCGATTGCCGCGTCGCTGCTCGGCGGCTTCGGCCTGCAGACCAGCAAGTTCGTCATCGATGGCCTGAAGAGTCTCGCGCCGGTCGTCGGCATGTTCGTGTTCGCGATCCTGTATTTCGGCACGATTACCGACGCCGGCACGCTCGATCCGATCATCGACCGCATCCTGCGCGCGGTCGGCACGAAGCCGACGCGCATCGTCATGGGCACGACGCTGCTCGCGCTCTTGATCCATCTGGACGGCTCCGGCGCGGTCTGCTTCCTCGTCACGATCCCGGCGATGCTGCCGCTCTACGAACGCCTCAAGATGGACAAGCGCGTGCTGGCGGCGGCGGTCTCCATGGCGGCGGGCATCAACTTCCTGCCCTGGACCGGGCCGATGATCCGCGCGTCAGCCTCGCTGCACCTGCCCATCTCGGCGCTGTTCAATCCGCTGATTCCGGTGCAGGCCGTGGGTCTCGTGTTCGTGTTCGGCATGGCGTGGTGGCTCGGACGACGCGAGGAAAAGCGCCTCGGCTACTCGGGCGCGAGCGGTGCCGTGCCGCTGCCGAAGCGCGAACTGACGCCCGAGGAACAGGCGCTGCGCCGGCCGAAGAATTTCTGGTTCAACATCGTGCTGACGGTCATCGTGCTCGGCACGATGGTCGTGATGGGCGAGAAGATCCCGCCCGCGATCATGTTCATGGTGGGCCTGTGCATCGCGCTGATGGTGAACTACCCGAACGTCGAGATGCAGCGCAAACGCATCGACGCGCACGCTCGCGCCGCGCTGATGATGGCCGGCATCCTGCTCGCGGCGGGCGTGTTCACCGGCGTCATGCAGGGCAGCGGCATGCTCAAGGCGATGGCGCAGGCGGCCGTCGGCTTCGTGCCGCCTGCGATGGCGGGGCACATTCCCGTCGTGCTCGGCGTGCTGTCGATGCCGCTCTCCATGCTGTTCGATCCCGATTCGTTCTATTTCGGCGTGCTGCCGGTGATTGCCGAAGTGGCGTCGCAACTGGGCGTCGCGCCGGTGCACGTCGGCCAGGCGGCGCTGCTCGGACAGATGACGACCGGCTTTCCCGTGAGTCCGCTCACGCCCGCGACCTTTCTCGTTGTCGGCCTGTGCGGCATCGATCTCGCGGACCATCAGAAATTCACCTTCCCGCTGCTGTTCGGCGCGTCGCTCGTCATGACGCTTGCGTGCGTGCTGCTGGGCGTGTTTCCGCTTTAATCCGGACTGGACGAAGTCATGAAGGACATCATCAGAATTGGCGCAGGGGCGGGCTATTCGGGCGACCGCATCGAACCGGCCGTCGAACTCGCGGAGCACGGCGCGCTCGACTATCTCGTGTTCGAGTGTCTCGCCGAGCGCACCATCGCGCTGGCGCAACAGTCGCGCCGCCACGATCCGGCGTCCGGCTACGACCCCTTGCTCGAAGCGCGCATGCGCGCCGTGCTGCCCATCGCGGCGAAGAACGGCGTGCGCATCATCTCGAACATGGGCGCAGCCCATCCGCGCGCGGCGGCACGTCGGACAGCGGAGATCGCGCGCGAACTGGGCTTGTCGCTGAAGGTCGCGGCCGTGACCGGCGACGACGTGCTCGACGTCGTGCTGAGCGCGCCGCTGCGTTTCGAGGAATCGGACGACGAGGTCGGCGGCTATGCCGAACGTATCGTCTCGGCGAACGCGTATCTCGGCGCGGCGCCGATCGTCGATGCCCTGGCTGCGGGCGCGGACATCGTTCTGACCGGGCGAGTGGCCGACCCGTCGCTGTTCGCCGCGCCGCTGATCCACGCATTCGGCTGGCGCATGGACGACTGGAATACGCTCGGCCAGGCGACGGTCGTGGGTCATCTGCTCGAATGCGCGGGCCAGGTGACAGGCGGCTATTTCGCCGATCCCGGTTGCAAGGACGTGAACGGGCTTGCCCGTCTGGGCTTTCCGATTGGCGAAGTGAGCGCGGACGGATCGGTGGTCGTGACCAAGGTGCCGCACGCGGGCGGCAGCGTGACGGAAGCGACCTGCAAGGAACAACTGCTCTACGAAATCCACGATCCCGCGCGTTACCTCCAGCCGGACGTCGTCGCCGATTTCACCCAGGTCCGCGTCGCGCAGGAAGCGCCGGACCGTGTGCGCGTGACGGGCGGGCGCGGTCATGAACGCACCGGGACGCTCAAGGTATCGGTGGCGTATGTGGACGGCTTCATCGGCGAAGGACAGATTTCCTATGGCGGACCGGGCGCGCTGGCACGTGCGCGACTGGCGCTCGATATCGTGCGGGAACGGCTCGCGCTCACGGGCGTCGAGACGTCCGAACTGCGCTTCGACCTGATCGGCGTGAACGCGCTGTATGGCGAGACGCTGGCCGCCGGTCACGCGGAACCGTACGAAGTCCGCGTGCGCGTGGCGGGACGCGCGGCGAACGCGCGCGAAGCGGCGCGCATCGGCAACGAGGTCGAGACGCTCTATACCAACGGTCCGGCAGGCGGCGGCGGCGTGACGAAGGCGACGCGTGAAGTCATCGCCGTGCAGTCGGTGCTGTTGCCGTGCGAACAGGTGAACCCGGCTTTCGAATTCGTGGAGACAAACGATGAAACTGCGTGAACTGGCCCACGGCCGAACCGGCGACAAGGGCAACACGCTCAATGTCTCGGTGATCTGCTACGACCCGCAACACTACGCGCATGTACGCGAGCAAGTCACGCCGGAACGTGTCAAGGCGCATCTCGCGGACGTCGTGAAAGGCGCCGTCGTGCGCCATGAAATGCCGAATTTGCATGCGTTCAACTTCGTGCTGAGTCACGCGCTCGGCGGCGGCGTCACGCGTTCCCTCGCGCTCGATGCACATGGCAAGTCGGTGAGCGCCGCGTTACTCGACATTGAAATCGATGCGCCCGCGTGAGGGGCGGATGAATAGTGAATACGCATGCGAATTGCATCTTCAGATCGTGGGACTAACTAACTTTCCCGGCCAAAACAGGTAAAAAGCTCTGTCTGAAGATAGACAAAAAATAGCCAATACTCGCCCTGATGCTGTCGTTAGACTTTTTTACATTTTTGTTGTCTGGCTGTCCTTAAACGTCTGAATACAATCCGTTTTGTCAAAAGATTGTGTCGTCGTCTGGACAATGAGAACGAAGCCAACAACGCAGTTTTCCGGCTTCGGGTCAGCGCCCGATGCTGTCGAGGCAAAGTCGCGCACGAGGGCGCGGAACGAGCAGTCGGCAATTCGTTCCGTGGCATGCGCGGCCAGCCGTCATCGCCCGAAATCCATCCGGGCGTCCATCTCGTTGACACGCAGGGCCGTTGCGGATTGTCCGTGCGCGCGACTGCGGCTGGCCTTCCCGGAACAACGGGGGCGCCGTTCCCTCACGTATTGATCGAAGCGCGTCGCGGCTTTTCACGACGCTTCTGTCGAGCAACATCCAGCACTGAGTCATTCCCGCCAGAATTCGGGTCTCACGCTATCGCGGCGTTCGCGATGTCAATTCACGCTCGGCGGCAACCGGTATCTACCGGGCGCCGGTGACGCATTGACTTCGCCACTGCGCCGCATCGCGTCAAATGCGAGTCAAGTAATTGATCTACGACAACTTCAAGCGGCATCAACGAGGCGCCTTACGTACCTTCAGGACCTTGATCGCCGCGTGCGTTTTGTTTGCGAGCGTCGTGCCGCGCCTGGCGTCCGCCGCGACGCCAGCGGACCCGAGCCTCGCGGACGCTTTCTCTCACCTCGCCGCCGATGTGCAGGAAACGCGCACCGTCACGCTCAGGCAACTCGGCTTGCTGGAAAGCGTCGCGCTCAATGCGCCCGATACGCGCCGCGAATTCTTCCTGCCCGTGCCCGCGGGCGTGCCGCTCAAGGACGCCGCGCTACAGTTCGACGGCGGCTATGTGCGCGGCGACGGCGGCCGCGTGACCATGCTGCTCTCGCTCGACGGCTCGCCGGTGCTGGCGCGCGCCTTCACGCAGGACGCAGGCGGCGTGTCGCTGAATCTGGGCGTGGACGGCGCGCCGCGCAACGCCGGTTTCGTGCGGCTCGGACTGGGCTTTGCGTCGGTGATCAATCAGAACGACTGCACGGACCAGACGGCCATCGGCAATGTCTTGCGCGTGGACCCGGGCACGCGTCTCACCTTCCGCTTCGATCCGGCCGACGTGCAGGACCTGCGCACCGCATGGAGCGCGTTGCCGTATGCGCCGGTGCTGGCGGTGTCGGGGCGCAAGCTGTCGAGCAGCGCCTACGATGCCGCATGGCGCACCGACGCGCTCTTGCAGCGCGACGGCAAGCGGCCCGTGATGCAGGCGCTGCCAGCGCCGGGCGATACGGTGGATCTGGGCGAGCTCGACGTTCCCGCGCCGCTGCGCGCGATCCCCGCATTCGCCGCGCTGGCCGGCGGCGGCAAGCATGTGCTCGCGAACCAGGCGGAACTGGGCGCGCTGGTGGCGCTGGGTCCGCGCACGGCGTTCGGTCCCGACGTGGTGGTCGCCGATGAACCCCTGCGGCGCACGCTCGGCGCGGCGCTCGATGCGTTGCGGCTGCAAGTGACCGGCACATCCGCCGACGCGCTCGCCGCGTTCGATACCTGGCGCAAGCGCACGGCTTCGCAACTGACGGCGCCGCTCGCGCCGGGCGAGGTGCGCATCGCGCACGTGGGCGGACGGGCGCTGATCGTGGTGGGCGACACGCGCGGCATCGGCGCGCTGGCGCATGGCTGGCGGCCCATCGACGTATCCGACCGGGTGATCGTGCATCGCATCGACGTGGAGCAGCAGGCGCGCGGCGACGACATTCCGCTGGCCGATCTCGGCGGCGATCCGCGCAGCATCGACGTGCAGACCGACGCTTCGTGGGTCGCGCGCTTCGACCTCGCCGCGGCCTCGGGCAACGGACGCCTGCCGGCGCAGGTGGTGCTGGATCTGGCGGCGTCGCCGACGCTCTCCAACGGCGGCGCGACCGCCACGGTCTACTTCAACGACGTGATGATCGGCGCGCGTCTCATCAATGTCGATGGCGCGCGCCAGCGGCTGGTGGCGTCGATCCCGCGCTACGCGCTTGCGCGCACCAACGAGTTGCGCGTGTCGTTCCGCCGTCAGCCGGATGCCGGATGCCAGGCGCGTCAGGCGTATCCGGTCGCGGTCCTGCCGACCAGCCATCTGCGGCTCGCGAAGGCCACGCCCGAGGACAGCTTCGCGGGGATGGCGGCGCGCTATGCGTCGTCGGCGACGGTGTATGTGCCGCGCGCCTATCTCGACGACGCGCTCGCCAGCGTGCCGCGCCTGGCCGTGCTGACCGGCGCGGCGGGCATCGCGCCGGCCACCGCGAAATTCGCGGTGGCGTCCACGCAGGCCGCCACACAGCCGGACGGCCCGTTCCTCGCCGCGGACGTGAGCTTCGACGGCGAGAAGAACCCCGCGTTGTATTCGGCGCAGCGTCTGTCGCTGAGTTCGCCTTCCGGCGACACGCTGCTCGACATGTCGGGTCTCTCGCGCGTCGGGGTGGTGAGCGTGGCGAGCGCGGGCGGGCAGAGCGGCATCGTCTATCGCTCGGCAGGCGCGGCGCCCGTGCTCACCGACAAGCTCCAGCTTTCGCGCGGCAATATCGCCGTGGTGGACGGCAGCGGCGTGCTCAAGCAGTTCAACACCGTCAACCCCGACGAACTCTCCGACGAACCCGCAAGCAGCACCGACTGGGTCACGCATCACTGGGCGCGCTGGGGCATTCCGGGCGTGCTGGTGGTGCTGCTGCTCGCGCTGATCGTGCTGGCGGGACGGGCGCGGCGCAGACATCAGGCCGAACAGCGCCGCGCGCAGGACGAGGACCGCGCGTGATGCTGGAGACGCTCAGGTGGTACGGCGGCATCCTGCTCGCCGATTACTACCAGGGACTGGAGTACATGGCCGCGACGGTTGCGGCCATCATCCTGCTGTCGAGCGTGGATGATCTCTTCATCGACGTCTGGTACTGGACGCGCAAGCTCTGGCGGCGCGTGACGGTGGAGCGGCGTTACGCGCCGCTCACGGTCGAGCAGCTCTATGCGCGCGATGAACAGCCCATCGCGATCATGGTGCCCGCGTGGCACGAGCAGGACGTGATCGCCGCGATGATCGAGGACCTCGTGCGGGTGCTGGATTACCGCGCGTACACGGTGTTCGTCGGCACTTATCAGAACGATGCCGCGACGATTGCCGAAGTGGAGCGCATGCGGCATCGCTACAAGCATCTGCACCGCGTGGAAGTGCCGCACGACGGCCCGACCTGCAAGGCCGACTGCCTCAACTGGCTCGTGCAGGCCATCATGCATTACGAGTTCGAGGCGGGCATCGAGTTCGCGGGCATCGTCATGCATGACAGCGAAGACGTGCTGCATCCCGTCGAGCTGAAGTTCTTCAATTACCTTCTGCCGCGCAAGGACATGATCCAGTTGCCGGTGGCGTCGCTGGAACGCCACTGGTTCGAACTCGTCGCGGGCACCTACATGGACGAGTTCGCCGAATGGCATGGGAAGGATCTCGTGGTGCGCGAGAGTCTGGCGGGCGCGGTGCCTTCGGCGGGCGTGGGCACGTGCTTCTCGCGTCGCGCCATGCGCGCGCTGGTTGAGCAGACGGAACAGCAGCCGTTCAATACCGAGAGCCTGACCGAGGACTACGACATCGGCGCGCGCATTCTCAATCTCGGCATGCAGTCCATCTTTCCGCTGTTTCCGGTCGAATTCACGACGCGTCGCAAGGGCTGGTTCGGCCTCGGGCCCGAGCGCGAGATCCGCATGACCATGCCGCTGTGCGTGCGCGAGTTCTTCCCCGATACCTTTCGCACCGCCTACCGGCAACGCGCGCGCTGGACGCTCGGCATCGGCCTGCAAGGCTGGGCGCTGACGGGCTGGAGCGGCTCGCTGGCGAACCGCTATCTGCTGCTGCGCGACCGCAAGGGCGTCGTGACGGCCTTCGTCGGCATGCTTGCCTATCTGCTCGCGGGGCAGTTCATGCTGTTCGCCGCGGCGTCGTACTTTCGCATTGCCACGCGCTTCTTTCCGTCGCCGTTCATCGATTCGGGATGGCTTCAGGCGCTGCTGATCGCGAATTCGATTGCGCTCGTGCTGCGCGTCACGCAACGCATCATCTTCACGACGCGCCTGTACGGCTGGGAGCACGGCGTGCTTTCGGTGCCGCGCATGGTGATCGGCAATGTCATCAACTTCATGGCGGTGTCGCGCGCGTGGCGGCTGTTCATCGTGCATGCGTTGACGGGGCGCAGGCTCGCATGGGACAAGACCATGCACGATTTCCCGAGCAACGAAGGCCTGCGCGACACGCGTCAGGAACTGGGCGAACTGCTCGTCTCCTGGCAGGCGATCGATCCCGAGCGGCTCGAAGAGGCGCGCCGCACCGAACATGCGCGCGAGGCGCCGATCGGGCGCGTGCTCATCACGCGCGGCTGGCTCGACGAAGAGACGCTCGCGGAGGCGATCGCGTTCCAGGCGGACTTGCCGCGCGGCCGCTTCGATCCGCTGCGCATGGACCTCACCCAGGTGGCGCGGCCGGATGCACTCGTGCGGTTGCGCGCGCTGCCGCAGGGCTTCGATACGAACGGTCACGCGCTGTTCGTCTGCGCGAGCCTGCTCGACGATGCCGCGCTCGCCGAACTGAGCGCGGCGGCGGGGCGCGCGGTGAGCTTGCAGGTGGTGCGCGAAAGCGAGATCACGGCGGGCCTGCGGATGATGCGCGCGGTCGGGCGGCTGGTTCATCCGGACGCGGCGGATGACGAGCGCTTGTCCGAACCCGGCGATGAACCCGTCGCGGACGGCGTACCGCTGCTCGGCGACCTCATGATCGAGATGGGGCTCGTCACGCGCGGCGCGTTCGAGACGGCGTTGCAGCAGTATCGGCCGGAGCGGCATGGGCGGATCGGCGATTATCTGGTGGCGGAAGGGGTGATCACGCACGAGGCGTTGACCGTCGCAATTGGCGAGCAGCGCCGCCGCCATCGCACGCGGACCGCTAAGTCGTGACGGCGCGTCTTTCTCGCCGCTTGGGCGTCGCGGCCTGGGCCGCCGCGACGCTGTGCGCGCCGAACGCTTCCCGAGCCGATGCGAACTTGCCGCTGCCCTTGAGCGGCGCGTCGTATCGCGTGGCGCGCGAGGCTTTCGCGGCCTACGACGAACACCGTTACGCCGCTGCCGTCGCCGGCGCGCGCGAAGCGATCCGCCAGCGGCCCGACGTGCCCGAACTGCGTCTGCTGCTGGCGAATGCGCTGGCGGCGCGCGGGCGTCTGAAAGAGGCGCGGCGCGTGCTGGATGACGCAGTCGCACAGTTCGGGCCGACGCCTGCGGTGACGGCGCGGCGCCGGCAGATCGGGATCCTGATTGCGTCGGGCGGCATCGGCGGCGTGCCGGGCGATCTGCCGGCGCCAGCGCTCGAGGCGGCGCGCGCTGCGTATCGGGCTTATGGACGGAAGGACTACGCAGTCGCGGCAAGCGCGGGCCGCGAGGCGGTGCGGCTCGCGCCACACGTGGAGCGCCTGCGCGATCTGCTGATCGATTCCCTTGCGGCGAGTGGCGACGATGCCGCCGCGTGGACCGCCGCCGTCGATGCGACGGCGCGTTTCGGCGACAGCGACGGTTTGCGTGCGCGGCGGCGTTTCATTGGCGACCGGCTCGCGCCGGCCGAATCGCGGGCGGCGTATGCGGCGCGCGAGAAGGGCGATCTCGATGAAGCGCAGCGGCGCGCGCAGCAGGCGCTGGACTATGCCCCGTGGCGCGCGGATTACCGCATGCAGCTGATCGAGACGATGTTCGCGCGCGATGATCTGGCGGGCGTGGAAGCGGTAGCCGGCGATGCCGTCGCGCGGAATCCCGACGATGCGCTTGCGTGGGCGCTGCGCGGCTGTGCGCGTGCGGCGCGCGGCGCGGATGGCGACTTCGCGCGGGTGCTGTCGGCGTCGGTTGCATCGGATGATGAACGGCAGGAACGCGACGCCCGCGTGGCGCGGACCATCGTCGCAGACGTGCGACTGGCCCAGGGCGATGCGCAAGGCGCGCTCGATGCGCTGCCTCCGCCACGCTCGAAGGCCGCGGACGACACCGATGCCGCCATCGCCTTGCGCCGCCATCGTGCGCAGTCGCTGGCGCGGCGCGGCGTGACGCAAGCCGTGCAAGTCGATCCGCTGGCGGGTCCGACCTTCGAATGCCGCGCCGATGAATTCGGCGCATCGTGCGATGTCTACGCGCACGATCCGGCGCTGGCCGCGACCCGCGCGGCGCGTCTGGCGGAGCAGCGCGGCGAGCGCGGTGCTGCGGCGGACGAATGGCGCACGGCGATTGCCGCCGTGCCGGACGATCCGCAACCGCGTATCGCGCTGATCGACGACCTCGTGGCGTTGGGTCGTACGCGTGAGGCGTCGGAAGCGGCGCGCGGCGTTATCGACGCACAGCTGCTCGATGCGCTGACCGACGTGCAGGCGGCGTTCGTCGCACAACGCGCCGGGGCTAATGCGCTCGCGCTGGATTACTTCGCGCGTGCGGACCGCGACGGGACGTTGCCTGCATCCGCGCAAGCCGATGCGGGTTACGCGGCGCTCGGGATGCATCGTGCGGGCGAGGGCGCGCGCTATCTGGAGCATGCCATCGACCGCAGCGCGGACGGTCCCGCCGACGAAGCGCTCTCCGCGCAGGCGCTGAACGATGCCCGCGCCGCGCACGCCGAAGCCACGCGCAACTGGGGCTTCAGCGCGGCGGTGAACTATCGTGGCAATGGCGCGCAGCAGGGCGTGGCGTTCTCGCCGGTGCCGGGCGTGTCGAACAACTGGCAGGCGGGCGTGGAAGCGTACTGGCGTCCGTTCGGCAGTCTCGGCGACCGCATGTTCGAAGTCTATGCGCGCAGCTACGAGAACTTCGGCGTGAAGGGCGGCGGCCCGTCGGGAACCTCGACCTTGCAGGCGGCGTTTGGCGCGCGGGTGAAGCCGTTTGCGTCGGCCAATGCGACCTTCGCCATCGAGAAGATCGTGCCGCTCGGCTCGGACGTGCGCTCGGACTGGCTGGCGCGCGCCGCCTACTCGAACGGTTTCGGCGACGCCCGCCGGCTCGATGTGCCGAGCTGGTGGACCGGCACGGTCTACGGCGAAGCGGGGCATTACATCGCGAATCATTCGAGCTACGCGACGGCCAACGCGCGTCTCGGCCGCAGCTATCGCGTGGATGCGCTCAGTCCGCGCCTGACCGTGTTTCCGCATGCGGTGGTCGGCATGGACTACGACTCGGCGATCGATCACAGCGTGCCGGTGGGCGTCGGCGCGGGCGTGTCGGCGCGTTATGCGTTCCGCGGCGGCAGGTATGACGCGCCGCGCTCGTTCGTCGATGTATCGGTGCAATACCGCTTCCGGGTCGCGGGCGACGACCGCGCGAAAGGCGTGTTCTTCGGTGCGGTATTCTCGTACTGACGCCACTGTCTTCCGCTTGCCGCGCCATGTTCCCGTTTCTGCATTTTCATCCGCTGATGGCCGCGCGCTGCGCCGTGCTGGCGGCCGCGTGCTGCGCCTTCTCCGTTGCTTGCGCCGATACCGCGCCGCCACGGCTGGTGCACGGCATGGTCTGGCAACCCGACAACGCCCATGCGGACCCGCACGGCGACTGGGACAAGCTGGGTGCGCACGAACTCATCGTGCAGTGGACGGCGGTGGACGGTCTCTCCTTCCTGCCGGGAACCGGGTTGCGCATGGCGGCACGGCTGCCGGACTGGGAGCGCATCGGGCAGGAGCCGTGGGCGCGCGACGTCATCATCGGGCTGGCAGGCCGTTTCGACGAAGCTGCCGCGCGCGCGAACACGGCACAGCTGTTCAACGAATCGATGCAGCTCGTGGATGCGCGTCCGCCGGTGCATGTCACGGGCTACTACTTTCCTGTCGAGATCGATCCGACCTGGCAGAACGCGGGTGCGTTGCGCGCGACGCTGGATGCGCTGCCCCGGCCGTTGTGGATCAGCGTCTACGACCGCGCCAATGTGGGCGGCACGGCGCTGGCCGCGTGGCTCGATGAATGGCTGCCGCGCGATGTCGGCGTGCTGCTGCAGGATGGTTGTGGCGTGTACGCGCGCGAGCCGCGCGTGGCGCGGGAGTATGCGGATCAACTGGCGGCGAAGCTGGGGCGCGGGCGGGTCAGGATCATCGCGGAGGCGTTTCGGCCACAGGTGGGAGGGGGTTTTCGCGCGGCTACGGTGGCGGAGCTGAAGCCGCAGATCGATGCGTATCGGGGCTATCGGATTTATCTCTTCGACGGTCCGCATTATGTGTCGAACACGCTCGTGCAGCAGTTGCTGGATGCGTACGGGAAGCGGTGATAACGGGTTGTGACGCGAAAAGTCTGAATTCTTCAAGTTGTTGCGGATGGTTGATGACGGCTGAACTCGACATGCTAGATTGAACGCTCTAAAAGCCCGATGGCGCATGCCATGCCTTAAACGTCAGTCCTTGGCCTTCAGGATGTCTGAGTTGGTCCGCAATGCCAGTTCCTCTTCTCGACGCCTCCGCGTGGTGTGAATTTCGCGGCATTCCCGCCTGTGACGGGGCCAACCACACGATCCATTTCACCACTATCCGCGACGCGTCCGGACAGTTGCGCAGTTGTTTCGTGAAACTTCTCAAGCCCAATACGCCAGCGCTCTTGTGCGAGGCGGTGGGATGGGTGCTGACGGCATCGGTGGGGGTGCCGGTGCCGGGATTCGGCGCAGTCGTGCTCGTTCCTGTCGAGCAACTGCGAAAGAACATGGCGTTACCCAACTGGACCAACGGGCTGAACATGTGCGCCGCGTGGTGCTGTGAGATTGTTGCGGGGAAGTCCGTCAAGCAGGTGCACAAGTGGGCCTTCTGGCTTTCGCGCAAAGGCTGTCTGCGGAGCCAGGACGTCCGCTCCATGGCGGCCTTCGACGTCTGGACGGACAACCGTGACCGCAACTTCGGCAATCTCATCCGGAGCTCGAACGGCAGTTACGTTGCAATCGACCACGAGACTTTGCTTCACGACATACTCTGGCTATCCATGGGCGTCTCCTATACCTCTCGTAGTCTGCTCGACGAAGCGCAGCAGCATCTTTCCTCGGAAGAGCTGAAGGCGTTCCATAGCGCCATGGCCGTTTCCGCGGACACGCACCAACGCGCGCTGTCATCGGTGCAGGCTTCATTGAGCACGTTCATCAACGTGCTTTCGCCTGGCGCCGCGCCCGAACTGGCGCAGGGCATCATGGGTTATCTGACCTACCGTGCCAATCCGGGCTGGCTTGCGCAGAAGCTGGGGGTGATCGCATGAATCTTTCATCCCTCTTCCGCGACCTCGGGAACCCCGAGCATCTGGCTCGTCTGGCCACGGCAACCGTCAAGCCATCTTTTCGTGAACGAGGAGTTGAAGCGAATTGCCCATCTCGACTACGAGAAGTTCGTGCTTGGCACGGAGAGCGGTTCGGGTGAGTTCGTGGACGACCGGGGCGTGCAGCACTTCCTCGACTTCAACCTGAAAACCGGCACAGCGTGCGGAAGCGTCGTGTCGGCTGTCCACAAGAACGCCAGTACCGTCGAATTCAACGTGCTCAAATCCAGCCGCGACCTGACCACGTATTCGCGGATTCGAAACTTGAAGGACACGGGGCTTTTCCTGCTGCTGCCTGACAAGCAGCAACTCGAAGCACGTGAGTACAAGAGCATTCTCGACGTCATCGAGGAACAGGCGTGGAAACTGAAGCGCGACGGCTTCCGCGTCGTCAGCCTGCCGTCCGAAACCGAATTGGCTCAGGAAATCTATGAGTGGGCGCTGCCGTCGCTCCAATAACGCCGTCCCGCATCACAACATCGGCACATGCAAGTGATGCGGATCACCGAGCATATCCGCCACGCGTCGCAACGCTTCCCTGCAATCCTCGCGATCCTGCGGGCCACCAAGACACAAACGCAACGCATTTGGCGGATTACCGTCGGTCGAAAACGCCGCGCCCGCCACCGCTCCGATGCCCTGATTGCGTAACTGCAGCGCCAGTTCCGGCGCGCTCCAGTCGCATACCGATGGCACCGGCAGCCAAAGATGGAAACCGTACGGATTGGCATCGAAGGCGAATTCGTGCAGTTCCGCCAATGCAATCGCCTGCCGTGCGGCCGCTTCCTCACGGATCGCGTTCAGCACGTCGGCGGCGGTGCCGTCATTGACCCAGTGCGTCGCGAGCAGCACGGTGAACGGACTCGGCATCACCGAGGTCGCGCGCAAGGCGCCTGCAATCCGCTGCGTCTGGCGCGGCGTCGGCGCGCTCAGGTAAGCCACGCGCAAGCCCGCGCCCAGCGTCTTCGACAAGCCGGTCACGTGATAGGTCAGTTCGGGCGCGAGTTCGGCCAGTGTCGGCGGCGCATCGGGCGGCAACATGCCGTAAGGCTCGTCCTCGATGATCGGCACGTTGTAGCGCAGCGCCACGTCGGCGATGGCCTCACGCCGCCTGCGTGTCAACGTCAGCGTGCTCGGATTCTGCAAGGTC
Source organism: Caballeronia sp. LZ033 (assembly GCF_031451265.1). Classification (NCBI taxonomy): domain Bacteria; kingdom Pseudomonadati; phylum Pseudomonadota; class Betaproteobacteria; order Burkholderiales; family Burkholderiaceae; genus Caballeronia; species Caballeronia sp. LZ033. The sequence goes on along the minus strand of NZ_JARUXQ010000003.1, from coordinate 1,217,625 downwards.
GGATTGCAATAGAAGCCGCCCGGCTTCTCAGTCCTGCACAGCGCCTCGAACGCATGCGGCAGCGGCCCTTCGTCGTCGCGCGGCAGCGCTTGCAGACGCACGCCCAATTGCGAGGCAATCGCCTTGATGCCCGGATAGGCGAGCGAGTCCAGACAGATCATCTCGCCCGGCCGCGCCAGTTGCGACACCAGCGCGACCAGCGCCCCGTGGATGCCCGGGCACACGAGCACCGTATCGGTGTCGCAGGCGGGCACGCGCGGCCGCAGCCAGTCGCGTCCCGCCGCCCGATCAACCGGCAAGCCGCCGAAATCCTGATAGCGCAGCAGCTGGAACGGATCGGCGCGTTCCATCAGCCGCGCCGCCGAAGCCCGCAGCCGCGCGGCGAGCGCGGGCGGCTCCGGCGGCATGTTCATCGACATCTCGACGCTCCCGCCACCCGCCAGCGGCAAGGTCTGCGTCCTGCCGCGCACGAAGGTGCCGCTGCCCGCGCGGGCGTCGAGCAGGCCGCGCTTGCGTGCTTCCGCATAGGCGCGCGCGACGGTCGTGTAGTTGAGACTCAGCAGGCCGGCGAGATCGCGCAGGCCGGGCAGCCGGTCGCGTGGCCGCAGACGGCCGCTCGCGAGATCTTCCTCGATCAGATCGGGAATCGTCAGGTAAGCGGGCTTCCTGCTTTCTTCGAGCTTCCTGATCCAGTGATGTGCCGGCTGATTCATGTCCGCGATGATCCTCGCAACAGGTTCGCTCGATCCTGGCATGTCAAAACTATCGAAGGGAAAAAGATCGCATCGGCAGATTGGACTTGATTGCATTGATCGCATCGATGCACGTCTTCGGTGTACGACGCACCATGCTCACGCCCGTTTGCGCTGAAATCGTGCGAACGCCATCCACGCACCTTCTCCCACTTGCGTCGATAAAGCCCTTCCAGCAAGGCTCAGGCAAAAATTTTTCGGTTCCGTCGAGCAAGTTTGTTTTGCTTGATTGCAAAGTGATTGCATTTCGCGGGCCAATCATTGGCATACCCGTTGCGTTTGAAGACCCGTCGACGCGCTGCATGGACGAGCGCACCGGCATCGAACCTCACACTCATCGGAGAAAGCCATGCCCGCAGTCAATCAACCGCTTCACAAGAACGGCGATTATCTGGTCGACTACGAAGAGAAAGTCTTCGAGGACGTGAAGGCCGAGCCTGGTGAGAAAGCGCTCGTCACGTTTCACACGGTCGCGTTCGAAGGGTCGATCGGCTTCGTGAACCTGTTGCAGGCCACGCGTCTGCAACGCAAGGGCTTCGATACCTCCGTGCTGCTGTACGGCCCCGGCGTCACGCTCGGTCTGCAGCGCGGCTTTCCGACGCTCGGCGATGAAGCCTTCCCCGGTCATCTCAACTTCAACAAGCAACTGCAGAAGTTCATGGCCGAAGGCGGCAAGGTCTACGCCTGCCGCTTCGCTTTGCAGGCGCTGTATGGACACGGCGAGGCGTCGCTCATCGAAGGCATCCGCCCGATCAATCCGCTCGACGTGCTGGACATCCAGCTGCTCCATCGCAAGGAGAACGCGCTGATCATCCATACCTGGACCGTGTGACGATCATGCCCGATGCCCTTTCGACACCGCGTATCGTGCGCGCGGCGGCCGTGCAGATCACACCGGACTTCGAGCGCCCGAACGGCACGCTCGACCGCGTCTGCACGGCCATCGACGAAGCTGCGGCGCAGGGCGTGCAGCTGATCGTCTTCCCCGAGACCTTCGTGCCGTACTACCCGTACTTCTCGTTCGTGCGCGCGCCGGTGGCATCGGGCGCGGATCACATGAAGCTGTACGAGCAGGCCGTGGTGGTGCCCGGCCCGGTCACGCAGGCCGTGTCCGAGCACGCGCGGCTGTGCAACATGGTCGTCGTGCTGGGCGTGAACGAACGCGACCACGGCAGCCTGTACAACACCCAACTCATCTTCGATACCGACGGCACGCTGCGCCTCAGGCGCCGCAAGATCACGCCGACCTTCCACGAACGCATGATCTGGGGCCAGGGCGACGCGGCGGGCCTGAAAGTGGTGAACACCGGCGTGGGACGCGTCGGCGCGCTGGCGTGCTGGGAACACTACAACCCGCTCGCGCGCTACGCGCTGATGACGCAGCACGAAGAGATCCATTGCAGCCAGTTCCCCGGCTCGCTGGTGGGGCCGATCTTCGCGGAACAGATCGAAGTGACGATCCGCCACCACGCGCTGGAATCGGGCTGCTTCGTCGTCAACGCGACCGGCTGGCTGACCGACGCGCAGATCGAAGCCATCACGCCCGATCCCAACCTGCAACGCGCGCTGCGCGGCGGCTGCAACACGGCGATCGTGTCGCCGGAAGGCCAGCATCTCGCCGAGCCGCTGCGCGAGGGCGAAGGCATGGTGATCGCCGATCTCGACATGGCGCTCATCACGAAGCGCAAACGCATGATGGATTCGGTCGGCCACTATGCGCGGCCCGAGTTGCTGAGCCTCGCGATCAACGATCGCCCGGCATCGCCCGTCACTTCTTTCAAGGACATCCACGACGATGAACGCCCGCGAGAAACTGCCGGCATCGAGCCGGCAACTGATGACTGAACTGCAGTCGGCCGGCCTGCGGCTGGTCGATCCGCGCGCGGGCGTGTCGAGCCGGCGCGGCGGCGCGGGGCCATCGGACCACAAGGCCGTGACGGTGGACGGCGTGACCATCATGGTTCCCGTGCATACGAGCAGCGCATGGGATTCGCCGTTCGTCGCGGGTCAGCCGGATGCGCACGGCATCAGCGCGCTGACGCGCAACGCCATTCCGATCGCCAGCATCAGCTTTCCGCAAGCGCCGCGTTTCTACGCGATGCAGACGCTCGACGGCGTGCCGTACTCGCATATCGCGACGCTGCACAGCGCCGATGTGCTCGCCACCACCGTGCTGCAAACCTGCATCCGTTATGAGAGCCGCCGCAAGTCGTGCAAGTTCTGCGCGATCGGCCAGTCGCTGGCGGCGGGCCGCACGATTGCGCACAAGACGCCGGAGCAGCTTGCCGAAGTGGCGCGCGCGGCGGTGTTGCTGGACGGCGTCAGGCACATGGTGCTGACGACCGGCACACCGCCGACGCCCGATCGCGGCGCGCGGGTGCTGTGCGAGAGCGCGTTCGCGATCAAGGCCGCCGTGAATCTGCCGATCCAGGCGCAATGCGAGCCGCCCGACGACGACCGCTGGTTCGAGCGCATGAAGGCGAGCGGCATCGATACGCTCGGCATGCATCTGGAAGCCGTCACGCCGGCCGTGCGCGAGCGCATCATGCCGGGCAAGGCGACGGTGCCGGTGACGCGCTACATGGAAGCGTTCGAAGCGGCGGTCGCGGTGTTCGGCCGCGGCCAGGTGAGCACCTACATCCTGGCGGGACTGGGCGACAGCGCGGAGGACATCGTCGGGATGGCGCGCGAGCTGATCGCGCTCGGCGTGTATCCGTTCGTCGTGCCCTTCGTGCCGATCAGCGGCACACCGCTCGAAGATCATCCCGCGCCCGCGCCCGAGTTCATGCGTGCGGTGCTGGCGCCCATCGGCGCGATGCTTGGCGAAGCCGGCATGCGTTCCGCCGACATCAAGGCTGGCTGCGGCAAATGCGGCGCGTGTTCATCGCTGTCATCGTACGAGGCCTGACCATGTTCGTCGAAGCCATTGAAGGCGATGCACTCGATCTCGACTACACGCCGGTCGAATTCCGCGTCAAATGGGCGACGCTGCCCTGGGAAGCGGAGGAAGCGTACAAGCTGCGGCGCGCGGTGTTCTGCATCGAGCAGGGCGTGTTCGTCGGCGACGATCGCGACGAGATCGACACGCGTGCGCAGTTGCTGGTCGCGCTGAGCTGTGTCGCGGGCATGCCGGATCAGGTCGTCGGCACGGTGCGCATTCACGAGCGCGAGCCGGGCGTGTGGCTCGGTTCGCGGCTCGCGGTGCATGCGGCATTCCGCTCGCACGGCAAGATCGGCTCGACGCTCATCCGGCTGGCCGTGTCGAGCGCGCATGCGCTCGGCTGCGAGACGTTCCTCGCGCATGTCCAGGAGCAGAACGTGCCGCTGTTCCGGCGGCTGCACTGGGACACGCAGCAGGAGGAAACGCTGTTCGGCCGCGCTCATCATCTGATGCGCGCGCAACTCGATGCCTATCCGCCGTGCGTCACGCCGCAGAGCGGTTTTGTCGCGCTCGCGCGGAGGCTGCCGTGAAGCCTCTGGCGGGATTGGTCGAGCGGTTAAGAGAAAGCCGGGGCTTTCAGCACAAGAGCGATATCTCGCGCGTGCTCGCGCACTTGCCGGCAGGCGCGCGCGATGTGGCCATCGGCGACGATTGCGCCGCCATTCCCGACGGCGACGGCGTCCTGCTGTTCGCGATCGAAGGTCTGGTAAGCGACTTCGTCCAGACGATGCCATGGTTCGCCGGCTACAGCGGCGTCATGGTGAACGTCAGCGACATCTACGCGATGGGCGGCCGCCCGCTCGCCGTCGTCGATGCGCTGTGGAGCGGCAGCGCGCAGGCCGCGGGCGACGTGCTCGCGGGCATGACGGCGGCATCGCGCGTATATGGCGTGCCCATCGTCGGCGGACACAGCAACGTGCGCAGCGAAGGCGCGCAGTTGGCGGTGGCGATCGTCGGGCGTGCGCGCAGGCTCTTGACCAGCTTCGACGCCCGTCCCGGCGATGCGCTCGTCATGGCTGTCGATCTGCGCGGGCGTTTCGAGGAACCGTATCCGTTCTGGAATGCATCGGTGGGCGCGCCGGAAGGCCGCGCGAGGGGCGATTTCGAACTGCTGCCATTGTTGGCCGAAGACGGGCTGTGCATTGCGGCGAAGGACATCAGCATGGCGGGCGCGCTCGGCACGGCGCTGATGCTGCTCGAATGCTCGAATGCCGGCGCGCGTATCGATCTCGATGCGGTGCCGCGTCCTCCGGAGGTGGATTTCGAGCGCTGGCTCACGGCGTTTCCGAGCTTCGGCTTTGTGCTTTCAGTACATAAGGAGCATGTAGGCGACGTGCGCGCGCGCTTTGCATCGCGTGATATCGCAAGCGCGGTGATCGGCGAGGTGGACCCATCGCGCGAAGTGGTCGTGACGCGCGGCGACGAAGCGGCCTTGCTGTGGAACCTCCGCGAGGAGCCGTTCATATGCGCGCGCTGAACGCACTGCGAATTGGACTGCTGACGCATTCGGTGAATCCGCGCGGCGGCGTCGTGCATACGCTCGAACTGGCGCGCGCGCTGCACGACGCCGGGCACGAAGTCACGGTTTTCGCACCCGCACGGCCGGGCGAGTCGATGTTTCGCGCGTCGCCGTGCCGGATCGTGTTGGCGCGCATCGAAGGCGAGGCGAAGGGGCTGACCGGCATGGTCGCGCAACGCTTTCGCGCGTTGAAGCTCGCGCTTGAAGACCTCAATCCGGACGGCTTCGACGTGCTGCATGCGCAGGACAGCATCGGCGGGAATGCGCTGGCGGAACTGAAGGACGAGCGAACGATTCGTGGCTTCGTGCGCACGGTGCACCACCTCGACCACTTCGACGACCCGCAACTCGACCGTTGGCAACGCCGCGCGTGGCAGGACGCGGATGCCGTGTTCTGCGTCAGCGACGCATGGACGCAAATCATGCGCTCGACCTATGGCGTGACGGCGCACACGGTGTCGAACGGCATCGACGGAACGCGCTACGGCGTTTGTGCCGACTCTGACACGCATACGTTGCGCGACCGCTTTGGCATGAGCGGAGGACCGGTTGTGCTGGCGGTGGGCGGAATCGAGGAACGCAAGAACACGTCGATGCTGCTCGAAGCGTTCGCCTTGCTGCGCGCACGTTGGCCCGGCGCGCAACTGGTGCTGGCGGGCGGCGCCAGTCTGCTCGACCACGATGACTACACGCGCCGCTTTTTTGCGCGAGCGGCGGCGCTGGAACTCGAGGTCGGCGCGCGCGGCACGCCGGTGATCGTCACGGGCGCGCTGCCGGACGCTGAGATGCCCGCGCTGTTCCGTCTCGCTGATGTCGTGTCGATGATCTCGCTTCGCGAAGGCTTCGGTCTGGTGGTGCTCGAAGCGCTGGCGAGCGGACGGCCAGTCGTGGTCTCACGCATCGCGCCCTTCACCGGGTATCTCGACGAGCGCACCTGCACGTTCGCCGATCCACACGACGCGTCATCGATTGCCGCCGCGCTCGAGGGCAGTAGCGGCATCGACTTCGTGCAAGCCGTGCCCGCGCTGTTGCGGCGCTTCACGTGGCAAGCGAGTGCCGCGCGTCATCTCGACCTCTATCGCGCGTGGCTCGAAACCGATCAACCTTCAAACGGAGCCACTCCATGCCCGTCATGCATTTTCTGATCCGCTGGCCCGATGGCGTGGAAGCCAACTGCTATTCGCCTTCGACCGTCGTCGGCGAGTTCTTCACGGCGGGCGAGCGCTATGCCGTCGATGACTTCGTCGCCCGTTCCCGCGAAGCCTTGCACATCGGCTCCGAACGCGTGCGCGAGAAATACGGATTCGCATGCTCCGCCGCGCTTGATCAGCTTGCACGCATCGAAGCAGATGCACGACGTTTCCACGATGCGCACGAAGCACAGGTCACCGTACTCGCGCTCGATTAACTTGTTCGTTCAGGGGATGCACCATGTCCAGCATCGAATCCGGCGGCGCTGCGCCGAAGCATGTCAGTGTGATCGTCGTCGGCGGCGGGCAGGCCGGGCTGTCGGTCAGCCACTTCCTGCAACAGGCGAAGATCGATCATCTCGTGCTGGAAAAGCACAGCGTCACCCATACCTGGCGCACGCAGCGCTGGGACACGTTCTGCCTCGTGACCCCCAACTGGCAGTGCGCGCTGCCGGGACATCCGTATGAGGGCGCGGATCCGCACGGCTTCATGAAGAAGGACGAGATCATCGCCTATCTCGACGGCTTCATCGCGAAGGTCAATGCGCCGGTGCTGGAAGGCGCGGCAGTCACGCGCGTGACGCGCGATGCAGGCGGACGCTATCACGTGAAAAGCACGCGCGGCGACTTCGCCGCCGATCAACTGGTGGTGGCGTCCGGCGGCTATCACACGCCGATCGTGCCACGCATGGCCGAGCGCTTGCCGCCAGGCATCGCGCAGGTGCAGTCGTCGGAATACCGGCATGCGGATGCCTTGCCGCCGGGCGCGGTGCTGGTCGTCGGCTCGGGGCAGTCCGGAGCGCAGATCGCCGAGGATCTGCATCTGTCGGGCCGCAAGGTGCATCTCGCCGTGGGAGAAGCGCCGCGCTGTGCGCGCTTCCATCGCGGCCGCGACGTGGTGGACTGGCTCGCGGACATGCGCTATTACGACATGCCCGTGACCGATCATCCGCTGCGCGAAGGCGTGCGCGACAACACCAATCACTACGTCACGGGCCGCGATGGCGGTCGCGATATCGACTTGCGCCGCTTCGCGCTCGAAGGCATGGAACTGTTCGGGCGGCTGGAGGATTTCCGCGACGGCACGCTGCGCTTCGCGACCAACCTGCGCAAGAACCTCGACGAAGCGGACGATACCTATAACCGCATCAACGCGAGCATCGACGGCTTCATCGCGAAGCATGGCATCGCGGCGCCGCTTGCAGCGCCGTACGTGCCGCTCTGGCAACCGCATGAAGAGCGCGCGGAACTCGACCTTCAGGCAAGCGGCATCACGTCGATTGTCTGGTGCATCGGCTTTACGCCGGATTTCGGCTGGCTGGACGCGCCGGTGTTCAACGGCCGCGGTTATCCGTCGCACACGCGCGGGGTGACGGCGGTGCCGGGGCTTTACTTCGTTGGCTTGCCGTGGCTGCATACGTGGGGATCGGGACGCTTCTCGGGCGTCGCGCGCGATGCTCAGCATGTCGTCGATGCGATCAGTGCCGAGCGGGCGTCCGTGCCGGAGAGCGTCTCGATTGTGGCCGCGTGAAGGACGCGTGAAAGACGCGTCAAACCCGACGCGGTTTACTTCGAGGAAGCGGTATTGATCGACCGGACGGACTCGGCCGGCAGCACCGACGTCAACACGTTCGAAGGCACATGCTGCGCTTCTTCCTGCGACACCGCGCCGACGAACTTCCATCCGCCGGGCAGCTTGACGAAGGTATAGCCGGTCGGTTGATCGACGAAGACGGAATAAGGCGCGGGCGTGCCGTTGTTCTCGGCAAAAGCGGGCGCAGCAACGAACGGGCTTGCAACCAGCAACGCGACGGCAAGCGTGGACAAGGACTTTTTCATGACGACACACTCCTGAGAATTCAAACCGGCTGATTATGTAACGATCGACACAGATATTTGACCATCCGGACGAGACGACGTCCAGTTATTTTGTTATGATCGACACATAATTCAGAATTGCGCTGTGCGCAGGAATGACGCGCGGCGCAGTCCGGTTGATACGGCGGAGCGAGACATGTCGTCACTGGCTAATCAAACGCAACTCAAGACGCGCGGCCGTCCGCGCAGCTTCGACCGTGAAACGGCGCTCAGAAGCGCGATGGAAGTGTTCTGGTCGAAGGGCTATGACACCTGTTCCATGGCCGATCTCGTGGACGCCATGGGCATCAATTCCCCCAGTCTCTACGCAGCGTTCGGCAGCAAGGAAGATCTGTATCGCGAGGCCGTCGAACTCTATGTCGCCTCAGAGGGCGGCGCGGCGCTGCGGAATCTGCAGGCGCATGAATCCGTACGCGACGGCCTGCGGGCCATGTTCCGCACCAGCACCGAATTGTTCACCGGCACATCGCATCCTCGTGGCTGCATGATTTTTCTCGGCGCGATGTCGGTGGGCGCGGAACACGCGCAGTTGCGCGCCGAATTGCAGAAGCTCCGGCGCAAGGTCGCGAGCACGGTCGCGGCGCGGCTCGCGCACGCGGTCGAATCCGGCGAACTCGACGCCCGCACCGATGTCCCGGCGCTCGCCGCGCTGTGCATGACGCTGTTCGCCGGTTTGTCGATTCAGGCGCAGGACGGCGTGCGCAAGCCGGCGCTGTTCGCCGCGATCGATCAATTCATTGCAACGCTGCCGCTGCGCACGAAGCGCTGAACCCCTCATGAAGCCGACGCCCAAAGCCGACACGCAAATCTGGCGCGCGCCCGAACTCGGCGCGGAGCTGTTGCGCGGGCGTTTTGCTGACTTTTCCTACGACGTCCACGCGCACGACACCGCCTGCTTCGCGCTGCTGACGGGCGGCGCGATCCGCATCCGCATGCGCGGCACGGAGTTCGTCGCGCGGCGCGGCGACCTGTACGCCATCGACGCCGACGAACCGCACGCGGGCTGGCCAGTCGACGACGCCGGCTGGACGCAGCGCACGCTGTACGTGGATGTCGCGCATCTCCGCGCGCTCACCGGCGACGCGCGCGCGGCGGGACGTCCAGGCGGCGTCGTCGGGCCGATCATCCGCGATCCGGCGCTGTGCGCGGCGCTCTTCGACGTGCATCGCTCGTCCGAGGTGCACGGGCCGTCGCTGCAACGCGACGAACGCTATCTGGCGTTCGCGGCGCGGCTCGTTGGACGGCATCTGAAAGAAGGCGCGGGAATCGCCGCCACGCCGCGCGAACCGCGCGCGGTGGCGGCGGCGCGCCGTTTCCTGGACGAGCGTATCGGCGAGCAACTGCATCTGGAGGAGATCGCGGCGGCGTCGGGACTGCCGCCGTTCCGGCTGTTCCGCGCGTTCAGCCGCGAAACCGGCATGACGCCGCACGAATACCAGCGCCAGGCCCGCGTGCGCCGCGCGATGCAGATGATCCGTCACGGCGGCGCGCTCTCGGATATCGCCGCCACCACCGGTTTTGCGGATCAGGCGCATCTCACGCGCACCTTCCGCCGCATGCTCGGCGTGACGCCGGGCGCATACAAGACGGCCACGCGCACCTGACGCTATTTGAGCAAGCCGAGATTCGCGACCGCCTTGCTGACCGGCTTGCGATCGCCGATCAACGCGAGTCCGACATAGCGAAGCTCCTCGGTGACGACACCGGCGACGGCATCGCGAAACGCGCCGTAGTCGGTGGTTTGCTGTCCCTGCACCGGGAAGGTGACGACGTCGCACGCGGCGGCGATCGCCTTGTCGCGGATCGCCGACAACGTGTCCTGATCCGCCCCGAGCACCGCAATGCCGATTGGAATAAGACCGGGATGCGCGCAGCCCGAGGCATCGACGAGCGCTTCGCCGACCAGCGCCGGATGGCGCTGCCCGACCGTCAGCGCCAGCACGGCCGCTGCATTGGCCGCCTTGCCCGCGGGCAGGTCCTGGTCGACCACGATCACGCAACGCTGCGGGCGCACCGGCTGATCCGAATGATTGGCTTCCGTCACGAACAGTCCTCTTTCATCGATAAAGCCCGGATCATGACCCGCCGCATGCGGCCAGGTCTTGAATCCTGTTGCACGCCGTCCGCTGCCTTACGTTCTTGACTTTCCATTCCATTACGCGCAAGCATGAACAGTCGCGCGTCCGGCGCGGCGTTCGTGCTTGTATGGTGTCCCTACTTACACTTTCGAACGATGGTGACGCGCCCGCCCACGCCCCGCCAGCACATCCGCCTTTGCACTGCGAGCGACGGCGTGCACATCGCCTACGCGATGTGCGGTTCGGGTCCGCCGATCGTCAAGGCCGCGAACTGGCTCAGTCATCTGGAACTGGATTTTGCGAGTCCGGTCTGGAGCCATCTGATGGTCGAACTGTGCGGCCGTCATACGCTGATCCGCTACGACCAGCGCGGCTGCGGCCTGTCGGACCGCGACGTCGGCGAAATCTCCTTCAATGCGTGGCTGCGCGACCTGGAAACGGTGGTCGACGCGAGCGGCCTCGAACGCTTTCCGCTGCTGGGCATCTCGCAGGGCGCGTCCATCGCGATTGCCTACGCGGTGGCGCATCCGGAGCGCGTCACGCATCTGGTGCTGCACGGCGGTTACGCGCGCGGACGCCTCAAGCGCACCCGCGATCCGGCGCAGCAAGAGGAAGCCGAAATGCTCGTGAAGCTCGCGGAACTGGGCTGGGGCAAGCAGAATCCCGCGTTTCGCCAGTTCTTCACGACGCAATTCATCCCGGGCGGCACGCCGGAACAGCATCACTGGTTCAACGAACTCGAACGGCTCACGACCACGCCGCGCAATGCGGCGCGCATCATGCGCGTCTTCAACGAGATCGACGTGGTGGACCTGCTGCCGCAAGTGCAGTGTCCGACGCTCGTGCTGCATGCGAGCGGCGACGCGCGCGTGCCCTTCGACGAAAGCCGCCTGCTCGCCGGCCAGATTCCCGGCGCGCGCTTCGTGCCGCTGGAGAGCGAGAACCATCTCGTGCTGGAAACCGATGCCGCCTGGCGACGCTGGCGCGACGAAGTGCGGGCGTTCCTGCCGTCAACGCCACCGGCTGATCCCGCATTCGCGACGCTGACGCCGCGCGAGCGCGATATCGTCGAACTGCTGGCGGGCGGACGCGACAACGCGCAGATTGCCGCGCGTCTGACGCTGAGCGAGAAGACCGTGCGCAATCACATCACCAGCATCTTCGCAAAGCTCGAGGTCGAGAATCGTGCGCAGGCCATCGTGCTGGCGCGCCGCGCGGGCTTCGACGCACCCTCCGCCTGACCGTTCCGGGACACCGGTCCCGGGTTTCCGCCTCTGGTGCAGCCTTTCCCGGTCGTCGTCCGGGACTTGCGCCTCATGTGCGACCGCGTCCATCTGCCGAGAATGCTCCACAGAACGGAGACGCGACGATTGACGATTCCATCAGCCGATCTGTTCATTCCCCCAGGCCGCGCGCCTGTCCTGATCGACGCTGAATCATCCGGAGTCCGCATACATGAACGCCGTCATGAAAGAAATGTCCCCGCAAGCAATGCACCCCGCTACGCAACAGCGCTATGCGAAGTGCATCGAAGTGTCCCGCCGCATCCGCTGGGATATCGATCAGGACGTGCTGCGCGGCCGTCATTTCGATCCCGCCCATACCTTCATGCCGCACGGCCTCAGCGAGGTGTACCGGCTGCCGTTCCTGAGCGCGTCCGAACGCCGGCTGATGTCGCAGGTGCAGGGCCGTACCTACGCGAACATGTTCGGCATGATCGAGCGCTTCATCGGCGCGAAGATGCTGGAAGTCGGCCGCGAGCATGCGCTGTCGGATCAGACGGCGCTCGAAGCAATCGTCCGCTTCACCGACGAGGAACTGAAGCATCAGGAACTGTTCCGCCGCGTGGAGGCGCTCGCGGCCGAGGCGCTGCCGCCCGGCTATCGCTTCGTCCCGGATGCCGACGATGTCGCGCGCTTCGTGCTCGGCAAGTCCACCTGGTCGATCCTGGCGCTGACGTGCTGCATCGAGATCGTTACGCAGGTGCATTACCGGCAGAGCATGGAGAGCGACAGCAGCCTGTCGCCGCTTTTCAAGGACATCTTCCTGTTCCACTGGAAGGAGGAATCGCAGCACGCGATCATCGACGAACTGGAATGGATGCGCGAGGACGCGCGCATCGGCGCGGCGGAACGCGACGCCGCCATTGGCGACCTGATCGATCTGGTTGGCGCGATCGACGGCATGTTGCAGGCGCAGGCCGCCGCCGACGCGGAATACTTCATCGCGCAACTGGATCGCGCGCTGTCGTCCGATGAAGAAGCGCGCGTGCATGCGGGTCTGCTCGACGCGTATCGCTGGCAGTACATCATATCGGGCGTCGATGAACCGCGTTTCGGCGAAATCCTCGGGCGCGTCATCACCGAAGCGCATGGTGAACGGCTTGGCGCGGCGCTCGCGCCGTTGCGGCGCCGCGCGCTGACCAGCGAAGTCGACAAGCTGATGTGAAGCCAAGGCCGGGCACGGTGCCCGGCCTATTTTTAATGGAAAGCAAATAGTAAGAAACTAACTTGGCCAGCCGCAAAACGCTGAATTGGCGTGGAAATCTACTTGTTACCGGCCTTCTGGCCGCGTTTTTTTTAGTGCACCATATGCCGTATGAGGGTTTCACAGTAGCATGCAGTCCGCTGTCTCAACACCGATAACTAGATTGGATCATCATGCTCGCCGAGTCATTGCCGCATACATCCGACATCGAGAAATTCGCCGAAGATCACGAACGCTTCGCGCGACACATCCCCGCCGAAATATCCGTGGTCCTGCGCAATCTCGTGTTGCGCCGCGACATGCTCACCGTCACCAGCGGACACGGGCAGATCGTCACTCAATTGCTCGAAGTGGACGCGCGTGAGGCGCGCATCGTGTTCGACTGGGGCGGCGTCGAATCCGACAACCGCGCGCTGCTCGAAGCAAAGCAACTGTATTTCAAGGCCGCGCCCGAAGGCGTGCGGGTGGAGTTCACGACGCAGGCGGCGCGCGCCGCCGATTACGAAGGGCGTCAGGCCTTCGAGGTCTCGTTTCCCGAGAAGCTCTATCACTTCCAGCGCCGCGAATACTTCCGCGTGCCGACGCCGATTCTCGATCCCTACTACGCCAAAGGCGCGTTCGCCGATGGCGAAGCGTTCCGCTACGAAGTGCACGACCTGTCGCTGGGCGGCATCGCGTTGCGCATGGACGCGCCGCGTCTCGCGGAAACCGGGGTCGGCACCGTGTTCCAGGACGTCGTGCTGCATCTGGGACCGGGCACCATCCTGTCGATCGACATCGAGCTCGTCTCGCCGCGCAGTGTGAACACGCCGCGCGGCGATGTGCGTTATGTCGTCGGCTTTCGCTTCACGCGGCTTTCGGGCGCGGCGGAAAGCGTCTTGCAGCGGCTCATCACGCGCATGGAAGCCCGGCGCCGCAGCCTGTCGGCCTGATTGACTGGTTGACTGGTCGACTGATTGATCCGACCATTCGGGTCCCGCTTCGGGCGCCGCACGCATCCATTGGTAAAATGCGTGCCTCCTACACTCTCACGCGACGCATGCTTCGTCGAGCCTGGCGCGGAGAAGAGCGCTTCTGGAAAATCTGGTGGTTGCTGGGCGTGCCCATTCACCTCGCGTGGTGGTTCGTCTATCTCGACCTCTGGGCCGGCGGTCTCTCTCCCGAATCCTTCCTGCTGCTCACAGTCTGGTTCTGGCCCGGCATGCTGGGCCTGTTCGCGGCCTGTTCCGCGCTGTATCTCCTGTGGTGCGTGCTCGCGTGGCGCTGTGCCGGCAACGTGAACAATCGCATCTGGACGATCATCGCGCGCGTGCTGATCGGCGTGGGGCTCGGCTCGTTTTTCACCGAATGCGCGCTGGTCCTCATGGCGCCGTTCGCTTGACCACGGAGACACGATGAACTGGACCAGGCTTCTCGCCGGAATCGGGCTCGCGGCGGCGCTGGCGCTTCCCGTCGCCACCTTCGCGCAAGACGCACAGACCGAAACCGATGTCGATGCCCGCATGGACGCGCTGTTCGGCGCGCACGAGCCGTATCGGGCGTTCTTCGACCGCTTGCAGCGCGCGGTCGCGGCCAACGACAGCAAAGCCGTCGCGGCGCTGGTGTCGTATCCGGTCGCGGTGCATCGCGCGGGCACGGAAATGACGCTGCGCACCCGGCGCGAGTTCATCGCGCACTATGCGTCCATCTTCACGCCGAAACTCGTCGACATCGTCGCGCAGCAAAAGTACGCGGCGCTCTTCGTGCGCGACCAGGGCGCGATGATCGGCAATGGCGAGATCTGGTTCAGCGGCGTCTGCCGCGACAAGGCGTGCAAGCAGTCCGACGTGAAAATCACCGCCTTCAATCTCGACTGAGTATTCCGGCGGCGGACGTTTGTCTGGCGCAGCGCGTGGTTCGACGTGCACAATGTCCCGGCTTGCACGAGCGTGATTCACAACGAACACACACGCGGACCACGACGCCCATGCTCAACGAATTCGCCAAGACGGTTCTCGTGATCGTCGCCGGGCTGTTCCCGATCATCAACCCGCCGGCGACCGCGCTCGTCGTGCTGAGCATGCTGCCGCACATCGGCGACGCCGACCGCGCCGAACTCGCCCGGCGCATTTCCATCAACAGCTTTGCGATCCTGCTGGCTTCGCTGTCGATCGGCGCTTATGTGCTGTCGTTCTTCGGCATCTCGATACCGGTGCTGCGCGTGGCGGGCGGGCTGGTCGTCGCGATGGCGGGCTGGACGCTGCTCCAGGCCCCCGACGCCGACCCCGACGATCCCGCCGACACCGCACCCAAGCCGCGCAGCGGCGCGTCCCTGCGCGCCAAGGCGTTCTATCCGCTGACCTTGCCGATTACCGTTGGACCGGGCGCGATCGCCGTCGCGATTGCGCTGGGCACCGGCTCGCCGCGCCAGGGCCTGCAACCGGTGCATCTGGCGGGCGTTGGCATCGGCTTGCTGATCCTGTGCGCGAGCATCTACGTGTGCGTGCGCTTCGCCGGGCATCTGGAACGGCTGCTCGGCACGGTCGGCACGCAGGTGGCCGTGCGGCTGTTCGCCTTCGTGATCTTCTGCATCGGCGTGCAGATTCTCTGGCTCGGACTCTCCGAACTGCTCGCCTCCGTGCCGCTCAAACTTCACTAGACGCAGGTTCGCCGCAACAAAAGGAGACAGCGCTTGACCACGCATCGCAAGAAGCCGGAGGAACTGCGCAGCCATCGCTGGTATGGCGTGAACGATCTGCGGTCGTTCGGCCATCGCTCGCGCACCGCGCAGATGGGTTATCACCCGTCGGACTATCTGGGCAAGCCGGTCATCGGCGTGCTCAATACGTGGAGCGAGATCAACTCGTGCCATACGCACTTCCGGCAGCGCGTGGAGGAAGTGAAGCGCGGCATATGGCAGGCGGGCGGCTTTCCGGTCGAAATGCCGGTGATGACGCTCGCCGAACCGTTCCAGAAGCCCACCACCATGCTGTACCGCAACTTCCTGGCGATGGAAGCGGAGGAAGTCCTGCGCTCCTATCCGTTCGACGGCTGCGTGCTGATGGGCGGCTGCGACAAGACCACGCCCGGCCTGCTGATGGGCGCGATCAGCATGAACCTGCCGGCCATCTTTCTGCCAGCGGGCCCGATGCTGCGTGGTGACTGGCAGGGCCGCACGCTCGGCAGCGGCTCGGACACGTGGAAGTACTGGGCCGAACTGCGTGCGGGCAAGATCAGCGAGGACGAATGGAAGGGCGTCGAGAGCGGCATTGCGCGCTCGCCGGGACATTGCATGACGATGGGCACCGCCTCGACGATGACCAGCGCCGCCGAAGCGCTCGGCCTGACCTTGCCGGGTTTCGCGTCGATACCGGCGGTGGATTCGCGCCATGCGCAGCACGCGTCGCTGACGGGGCAGCGCATTGTCGAGATGGTGTGGAGCGACCTGAAGCCGTCCGACCTGCTCACCCCGAAGTCATTCGACAACGCAGTGACGACGGTGCTGGCGCTGTCCGGCTCGACCAATGCGATCGTGCATCTGGTGGCGATGGCGCGGCGCGCGGGCGTGCCGCTCACGACCGCCCGTTTCGACGAACTGGCGCGCGTGACGCCGGTGCTCGGCAACATCCGGCCGGCGGGCGCGTACCTGATGGAAGACTTCTTCTACGCGGGCGGTTTGCGGGCCTTGCTGGCGGAGCTGGGCCCGCTGATCGACGGCACGCAGCGCACGGTGAATGGCCGCACGCTGGGCGAGAACATCGCGGATGCGGAGATCTTCAACGACGACGTGATCCGCCGCCGCGACAACCCGCTCGTGCCGCGCGACGGCCTTGCGGTGCTGACGGGCAACCTCGCGCCGGATGGCGCGGTCATCAAGCCGGCGGCGATGGAAGCGCGCCTGCTCAGGCATCGCGGCCCGGCGGTGGTGTTCGCGGATTACGCCGACATGGCCGCGCGCATCGACGAGGAAACGCTCGACATCGGCGCCGATTCGGTGATCGTGCTGCAGCACGCGGGGCCGGTGGGCGCGCCGGGCATGCCGGAGTGGGGCCAGCTGCCGATCCCGCAAAAATTGTTGAAGCAGGGCGTGCGCGACATGGTCCGCATCTCCGATGCGCGCATGAGCGGCACGAGCTATGGCGCCTGCGTGCTGCATGTGGCGCCGGAATCGTTTGTCGGCGGGCCGCTGGCGCTGGTGCGCGACGGCGACGTGATCGAACTGGACGTGCCGGCGCGGCGCCTGCATCTCGCGGTAAGCGACGACGAACTGGCCGCGCGCCGGGCCGCGTGGCAGCCGCCGAAGCGGCCGTTCGAGCGCGGTTTCGGCGTGATGCATCAACTGCACGTGACCCAGGCCGACAAGGGCTGCGACTTCGACTTCCTCGAATCCCAGCCCGCCACCCCCGACGAACCCGAAATTCACTGATCCCGCCATGACCCAGACCATCGCCATTTCAGACGAAACGCTCGACCTGCTGCGCCATGTCAGCACTGCGACGCTCACGACCCAGCTCTTCAAGCGCGGCCTGCGCAATGTCTTCCTGCAAGGCGTCGCGCCGCTGGTGAAACCCGCGATCGGCGCGCCGAACATGGTCGGCCCGGCGTTCACGCTGCGCAATATTCCGGCGCGCGAGGATCTGGATCACGTCGGCGTGTTCCAGGACCCGGATCATCCGCAGCGCAAGGCGGTCGAAAGCGCGCCGCCCGGCAGCGTGCTGGTGCAGGATTGCCGCGGCGAGCGCGCGGTTGCGTCGACGGGATCGATCCTCACGATGCGTCTCAAGGTGCGCGGCGTCGCCGGCATGGTGTCGGACGGCTGCGTACGCGACAGCGGCACGATCGGCGATATCGGCCTGCCGCTGTTCTGCGCGGGCGCGAGCGCGCCGCTCAATCTCGCGAAGCATCACGCCGTGGACATGAACGTGCCGGTGGCCTGCGGCGGCGTGGCGGTGTATCCGGGCGATATCGTCGTCGGCGATGTGGACGGCGTCGTGATCGTGCCGCGTCACATGGCCGAGGAGGTCGCGCGGGATGCGGCCGAGCAGGAACGTCTGGAAGAATTCCTCGCGGCGCGCGTGGCGGACGGCGCGGTGCTACGCGGCACCTATCCGCCCGACGAGCTGACACTCGCCGCGTATCGCGAATGGCGTGAACAGCGCGGCTAGGGCAGCAGATTCCACTTGACGATGGCGCGCACGTCGCGCTCGAAGCCGAGCACGCTCATTGCGGCGGTGTCCATGGTCAGATGTGCGCCCAGTGACGGCGAACCGGTCGCCCATTGCGCGCCGAAGACGCGCGAGAAATGCGCATGCGAGAACAGCGCGATGTGGCGCGCGCCGGTGCCGAGCAGCTTGTCGATGAGCGTCTGCGCGCGCCGGCCGACATCGGCGAGATTCTCGCCTTGCGGAATGGGCGAGGTCCACACCGACCAGTCCGGAATCTCCTGGCGGATATCCGGCGTCTTGCGGCCTTCGTAGACGCCGTAGTTCCACTCGTGCAACTCCGGTTCGACCTGCGCGTGCTCGCCGAGCCCGGCAAGCTTGCAGGTTTCGATGGCGCGGCTCATCGGACTGGTCAGCACGAGATCGAAAGGCTGCGACGCCAGGACCGGCGCCAGCGCCGCCGCCTGTTTGCGGCCTTCGTCGGTCAGCGCGATATCGGTGGTGCCGGTGTGCTGGCCCGACTTGCTCCATTCTGTTTCGCCATGCCTGATCAGCCAGATCTGGACGCCGTCTTTCACGTTCATGTCGTTCACCCGGTGTCTGATTAATATCGTCGCGCACGCCTCTGACAGGCGCGCCGCAGCCTCGCGCATTCTGCACCGAACGCCCGGCGCGCGCCGCGAACCTGCCCGCCGCTCAGTCCAGCTCGCCGGCGGCGAAAGCCTTCAGCAAGTGATGCGCGATGGCGAACGGCTTGGGCGCCGAAAGCCCTTGCGGATGCGTGCCGTCGAGCATGCCGGCCACTTCGGCGCGCGTGAACCAGCGCGCGTCCTCGAGTTCCTTCTGATCGACGACGATCTCCGTTTCAGTCGCGCGCGCGAAGCAGCCGATCATCAGCGACGACGGAAACGGCCAGGGCTGCGACGCGTAATAGCGCACGTCCGTGCAGCGGATGCCCGCTTCTTCGAGCACTTCGCGATAGACCGCGTGCTCGAAGGTCTCGCCCGGTTCGATAAAACCCGCCAGCGCCGAATACATGCCGGGCAGGAACTGCGGCTGACGCCCGAGCAGGCAGCGTTCGCCGTCCGTCACGAGCATGATGACGACAGGATCGACGCGCGGAAAATGCTGCGCATGGCAATGGCCGCAGATGCGCCGCCAGCCGGCGCCGGCGGAATCGGTCGGCTGGCCGCAGTTGGCGCAGAAGCCGTGGCGGCGATGCCAGTCAAGCATCGAACGCGCTTCGCCGAGGGCGCTGATCATTGGCGGCGGGACGAGGCCCTGCATGGCGACCGGACGCAGTTCGACCGCTTCGACGCCGTCGCCCGCCAGACCCGCCGCGCCTTCTTCGAACGACAGCGCGAACAGCGAACGCCGGTCAGCTTCACGGCCGAGAAACACGCTTTGCAGCGGCGTGCCCAGCCGCGCGGCTTCGCGGGCATCGAACAAGGGATCGTGGCCGTTCGCGCGCTTGAAGAGCGGCACGTTGTTCACGAACAGCAGGAAGCGCGTGGCGGGATCGTCGCGCAGGGTGGCGACGAAGGCGTCATCGTCACGCTTCTCCGACACGCGGTCGAGCGGATCGAGTGTAAAACCGATGGCATGAGGCGGCGTGGGCATAGTATTTTTCGAGCGTGTTGTGCGTAGTGCGCGCGGGGAGCGGAGCATGCCGCGAGCCGTGCGTCCATGGGACGGGAAGCGGCAAGGCCAGTCAGGCATCGTAGCGGACTTGGCGCGTCCGTGCAGGGCGTCGCCTGGCGGCCCGTCCACCTGCCCGAGCCGTATGCGGAGACGCCGATGATCACGCTTTATTCGTATCCCGGGCTGTTCGGCCTGGAAGACAACAACCCGTTCGGACTGAAGGTGTTCGCGTTCCTGAAGCTTTCAGGCCTGCCCTTCGAGCATCGTCATGTGATCGATACGAGCGTTGCGCCGCGCGGCCAGTTGCCGTATCTCGTTGACGACGACGCAACCATCGGCGACAGCGACAGCATCGTCGCGCATCTGAAGCGCCGCTACGCGCTGACGCTCGACGACCCGCTGACGCCCCTGCAACACGATCTCGACCTGCTGGTCCGCCGCACGCTCGACGATCTCTACTGGGTGATGTCCTATTCGCGCTGGCGCGACGACCGTTACTGGCCGCTGTTCCGCGCCGCGCTGCTGGCGGCGCTGCCGGACGCCGATCCCGACGTGCTGGAGCACGCGCGGCAATACAATTTCGAGCGCTATCGGTATCAGGGGATCGGCCGCTATGAGCCGGATGATGCGTATGCGCGTGGCATCGGCGACTTGCAGGCGGTGACGAACCTGCTGGCGGACGGACCCTTCATGTTCGGCGCCACGCCCGCCAGCATCGACGCCGCCGTGTACGGCTTTGTCGCGAACATCCTGTTCTATGACATCGATACGCCGCTCAAGCGTTTCGTCGTTGCGCAGGCGCGGCTCGTCGAACACTGTCACGCGATGCGCGAACGCATGGGACAGAGCCGCTCGCCATAATCGATCATTCTGGCGCCGTCTCCACGCTCTTGCCCGACCAGCTGATGCTCGACACGCCGCGCTCCATGCTCATGCGGCTCGCCATGCGTTCGAGCCGGGCCTGATCCTTCGGATGCATGCGCACGGTCGCCGTCACGCGCACGCGCGGCGGCGCGTCTTCGATGTCTTCGCTCGTCAGGCTCAGGAAGGAGAGCGGCTGCGCGTCCATGGCATTCGACAGCTGGGTGCGGATATGAATTTCGTCTTCCTGCCGTCCGATGACCGTCAGCACATATTCACGCACGAGGTCGGCGCTTGAGACCGGCGTCGCGTTGATCATGCGGCTGACTTCGCGCAGCACGGTGTTGGTGATGAGCACGATGCCCGTGCCTTCGATGGCTGGCCCGTAGTGCCCCGACCCGCACAACACGCCGACGGCCGCCGAACACCATAGCGTCGCCGCCGTGTTGATGCCCTGCACCGAGCCTTTCTCGCGCATGATGACGCCGCCGCCGAGAAAGCCGACGCCCGACACCACATACGCGGCGATCTGCGTGACGCCCGCGACGCCGTTGCCCGTCAGCACGCCGAGCGTGACGAACAGGCAGGCGCCGCTGGCGACGAGCGTGATCGTGCGCAGGCCGGCGGTGCGCTGGCGCAGCTGCCGTTCGAGTCCGATGGCGACGCCACAGGCGAACGCGGCCAGCAGGCGCAGGGTGAAATCGAGATGCATCGGTCAGAAGGCCGGGTGCTTTCCGGGAACAAACCGGCAAGCATCGCACGCGTGCGTGTCGGTGGCGTGACTAGGCGCGCCGGAACAGGCGCGATGTAAGGCGCCGGAAGAACCGCGCCAGCTTCCGGTAGCGCGTTTCCCGGGGTTCGAGGTTGAGCATGGCGTCGTAATGCGGACGGGATTCCTCGACGCGCGGCAGGTCCGAAAGCAGCAGCAGGTTCATGGTTTTCTCCGGGCGCCATGGCTGGCGCGTAGCGGCGGTCCGAGGGATCGCCAGGGCAAACGCTCGCGACGAGCGGCCTCGCGGATGCCGGCCCGCATTGGGGCACGGCAATCCGTGAAGGATGACTACGCGCGCGCTCAGTCCCGCGACGGACGCAGGAGCGGCGCACGCAAGCGCACGCGAAGCGATACGGCGACGCGCGCTATGCGCGAGTCGCGATATCACGCCCGGTGGCGCTGACGAATGGGTGCACGAGGAGAAAAACTGCGACGCGCACCGTCTGCCTGATGGCAAGACGGCGGCTGAGCTTGAAGAAAAGCGGGGAGCGGCGTCCTGCGGTCAGGCGGCGAAACAGATCGATGATCGACTACTGCAGGTATCCAAAGGATCACCTTGGGCTTTTTGAAGTTGGGCGATTCTAGTCGCGGCTCATGACGTCGGTCAACCCGGATCGCTGCCACGCATGAATGGCTATGTGCGTTGAGCAGCATGGCGGACGCGGCGAAACGCAAGCTTCAGCGCTGCGCTGCATCACAAAATATTCCAAAACGATGTCGATTGCGGCGCGGCATGCTCGTCGTAGGAGTAAGCATGCCCAACTGCCTGGAGACACAGCCGATGACCCTGCAACTGTATGCCCATCCTTTCTCTTCTTATTGCCAGAAGGCACTGACCGCGCTGTACGAGAACGGCACGGCCTTCGACTATTGCGCGTTGACGCCGGAGCGTCCGCAGTCCATGCGCGAGCTCGTCGAATTCTGGCCGATGAAGCGCTTCCCGCTGCTCGTCGACGACGGCCGGCCGGTCATGGAAGCGACGGTGATCATCGAATATCTGGGATGCTTTCATCCTGGGCCGGTGCGGCTGCTTCCCGCCGATCCACGCGCCGCGCTGGAGGTGCGCTGGCTGGACCGTTTCTTCGACAACTACGTGGCGACGCCGCAGCAGAAGATCGTCTTCGACGCCATGCGGGCCGCGGACGAGCACGATGCGCGCGGCGTCGCCGATGCCCGCGCGATGCTCGACACGTCGTATGCGTATCTCGACCGCCTGATGGCATCGCGCGAATGGGCGGCGGGTGATGCTTTCACTCTCGCCGATTGCGGCGCCGCGCCGTTCCTGTTCTACGCAGACTGGGTGCATCGCATCGATGCTGCGTTTGCGAACGTCATTGCGTATCGCAAGCGGCTGCTGGCGCGGCCTTCGTTTGCGCGCGCGGTAGAGGAAGCGCGGCCGTATCGGGGATTGTTCCCGCTCGGCGCGCCGGATCGCGACTGATTCACTGACAAGGAGATCGATATGAGCGACATGAGCACGGCAAGCACACTCGTTCCCGCGGCTGAACTCGCGCAGCGCGCCACCATGCGGATTCCCAACGAAAGCGCCGAGTATCGGCGGGCGCGCACCGCGCTGCTGGCTGAGGAGATCGAGCTGCGGCGGCAGATCGAGCGTGTCGCGCAGCTACGCCGGGCATTGCCGCCGGGCGGCGAAGTGAAGGGCGACTATCGCTTCGAAGGCGCGCAAGGCGCCGTGGATTTCGCCGCGCTGTTCGGCGACAAGGACACGCTCGTCACCTATAGCTGGATGTTCGGGCCGCAACGCGAACGGCCCTGTCCGATGTGCACGTCGCTGCTGTCCGCGTGGGAGGGCGAGGCGCGCGACATGGGCCAGCGGATCGCGCTCGCGGTGATCGCGCGTTCGCCGTATGCGCGGCTCGCCGCGTTCGCGCAGGAGCGCGGCTGGCGCGACCTGCGTCTCTTCTCGGACCTGAACGGCGCGTTCAGCCGGGATTATTTCGCGGTGTCGAAGGAAGGCGGCGATGAACCCGCGCTCCATGTGTTCACCCGGCGCGAAGGCGTGATTCGCCAGTTCTGGAGCGGCGAGATGGATTTCGCTACCGTCGATCCCGGTGAGGATCCGCGCGGCGCGCCGGATCTGATGCCGCTGTGGAACGTGCTCGACATGACGCCCGAAGGACGCGGCAAGGACTGGTATCCGAAGCTGGATTACGGGCCGCGCGAATAAGCGCAATCGTGACCATGAGCGGCGCCGGCAGCGGCTGTGCACGAAACGTCCTGCCGGCGTCGGAGCGCAGCACTCATTTCGATCCCTCGGCCTGCGCGGACGGATACACGTCGACGCGCTTGCGCATCGTCAGGCGATCCTTGAGGCGCAGGAAGGGTGTTTCGATCAGCACATGACTGAGGCTCGCCGCAACCAGCGCGCCGACGATGCCCAGCGGAAAGCGGTACGCCACCGGCGAGTGGATGTCGCTGAACAATTGCTGCCACAGATACAGGCTGAACGAGATCGTGCCGATATAGAAGAACGGTGCGCTGCGCAGCAGGCGCGAGAACCAGAACGCCTTGCGC
Organism: Caballeronia sp. LZ033; assembly: GCF_031451265.1. Classification (NCBI taxonomy): domain Bacteria; kingdom Pseudomonadati; phylum Pseudomonadota; class Betaproteobacteria; order Burkholderiales; family Burkholderiaceae; genus Caballeronia; species Caballeronia sp. LZ033. The sequence continues at coordinate 1,193,830 of NZ_JARUXQ010000003.1, read as the reverse complement.
GATATCAGCACGACGATCACGAAGCCGACCAGCGCCGCTTCCACCGTTGCGCCGTAGGTTGCGCTCCAGAGCCCGCCGAGCCGCTCATGCAGCAAGGGCATGCCGAAGAGCAGCAGCAGGACCGCGGCGGACGGAAGCAGCGCGCCCCACGGCAGCGCCGCGACGCGCGCTTTCAGCGCGTCGCGATTCAGGGCGACGAAGCAGCCGATCAGGATCGGATCGATACCGGTGTGCAGCATCATGCTCAACTGCCCGCGCAGGGCCGGCCACGCGAAGTACGTGCCGATCCTGACGAGCGGCACGAGCACGAGCAGGGCGATCAGCGCACGCTGGCTGCCGCGTCCGAGAATGAAAAGGAGCAAGGGCGGCCAGAACCAGTAGAACTGCTCTTCGAGCGCGAGGGTCCAGAAGTGGCCGAGATACCAGGCGCCGTCGGGGTGAAGCGCGTTGATCGAACTCATGCCGGCGACGCCGGAGAAATTCCAGACATGCAGCGCGGCGACCGCGAACTGGCTGGGATCGACATCAACGATCCCGGCGAACGACAGCAGCGCAATGACGGCAAGGTAGGTATAGAACGCCGGCCAGATGCGCAGCGCGCGTTTCATATAGAACGGCACCAGGCGCAAGGTGCCGCTGGCCTGCCATTCGGCCTTCAGGATGCCGGTAATCAGATAGCCGCTGAGCACGAAAAAAATCATCACGCCGAGACGCCCGTCCGAGAAAAGGCGCAAAGGCGCGAGCGCGCCGCGATAGCCGCCCGGAATCATGTGCTGCGCATGACCCATGACCACCATCATTACCGCGACACAGCGCAATCCGGTCAGCTCCTGAACATGATTTTTCATCAAAAAACCTTTCAATGAGTGTATGGCGGGCGTCCTGCGCGTGCCGGCTTGAGGGGATCGAGTCTCCGTTAAAAACTTTGCAAAGAAAATCACTCAAGGCGTTAAAAAATATTTCAAGGCGGGCGCTAAGACGCTTGCCTTGCGAGCTAAAGAAATTCGCCAAGGATTTTTTTCCCGTTTTGCACGAATTAGCATAGGGCGCTCGCGAAGCGGCCTTGACGGCCGCGTCTGACATCATCGACCGGGCGCACTCATGAACGAAAGAATTCGCGGCTTCGACGGCCTGCGCGCGCTTGCCGTCCTGCTGGTCTTCATCCACCACAAGGCCATGGCGGCAGACAGCGGCCTTGGACACCTCGGTGTGTGGATTTTTTTCGCGCTCAGTGGCTTTTTGATCGCGGATATCCTGACGAAGCAACGGGGGCGCATCGATGCCGGCGCAAGTTCGTTCATCGCCGAACTCAAGCGCTTCCTCTTCCGGCGCACGCTGCGGATCTTCCCCGTCTACTACCTGCTGCTCGTCACGCTGACGCTCCTGATGACGGTCGGCCTTGCCGGTCCCGAACTGGCGGGCGGCATGCCGTTTCATTTCGCTTATCTGTCCAATTTCTGGATCGCCGATGTTCTGCACTACTGGCCCGGACGCTATTCGCATCTGTGGAGCCTGTCGGTCGAAGAGCAGTTCTATCTGTTCTTCGCGCCGCTGCTGCTGGCCATCGGCGCGAAATGGCACTCGCGGATCTGCGGGGCGATCTTCGTCGCGGGCGTCGCCACGCTGTTATGGATGAAGGCGACGCAGACGCCGGGCATCGTGATCTACACGCATCCGCTCGCGAACTTCTGGCTGTTCGCGCTTGGCGGCATCGGCGGGGCATGGGTGCGCCGTAACGGCACGCTCGGGCGCTGCCTGGGCTCGCTGCCGGTGGCGCTGGCGCTGGCCGGAGGCATTGCGCTGATGTGCGGCGTCGAGCCGGCGTGGGAGCGCATGACGGACCCGCTGCGCTTCACCGCGCTCTATGTGACCTATGGCGCATGCATCGCGGCCCTGGTGTGCGCCGTCGCGTGCAGCCGGAGCGCCATGCTGCTGGCATGTCTCGAATGGAAGCCGCTGGCGGCGTTGGGGAAGATCAGCTATGGCTTCTATCTTTATCACGGCTTCATGCCGGACCTCACCCGCAACGCCCGGGTGGCCGCGATGTTTGGTCCGTCCGGCATGCCGGCATGGGCGCATGCGGCAAGCTTCGCCGCTTCGTTTCTGCTAACGCTGATGCTTGCCGGATTGTCCTGGCGTTTCATCGAAGAGCCCGTTCTGCGGCTCAAGAATCGTCGTCCGGCACAAGAAAACAGACCGCCCGAGTCCCGTCCGGGATCGCTTATTCGCTAAAGAATATTGCTTGGCGCAAAAAATCATTAACTTCGCCTGGAACCTAGGGGTTTGTCATATTCGGGCAAACCTTAGTAATGGTATGCTTCCTGCACTATATCTTCATACACGAGCGAGACCAGGCATCGTGCGCCGAATTGAGTCAACTCATGCACCATGAGAGATTGGCAATTCACCGGATGCACCGTTTTTGTTGTTTGAGCAAACGTTTGCGAGTACCTCGAGATCCTTGGGCAGAGTGTGCAGGGAGCCGGACGTGCGCCGGCCTTCCTTTGATTTGATCAGCGCGACGTCCGATATCCGCAGCGAAGTCCGACTGCATGGAGCAACGCAATGTTTTTCAATGAACTCAGCAATGACGAATGGGCGATGGTCTCGGCTCTGATCGGCGAGAGCGAGGTGCGCGAGCACCGTCGCGGCCGGCCCCGGGCGCATCCGCGAACCATCGTCAATGCGGTGTTGTGGATCCTCACAACAGGCGAAACCTGGTCGAAGCTGCCCAGCCACTATCCGACCGTGCCCACGTGCCGGCGCCGCTTTGTCGACTGGCAGATGAACGGCACGCTGATCGAGATCGTCAAGGTGCTGGCCAATGCCGGGCGCTCCTTCGCCTACGTGCCGCGTCAGCCCGTGGCGGAGACCGCGCCGCGCCCGGTCCCGCCGTCTTACGACTGCGACCGTCTGCGAGGCGTGTTCTGGCAGAACCCTGAATCGTGGCAGTCGCGCGATGTCCTGCCGCCCGGGCGGGGCGCGGCGGTGCCGCGCCGTCTGCCCGAAGCGCGCGACGTCGCCCAGGCCAGTGCGTCGCCGGTCATCGTGCCGCGCGTGCGTGCGCCGCGCCCCGCGCGGCCGTATGAAACGCCGGCGCCGTTCGAGCCGGCCTGCGCGCCGGTCGGCGACCCGCGCGGCTACAGCATCTACCCGATCGCGCGCGACGTGTCCGGCGGCATGTATCGCGGCTGGGCGGAGATCGTGAAGGACGGTCGCCGGGTCGAGCGTTCGGGGCTCATCGGGCCGCGCTTCAAGTCGATGGAAGAGGCAAGAAGCTATGCGCTGGAGTGGGCGCGGCGCTGGATTGCCGCGCAAGCCACGCGCGCGGACGTGGCGCGGGCGGCGCGCGAAGCTTATGTCGGCGAAGAGCGCGTGGCGGCCGAAAGCGGGCATTGACCCACTTTGCCCGGCGCGCCCCGCGCGTCTTCAGCAAGTCACTTCACTGACGCCCGTACGTATCCTCGAAGCGCACGATATCGTCTTCGCCGAGATACGTTCCGGACTGCACCTCGATGATTTCGAGCGGCATCTTGCCCGGGTTCTCCAGCCGGTGCTGCACGCCGATCGGAATATAGGTGGACTCGTTCTCCGCGAGGATGAAGGTCTCGCCGCCCCGCGTGACGAGCGCGGTGCCGCGCACGACAATCCAGTGCTCCGCGCGATGATGATGCATCTGCAATGACAGGCGCGCGCCCGGCTTCACGACGATGCGCTTGACCTGGAACCGGTCGCCCTGATCCACCGAATCGTAATGTCCCCACGGCCGGTGCACCTTGCGATGATCGGCGGCCTCGCGGCCCTGTTCCGACTTGATGCGTCCCACGATGGCCTTGACGTCCTGCGCGCAGGACTTGTCGGCGACGAGAATGGCGTCCGCCGTTTCCACGACCACCAGATCGCGCGTGCCCACGCAGGCGATCAGACGCCCTTCCGAATGCGCGTAGGTGGACGTCGCGCCTTCGAACATCACGCGGCCGCGCGCCACGTTCGATGCATCGTCCTTCGGCAGGATGTTCCAGATCGCGTCCCACGAGCCCACATCCGACCAGCCTGCATCCAGCGGCACGACCGCGCCGGTGAAGTGGTCGTCGCCACGTTCGCCGGCAATCTGTTCCATCACGGCATAGTCGATCGAATCCGACGGCGACGACGCAAACGCCGTGCGTTCGAGACGCAGGCATTCGCCGTCGTCGTCGCCGTGTTCGAACGCCGCGACGCAGGCCGCATACATGGCCGGCTGATAGTGCTCGATGGCCGAGATCCAGGTCGACGCGCGCACGATGAAAATGCCCGCGTTCCAGCCGTATTCGCCCGAAGCCAGATAGTGCTGCGCGAGTTCGAGATGCGGCTTTTCCACGAAGCGGTCGAGGCTGCACGCACCGTGGCCGGGCAACGCGGCGCCCATCCTGATGTAGCCGTAGCCGGTTTCGGCATGGGTCGGCACGACGCTCAGCGTGACGATCGCGCCGGCTTCCGCACAGCGCGCGCCTTCACGGATCGCGCGATGAAACGCGTCCTGATCGGCGACCACGTGATCCGCCGGCATCACCACGAGCACGGCGTCTTCGCCGCCACGAAGCGCGTGCATCGCGGCGACGGTGAGCGCGGGCGCGGTATTGCGCGGCACTGGTTCCAGCACGAGCCGCGCGCGGCGGCCCTGGCCAAGCAACTGCTCGGCGGTGGTGAAGCGATGTTCCTCGTTGCAGACGACAACCGCATCGGCCACGCGCAGTCCGGCGGCGGAGAGACCGTCGAGCCTGCTGACGGTGGCCTGCAAGAGCGACTGCTCGCCGATCAGCCCGATGAGCTGCTTCGGAAAGTGTTCGCGCGACATCGGCCATAGCCGGGTGCCGGAACCGCCCGCGAGAATCACGGGCTGAATGCTGAGGCGTACGCCGGTGCCGGCGTCGATCGTGGATGCGCTCGCAAGCGCGGTGTCTGGTGCATTCATGGTGTGCCTCCTGGCGCGTGATCGCAAAAGCGGACCCGTCATATTTAGCATGGAGAAAACCGCGTGATAAAAGGAAAAAACGCATCAAAAAATCCGCGCGGTTTCTGCTTCATACAAGCCCCTCGACTCAGGTGCGATTTATTTCTCTCCCATCCCGATACCACCCGGACCCGCACGAACAAAGGCGCTCGCCGATAAAAAATCCGCAAATAAATCCGCTCGATTGAAGCCGCATATTTTCGGTGTTGCAGCGCCATATTTATTCCAGTTCCATACCACCCATGCACTGCGTCATGCGAACTGGCATGACGCTCACAACAGATAAACGTGTGCTTCGTTCCGAGGGGAATGCAATGCTGAGTGTGATATCGAGAGTCGCCGATCTGGCCATGGCGGTGCTGGGCGCGCTGCTTGCCGCCGCGCTCGCAGCGGGCGAGTTCGTCTGGCTCGGCGACGTCGAACGCACCCTGCTCGGCTTCTCCTGCGTCCTGACCATCATGACGTTTCCGGCGCTCGGGATCTATCAGTCGTGGCGCGGCAAGCCCGTCTACGACCTGCTGTTGCGCGCGACCTTCGCGTGGCTGCTGGTGGAAAGCGCGGGCGTGCTGCTCACCTTCAGCATTCATCGCGCGGACTCGTTGTCGCGCGGCTGGCTCGCGTACTGGGCCGCCTGCACGGTGGGCCTGCTGATCGTCTCGAAGGCGCTCGTGCATACCACGCTCAAGCTGCTGCGGCGCGAAGGCTTCAACCAGAAGACGGTCGCGATCATCGGCTCGGCGCCTTATGCGACGTTCTTGATCGAGCAGATGCGCGGCCGTCCGGATGCGGGCTTCAGTCCCGTCTGCGTGTTCGATCCGGCCGCCTCGCATGCCGCGATGGAAGGCGACGCGCTCTTGGGCGTGCGCATCGAACGCGATTTCGGGCTGCTCGCGGAACACGTGCGCGAGCGCGCCGTCCGCGAACTGTGGCTCGCGTTGCCCATCTCGCAGGAGCCGACGATACACCGCATCGTGACCGAGTTCCGCGACGACTTCGTCAACGTGCGCTTCATCCCCGATGTACGCAGCCTGTCGTTCTTCGGTCATGCGGTGGTCGATCTGCTGGGCGTGCCCGCGATCAACCTCGCCGCCTCGCCCATTACCGACGTCAAGGTCCTGCCCAAGCGCGTGTTCGACCGCGTTTTCGCCGCCTGCGTGCTGGTCGCGCTGGCGCCGCTGCTGGCGGCGATCGCCATCGGCGTGAAGCTGTCTTCGCCGGGACCGGTGTTCTTCCGCCAGCGGCGCAAGGGCATCGATGGCCGTGAATTCAGGATCTACAAGTTTCGCTCGATGCGGGTTCATCACGAAGCCGCCGGCCAGATCACGCAGGCGCAACGCGGCGACCGGCGCGTGACGAAGATCGGCGCGTTCCTGCGCCGCACGAGTCTCGACGAGCTGCCGCAATTCATCAACGTCCTGAAGGGCGAGATGTCGGTGGTGGGTCCGCGCCCGCACGCGCTGGAGCACGACGACATCTACAAGGACCTCGTCAAGGGTTACATGCACCGTTACCGCATCAAGCCGGGCATCACGGGCTGGGCGCAGGTCAACGGCTTTCGCGGCGAGACGGACCGCATCGAGAAGATGTCGGGCCGCGTGAAGCTCGATCTCTACTACATGCAGCACTGGACCTTCGGTCTCGACATGAAGATTGTCGCGATGACGCTGTGGAAGGGCTTCGCGGGCGCGAACGCCTACTGAGTCCGGTCCATGCAACCGGCCAAATCATCAACACCTGGAGTTGGATCATGAAACTGACGATCATCGGCAGCGGCTACGTGGGGCTCGTGACGGGCGCGTGTCTCGCGGACATCGGCAACGACGTGCTGTGTCTCGACCTCGACCAGCGCAAGATCGCCATTCTCAACGGCGGCGGCATGCCGATTCACGAACCGGGCCTGCAAGACGTGATCGACCGCAATCGCGAGGCGGGCCGTCTCGCGTTCACGTCGAACGTGCAGCAGGCCGTGGAGCACGGCGAGATGCTGTTCATCGCAGTGGGCACGCCTTCGGATGAAGACGGTTCCGCCGACCTGCAATACGTGCTCGCGGCGGCGCGCGACATTGGCCGCTACATGAACGGCTTCAAGACCATCGTCGACAAGTCGACCGTGCCCGTCGGCACCGCGCGGCGCGTCAAGGCCGCGATCCAGTACGAGCTCGACGCGCGCGGCGTGGACCACATGTTCTCGGTGGTATCGAATCCGGAGTTCCTGAAGGAAGGCGCGGCGATCGAGGATTTCACGCGGCCGGACCGCATCGTGATCGGCTGCGACGAGGACGTGCCCGGCGAACGCGCGCGCGAACGCATGAAGCGCCTGTATGCGCCGTTCAACCGCAATCACGAGCGCACGCTGTATATGGACGTGCAGTCCGCCGAGTTCACCAAGTACGCCGCCAACGCCATGCTCGCGACGCGCATTTCCTTCATGAACGAGCTGGCGAATTTCGCGGACCGCGTCGGCGCGGATATCGAAGCGGTGCGGCGCGGCATCGGCTCGGACCCGCGCATCGGCTATGACTTTCTCTATGCGGGCTGCGGCTACGGCGGCTCGTGCTTTCCGAAGGACGTGCGCTCGCTGATCCAGACGGCGTCGCTGTTCGGCCATGACATGAGCATCCTGAGAGCGGTGTCGGACGTCAACGAGGCGCAGAAGGACACGCTCACGCACAAGATCGTGCGGCGCTTCGGCGACGACCTCACAGGCCGCACCTTCGCGCTGTGGGGCCTCGCGTTCAAGCCGAATACCGACGACATGCGCGACGCCCCCAGCCGCGTGCTCGCGGCGGCGTTGCTGGCGCGCGGCGCGAAAGTGGTCGCGTACGACCCGGTGGCCGCCGACGAAGCGCGCCGCGTCTTCGCACTCGACCTTCAGGGCCTGCCCGAAGCGCGCGCGCGGCTCTCCTATGCGGCGAATCACAAGGACGCGCTCGACGGCGCGGATGCGCTCGTGATCGTCACCGAATGGAAGGTGTTCAAGAGCCCGGATTTCGATGCGATCAAGCGTCGCCTGCGGCATCCGGTCATCTTCGACGGCCGCAATCTCTATGAGCCGGAGACGCTGAGCGAGATGGGCATCGAGTATCACGCGATCGGACGCGGCACGCGCGTGAGCCACGTTGCCGTGCCAGCAGGCGTGGCGTAACGCGCCGATGTTCGGGAGCGTCCTGATCGTCTGTCACGCGAACATCTGCCGCAGTCCGACTGCGGAGGTGCTGTTCCGCGCGCATCTGGCGAGGCGCGGCGTCCGGCCGATGGAGTTTCGTTCGGCCGGACTCTACGCCCACGAAGGCGAGGACATCGACCCGGCCATGCAGCGGCTGCTGGCGGAGCAGGGGCTCGATTCGTCACAGCATCGCGCCCGGCGTTTCGACCGCGGCATGGCGCGCGGCGCGGACCTGATCCTCGTCCCGGAGCGCAGCCAGATGCGCGCGGTCACGCAGCTCGCGCCAACCACGCGCGGCAAGGTGCATCTGCTCGGCAAGTGGGAAGACGCTGAAGTCGCCGACCCGTACGGCGCGCATGACGCGGTCTATCGCGAGAGCTTTGGATTGATCGAACGGCTGGTGCTTGGATGGCTCGACAAAATATGCTGATACCCCGTGTTCTTTTGCTGACGTCTTTCATGTCGGCGTTGTTGTCGGCGTGCAGCACGGCGCCAGGCAATTTCCTCAATACCTCGCGGCTCGAAGACAAGGATCCGACGCCCACCGCGACCTATCCGGTGCATCTCATCACGGCGGACGTGATCGCCCAGGAGCAGGCGGCGCCGGATGCCCCGCAGCCGCTGCCGCCCGCGCGTTTCGCCGATGAAGCGCAGTACGTGTATCGCATCGAACCGCAGGACATTCTCGGCGTGACGCTGTGGGATCACCCGGAACTGACGACGCCGCAGGGCAGCACGCTCTCCACCGGCGGCAACACCACGCAGACGGTCGCGGGCGCGCTCCGGCAGCCCTACACGCAGGCGCTGCCGGGACAGGCGGACCCGTACGGCCAGACCGTGTCGCCGGACGGCATGATCTTCTTCCCGTTCATCGGCCGCGTGCGCGTGGCGGGCAAGACGACCGGCGAGATCCGCGACCAGCTGGCCGCCGCGCTGGCGCCGTACATCAAGAACCCGCAACTCGACGTGCGCGTGCTGGCGTATCGCAGCCAGAAGATCGCGATGACGGGCGAAGTGAAGCAGCCCGGCCCGCTCGCCGTGAGCGACGTGCCGCTGACGCTCGTGGACGCCATCACGCGCTCGGGCGGCACCACGTCCGAGGCGGATCTCCAGCGCGTGCGGCTGACGCGCGGCGGCAAGCTGTATGTGCTCGACGCCAACAGCGTGCTGGATCGCGGCGACATCTCGCAGAACGTGATGCTGCAGTCGGGCGACATCATCAACATTCCGGACCGCTACGACAGCCGCATCTTCGTGATGGGCGAAGTCAAGACGCCGATGCCGGTGAACATGGTGCGCGGCCGCGCGTCGATCGCCGATGCGCTGACGCTTGCCGGCGGCGTACTCGACACCGACGCCAACGTGCGCCAGATCTATGTGGTGCGCGGCGCGCGCAGCAATCCGGCGCGGCCCGACATCTTCCGGCTCGACATGTCGCAGCCGGACTCGCTGCTGCTCTCGACGCAATTCCAGCTGCGTCCGCAGGACGTGGTCTACGTGGGCACGGCGGGCGCGGTGCAGTTCAACCGCCTGATCAACCAGGTGTTGCCGACCTTGCAGACGCTCTTCTATCTGAAGCAGCTGACGCGCTAGCGGGCATCGAACAAGGGAGTCGAATCGTGAACATGCAAGTGCATCCCTTCATGCAGAAGCCCGACGAGGAAGACGTCGTGCTCGGCAATCTGATCCAGGCCGTGATCGACGACATCGGCTGGCTGATCGGCGTCTTCGCCTTCGTGGTGCTGTGCGCGGCCGTGTATTGCTATCTCGCGAGGCCGGTGTATTCCGCCGATGCTCACGTGCGCGTCGAAACCAACGACAACACGTCGCAGGCGCTCACGCAGACGCAAACCGGCCAGGCGATCAACTCGGGATCGAGCGCGCTGCCCACCGACGCGGAAATCGAGATCATCAAGAGCCGCGGCGTGGTGGCGCCGGTGGTGGCGCAATGCAAGCTCAACTTCTCGGTTGCGCCGGTGACGCTGCCGCTGCTCGGCAGTCTCGCGGCACGCTTCGCGACGCCCGGCGTGCCGGCTAAGCCGTGGTTCGGCATGGCGTCGTATGCGTGGGGCGGCGAGATCATCCAGCTGGATTCGATCGAGGTCGAGCCGCAGTGGGAAGGCAAGGAACTGATGCTCACCGCGCTCGGCGACGGGCGCTATGCGCTGGCCGACCCGCAGGGACACGCGCTGCTTCAGGGACAGGCAGGCGCGGAGGCGAGCGGCCAGGGCGTCACGCTGCTCGTGAAGCAGCTCGTGGCCCGGCCCGGCACGCGTTTCAAGGTGATACGCGCCAACGATCTCTCGGCGATTGCAAGCTTCCAGTCGGGCATCACGGTGACCGAGCAGGGCAAGCAGACCGGCGTGATCCAGATCTCGCTCGAAAACCAGAATCCGGACAAGGCCGCCGAGATCGCGAATGCGCTCGCGCAGTCGTATCTGCGCCAGCATATCGAGACCAAGCAGGCCGACGCCGGCAAGATGCTCGACTTCCTGCGCACCGAGGAGCCGCGGCTCAAGGCGGACCTGCACAACGCGGAAGCTGCGCTGACCGAGTATCAGCGCCAGGCGGGCGTCATCAACGCAAGCGACGAAGCCAAGGTCTATCTCGAAGGCAGCATCGGCTATGAGGCGCAGATTTCCGCGCTGCGCCTGCAGATCACGACGCTCGAACAGCGCTACGGCAATCTGCATCCGGCGCTGACGACGGCGCGCGAGCAACTCGCGCAACTCGAAGCGCAACGCGAGCGCTATGCGTCGCGCTTCCGCGATCTGCCGCAATCGGAAGTGAAGGCGGTGGCGTTGCAGCGTGACGCGAAGGTGGCGGAAGACATCTACGTGCTGCTGCTGAACCGCGTGCAGGAGCTTTCGGTGCAGCGGGCCGGTACGGGCGGCAACGTGCATATCGTCGATGCCGCGCTGCGACCCGGCGATCCGGTCAAGCCTAAGAAGGTGCTCATCATGTCGGCGGCGGTGATTCTCGGGCTGATCCTCGGCACGGGCTTCGTGTTCGCGCGCCGCGCGATCTTCAAGGGCATCGACGATCCGGAGCGCCTCGAACGCGTCTCCTCGCTGCCGATCTTCGCGCTCGTGCCGCACAGCGCCGAGCAAACCCGTTTCGATACCGACGTGAAGCGCCGCCGTCACGACGACCTCGAAGCGCCCATTCTCGCGATGCTGCGTCCCAACGACGTCTGCGTCGAGATCATGCGCAGCCTGCGCACGTCGATCCAGTTCTCGCTGATGGAAGCGCGCAATCGCGTGGTGATGCTGACCGGGCCGGCGTCGGGCGTCGGCAAGAGCTTTCTCGCGGCCAACCTCGCGGTGCTGCTCGCGGCTACCGGCAAGCGCGTGCTGCTGATCGACGCGGACATGCGGCGCGGCAAGCTCGAACGCGCGTTGAGCGCCGGGCGCGAGCCGGGCCTCGCGGAACTGCTGGCGGGAACGATCGGCCTGGAGAAGGCAATCCGCACGACCCGGATTCCATCGCTCGATTTCATCGCGGCGGGCAAGCGTCCGGGCAATCAGTCGGAACTGCTGATGTCGCCGCGACTCCAGCCCACGCTCGAGGCGCTCGCCCGCAAATACGACGCCGTGCTGATCGACACGCCGCCGGTGCTCGCGGTCACGGACGCGCTGATCGTCGGCAAGATGGCGGGCACGAACTTCCTCGTGCTGCGCTCCGGTGCGCACAACGAAGGCGAAATCAGCGAAGCGACGCGGCGCCTGCGTACGGCGGGCATCGTCGTGCAGGGCGCGATCCTGAACGGTACGCCACAACGCGCGCGCGGCTACGGGCGCGCCCATTACGCAGCGGTGGAAGAGTATGCGGGCCACTGAGGGAGAACAGACCATGACCATGAGCTTGAGCGTCTCGGTGGTGGTGCCGACCTATCGCAGGCCGGCGGACCTGAAGCGCTGCCTGGCGGCGCTGCGGGCGCAGACGCGCCTGCCAGAGGAAGTGCTGGTGATCGCGCGTCCCGAGGACGAAGCAACGGCGCGGCGTCTGGCGATCGAACTGAAGGGCGCGCAAGGCTTCATGTTGCGCGTGATCGAGACCGGCGCGGGCGGTCAGGTGGCGGCGCTCAATCGCGGGCTGGAGGCGGCGCAAGGCGAGATCGTCGCGATCACCGACGACGACGCCGCGCCCCATCCCGACTGGATTGCGCGTATCGCCGGCGCGTTCGAAGAGGATGAACGCCTCGGTGCGCTCGGCGGGCGCGACTGGGTCCACGAGAAGGGCCGCGTGCTGGACGGCGCGCGCCACGAAGTGGGCGTGGTGCGCCGCACGGGCCGGATCGTGGGCAACCATCACCTCGGCGTGGGACCGGCGCGGGACGTACGCATGCTGAAGGGCGCGAACATGAGCTACCGGCGCGCGGCGGTGGGCGCGCTGCGTTTCGATACGCGATTGCGTGGCGCGGGCGCCCAGGTTCACAACGACATGGCGTTCAGCATGAACGTGCGGCGCGCGGGCTGGACGGTGCGCTATGACCCGCTGGTCGCGGTGGATCACTTTCCGGCCGAGCGTTTCGACGACGACCGGCGCGACGCCCAGACCTTCGGCGCACTGAGCGATGCCGCCTACAACTTCCATCTGATCCTGAGCGAGCAGCTCGATCCGGGTCATCGCGAACTGGCGTGGTGGTGGTATGCGCTGATCGGCACGAAGGTCTATCCGGGCCTGACGCAGGCGCTGCTCGCGACGCGCGGCGGCGTGGCCCATGCATGGCGGCGCTGGCGCGCGGTGCGCAGCGGCGCCCGCGAGGCGCGCTCTGAGGCCCGCCGCGCGCGCACGTCGGACACGCCTGCGCTTCCCGCTGCGAGGACACTATGACGAACGTGCATGTGCATCTCTTCCATGGCGCCGATCCGGCGCGGTATCGGCAGGGCGACAACATCGGCTGCCTGTATGGCTATCACCATGCGGAGTCGGCGGAATTCACGCTGACCTACTCGCGCGATGCCGACGAACGCAAGCCGATGCGCTTCCTGCGCCGCGCGTTGAAGGCCGCGCTTGGCTTCGATTTGATTCATACGTGGCGCAATCGCGAGGCCATACTCGCCTGCGACGCCGTATGGACGCACACGGAGCAGGAGTATCTGTCCGCCGCGCTGTTGCTGCTGCTCAAGGGCTGCGCGCAGGGCAGGCCGCTGCTGCTTGCGCAGTCGATCTGGCTGCTCGACAAATGGCCCGGCTATGGCGCGGTGCGCCGCTGGATCTATCGCAAGCTGATTGCGCGCGCGGATATCCTCACCACGCATTCCAGCGTGAATGCCGCGCTGGTGCGCGAGTACTTCGGCCGCGAGGCGGAGCAGGTCTTCTACGGCCTGAACCTGCAGGACTTCGCGCTCGCCGAGCCGCGCGCATGGACGCCGCATACACCGCTGCGCGTCGGGGCGATCGGCAATGACCGCGACCGCGACTGGCGTACGCTCGCCACGGCGCTGCGCGACGATGCACGCTACGACGTGCGCATCGCGACGCGCCGTCGCGTGCCGGCCTCGCTGCACGCGGACAACGTGTGCATCGCACCGGCCATCGGGCTGAACGCGGCGCGCGAACTGTACGACTGGGCCGATGTGATCGTCGTGCCCTTGCGCGCGAACACGCATGCTTCGGGACTCACGGTGCTGCTCGAAGCCGTCGCGCTCGGCAAACCGGTGATCGTCACGGATGTGGGCGGTCTGCGCGATTACTTCGGCACCGGACACGTGTCCTACGTGCCCGCGCACGATGCGCCGGCGCTGCGCCGCGCGCTCGATGAACTGCGCGTCAATCCCGCGCTCGCATTGGCGCGGGCGCAGGCCGCCATGCGCCATTTCATCGCCCGCGACTACACGACACGCGAGTTCGCGCTCCAGCATGTGCGGCTGACGCGCGCCGCGCTGGAACACGCGCAGGGCGCGAACGATGCCGCGCCAAACGGGCAGGCGGTATTCGCGCCGCGCGAGCTGACGAGATGAACGCCGCGCCGCTGCCTCCCATGTCACGCGACCTCGCCGGCCGGGTCAAGACCGTGCGCCGGGCGCGCAAGGGTCCGCCGGAATGGACCGCGCAGGCGGTCGTCTGGGGGCTGACCGCGCTGCTGGTGCTGGCGCGCCAAGGGACGGTGCTCACGCTGGCCTTTCCGCTGCTGGCGACGTGCGCGGCGCTCTACCTCTACTTCCGCAGCCCGGCGCGGTACATCGGCTTCATGTGGTGGGTCTGGTTCCTGAGCCCGGAAGTGCGGCGTCTCGCGGACTGGAGCCGCGGCGCGTTCACGCCGACGAGCCTGATCCAGATCGCACCGCTCGTCGTCACGATGATCTGCGGCCTCACCCTGTTGCGCCAGTACAGGGTGCTGGCCCAGCGGCGCGGCCTGCCGATGCTGCTGATGCTGCTCGGCATCGCGTATGCCTACCTGATCGGCGTGGCGTCCAGCGGCCCGATGGCGGCGACCTACGACCTTGCGAACTGGCTGTATCCGGTGCTCATCGGCTTTCACATCATGGTGAACGCACACGAGTATCCGAAGTACCGCAAGGTACTGCTGGATACCTTCGTCTACGGCCTGCTGCTGATGGGCGCCTATGGCATCGTGCAGTTCTTCATCATGCCGGCCTGGGACGCCCTGTGGATGATCGGCTCGCAAATGGCTTCGCAAGGCGAGCCGGTGCCGCTCGGCGTGCGCGTCTTCAGCACGATGAACTCGTCCGGCCCGTTCGCGCTCGTCGTGATGGCGGGGCTGACCTTGGTGATGGCCGGCACGCAGCGCGCGCGCTGGCTGGCGGGCGCGCTCGGCTTCGTCTCCTTCGCCTTGTCGATGGTGCGTTCGGCGTGGGGCGGCTGGATCATCGCGATGCTGCTTCAACTGCTCAAGGCGAGCAACCGCGTGCGGCTGCGCATCGTGCTCGGCGCGGTGGTGCTCGTCGGGCTGTCGGTGCCGCTGCTGACCATCGGGCCGGTGGCGGACAAGCTCGGCACACGCCTCCAGACCATGACCAACCTGAGCAACGACAGCAGCTATGCCGCGCGCAACGAGTTCTACACGAACTTCATGGTGACCGCCTTCACCGATGTCACGGGCGAGGGCTTCGGCGCCACCGGCACCTCGACGAAACTGGCGAGCGCGAACGGCGATCTCGGCAAGTACGGCAGCTTCGACAGCGGCGTGATGAACGTGCCCTTCGTGCTGGGCTGGCCGGGCGGCCTGCTCTACATGGCGGGCGTCGCGCTGTTGCTGGTGCGGGCGTGGCGCGCGTCGTTCTCGCTGCGCGACGACAAGTTCGCGCAGGCCGCGCTGAGCCTGGCCTTTTCGATGATCGGCATCCTGCTGTTCGCCAACACCTTCGTCAGCACCGGCGGATCGCTGTTGTTCACGAGCCTGTTTGCGATCATCGCCGCGCGCCATCATGCGAAGCTCGTGCGCCGCCGCGAATCTCTCTTCTTTCAACATCAAAGGCTAGCCAATGAGAATCGCGATCGTCACCCACGTGGTGCGGCATAACGACGGCCAGGGCCGCGTCAACTACGAAATCGCGCGCGCGGCGCTGGCCGAGGGGCACGAGGTAATTCTCGTGGCATCGCACGTCGCGCCCGAGTTGCTCGCTCACGCGCGGCTGCGCTGGGTGCCGGTGATCGCCGGCCGCTTCTGGCCGACGCGCCTCGTCAAGCAACAGGTCTTCGCGATCAAGAGCGCACTGTGGCTGCGCGCGCATCGCGATGCCTACGACGTCCTGCACGTGAACGGCTTCATCACCTGGGCGCGCGCCGAGGTCAACACCGCGCATTTCGTGCATGGCGGCTGGACCCGCAGCCCGTATTACCCGTTCCGGCTGCGCGGCGGCGCGTGGTCGGCGTATCAGGTCATCTACAGCCGCCTGAATGCCTGGCTCGAAGGCTGGGCGTACCGGCGTTCGCGGGTGATCGCGGCGGTATCGGAGAAGGTGGCGGACGAGATCCGCGCGGGCGGCATCGAGAGCCAGCGCGTGCAGGTCGTCTACAACGGCGTGGATACGCAAGCCTTCGCGGCGGCCTCTGCCGAACGCGCGGCGTTCAACCTGAAGGACGATGCGTTCCTGCTGCTGTTCGTCGGCGACCTGCGCACGCCGCGCAAGAACCTGCAAACCGTGCTGCACGCACTGGTATCGCTGCCGCCGCATGTGCAGCTCGTCGTCGCGGGGTATCTGGCGGGCAGTCCTTATCCGGAGCAGGCGCGCGCGCTCGGCATTGCGGACCGCGTGCATTTTCTCGGGCTCGTCAAGAACATGCCGACGCTGATGCATTCCGTCGATGCCTTCGTGTTCCCGTCGCGCTATGAAGCGATGAGCCTTTCGCTGCTGGAAGCGCTCGCCGCCGGCCTGCCGGTCATCACGGCGCGCACGGCGGGCGGCGCGGAGATCATCGGCGAGGACTGCGGCATCGTGCTCGCCGATCCCGACGACGCCGTCGCGCTGGCGGGCGCCATCGGCGAACTGGCGGCGTCGCGCGAACGCTGCGTGCGCATGGGCGCGGCGGCACGCACGCTCGCGGCGGACTTCAACTGGGCGCGCATGGCGCGGCGTTATCTCGATCTTTATCGCAGCTTCGCGCGGCATGAGCGCAGCGACAACGTGACGACACTGAAGGCGGCATCCGCGCAATCGCGCGTCTGACATCAACCCGAACAGGAAACAGCCATGAGCACCCCATCCATCAAGTCCCTGCAAATCGGCATGCACTGGTTTCCGGAGCGCGCGGGCGGCCTCGACCGCATGTACTACACGCTGGTCGGCGCGCTGCCGGCGGCGGGCGTCGAGGTGCGCGGTGTGGTTGCCGGTTCGCCGCGCGTGGCGGTCGATTCGGGCGGCGCCATCCGTGGTTTCGGTCCGGCCGCGCAGTCGCTGCCGCGCCGCCTGATGAACGCACGCAGCGCCTTGCGCGCCAGCCTCGATATGGAGCGGCCCGACGTCGTCTCGTCGCACTTCGCGCTGTACACGTTTCCCGGACTCGATGTGACGCGCGGCATCGCGCAGGTCTCGCACTTCCAGGGGCCGTGGGCCGACGAGAGTCATGTCGAAGGCGCGGACACGCTCGGTCAGCGCGCGAAGCTGATGCTGGAGCGGCGCGTGTATGCGCGTTCGTCGCGGCTGATCGTGCTCTCGGAAGCGTTCGGGCAGATCCTGAGCGCGCGTTACGGCGTGCCGGAAGAACGCATCCGCGTGGTGCCGGGTTGTGTCGATGTCGCGCAGTTCGACCAGAAGCTGAGCCGCTCGGAAGCGCGCCGGAAATTGCAGTTGCCGGCGGGGCGGCCGATCGTGCTTGCGGTGCGGCGGCTGGTGCGGCGCATGGGGCTCGAATCGCTGATCGACGCCATCACGCGCGTCAAGCAGAAGGTGCCCGATGTGCTGCTGTTGATCGCGGGCAAGGGGCGGCTTGCGGAAGAGTTGCAGGCCCGTATCGATGCCGCCGGTCTCGACGACAACGTCCGCCTGCTCGGCTTCGTTCCCGACGAGCAGCTGGCTTCGCTGTATCGCGCGGCGGACCTCAGTATCGTGCCGACGGTCGCGCTCGAAGGCTTCGGGCTGATTACGGTGGAGTCGCTGGCATCGGGAACGCCGGTGCTGGTGACGCCGGTGGGCGGTCTGCCGGAAGCGGTGCGCGGGCTGTCGGAGGATCTGGTGCTGGCGTCGACGGGCGTCGATGCGATTGCGGACGGCCTGATCGCGGCCTTCGACGGCACGCTCGACCTGCCGGACGAAGCGGCTTGCCGGCGCTATGCGTGGGAGCACTTCGACCGCTCGGTGATCGCGAAGCGCGTGGCAGCGGTTTATGAGGAAGCGATTGCGGAAGGACCGATGCACTGACGTGCTTCAGGCCGGCCTTGGGAAAGGCCGGCCTGAAGTCTGAAGCACCCACTAAGCCGCGACTTGTGCGCTCATCGAGTCGTACATCCATTCGAGCGTCTCATGAATGGGCGTATGCGGCACCTGGCCGATCACCTGCCGCAGCCTGCGATTCGAACCGACCAGCCGCGCAATCTCATTGCGCCGCATGAAGCGCGGATCGACGAACACGTCGATCTCATAGCCCGCGATGCGCGCGAGCATCTGCAACATCTCGCCGAGCGAATGGCTGCGGCCGGAGCAGACGTTGAAGGTCTGGCCTGCCGGAGCGGCGTCGAGCAGCTTCGCGTAAGTCGCGACGACATCCCGCACATCCGAGAAATCGCGGCTCACGTGGAGATTGCCGAGCGAGATGCGCGCCTCCCGCCGCGCATGATGCCCGACGATCTTCGGCAGCACATAGTCCTCGCTCTGCCCGACGCCCGTGTAGTTGAACGGCCTGACGAAGACCAGCGGCAGGCGGTCGAGCCAGAGCCGGGCCGCGTGCTCCATCGCCAGCTTGCTGACGGCGTAGTCGTTGGCGGGCTGGATGGGCACTTCTTCGTCGATGGTCTCGACGGCCGCATTGCCGTACACGTTCGCGGTGCTCGCGAGCAACACGGCGCGCGGTTTCTTGTCGAGCGTGCTGAGCGCGGCAAGCAGATTGCGCGTGCCGACGATGTTCACCATATACGTCTTGCCCGGCGCATTGGCCGTGACATGGGCGGCGGCGGCCAGATGCACGACCACATCCGGACGGGCATCGGCGACGAAGGACTTGAGCGCCTCCATGTCGAGCAGATCGACGGATATGCCGACAGCGTTCGGCACGTCGTCCTCAGGAGAGGACGTGACCGTGCCCCAGACGTCATGGCCCGACTGCGTCAGAACGGCGGCCATGTGCCGGCCGGTGAAGCCGTTGAGGCCGGTGATGAGTGCGCGTCTTGCCATGGCGCGTCAGAAGCCGGGCTGGGTTTCGTTGCGCTTCAGATCCGCCTCGGTCATCATCCTGCACAGTTCCTCCAGCGTGGTCTTCGGCTGCCAGCCGAGCTTCTCCCGCGCCTTGTCCGCGCTGCCGATCAGCAGATCCACTTCAGCCGGGCGATAGAACTTCGGATTCACCCGCACCAGCGTGCGGCCGGTGGCGACATCGATGCCGCGCTCGCGTTCGCCCTTGCCCGCCCACTCCAGCTGATAGCCCGCCGCGCCGAACGCCATGCGCACGAAGTCGCGCACGGTCTCGGTGCGGTTGGTCGCGAGCACATAGGTATCGGGGTCGCTGGCCTGCAACATGCGCCACATGCCCTCGACATATTCGGCCGCGAAGCCCCAGTCGCGCTTCGCATCGAGATTGCCGAGTTCGAGCAGTTCTTCCTTGCCGAGGCGGATCTTCGCGACGGTATCGGTGATCTTGCGGGTCACGAACTCACGGCCGCGCAACGGCGACTCATGATTGAACAGAATGCCGCTGCAACCAAAGATGCCATACGACTCGCGGTAATTGATGGTGGTCCAGTGCGCAAACAGCTTGGCGACGCCGTACGGGCTGCGCGGATAGAACGGTGTTTCCTCGCATTGGGGAATGGCCTGCACCTTGCCGAACATTTCCGACGTGGAGGCCTGGTAATAGCGGATCTTCGGATCGATCACGCGAATCGCTTCCAGCAGATTGAGCGCGCCGAGACCGGTGACGCCCGCTGTCGTCGACGGCTGATCGAAGGACACGCCGACGAAGCTCTGCGCGGCGAGGTTATACAACTCGCTGGCTTCGGCCGTTTCGAGCAGCCGCAGGTTGGAGCCGAGATCGGTCAGGTCGTGTTCGACGAGGCTCAGTTTCGGATGACGGTCGATACCGAGTTCGGCGATGCGCCAGAAGTTCACCGAACTCGTGCGGCGATACGTGCCGACCACTTCGTATCCCTTGTCGAGCAGAAGCTTGGCGAGATACGCGCCGTCCTGTCCTGACACGCCGGTGATGATCGCTTTGAGCTGCGAGGCCATGAGTTCCGCTCCTGAAGATGTCATGAGCCGATTCTAAGGAAAAGAAATCGAAAAAATATCCGCGGGATTTTCATTTCCGGCATGCGCGCTTTTTTTAATGCGCGAGATCTTTTTTGAACGTGGCACGACGCGGGAGCGATTAAAGAAGGCCTCACCGTGCAGACAATATTTTCGTTTTTTTAGCTTTATTTGGCCTCTAACCTCCAGTCGTCCAAACGGGTCGTCCAGACCGTGCTCAGGGGAGGGAAGATTGCCGCGCATTGTGTCGTCGAAACTGATCTGCACGGTCCTCTGCGTCGCGTCGGCATTGGCGGGATCGCATGCGGCGGCCGCGGCGCCGCGCGTGCTCGACGCCAGGACGTCGTGGATCGGCAATACCTCCGGCTTCGGCGACGGCACCTGGACGCAGATCAATATCACCGCGATTGCCGTCGCGCCCGACGGCCGCGTGTTCACCAATTCGCCGTGGGACGAAAGCGGTGCCGAAGCAAGCGTGTATCGCGACGGCAAGATGCTCTCGTATGCGGGCGGCACGCATGGCTGGGGCGCATCCGGCGGCAACGCGGTGGCGGTGAATGCGCACAGCGTGTTCGTCGCGGTGGGCGTAGGTAACGAAAAAGGTCGGCTCGTCAGGTCGGGTGTGTGGCCACCTGCGGGCCGGCACTGGATTGGCGTGTCGCGGCGTGACATCGACGATCCGAAACGCGCCATGCCCTTCGATGGCGGGCCCGATGCGGACAAAGCGCTCGTGAGCAGCAAGGACCCGGCCGCGACGCTCGCGCGCAGCTTCCTGAAGATCGCCGACACCACGGACGATGCCGCGCGTGGCGACATCGGCGGACTGGCGGCGAACGATGCGCTCTTGTATGTGGCCAATACGGCGCGGGATCGTATTGAGCGCTACGACGCGCGCTCCATGCAACCGAAGTCGCAATGGAGCGCGCCGCAGCCGGGACGCATCGCGCTGGCGCAGGATGGCTCGCTGTGGGGCATCGTCGAGAGTCTCGGCGTGCAGCCGCGGATCGCGCATTTCAGTGCTTCGGGTGCATTGCTGGACGACGCACCGCACCTCGCCGACGAGACGATCGCCGTCGATATCGCGCTCGACCGTCAAGGCCGTCTGCTCGTCGCCGACAACGGCCCGCGTCAGCAAGTGCTGTTGTTCTCGAAGCAGGGCGGCGCGTATCGCGAAACCGGCACGCTGGGCGAACGCGGCGGCATTTTTTCAGGCGTGCCCGGCAAGCCGGGACCGCAGCGCTTCAACGGCCTGACGGGCGTGGGCGTGGATGCGTCGGGCAACGTCTATGTGTCGGGCAACGGCATCGGTGCGCGCGACGGCAGCATCGGCGCGGGTCTCGGCGCGACGCTCGAAAGCTATTCCCCGGCCGGTGCATTGCGCTGGCAGATGCAAGGTCTGCTGTTCGTCGATGGCGCGTGGATCGATCCCGCCCGGCCCGACAGCGTGTACACGGGCAACAAGCGCTTCGAGCTGGACCTGTCGAAGCCGCCGGGACAGGAATGGCGCTACGCGGGCTTCCTGTCGGGCCGCTTCAAATATCCCGACGATCCGGTGTTCCACGTCGATCAATGGCCCGGCCTGCCGATCGCGCGCCGGCTCGAAGGCAGCACCTTCCTGTACCTGACGGACATGTACGCGGATCACCTGAAGATCTATCGCTTCGACGCGAAACGCGACGGCGAACTGGCGATTCCTTCGGGCTTCATCGCGGGGCGGCCGCGTCCGGTGCAGAACGTGCCGAACCGGCCGGAAGGCGGCGAATGGATCTGGCGCGATCTCGATGGCGATGGCCGCTTCGAGGCCGGCGAATTCCAGCGCAATCCGGGCACCGCGCGCATTACCGGCGGATGGGGCTGGTGGGTCGATACGAAGGGCGACATCTGGCGCGCCAGCGAGGTGAAGGGCATTCACCGCATCCGCTTCGGCGGCCTCGATGCGCACGGCAATCCCATCTATGACTACGCGCGCATGCAGACCTATCCGGTGCCGGCGCCGTTCACCGAATTGCGCCGTGCCGTATACGACGCCGCGACCGACACCATGTACATCACCGGCTACACGGCCGACGCGCCCTTCGACCGCCGTTACTGGAAGGAAGTGGGCCGTCGTCTGGTGCGCTACGACAACTGGTCGAATGGCGCGCGCCTGCGCTATGCGATCGACCTGCCGTGGGACACGCAGGCGAAACCGCTGGCGACGGTCATCGGCGTGACCGTGGAGGGGCAATACGTGTTCGCGGTGGAACCGGTCGGCGAGGTGCACGTGTACGACAAGGACTCCGGCAAGGAAGCAGGCGTCATCCGGCCCGGGCCGGAAGTGGGCCGGGCATCCGGCTGGGTGGACGTGCCCAACGGCATCAGCGCACACCGGCGCGGCAACGGCGAATACCTCGTGTTCGTCGAAGAGGATGCGCGCGGCAAGGTGACGATGTACCGCTGGACCCCGTCAAGCTGAACGCGCGAGGAACGATGAATGGAAAGAAGCATGGTGCGGAACGTGGGAATCAACTTCATCGGGTTGATCCTGCCGACCTTCGTGTCGCTCGCGACGGTGCCCGCGTATATCCGGCTCGTGGGCGTCGAGCGTTATGGCGTCATCAGTCTCGTATGGACGCTGATCGGCTATTTCAGCATTCTCGATCTCGGCATGAGCATGGCCGCGCAACATCAGATCGCGAAGGCGCAGGCGGCCGGCGATGTCGCGCAGCGCACGCGCGTGTTCTGGAGCGCTGTATGGCTCAACTTCGCGACCGGCGTACTCGGCGGCGTGGCGATCTACACCGGCGCCTTCGCCTATACGGCCTATGTCGCGCACTCCGCGCCGGCGTTGCAGCAGGAGGTGTATCGCGCGTTGCCGTGGCTTGCACTCGCGATACCGCTTGCGAACGTCTCCTGGGTTTTTGCGGGCGCCATCAACGCGATGGAACGCTTCGGCGTCTATAACGCGAACCAGACTTTCGGCACCTTCCTGTTTCAGCTCTTGCCGCTGGGCGCGGCGTGGTGGATCGCGCCGAACCTGCAGACCGTGATCGCGGCCGCGGTCGTCGCGCGTCTGCTTGCGGCGCTGCTGCTCGCCCGCGCGAGTTTCAGACTGCTCGATATCCGCCGCATCGAATGGCCGACGCGCCAGGTCGCGGGCGGCCTGTTCCGCTTCGGCGGCTGGATGCTCGTGTCGTCGATCACCACGATGCTCACCGATTCGCTCGACCGCGTGCTGCTCGGCGCGCATCTCGGCGCGCGTTTCGTCACGTATTACACGGTGCCGCAAAACCTCGTCACGCGCCTGAACATGCTGCCCAACGCGATGGTGCGCACGCTGTTCCCGCGTCTTTCGGCCATCGATCGAAGCGACGCGAACGGCATGGCCGCGACGTCGCTCACCTTCCTGAACGGCGTGTTCACACCGCTCGCGCTGTTCGCGATGCTCGTGCTCGAACCGTTCCTGCATCTGTGGATCGGCGCGGACCTCGCCGTGGAGAGCGCGCCGGTGGGCCGCATTCTCGTGATCGCCGTGTGGCTCGTCGGACAGGCGGGCGTGACGCGCATCCTGATTCAGTCACAGGTCGATCCCGCCAAGGCCGCGCGTGCGGGACTGGCGCAATTGCCGTTTTTCGTCGGCATGCTCTGGTTCGGCATCGAACGCTACGGGCCGGTGGGCGCAGCAAGCGTGGTCGCAGTGCGCGCGCTCGCGGACTATGCGGTCCTGCTCTGGATGTCGCGGATTCGCGCGCGGCCCATCGCGCTCGACATGCTTGCGCATCTCGCGTTTCTGCTCGCCGCGCTTGCCGTCGGCAGCGCAATCGATGCAATGGCGCATCCCCTCCAGGCCGTCACGGCAGCGGCGCTCTTCACCTTCGTCAACGCAGCATGGTCCGTGGCGACACGTCCTTCGTTGCGTGCGCTGGCACTGACCCTGGCGGGCAAGTTCATCGGCAGGACCCCTTCACCTCTGAAAGCGAGGCGTGACGCATGAGCACTGAATTCGAAGACGCGTTTGTCGGACGCGCAAAGACACGTCACTTCCTGCGCGATGACGGTCCCGCGCCGCAACCGCGCGCCGTGACACGCCAGCCCGGCATGCCGCGCGTGGCGATCGTGCATGACTGGCTCGTCACGTATGCCGGAGCGGAACGCGTGCTGGAACAGATCATCGCGTGCTTTCCGGAAGCGGACATCTTCAGCGTCGTGGACTTTCTCGAAGACCGCTCTTTCCTGCGCGGCAAGCAGGCGGCGACGTCGTTCATCCAGAAGCTGCCGTTCGCCCGGACGCGCTATCGCGCCTATCTCCCGCTGATGCCGCTCGCGATCGAACAGCTCGACCTCTCCGGATACGACCTCGTCATTTCCAGCAGCCACGCCGTGGCGAAAGGCGTGCTGACCGGACCCGACCAGGTGCATGTGAGCTACGTGCATTCGCCGATCCGCTATGCGTGGGACCTGCAACACCAATACCTCAAGCAATCCAATCTGACGGCGGGCGCGAAGTCGCTGTTCGCGCGGTTGATCCTGCACTACATGCGCAACTGGGATATCCGCACGTCGAATTCGGTGAATCACTTCATCGCCAATTCGGATTTCATTGCGCGGCGGATTCACAAGGTGTATCGGCGTACGTCCAAGGTCATCTTTCCGCCCGTGGATGTGGCCTCGTTCGAAGTGTGCGAGCAGAAGGAAGATTTCTATCTGACCGCCTCGCGCATGGTGCCGTACAAGAAAATCGATCTCATCGTGGAAGCGTTCGCGCGCATGCCGGGGCGCAAGCTGGTCGTGATCGGCGAAGGCCCGGACATGGCGAAGATCCGCGCCAAGGCGACGCCCAATGTGAAGATCATGGGCTATCAGCCGTTCGCCGTGCTGCATGACCGGATGCGCCGCGCGAAAGCCTTCGTGTTCGCAGCCGAAGAGGACTTCGGGATTTCGGTCGTGGAAGCGCAGGCGTGCGGCACGCCGGTGATCGCGTACGGCAAGGGCGGCGCGCTGGAAACGGTGCTCGATGCCTCGCACGAACGGCCCACCGGACTGTTCTTCAACAGCCAGACGCCGCAGGCGATCATCGACGCCATCGATGCCTTCGACAGCGGCGCGCTCACCTTCAATCCCGCCGATTGCCGCGCGAACGCCGAGCGTTTTTCGAACAGTCGCTTCCGCGAGGCATTGCATGCGCATATCTCGCGGATCGCGCCGCAGTTCGTGCTGCCGCCGCTGCCGGTGGAGGAGGCGCCCGAGCCGCCTGCCATCGACGAGATGCAGCAAGCGGGCTTGAAAGTGCTCGCCGTCGACCAGAGCGGGGCGCTGGGCGGCGCGGAGTTGTCGATGCTCGAAGTCGTGAAGAACATGCGCGGCGACGTGCAGACCGTCCTGTTCGACGATGGCCCGTTCCGCATCGCGCTGGAAGCGGTCGGCGTGAAAGTGGACGTGCTCGACGGCAAGTCGCTCGACGGCATGCGCAAGGACGGCAAGGCGCGGCCTGGGATGAACATGCTGGGCGGCATGCTGAAGCTGTTGCGCGGCACGCTGGAACGCTCGCGCAACGCCGACGTGATCTACGTGAACACGCAGCGCGCGATGGTCATCGGCGCGATTGCGGGACTGATCTCGCGCAGACCGGTGGTCTGGCATCTGCGCGACATCGTCAGCGAGGAACACTTCGGCCGCACGCAACTAGCGGTCATCAAGTGGTGCACCAAGCTGATGCTGGAACACGTGATCGCCAATTCGACCGCATCGGCCGCCGCCGTCACGGCACTGACGCGGTTGCGCGAGGAACGGCTCGATGTCGTGTTCAACGGCATCTCGGCCGAACCGTTCACGGATATCGAAGCCGTCGCGCAACACGAACTGCGCGCGCGTTTCGGCTTGCCGCGCGATGCGTTCCTGGTCGGCTGCTTCAGCCGGCTCGCGCGCTGGAAGGGTCAGCATGTGCTGCTGGAGGCGCTGCTGGAGTCGCCGGACATGCATGCGGTGCTGGTCGGCGCGGCCTTGTTCGGTGAAGACGCCTATGAAACCGAATTGCGCGCCTATGTGGACGAGCATGGCTTGCAGGACCGCGTGCATTTCCTCGGCTTCCAGGACGATATCGCCGCCTGCATGAAAGCGGTGGACGTGGTCACGCATACCTCGATCATGGCGGAGCCGTTCGGGCGCGTGATCATCGAAGGGATGCTGTCGAAGCGGCCCGTCGTGGCGACGCGAGCAGGCGGCGTGATGGATATCGTCGAGGACGGCGAGAACGGCATTCTCTGTTCACCCGGCGACGCCGCCGAGCTGGCGCGCATTCTCGACCGTCTGAGAAAGAATCAGCCGTTGCGCGAGCGACTTGTCGAGCAAGGTTATGAGAATGCGACGAGCCGCTTCGGCACCGAGCGCTATGTCGAGAGCGTGGAGAAGATTCTCGTCGATGTCGCGGAGCGTTCGCGCAAACGCGGTTGAGTCAGCGCCTGCGGCGCGTGCGCCGCAGCGCCGCTGACCACGCCATCGCGGGCTTCTCCACGGCGGCATGGAAGACCAGCGCCACGCACACCGCAACGGCAGTGAAGCCGAACGAAGCCCAGATGTCGGTCTGTAGCGCGGACCTGAACAGCACCGATCCCAGCAGCACGAAAATGGGCAGATGCACGACATACAGCGAGAAGCTGAACGTGCCCAGCCAGGACAGGAAGCGGACCACGGGCGAAGCGCGCATCGGCGTATCCAGCGCGCCGTGCAGGTAGACGGCGAAGGCGAATGCCCACAACTGGAACGCCGCATATTGCGCGAGGCTGAATGCGCCGCATCCGGCCAGTGTGAGCACGCCGGCCAGCATTCCCATGCGCGGCCGCGCTTCGATTCCCCGCGCTTTCGCTTCCGCGATCCATGCGCCGAGCATCCACGCGAACCAGTAGGACGTGAACACGACGATGCCGCGCGGCTCGAAAACCAGCGCCGACAGCACGTTGATGACGCCGACGCCCGCCATCACGCCGCCCATGCCGATGCGCCGCCGCAGCGCGATCAGCATCGGATACACGAGATAGAACTGCACCTCCACTGAAAGCGTCCAGAGCGCGCCGTTCGACCCGAAGGTCTTCCCCGCGATGCCCTGCAACGAAAACAGATTGACGAGAAACGCGCTCAGGTCGAAGGGATTGATCTTGTGGCTGACAGGCAGGAACGTGCTGCTCAGCGAATCGAGCGCGAGCGTCAGCAGCAGCGCGGCGATCAGCACCGGATAGATGCGGACGAAACGACGCAGCAGGAAGTTGCCGCTATCGAAGGGAGCGAGCGGGTCGGCGATCAGCTTGCGGGCCATCGCGCGATGGATGCAATAGCCGCTGATGACGAAGAACACCGGCACGCCCGCCGAGCCCCAGGCAATCGGGAAGGTCAGATAGCTGATGAGTGCATTCGCGTCGAGGCCATGCAGGCTGCGATGAAATTGCTGCATGCCGATCCACGTTACCTGCCGGCAATGAAAGTACGCAACGAGCAAGGCCGCCGCGCCGCGCCATGCGTCGATGGCGACATCCTGGCTGTCCGACAGGAGGCCTTCATGACGCGCGGCAGCGGGCGTGAAGAGAGAAGAATCGCTCATGGAGTGGAAGGTCGCGCGAGAAAAGAATGCGTCGATCTTAGGGCAGCAGAAATGGCACGAATAACGAAATAATTCGCGGCACGGGCGCTCATTTTTTATCGATTTTTTTCTGTTACGGTCGATGCCTGTCTAACGTCGAATGGATGCGGATCATGGATATGCATGCGATTGCCGGCGTGGCGGTGCTGCTCGTGCTGGTGGCCGCCTCGGCCTATCGGGACGCACTGCGCAACGACCCCCTGAGCCCGTTGCGCAAGCGCGGCTCGAATCGCGTCCCGGCGCCTCAGATGGACGACGCGGAATAAGCGCCGCCCGAACGCTGCAGCGGACCACCGGGTCCGGGGACATCTCAATCACGGGTTTCGATCTGGAGGAAAGACTCATGCTCAAGGTGACCAAGGCCGTATTTCCTGTCGCGGGTCTCGGCACACGCTTCTTGCCCGCGACCAAGGCCAGTCCCAAGGAAATGCTGCCGGTGGTCGACAAGCCGCTGATTCAATACGCGGTGGAAGAGGCCGTCGCCGCCGGGATCACGGAGATGATTTTCGTCACCGGCCGCGGCAAGCGCGCCATCGAAGATCACTTCGACAAGTCCTATGAACTCGAAGCCGAACTCGAGGCACGCAACAAGGAAGCCCTGCTCGACGCCGTGCGCAGCATCAAGCCGGCGAACGTCGATTGCTTCTATGTGCGCCAGCCGTCCGCGCTCGGTCTCGGTCACGCGGTGTTGTGCGCGGAACGGCTCGTCGGCCAGCAGCCCTTCGCCGTGATGCTCGCCGATGACCTGCTGCACGCGCCGCAGCCGGTGATGAAGCAGCTCGTCGACGTCTTCGATCACTATCACAGCTCGGTGATCGGCGTGGAACGCATCGCGCGCGAGGACAGCGCTTCGTATGGCGTGATCGAAGGGCGCGAATGGGAAGAGGATGTCATCAAGATGTCGAGCATCGTCGAGAAGCCGCAGCCGGCGCTCGCGCCGTCGAATCTCGGCGTGGTCGGACGCTATGTGCTGATGCCGAGCATCTTCCGGCATCTGCGCGAGACACGGCCCAATGCGGGCGGCGAGATTCAGCTGACCGACGCCATCGGCGCGCTGCTCGGCGAGGAACAGGTGCTCGCGTATCGCTATTTCGGCACGCGTTTCGACTGCGGCAGCAAGCTCGGCTATCTCAAGGCGACGATCCAGTTCGCGTTGCAGCATCCCGAAGTGCGCAAGGACTTCGAGCAGTATCTGCGCGCGGAAGTATGGGCGTTGATGCCGGAGTTGATCGGGGAGGAAAGCAGCGAGCCGGAGGCTTTGTCGACATGAGGTGAGGGGCGTACCGACTCACGATCCGGTCGGGACGGATACAATGCGGCGGGTCTTTCCGTCCATTGCCTCATGAACCGTTCATCCCGGACCGTCCTGCTCGGTCCGCTACTCAAGAGTGTGTCGCGCTCGTTCTACCTGACGCTGCGCATCCTGCCCGCCGGCATGCGCGATCCCATCGGGCTCGCGTATCTGCTGGCGCGCGCGGCGGACACCATCGCCGATACCTCGCTGATCTCGCCGCAACGCCGCCTCGAACTCTTGCTGTCGTTGCGCGCACAGGTGAACGGCGCTGCCGATGACGGCGCGCTCGCGGGGATTGCCGGCGAAGTGGCGCGGCAGCAGGCGCAGCCGGACGAGCGGGCGTTGCTCGAAGCGCTCGGCGCGGCGCTGGCGATCCTGCCGCAACTGGATGCGCGGGACGGCGCGGCGGTGCGCGACATCGTGACGACGCTCAGCACCGGCATGGAATTCGACCTGCGCACGTTTCCCGACGAGACGTCCGGGCAGATCGCCGCGCTGAAGGAGTTCGACGAACTGGACCGCTATACGTATCTGGTAGCGGGGTGCGTGGGTGAATTCTGGACGCGCATGACGGCGGCGCATCAGCCGGGCAAGCTTCAGGCGCCGCTCGACACCATGCTGGCGCTCGGCGTGCGCTTCGGCAAGGCCTTGCAGATGACCAACGTGCTGCGCGATTGCGCGCGCGACCTGCGCATCGGACGCTGCTATCTGCCTGCAACGATGCTCGCGCGTCATGGCCTCGCGCCGCATGATCTGCTGGACCCGCAGGCGTCGGTGCGCGCACGGCCCGTGCTGTTCGAGCTGTTGCGCACTTCGCTGGCGTTGTACCAGGACGCCGTCGATTACACGCTGGCCATTGCGCCGGGCGCCGTGCGTGTGCGGCTGGCCTGCCTGTGGCCGATCATGATCGGCCTCGATACGCTGGTGCTGCTCGCGGAGAACCGCGCATGGCTCGATCCCGCGCGCATCTCGAAGGTGCGCCGCAACGATGTCTATCGCATCATCGCGGCTTCGCTGCCAATGGTGGTATCGGACGCGGCGCTGCGCAACTGGAGCACGAAGCGCATGCAAGCGATAGAAGCGCGCATCAGCGCCGCAAGTCGGCCATGATGCGTTCGGCGAGAAAGTCGCACGGCGGTCGTCTCGACGCCGCGCTTCTCGCCAGCACCACTTCCAGCGTGCCGATATCCGGCAAACCTTGCGGCGGCCCGAGCAGCGTGAAGTGGGCGGGCACCGCGCATTTCGCGAGCGGCGTCACGGCGAGGCCGGCTTCGGCCATCGTCAGCAGACCGAGCAGGCTCGGACTCTCATACGACGTGCGATAGCCGATGCGCGCGTGCTCCAGGCTGCGGATCGCGTTCTCCCGCGCGACGCTGCCCGGCAGGAACACCGCGATGGGCAGCGGGCGTTCCTTCCAGATATCCGTGGCGCCGGGCGCGGCGGCCCAGACCATCGGCTCGTGACGCACGAAGTCGCCGGACAGTCCCTTGACCCGCGTCGCGCAGACGAGATCCACCGAACCGTCCTTCACCATCGGCGCAAGGGCGACGCTCGGCAGGCCGACCACCTGGATCTCGACCTTCGGATAGGTGGCGGAAAATTTCTTCAGAATGGGCGGGAAAAGCGACGACGCGTAATCGTCCGGCACGCCGATCACCACGCGCCCCGTCACGTCTGGCCGCACGACGGCCGCCCACGCCTCGTCGCGCAGCGCGATCATGCGGCGCGCGTAGGTGAGCAGCACCTCGCCGTCCTGCGTGGGCACGACGCTGCGCGGCTTGCGCACGAACAGCGGCTTGCCGAGCGCGGTTTCCAGCGTCTTGATCTGCATGCTCACCGCCGATTGCGAACGATGCACGAGTTCCGCCGCCCGGCTGATGTTGCCGGTATCGGCCACGGCGACGATCATCGCAAGGACATCGAGGTCGAGTGCTTTCATGGTCGGACAGGCTCGGTATCAGAAAATCTGAACGATTCTATCAAGATTATGCGTTTTTCTTTTACCTGAGCGGGGCGCATGATGCAGTCAAGGAGCCTATCCATGAACGCCCGTACCGATCTTTCCGTCCTCACCGCCGTGCAAGGCCTGCCTGAGCCGTCGTTCGCCACGAACGCGTCCGGGATTTCCGTGCCGTATATCGCGTGCGGAGAGGGTGAGCCGATGGTACTCATCCACGGATCGCTGTGCGATTACCGGTACTGGGAGGCGCAAGTCCTGCCGCTCGCGAAGCAATTCCGCGTGATCGTGCCGAGCCTGTCGCATTACTGGCCGGCCGTCGATGCCTTCGTGCAGGGGGAGTTCGGCTGGGAAGCGCACGTGGCGGAAATGGCGGCGTTCATCGAGACGCTGGAACTGGCACCCGTTCATCTCGTCGGGCATTCGCGCGGCGGCGCGATTGCGTTTCATCTGGCGCGCGAGTATCCGCGCCTCGTGAAGACGCTCACGCTGGCCGATCCGGGCGGTCCGCTCGAACTGGAAACGAAGTCGCGTTCGGCACCTGCTGCACCTGCCGCACTGCCGCCCGCCACGAATGCGCTGCGCGCGCGCGTGGCCGAGTTGATCGAACAGGGCGAATTCGACCGTGGCCTGGAGATGTTCGTCGATTCGGTGAGCATGCCTGGCTTCTGGAAGAAGAGCACGGAGAGCTTCCGCCGCATGGCGCTCGACAACGCGCTGACGCTGCCGAAGCAATTCCGCGATCCGCTGCCCGCCTACACGCGGGACCTGGCGCGCGACATCAAGTGCCGCACGCTGCTGATCGACGGCGAGAAGAGCCCGCGCATGTTCCGCAACAACGTCGAGAAGCTGACGGAGTGGATCGCGTTCGCCGAGCGCCAGACGATCGCGCGGGCGTCGCATGGGATGAATGTCGCCAGCCCTGGCGCGTTCAATCGCGCGGTGCTGGCGTTTGCCGAAGCGTGGTGAGCGGCGCAATCTGACCGGTCCACGCGCGACGGCACAGGGGTTGCTGGGTGTTGTTCAAAACACCCACAGACCGGAGCTTCCATGCCCAATCCCGCGCTGCCGTTTGATCCCGCGTTCGAACAGATCCCCGACGACGAAGCCGAGACCACGAGGGAACTCGCGGAAACGATGCGCAGCATCACCGAGAAGACCTACGCCGACTCGGGACATGCGATCCGCAGCGTGCATGCGAAAAGCCACGGCCTGCTGACCGGCGAAATGCAGGTGAATGCCGGCCTGCCGCCTGAACTCGCGCAAGGCATCTTCGCGCAGCCTGCGAGCTTTCCCGTGGTGCTGCGTCTGTCGACGAATCCCGGCGACGTGCTCGACGACAACGTCTCCACCCCGCGCGGACTTGCCGTGAAGATCATCGGCGTCGAGGGCGAGCGCTTGCCGGGCAGCGAAGGCGATCGCACGCAGGATCTGGTGATGATCAACGCCCCGGCCTTCACGGCCGCGACGCCGAAGAAGTTCCTCTCGAATCTCAAGCTGCTCGCAAAAACCACCGACAAGATGCCGGGCGGCAAGAAGGCGCTGTCGGCGATGCTGCGCGGCACGGAAGCGCTGATCGAAAAGCTGGGCGGCGAGAGCGGCATGATCAAGAGCCTGGGCGGTCATCCCGAGACGCACATTCTGGGCGAGACCTTCTATACAGCCGTGCCGCTTCTCCATGGCCGGTACTTTGGCAAGCTGAGCGTCGCGCCCGTATCGGCGGAACTGACGGCGCTGACGGACGCCCCCGTCGATCTGAAGGACCGTCCCGATGGCCTGCGCGAAGCCGTCAGCGAGTTCTTCATGGCGAACGGCGCCGAATGGGAAGTGCGCGTGCAACTGGCGACCGACATCGAGAAGATGCCCATCGAGGATGCCTCGGTGCAATGGCCGGAAGACGAGAGTCCCTATGTGACGGTGGCGCGCATTCGCGTGGCGCCGCAGAGCACTTGGAACCCGCAGCGCGAGCGCGGCATCGACGACGGCATGGCCTTCAGTCCGTGGCATGGCGTGGCGGAGCATCGGCCGCTGGGTGGCGTGATGCGCGCGCGGCGGATGTCGTACGAGGTGTCGTCGGACTTTCGCGGCGAGCGTAACGGCTGTCCGATGCGGGAACCGCGCGAACGCGTCGATTTGTAGCTTTCGCTAACTCGCCGAAGCGTCCGGAACGAAATGCCGTAACAGCGGCGCAAGGATCGCGGAGTCCGTTGGTTTTGCGCAGAAAGCGTCGAAGCCCGCGTGCTTCGCGCGTTCGAGGTCGGACGCCGATGACGCCGCCGAGTGCGCGATCAATACGGTATCCGACGTGCTCGCGTTGGCCCGCAGTTGCGCGGCGACTTCCAGTCCCGACATATCCGGCATCCAGATGTCCAGCAGCACGATCTGCGGGCGCCATTGACCGATGGTGTCGATCGCACGGCGTCCGCTGTAGACGGCATTCGAATCGAATCCGCCGATGGCCAGCACCATGCTGATCGCGTCCGCGGTATCCGTGAAGTCGTCGACAACGAGCACGCGCGGGGCATCGAGCGCATCTTTTATCCGGCGCGTCCAGATGACGCATTGTGGGTTTGCTGCCTGGCCGTTCATGCTGCGTGGCGTCCTCATCGTACTGTCGGGCTGGAAAAACAATCTATCGTCCATGAGCGCATGGTTCGGACCTGATCCCGTCATCATGCAACCAGCGGGATGCGTGCGGTGAAACACGTGCCGTTCGCCTGCGACGAACACGCCTCGATCGTTCCCTTGTGTGCGTTGACGACCTGCTGACAGATATACAGCCCGAGACCCAGACCTTCGCCGGGCGTCTTGTTCGCCGCGCGCCAATACGGTTCGAACACTTTCGCGAGCGACTCCTCCGCGATGGAATCGCCTTGATTCGCTACCTCGATGACCAGATGGGTCGCATCCGTGATGGCCGACACGCGCACGGGCGCATCGGAGCTGCCGTGGGTCACGGCGTTGGCGAGCAGATTCGCGAGGAGTTGCTGCAGACGCGCCGGATCGCAATCGACGGGACGCTCGATGGCCAGTGTCGCGAAGATCTTCCGGTCTTCGTTGGCCTGCGTGATCTCGTTGACGACCGTCTGCAGGTACGGGCCGAGATTCTCCACCCGTTCGATACGCGCGGGAATGCCGTTGCCCAGCCGGCCGCGCGCGAAGTCCATGATGTCGTCGATGAGCTTCGACATGCGGGAAGCGCTCGACCTCAGGCGCTTTGCCACCGCGGTCATGTCGGGCGACTCCGCCTTGAGTTGCAGGTATTCCGCGCTCGCGCTGATCGCCGCCAGCGGACTGCGCAAGTCATGACCGAGCACCGCGATGAATTGCTCGCGGAGCTTCGAACTTTCGCGCTCGCTGGAAAGCAGATTCTCGGTGGACCACTGCCGCTTGTCGCTGTCCAGTTGCAACGCGATGAGATTGGCGAAGACTTCGAACATGCGGACCACGCGCGGATCGGTCACGTGCATGGGCCGGCTGTCGATTGCACAGAGATTGCCGAAGTACTCGCCGTCCGGCAGCACGATGGGCACGGAGATATAGCTGCGCAGCTTGTAGAGGGTCGGCGTGTGATGCCCGCCATAGCGGGTATCGGTGTCGAAATCGTCGACGATGATCGGGACACGAGCCTCACGGGACTCATGACACAGCGTCGTGTGAAGGTCGAGCTGGCCGCCGGGCTGCAAGCCGAAACTGATGTTGTCCTTCACCGCACAAGCGGTCCAGGTCAGGTCGCTGACTCGCGCAACGGCGGCGAAGCCCATGCCGGATTCACTGCAGATCATCTCGAGCATCGAAGGCACCGCATTGATGCGGGCCACCGCGCCAAGATCCCGCAGGATCAATTCTCTCGACTCGTGTTCCATTCGCTTGATGGTTGCTGTGGGTAAGGCTCGCAAGACAGCAGCGAACTGATGAGGTGCCCGGATGATGCCGCTCCGGCTGGCGCAATTGCAAGCAATACAACATGCCGGCAGCGGAAACACGGTCATCAAGCGCACGTTGTGCGCGGGCTAAGCGAATCCCATGCGCAAGGCAAGCGTTTTTTGTGCGATTTGTTGAGCGTCTTTCGTCTGCTTGTTGTGACGCGACAACGGTAAAACGTTTGGCGGCGGGCTAACATCGTCGGCACCTCATCGCTCATAAGAGGACATTCGTGAGCACGGGCCAAGACGATCTCGAAACATGGAAGCGCCGCCGCACCGCGGAACTGGCGTTCGAACTGGCCGATACCGGCCGCTATGAAAACTTCACCGACATCGCTTATGCGCTGCAATTCGAGCGCGGCATGTCGAGTGCGCAGGCCTTGATCGACGACTCCGAGATACGCCGCCAGCTCAACGCGCGTTGCGGCGACGCCAGGGAAAGACTCGCGCCGGTTCCCGAGCCTGAAGTGACGGCACCGGCGCCATCGAGCGAAACGCTCAGCGTCACGTCGAACGATCATGCGGAACTCCCGCAAGCAGCTGATTTCGCGCACGCGCCTTCGGTCCTGCGTCGAGCCATGCGATTCTGGCGCACAGGCGTCAAGCCCGTCGTGGCAAGCGATCTCGAATCGGCCGCCTCCTGAGCCTCATCGCGCGACAAAATCACTGAAGCAAGTGCGCTAACGCACGATAGCGGCCCTTTCGCGGCCGCTTTGCTCACGAAAGGCGGCTTCGCGCGCCTTTTCCATCCGTCAAAACCATTACACTTGAGGAAGTTGAACCATAAGCCCGGGTAAAGGCGTGAATTCGAATGCGCCGAACCCGGTGTTTGAACTTCGAGGAGGAAATGTTCGTGGCTAACGAAAAGATGCTCGCGCAAATGGCTGAGAAGAATGGTTTCATCGCCGCTCTGGATCAGAGCGGCGGTTCGACGCCGGGCGCGCTCAAGCAATATGGCATTCCGGAAGACGCCTATGACGGCGACGCCGAAATGTTCAAGCTGATGCACGAAATGCGGGTGCGCATCATGACGGCGCCTTCGTTCACGGGCCAGAAAGTGATCGGCGCCATTCTGTTCGAGCGCACGATGGACGGCGAAGCCGGCGGCAAGCCGGTGCCGACGTTCCTGTGGGAAGACCGCGGCATCGTGCCGTTCCTGAAGGTCGACAAGGGTCTGGAGGCGGAAGCGGACGGCGTGCAGGTGATGAAGCCGATCCCCGGTCTCGATGAACTGCTCGCGCGCGCGGCGAAGCTGGGTGTGTTCGGCACGAAGATGCGCTCGGTGATCCATCAGGCCGACGCAAAGGGCATCGCCGCTGTGTCGAAACAGCAGTTCGAAGTTGGCGCACAAATCATCAAGCATGGTCTCGTGCCGATCCTCGAACCCGAAGTCTCGATCAAGAGCCCGGACAAGAAGGGCGCGGAAAAGATCCTGCGCGACGAACTGCTCAAGGGTCTCGACGCACTGCCTGAATCCAGCCAGGTGATGATCAAGCTGACCATCCCGGACGAAGCGGACTTCTATCGTCCGCTGATCGAGCATCCGCGTGTCGTGCGTGTGGTGGCGCTGTCGGGCGGCTATACGCGTACCGACGCCTGCAAGAAGCTCGCGGAGAACCACGGCATGATCGCGAGTTTCTCGCGCGCGCTCATCAACGAGCTGAAGAAGTCGATGAGCGACAGCGAGTTCGACAAGACGCTCGAAGAGTCGATCAACGAGATCTACGACGCGTCCGTGCAGAAGGTCTGACGCTTCCCAGCTTCACCGCATCGCAGCGAGTCAGCTGCGATGCGTCGGCGGCGGCGTCTGCACCACGGGCGCCGCCGCCTGAAACAGCGCCTCGCGCGTGCCGTTCCTCGGCGGATAAATGCGCTCGCCGTTGATCGTGCGCTTCGTCTGCTTGGCCGCCTCGCCTTGCGAGACGAGCTGCCTGTCCCATCCCTCCGTATAGACCGCGCCCCACGGCCCGAGATCGCAGATGGTCGTGTACCAGTCGATCGACAGCGGCAACATCTCGATACCGAACAGATCGCACACGGCGTTGTGCCCGGCATAGCGTCCCATCGGCCGGCCATGCTGGCACGACATGACCGAAGGCCGTGTGCCGTCGATCAGCACGCGCGCGCAGTCGCCCGCCGCGAACACGCCGGGCACGCCTTCCGCGCGCAGGAAGGTATCGACGGGCACGCGGCCGAGCGGATCGAGCGTCACCGGTAGCTGCGCCGCCAGCGCATTCGCATGCATGCCGCCGCACCAGATGACCGTCGCGGCCTCGATGGTTTCGCGCGAGCCAGCTTGCGTGAGCGTGACGCCCCGTTCATCGACTGATTCCAGCGACACACCCGGCCGCAACTCGACTTCCAGCGTGTTCAACGCGTTTTCGATGACCGGCTGCGCGCCGCCCATCGCCTGGGCGATTCGCGTCGAACGATCCGCGAGCACCACGCGTACGCGGCCGCGTTCGCCTTCCGTGACGATCTCGCGCAGCCGCGCAGGCAGTTCCGCCGCGAGTTCGATGCCCGTCAGACCCGCGCCGATCACCACCGCCGTGTAGCGGCCGGGCGTATCGGGCAGCGCGGGCAGCGTCAGCAGATGCGCCTGCAGACGGCACGCGCCGGCGTAGGTATCGACATCGAAGGAATGGTGGTCGAGACCGGGAATCGGCGGGCGCACCAGCACGCTGCCCGCGGCCAGGATCAGCCGGTCGTAGTCGAGCGTCTCGGACGCGCCGTCATGCGCGACGGTTACGCGCCGGTTCGGGCTGTCGATGTCCGTCACCTTCGCCTGGATCAGGCGCACGCCCGCCGGACCGAGCACGGTATCGAGCGGGACGAGCGTGGGATCGAGCGGCTGCTCGTAGTTGCGCACCCGCACGCTGTGGAAGGGCGCCGGATTGACGATGGCCACTTCGGTCTCGCCGGCGACGGGGCCCATTTCATCGAGCTTGCGCGCGGCGGACAGCGCGCTCCACAGACCCGCGAAACCCGCGCCGATTACCAGGATGCGCTTCAAGGCGATTCTCCTGTCTAAACGATCGTTCGCACCAAAGGCCATCTTCGTTTTTCTTTATAGCCGATATGGAGCGCCGTCGTCCGGCTTCGCATGTGCCCGGATTAGTCGGCTTTTTGCCAAAAGTGATTTCGCAGATTAGGTATTTACCCTAGATGGAGGGATCCCTAAACTTGCCTCAACGGTCGCAAACGAAGCAGCAAGTCAGGCAAAGGCAGCGTGAGCGACAACCCAAAAACTCAAGGTACGGAGGAATGAATCATGAACAAGCTCATCGGTATTGCAGCGGTCGCTCTCGCTTTCGCCGCTCCGGTCGCATCTTTCGCGCAATCGAACCAACCCGTGACGCGCGCTGAAGTCCGCGCACAGATCGTTCAACTGGAAAAGGCAGGCTACAACCCGGGCGTCGTCAACGACACCACGTATCCCGCCGACATCCAGGCAGCCGAAGCGCGTGTCGCAGCGCAAAGCGCCTACGGCGGTGTGGCGGACGGCGGCTCGCAATCGGGCGCACGTGTCACTGCGATTCAAAACGACGTGACGTCGACGTTCGCGCATCACTAAGCAAGCAGCCTCATCAAGCAACGCGCCCGCAACCATGCGGGCGCGTTTGCATTCAGGCGTTCGTAAATCAAAGCGGAAACCCGCCCGAAAAGGTCTCGCGCAAATACCCGATGAACAACGCGACGGCCCGCGGCACATGCGGCGAATAAGGCCGCACCACGAAAAGCTGATCCGCGAACGCGCCGACCGGACGCCATTCCGGCAGCAGCACCACCAGCTTGCCCGTCTGCACCGCCGCCTGCGCAGTGAAGTCCGGCAGCAACGCGATGCCCAGGTCATCGAGCGCGGCGTCGCGCAACACCTCGCTGTTATTGGCTTCGAACGGTCCGCTGACGGCCAGCGTGTGCGGCCCCGCCGAACTCTTGCGGCCGCCCTTGCGCTGAAACGACCAGATACTCGCAGACTGCGCGCGCGGATAGACGAGACAGTCGTGCGTGGCGAGATCGTTCGGCGTCTGCGGCGTGCCGCGCCGCTTGAGATAGGCGCGGGTGGCAACGATCACCGAATAGGTATCGCACAGTTTCCAGGCCACGTGCGTGTCGGGGACCTGCGCGCTATGACGCACCGCGAGATCGAAACCCTCGGTGGCGATGGAACTGAGCCGGTCGGCGGCTTCCAGCTGCACGCGCACTTCGGGATGCGCATGCAGGAACCCCGACATCTTCGGCACGAGTTGCTGGCGTGAAAACGCCATGGGCGCGGTCATCCGGATCAGCCCGCGCGCGACGCCCGCCATCTCCCTTACGCTCAGAAAGCTCGACGCGATGTGCTGATACTGCTCGCGCGTGTCGTCGACGAGCCGGCGGCCCGCCTCGGTGAAGCGCACGCTGCGCGTGGTGCGGGTGACGAGCGGCACGCCCGCCGCGCGCTCCAGTTC
Source organism: Caballeronia sp. LZ033 (assembly GCF_031451265.1). Lineage (NCBI taxonomy): Bacteria > Pseudomonadati > Pseudomonadota > Betaproteobacteria > Burkholderiales > Burkholderiaceae > Caballeronia > Caballeronia sp. LZ033. The sequence continues at coordinate 1,154,570 of NZ_JARUXQ010000003.1, read as the reverse complement.
CGCGATGCGCTGGCTCATGGCCGCCTTCGAGACATTCAGGCGGGCGGCCGCCGCCGTGTAGCTGCCCTGTTCCGCGAGCACCGTGAGCCAGTGCAAATGGGTCCAGAGAGCCTCGATCTTTTGCTCTTCCATCTGCTCATTGTTTGCCAGAATAAACAATGAGTTCAATCATAGCGTCTTTGCGCGGAGCCCGATGCTTCCTACACTGTGACCATTGCCCAAACATTCAGTGAAGGAGACGAGATGCAAGCGTTCAACGATACCGCCGACGTGGTCCATTACATCCACGGTCAACGGACGAACGGCTCGGCCACGCGCACGCAGCCGGTCTTCAACCCCGCAACGGGCGAACGTCCGCGCAAGCTCGTGCTCGGCGAAGCCGCCGACGTGGACGCTGCGGTCGCCAGCGCGAAGCAGGCGTTCCCGGCCTGGCGCGACATGCCGCCCATCCGCCGCGCGCGCGTCATGCTCAAGTTCCTGGAGCTGATGAACAAGCATCGCGACGAACTCGCGGCCATCATCACCGCCGAGCACGGCAAGGTGTTCTCGGATGCGCAGGGCGAGGTGTCGCGCGGTATCGACGTGATCGAATTCGCCTGCGGCATTCCGCAACTGCTGAAGGGCGACTACACCGAACAGGTGTCCACCGGCATCGACAACTGGACCACGCGCCAGCCGCTCGGCATCGTCGCGGGCATTACGCCGTTCAACTTCCCGTGCATGGTGCCGTGCTGGATGTTCCCGGTCGCCATCGCGGCAGGCAATGCGTTCATCCTGAAGCCAAGCGAGCGCGATCCGTCGGCGTCGCTGTTCATGGCCGAGCTGCTCAAGCAAGCCGGCTTGCCGGACGGCATCTTCAACGTCGTGCAGGGGGACAAGGTCGTCGTCGATGCGCTGCTCACGCACCCGCAAGTGAAGGCGATCAGCTTCGTCGGTTCGACGCCGATCGCCAACTACATCTACGAAACGGGCGCGAAGCACGGCAAGCGCGTGCAGGCGCTCGGCGGCGCGAAGAATCACATGGTCGTGATGCCGGATGCGGATCTCGACCAGGCTGTCGATGCGTTGATCGGCGCGGGCTACGGCTCGGCGGGCGAGCGCTGCATGGCCATTTCGGTGGCGGTGCTGGTGGGCGATGTCGCGGACAAGATCGTGCCGCGCCTCGCCGAGCGCGCGCAGCAGCTCAAGATCAAGAACGGCATGGAAGACGATGCCGAAATGGGCCCGATCGTCACGCGTCAGGCGCTGGAGCGCATCGAAGGCTATATCGCGATGGGCGTGGACGAAGGCGCGAAGCTGGTCGTCGATGGCCGGGGTTTCAAGGTTCCCGGCCATGAGGACGGCTTCTTCACGGGCGGCACGCTGTTCGACCACGTGACGCCGGAAATGCGCATCTACAAGGAAGAGATCTTCGGACCGGTGCTCGCCTGCGTGCGCGTGAAGGACTTCAGCGAAGCCGTGGATCTGGTCAACGAGCACGAGTTCGGCAATGGCGTGGCCTGCTACACGCGCGATGGTCACATTGCGCGCGAGTTCGGACGCCGCATCGAGGTGGGCATGGTGGGCATCAACGTGCCGATTCCGGTGCCGATGGCATGGCATGGTTTCGGCGGCTGGAAGCGCAGTCTCTTCGGCGACATGCACGCGTACGGCGAGGAAGGCGTGCGTTTCTACACGAAGCAGAAGTCGATCATGCAGCGCTGGCCCGAAAGCACCGAGAAGGGCGCCGAATTCGCGATGCCGACCGCGAAGTAAGGCATCGCCTGCCATTCCGATGGCACGCTTGCAAGCAACGCCCGCTTTCTCCTGACCGGACAAGCGGGCTTTTTTTCGGCTTGAACCGGCGCATCTGTTCCGCGCAGTCACAAGTCAAATGCATGCGCGTCGATTGACTCGCGGGCCGCGCATGGCGAAGATGCAGCACAGTGAACCGGGACATAGTGTCCACCGACATGCAGCGGCAATTCGACGACCTTCTTCTTGGCAGCATCGAGCTGTTCTGCCTCGCGGCTGAACTCGGCAGTTTCACGCTGGCCGCGACGGCTGCGAGCGTCACGCCTGCTGCCGTGAGCCGTGCCGTCGCGCGGCTGGAAAAGCGCCTCGACGTGCGGCTGTTCGTGCGCACGACGCGCCAGATCCGCCTGACCGATGCCGGCCGCCGTTACTTCGAGCAATGCCGCGACGCGCTGAATCGTCTGGCCGAAGCCGAGCGCGAAGCCACCGGCCAGCAGACCACGCCCAAGGGCGTGTTGCGCATCAGCATGCCGACGCCTTACGGGCACTTCCGCATGCTGCCCATCCTTGCGGAATTCCGCGCGCGTTATCCCGATGTCACGGTGGAAGCGCATCTGAGCAACCGCAATATCGACTTCGCCGAGGAAGGCTTCGATCTCGCGATCCGTGGCCGCGCACCGCGCGACTCCAACCTGATCGCGCGCAAGCTCGAGGACGCGGAACTCGTGATCGTCGCTTCGCCCGCTTATCTGAAGCGGGCGGGTGTGCCGCATACCATCGAGGATCTGCGTCATCACGACTGCATCCAGTTCGAGATGCCGAGCACCGGCCGGTCCGTGCCGTGGCGCTTCATGCAGAACGGCGAGGCCGTGGAGATGGTGGTGGAAGCCGTCTATGGTACGTCCGGCGACGCGCTCGCGGGCATTCCGCTCGCGCTGCACGGCGCGGGATTGTTCCAGACCTACCGCTTCGCGGTGGCCGAGGAACTGCGCGCGGGCACGCTCGTCGAAGTGCTGCGCGAGGCCGGCGGAAGCAGCCGGCCATTCATCCTGCTTTATCCGCACGGCAGGCATCTGTCGTCGCGCGTGCGGGCGTTCGTCGACTTCGTCGTCGAGAAGCTCGGCACGCGCTGAATGCAACCTTCAAGGGACGATCAACATGAGCACGAACCCATTGACATCGCTACTCGGCATCCGGACGCCGATCATCCAGGCGCCGATGGCCGGCGTCAGTACGCCCGCGCTGGCCGCGGCGGTATCGGAAGCCGGCGGGCTGGGCTCGCTCGGCGTCGGCGCGATGAACGCGGAAGGCGCACGCAAGGTCATTCGCGAGACCCGTGCACTGACCGCCAGGCCCTTCAACGTCAATGTCTTTTGTCACGCGCCGTCCACCGCCAACGTGGCGGTGGAGAAGGCATGGACCGACTGGCTCGCGCCGGTGTTCGCGCAATACGGCGCGACGCCGCCCGCCACGCTGAGCGAGATCTACACGAGCTTTGTCGTCGATGAAGCGATGCTCCAGGTTTTCGTCGAAGAGAAGCCGGCAGTGGCGAGTTTCCATTTCGGGCTGCCGTCGCAGCGTGCGATCGACGCCTTGCGCGGCGCGGGCATCAAACTGATTGCATCCGCAACCAGTTTGCGGGAAGCCGAACAGGTGGCGAAGGCGGGCGTGGACGCCATCGTGGCGCAGGGGATCGAGGCAGGCGGGCATCGCGGCCTCTTCGATCCCGCCGGAGAAGACGACAAGCTCGGCGTGCTGGCGCTCACGCGTCTCCTCGTGCGCGCTTTCGACCTTCCCGTGATCGCCGCAGGCGGCATCATGGACGGCGCGGGCATCGCGGCGGCGCTGGCGCTGGGCGCGCAGGCGGCGCAACTCGGCACGGCCTTCGTGCCGTGCAGGGAGACGTCGATCGATGCGGGCTACCGGCGCGCCCTGCTGAGCGATGCGGCGCGCCGCACGACCTTCACCACCGCGATCTCGGGACGCGAGGCGCGCAGCCTCGTCAACCGCTTCACCGAACTCGGCCGCAGCGCGCAGGCGCCCGCGATTCCCGACTATCCGGTCACCTACGACGCCGGCAAGGCGCTGCATGCGGCCGCGAAGGCGCAGGGCGAGTTCGGCTATGGCGCGCAATGGGCGGGACAGGCGGCCGCGCTGGTGCGCGAACTGCCGGCAGCCGAACTGATGGCGCGGCTTGAAGAGGAGTTGCAGGAAAGCATCGCGGGCCTGCGTCAATATGAATCGCGCTGATCGCTGTAAAGCTTAGTCGAAACGCTTCGTTGGTCGAATGTGCTGTCGATGCTTCAATGATTCCGTCGCGCTGAACGCGGCTGCATCCGACAAACGCAACCCAACGGAGTGTCCCGATGTCCACGAGCCCCACACTCGCCGCCGAGGCCGCGCGCGAACCCGTCACGTCGAATGAACCGTTCCAGGTGCGTCCCATAGGCGGACGCATCGGTGCTGAAGTGCGCGGCGTGACGCTGTCCGCCGACCTCGACGATGCCGCCATCGGCGCCATCAACCAGGCGCTGCTACGATACAAGGTGCTGTTCTTCCGCGGCCAGTCGCATCTCGACGACGCCGCGCAGGAAGCCTTCGCCGCGCGCTTCGGCGAGACGGTGGCGCATCCGACGGTGCCTTCGCGCGCGGGCAGCAGCCGCTTGCTCGAGCTCGATTCGAAACACGGGACGCGCGCGAACTCCTGGCATACCGACGTGACCTTCGTCGATGCCTATCCGAAGATCTCCATCCTGCGCGGCGTGGTGATTCCGCCCGCCGGCGGCGACACGGTCTGGGCCAACACGGCGGCCGCCTACGACAACCTGCCGCCACCGCTGCGCGCGCTCGCCGACGCATTATGGGCGCTGCATTCCAACGCCTATGACTACGCCGCGACACGCAACGTGCCCGACACCGATTCCGAGCGCGCGTATCGCAGGCAGTTCACCTCGACGCTCTATGAGACCGAGCATCCGGTCGTGCGCGTGCATCCGGAGACAGGCGAACGCACGCTTGTGCTGGGTCACTTCGTGCAGCGCTTCATCGGCTTGTCGCAGCGCGATTCGGACCGGCTGGCCGAACTCTTTCACGATCACGTCACGCGTCTGGAGAACACCGTCCGCTGGCGCTGGACGCAAGGCGATGTCGCGATCTGGGACAACCGCGCGACCCAACATTACGCGGTGGCGGACTATGGCGACGCGCATCGCGTCGTGCGCCGCGCGACGGTTCATGGCGACGTGCCCGTGGGCATCGACGGACGCCGCAGCCGCATCGTCAAGCAGGAAACGCGCGCCGCCTGACGCGCTTCGCCTCGCGCCATCGCCGCGTCAACCCTTCTTCAGCCTGAGCAAGATGACCTCACGATTCAAGTTTGTCGCCTTCACGGCGATGCTGTTCGCCGTGTTCAACGGTTCTGCGCAAGCCGCCGATCCCGCCGTGGTCCGCATCGGCGTGGCGCAACAGGGCAGCGGCGATCCACCCACGTTCGGCGGTTCACCGGCCGCGACCGCGCAGTTGCAGCATCGCGTGGAAGATGCGTTGTCCGGGCAGGCCAAGGTTCAATGGCTGTTCTTCAAGGGCGCGGGGCCGGCCGTCAACGAGGCGCTCGCGAACCAGCAGATCGACTTCGCTTATCAAGGCGATCTGCCTTCAGTGCTGGGCCGCGCGAACGGCTTGAAGACGCATCTGCTGCTGGCGTCGAACGTGCGCACGGGCGTGTATCTGGCCGTGCCGCCGGATTCCGGCATCAAGAGCGTGAAGGACCTGAAAGGCAAGCGCGTCGGCCTGTTTCGCGGGACCAATCTGCAACTCGTGGCCGACAACGTCCTCAAGGAAAACGGCCTGAGCGAACGCGATCTGCGCGTCATCAATCTCGACACGGCTGCCGCACAGGCGGCGCTGGCGTCGAAGGGCGTCGATGCGGTGTTTCTCGACTACTCGCTGTTCAAGCTGCAGCGCCAAGGGCTGGCGAAGATCGTCTACGCATCGCGCGATGACGGCGTGCAGCTCACGCGGCAGGCGCACTTGCTGGTACTCGACGACTACGAGCAGAAGCACCCCGAGATCGTGCAGAAAGTGGTGACGGCGGTCGTGCAGGCGGCGCAATGGTCATCCGACGAGGCCAACCGCGATGCGCTCTTCACGCTGTGGGCGAAGAGCGGCGTGCCGACCGAATCATGGCAGGCGGAGTACGCGAAGCAGCCGTTGAAGGACCGCATGTCGCCGCTGATCGATCCGTTCCTGGTCGCGCGCTACCAGTCCGTCGCCGACGATGCGCTGCGCCTCAACCTGATCCGTCAGCCCGTGAGCGTGAATGGCTGGTTCGAGCCGAAGTATCTCGACCAGGCGTTGAAGTCGCTGAAGCTCGAAGGGTACTGGCCGCGTTTCGATGCGGCAGGCAAACCCACCGCTTGATGCTTCGAGGAGACCAGTCAATATGGCCCGTACCCTGACCCGTGTCGCGCTGCCCGCTCTGCGCGCGCACCGGACGCTTTCGATCGACGCGCTGCGTGCCGCCGGCTGGACCGCGTTGCCCTGGCTTCTGCCCGCGAGTTGCGCGCTGCTGTGGGTGCTCGGGTCGCACTACGGATGGATCTCGGCGCAAGTGCTGCCGCCGCCCGCGCTCGTCTTCGACACGCTGGCCGCGCTGGTGAAGAGCGGCGAGTTGTGGATGCATCTGTCCGCGAGCATGACGCGCGCGGCAGTCGGCTTCGGCGGCGGCGTCGTGCTCGGCGTGCTGCTGGGCGGCGCGCTCGGTCTGTCGCGCACGCTCGAAGCGTGGGTGCTGCCGAGCTTCAACGCCATCGTGCAGGTGCCGGTGCTCGGCTGGCTGCCGTTCCTGATGATCGTCGTCGGCATCGGCGAGCCGTTGAAGTATCTGTTGATCGGCCACGCGGCGCTCGTGCCGGTCACGCTCTCCACGCTGCAAGGCTTTCGCAACACGCCGCGCGGCTTGCGAGAAGTGGCCGCGGCGTATCGCTATACGCGCTGGCAAGTGATTGCGCGCGTCACGCTGCCCGCCGCGATTCCGGTGATCGGCACCGGCGTGCGGCTCGCGTTCACGAAGGCATGGCTGACGCTGGTGGTGGTGGAACTCGTCGCGTCGTCGGAAGGGCTCGGCTATCTGATCGTCTATGGACGGCAACTGTTTCAGCTCGATCTCGTGCTGGCTTCGGTGCTGATCGTCGGCGCGATCGGCTATGTGGCGGACCGGCTGCTCACTGCGTTCGAGCGCAGGCTCCAGCGCGGCCGCGCCCACTGAGGAGAAGAACATGTCCACGCTGGAACTGGAACAGGAACCGAGTGCGGTCAAGGGCTCATGGCGCGGCGCCGTGCTGCCGGTCGCGGGACTCGCGCTGTGGTGGTGGCTCGCGCGTCACGCCCAGGCCGATCACGGCATCCTGGTCTCGCCGGCGCGCGTGTGGCAGACGGCCGTCGAGCAAACCCGCAGCGGGGCATTGATGCGTGCGCTCTCGGCCTCGCTGGCGCGCGAACTGACGGGCTTCGCCATCGGCGCGACGCTCGGACTCGTGCTCGGCGCGCTGCTCGGTGTGTCGAAGCTGGCGAATCGCGCCATCGCGCCGAGCTTCAACACGTTCAAGCAGGTCTCGCTGTTCGCGTGGATTCCGTTGATCTCCGTATGGTTCGGACTCGGCGATGTCGCGAAGGTCGTGTTCCTCTCGCTGGCGGCGCTGGTGCCGGTCGTCGTGCACACCAGCGACGGCATTCGCGCCGTGTCTCCAATGTATCTCGACGTGGCGCGCGCCTATCGCTATAACCGATTGCAGACGCTGGCGTTCGTCGTGCTGCCCGCCGCCTTGCCGTCCATTTTCACGGGCGTCTATCTCGCGCTCATCTATTCGTGGCTCGCGACGCTCGGCGCGGAATATCTGCTCGTGGCGGGCAGCGGCATCGGCAATCTGCTCGTGGACGGCAGCGAACAGTTCCGCATGGATCTCGTCGTGTTCGGCGTGATCGTGGTGGGGATCACGGGATGGGCGTTGAACGCCCTTGCGCGCGGCGTGCAGCGCCGCTGGTTCGGCGCGGCGCGTGCGGTTTGAGGAGAATGAACATGGCAAGCCTGATCGAACAGGAAAGCGGCCTGACGCTGCGGCACGTGAGCAAGCGCTTCAACGACGACACCGCGCCGCCGGTGCTGGATCGCATCGAGCTGTCGATTGCGAGCGGCGAGTTCGTGAGCATCGTCGGCGCCAGCGGCTGCGGAAAGTCGACGCTGCTGCGCCTCATCGCCGGGCTCGATCCCGCGCATGACGGCGAAATCGAGTTTGACGGAGAACGCGTCGTCACGACGGATCTGTCACGCGGCATCGTGTTCCAGGATCATCGGCTGTTTCCCTGGCTGAATGTCGCGCAGAACGTGGCGGTAGCGCTGCGCAATGCACCCCTTACACGGGTGGAGAAGGCGCGTGCGGTTGCGGAGCATGTCGCGCTCGTCGGACTCGAAGGATTTGAGCGGCACTATCCGCATCAGTTGTCGGGCGGCATGGCGCAGCGTGTGGCGATTGCGCGCGGGCTCGTCAACCGGCCGCGCTTGCTGTTGCTCGACGAACCCTTCGGCGCGCTCGACGCGCTCACGCGTTCGCGTCTGCAAGCCGAATTGCAGCGCATCTGGGCGCGTGAACGTATCACGATGGTTCTGGTGACGCACGATGTCGAAGAAGCCGTGCTGCTGTCGGACCGTATCGTCGTGATGGAGGCGCGGCCGGGACGCATCGGCGACGTGATCGATGTCACGCTGCCGAGGCCGCGCAAGCCGGGCGATCAGGGCGTCGGCAGGCTGCGCGACGAGATCGTCGGCCGGTTCTTCACGGATGGCGTCTAGAGCCTAAAGCTGCGCTTCGATCGCGGCCTTGTCGATCACCGACCAGACCTCGGCAATCTTGCCGTCGCGGAACGTATAGAAGACGTTCTCGCAGAACGTCACGCGGCGGCCGTCGAACTTCAGGCCCATGAAGTCCGCTCGCGGCGAACAGTCGAAGCGCAGACGGCTGGCGATGCGCGGCGGTTCCGCCACCAGCAACTCGATGTTGAAGCGCAGGTCGGGAATATCGCGGAAGTCCTGCTCCAGCATCCGCCGATAACCCGCCAGGCCGAACGCACGGCCGTTGTGTTGTGCGGTTTGATCGACGAAGTTGCCGAGATGGTCCCAGTCCTGTGCATTCAGACAGTCGATATACGCGCGATAGAGTGCCGAGAGTTCGTCCGGTGTCATGGTGTCGGTGTGTGCGTGAGGATCACGCCGAAGCATAAACCCATGGACGCCGCGCGCGGTCGGCGCGTTGAAACTCGGCGACGCGCGTTTCCCGCGCCACGGCCTGATCGACATCGTCCTGGCCGTTCAGCAACGCGACGCGCTGCGATTCGGGCAGGCTGAACGAAAACGGTTCGAGCCCCGGAACACGCACCTGACAGGCTTGCAGATCCACCGTCAGCAACTCGCCGCGCGCCGCGACCGGCATGATCGTGGCAATCTCTTCGGGCGCGAGCCGCACGGGCAGCACGCCGTTCTGGAAGCAGTTGTTGTAGAAGATGTCGCCGTAGCTCGACGCGATCACGCAGCGTATGCCGAACTCGTCGAGCGCCCACACGGCCATTTCGCGCGAACTGCCGCAGCCGAAATTCTTGCCGGTCACGACAATGCGCGCCTCGCGAAACGGCGGCTGGTTCAGCACGAAATCCGGGTTCTCGGTGCCGTCCGGCCGATAGCGCAGCGTCTCGAACGCCCAAGGCTGGAACTCGCCGCGCTTCAGTTGCGAGATGCGCTCGATCCGCACGATCAGGTCCGTATCGACATCATCGCGGTCGATCACCGCGGCATGTCCCGTGCACACGTCGAAGGCTTTCATGCGGCTCCCTGGATTTCGCCTGCAAGCGCCGAAGCGGCGGCGGTGGCCGGGTTGGCGAGATGGGTCATCACGCCCGGTCCCTGCCGTCCGATGAAGTTGCGGTTCGACGTGGACACGCAGCGTTCGCCGCTGGCGCCGAGATCGCCGTTGGCGCCGACGCACATCGAGCAGCCCGGCTCGCGCCATTCGAAGCCCGCGTCGCGGAAAATCTGGTCGAGTCCTTCGCGTTCGGCCTGTTGGCGCACCGGCAGCGAGCCCGGCACGACCCACGCGTTCACGTGCTTCGCCACGCGCGCACCGCGCACCACTTGCGCGGCGGCGCGCAGATCGGAGATGCGGCTGTTCGCACACGAGCCGATGAACACCCGGTCGATACGCGTGCCCTCCATGCGCTGCAAGGGCTTGAGCTTCATGTAGCCAAGCGCGGCTTCCGATTGCGCGCGCCGTTGCGGGTTCGGTTCGGCGGCGGGATCGGGCACATAGCCGTCGATGCACACCACCTGCTCGGGCGTCGTGCCCCAGGTGATCTGCGCATCGATGCCTTCGATATCGACGTCCACGTCCTTGTCGAAGATCGCGTCGGCGTCGGTTGCCAGTTGACGCCAGGTGGCGACGGCGGTGTCGAATGCATCGCCCTGCGGCGCGAAGGGACGGCCGCGCAGATAGTCGAAGGTGACGTCGTCGGGCGCGATCATGCCGAGACGCGCGCCCATTTCAATCGCGAGATTGCAGAGCGTCATGCGCGCTTCCATGTCGAAGCCGCGCACTGCGTCGCCGGCGAATTCGAGCGCGTGACCCACCGCGCCCGCCACGCCCAGCTTGCCGATCACATGCAGGATGACGTCCTTGGCCGTCGCGCGCCGCGCGGGCCTGCCGCGCAGCGTGACGCGCATGCGTGCGGGCTTGCGCTGGCGCAAGGTCTGGCTCGCCAGCACCTGCACCTGTTCCGACAAGCCGATGCCCCAGCCCATCGCACCAAATGCGCCATGCGTGCAGGTATGGCTGTCGCCGCAGACGAGCGTGGTGCCGGGCAACGTCAAGCCTTGTTCCGGCGCAATGACGTGGACGATGCCCTGGCGCGCGTCGTCCAGATCGAAGCGCTCGATCTTCAGACGCTGTGTCTGCTCGCGGAACGCCTCGACCATTTCGGTGGCCCACGGCTGGTCGCCGGCACGGCGTCCCGGCGCGCTCGATATCACGTGATCCGGCGTCGCGAAGGTCAGCTTCGCGTCGCGCACGCCGAGCCCGCGCCGCTCCAGTACGCGGATCGCTTCGACGGCGGTCAGTTCATGCAGCAGATGGCGATCGATATGCAGGACCGTGGTGCCGTCGCTCAATTCCTCGACGACGTGCGCATTCCAGACCTTGTCGAACATCGTTTGCGCGCTCATTCTTCGCCATCCTGATGAGTTGTTATGTGGGATGTCATGGTTGTCTCCTCCTCCTTCAGACTGCGATCTCAGCTCAGCGGCGCACCCAGGCCCGCGAGCGCGGGCAGTTGCAGGATCAGGTCGGCGGAATGCCAGAGATGGCGCTTCATGGCCTGATAGGCCATGTCCGCATTGCCCGCGAGGATGCCCTCGGCGATGTCCTCATGTTCCGCGAGCGCGTTCTTCATCATCTGCGCGCTGCCGATCTGCTGGCGCAACTGGATCATGAAAACCGGCAGCTGATATTTGTCGATCAGTTCGCCCAGTTGCGGATTGCCGCACATGTGCACGATTTCCTGATGGAACGCCCGGTTGTCGACGATGAAACGCTGGAAGTCCGGCCGGTCGTTGTGCACGCGGCCCTGCTCCAGCACCGCGACCAAGCGCGCGCGGTTGTCGCCGACATCGATGTTCTGCGCCGCCACGCGGGCCGCATAGCCTTCCAGCGCCTCGCGAATCTGATAGACGTGCGCTACTTCCGCCGCCGACAGACTGCGCACCACCGCGCCGCGATTCGGCACGACATCGATCAGACCGTCCGCTTCCAGCCGGCGGAACGCTTCACGCAGCGAACCACGGCTGATGCCGAGCTGCTCGACGATGTCGCGTGAAATCAGCCGCTGGCCCGGCACGAGCCGGCCTTCGAGGATGCGGCTTTTCAGTTCGGCCGCGATGCGCTCGACGGTTTCGCCCGAGCGGCCGGCACTTTCGATGTCGGCTTCGGCAGCGGCGGGAAGGGGGATATGAGGGAAGTCCATGAGCGGATTGTCCAACAGTTTCCGTTGACGCGCCATACGTTTTAACATTTAATTCAAACAAAAGTGTTCGACACTTTGATCCACAACACTACAAATTCGGAGACAACATGAAGGGTTTGATGCGCTTGGGCGCGGTGGCGCTGGCGGTATCGGGGTGGATGTGCGCGGCGGGCGCGTATGCGGCGGACGTGGTGCGTATCGGCGGGACGAGCAATTACGGGCCGGTGCTGCCCGTGATGGCCGCCCAGGAGCTCAAGCTGTTCGACAAGGTCGGCGTGCAGACGCAGTTCACCGGCTTTCCCGGCGGCGCGGCCTGCATGGAGGCGCTGGCCGCCAACGAAGTGGATATCGTCAATTTCTTTCCGCCGGGCCTCGCGCTGGCGAAGAAGCGCGGCGTGAAGGCGACCATCGTCGGTGCGGATTCGCTGACGCCGCGCGGCTGGGACGTGATCGTCAAGAAGGATTCGCCGCTCAAGACCGTCAAGGATCTCGCGGGCAAGAAGGTGGGCATCTCGGCCACCGGCTCGACGACCGACTTCTTCGGACTGTGGGCGGCCAACGAAGCGGGCGCGCCGGTGAACCGCATTCCGGTGGGCGGTCCGGGCATGGTGCCGAACCTGCTGTCGGGCAACGTGGATGCGATCGTCGCGTATCCGCCGCTCAGCTACAAGGTGTTGCAGGCGGGCACGGGCCGCAGTCTGGTCGATTTCGGCAAGGCCATGCCGGCCAACGTGCCCGACGTGTGGATGGCCTCCGACGACATCCTCGCGAAGAATCCCGACGGCGTGAAGAAGACGCTGATCGCGCTGTACAGCGCGGTGGTCTACATGCAGGCGCACCCCGAGTGGACGATTGCGTTCATCCAGAAGCAGACCGGCCTGCCGCCGGAAATCGCCAAGCTCGAATACGACAACACCATCAAGGGCCTCTCGCCTGACGGTTCGATCAAGGCCGAATGGGTCGAGGAATCGCTCAAGCTCGCGAAGCTCGCCGGCATGAACGACACGCCGCCCGCGAAGGACCTGTTCACCACGCGCTTCGTGCCGGTGAAGACGGTGACGCCATGAGCCCCTGGGCACGACGTCTCACGCAGGCGGCGATCATCGCGGGCTTCGTGCTCGCGTGGCATTTGACGGTGGCGGGCCGCTTCGTCGATCCGATGCTGCTTCCCGGGCCCGCCGAAGTCTTCGCGCGCATGATCCATCTGCTCGGCGATGCGCAATCGCTGCATCACCTCGGCGTGACGCTCGGCGAGGTGATGCTGGCGGTGGTGCTGGTCACGCCGGTGGGCATCGCGCTGGGTCTGTTCCTCGGCGAGAACGCGTACTGGGGCGCGGCCTTCCGGCCGCTGTTCTACTTCATGTCGAGCGTGCCGAAGTCGGTGTTCCTGCCGGTCTTCATTCTCGCGCTCGGCATGGGCTTCTCGCAGAAGGTGGCGTTCGGCATGTTCCAGGCGATCTTCGTGCTGGTGGTCGCGGCCATCGCGGCGGCGCAGAGCGTGCCGGTGGACTACGTGCGCACGGCCCGTTCGTTCGGCGCGACGCGTGCGCAGATCTATCGCCATGTGTATCTGCCCGCGATGCTCCCGGTGATTCTCGAAGGCCTGCGCCTCGGCATGATCTTCAACATCACCGGCGTGCTGTTCGCGGAGATGTACGTGTCGCGCGCCGGGCTGGGCTACCTGATCGCCAACTGGGGCATGAACTTCGACATCGTCAGCCTGCTGGCGGGCATCGTCCTCGCGAGCCTCGTGTCGATCATGGTGAACGAAGCACTGCGCTGGTACGAGCATCGGGTCGGCGCCTGGCGCGGCTGACGCGCGGCTCAGGAAATCCGCACAACCCCACGACCACACACAATTCGCATGAGCACACCGAACGCACTCTCTCGCAACGAGACCGCCGCGCTGCACATCGACGGCGTGTCGCAAACCTATCAATCGAAGAGCGGGCCGGTCCACGCGCTCGACGACGTATCGTTCAGCATTGACAACGGCAAGTTCATCGGCCTGGTCGGTCCCAGCGGCTGCGGCAAGTCCTCGCTGCTGATGATGATGGCCGGCCTGCTCGCGCCGAGCGCGGGCTGCATCCGCGTGGGCGAGCGGCGCATCACGCAGCCGGAGCCGGAGGAAATCGGCGTCGTGTTCCAGGAGTCGAGCCTGCTGCCGTGGAAGACCGCGCTGGAGAACGTGGAGTTTCCGCTGGAACTGCGCGGCATCGACGTGGCGACGCGCCGGCCGCTCGCGCGCGAGATGCTGGCGCGCGTCGGGCTGAAGGACTTCCTCGACCGCCGTCCGCACGAACTGTCCGGGGGCATGAAGCAGCGCGTGGCGATTGCGCGCGGCTTCTGTCAGAACCCGCGCGTGCTGCTGATGGACGAACCGTTCGCCGCCCTCGATGAACAGACGCGTCTCTCGCTCGGCGACGAACTGCTGTCCATCTGGGAGCAGCATCGCAAGACCGTGGTATTCGTCACGCACAGCCTCACGGAAGCGGTCTATCTGTGCGATGAAGTCGTGGTCATGGCGGCGCGTCCGGGGCGCGTCATCAAGCGCATCCAGATCGACCTGCCGCGTCCGCGCACCTTCAAGACGATGGCGACCGCGCGTTTCGGCGAACTGCGCGACGAGATCTGGGAACTGATCCGTACCGTGGAGCACGCATGATCTCGCAGCCCCTGGTCCGCACGAAGCACGCGCCCGCCGCCGCAGAAGCAGCAGCCGAACGCGCGCCGCGCCGTCCCGCGTTGAGTGCAGCGGCGCTGCGGCTCGTCTGCATCGTGTTGCTGCTCGCCTTCTGGGAACTGGCGCCGCGTCTCGGCTGGGTGCCCGAAGTGATGCTCGCGCCACTGTCGTCGACCCTCGTGGCCGGTTTCGACAACGGGCCGATGTTCGCAATGAACCTCGCGTCCACGGTGGCCGAGATGGCGGCCGCGCTGGCCATCGTGTTCGTGGTGGGCGGCGCGTGCGGGCTCTTGCTCGGCAGCGTGGCCGCGCTGCGCGACACGCTGTTGCCGCTGGCGTCGTCGTTGTATGCGGTGCCGCTCGTGATCCTCTATCCGCTGCTGACGGCGTGGATCGGCATCGGCATGGAATCGAAGATCGTGTTCGGCGCGGTCTACGGCTTCTTTCCGATGCTGCTCGCCACCGCCGCCGGCGTGCGCACGGTGGACCGGCAACTGCTCGTGGCGGCGCGCAGCATGGGCGCGCGCCGCATGCAGCTGGTGCGGCACGTGATGCTGCCCGCCGCGGTGCCTTCGGTGCTGTCGGGCATGCGTCTCGGCAGCGCGATGACGGCCATCGGCGTGGTGGTCGCGGAGATGATGGCCGCGACCTCGGGCATCGGCTTCGTCATCACGCAGAACCGCACGCTCTTCAATACCCCCAACGTCTATTTCGGCGTGCTGCTCGTGCTGGTGCTCGCCGTGGCCCTCGATCAGCTCGTCAATTTCCTGCAACGGATCGCGTCGCGGCGCTATCCCCAACCTGAAAACAAGTCATGAAATCTGCATCGCATGCCAGCGTGTTGCGCGAACGCCTGCAACGGAAGGACATCGTCGTGGTGCCGGGCGGCGGCTCGCCGCTGGAAATCCGCATGATCGCGCGCGCGGGTTTCGAAGCCGCGTATCTCAGCGGCTATGCCACGGCGGCGTCGCGCTACGGCGTGCCGGACATCGGGCTGGTTGCGTACGGCGAGATCGAGAACGCCGTGCTCGCCACGACGCGCGTCGCCGACGTGCCGCTGATCGTCGATTGCGACACCGGCTACGGCGACGTCACCAACATGATCCGCACCGTGCAGGGCATGGAGCGCCTGGGCGTGGCCGCGATCCAGATCGAGGATCAGGCCTGGCCGAAGCGCTGCGGCCACATGGACGCGAAGATCGTCGAGTCGCGCGAGGTGGCGTTGCGCAAGCTGCGCGCCGCGCTCGAAGCACGCAACGATCCCGGCACCGTGATCATCGCGCGCACCGATGCACGCGGTCCGCACGGGCTGGACGAAGCGCTCGAACGCTGCCGCATGTTCCGCGATGCGGGCGCGGATGTCGTGTTCGTCGACGGACCGCAGTCGCTCGAGGAACTCGAGATCATCGGACGCGAACTGGCGGGCGGGCCGCTGGTCGCGAACATGTCGGAATCAGGGCTGACGCCGCTGCTTTCCGCGGCGGAACTGCAGGAGCTTGGCTTTGCCATCGCGCTGTTCCCGAGCAGCACGGTGCGCCTGACCGTGCGCATCGTCGAGGACTTTCTCGCCGATCTCAAGCATAGCGGCGACTCGCGCGCATGGGTCGATCGCATGGCGAGCCTCGCGCAGACCAACAGCGCGCTCGGCATCGAGACGATGCGCGAGTTCGAGGCCCACATTCTCGCGGACGTGAAGAAGCGTCTCGCGTAACGCACGTAGCGAACGATACTGGAGACCCCACGCATGACATCGAACTACTATCCGTATCCGCCGGGCGGCGCCACCGCCACTGACCGCATCCTGAAGGGCGCCATCGACCTGCATCATCACGGCTTCCCGGAGATCAGCTTCGAGGCGAAGACGCGTCTGGAAGACATCGACGAGATGTCGATCGCACGCAATGCCGGCATGCTCGGCATCGTGCTGAAGTCGCACATGTTCCCGACCGTGGGCCGCGCGTATCACCTGAGCAACCTGGTGCCGGGCATCGAGATCTTCCCGAGCATCACGCTGAATTACGCGGTGGGCGGGCTCAATCCGCTGGCGATCGAAAGCGCGGCGAAGCAGGGCGCCAAGGTCGTGTTCATGCCGACCTGGAGCGCCGAGCATGACATCGAGCGCGGCGGCATGAGCCGGCATCTGCGGCATTTCCTCGACCGCGCGGAAGGCACGTTGCGGCCGGGCAAGGGCATCCGCCTGACGGGTTCCAACGGCAAGCTGCTGCAGGAAACCCGCGAGTGTCTCGACTGCGCGCGCCAGTACGGCATGACCATCTGCACGGGACACGTTTCGCCGACGGAGTCGATCGCGCTCGCTTTGGAAGCGAAGGACTACGGCATCAACGAAGTGATCTTCTCGCATCCGGACAGCAACTCGGTGGGCGCGAACCGCCAGGAAATCCGCGACATGTGCGCGCTCGGCGCGGTGTGCGAGTTCTGCGCGCTCGGCTGCCTGCCGCCGCTGATGCGCATGAAGCCGAAGGACTTCGCCGATGTGGTGGGCGATATCGGCGAGGACAAGGTCATCCTGACGACGGACTACTTCTTCGAATGGTCGCCGCCGGGTCCGGAGACCATGCGCATGCTGATCGGCACGTTCCTCGCACTGGGCATGTCCGAGACGGCGGTGCGCAAGATGGTGCGCGAGAATCCGGCGCGCATGCTCGGCATGGACGCGGACCGGCTCGCGAAGCTCGACGCCGAACAGGACGCGTACCGTGCGGCACAGATCGAGCTTTGAGCGAACGTAGACCGATAAAAGGAGACGAGCTTCATGATTCAGCAGGTTGCAAGCCGCGCGGGCTGGAAAGGACCGGACCTCGCGCAGACCGAGGCGTGGTTTCATCATTTGTCGGACGACGCCATCGCCGATTTCGAAACGGCGATGCGCACGGCGGTGGCATCGGGCAAGGATCTGTTCGATCTGGGCGTGGAAGACTTTCCGCTCGGCGCCGCCGGCCGCGCCGCGCTCGCTGTCGTGCATGACGAGACCCAGCAGGGACTCGGCGTGATGGTGTTGCGCGGCTTTCCGGTGGGGCGTCATGAGCCGGCGCATCTGCGCCTGCTGTTCTGGGGGCTCGGCCTGCACATGGGCGTGCCGCGTCCGCAGGGCAAGCAGAGCCAGTTCATGTCCGACGTCACCGATGCCGGCGGCACCTACCGCAGCACCACGGGCCGCGGCTACAACACGAACTCGAAGCTCGACTTCCATGCGGACAATGCGGACATCGTCGGGCTCATGTGCGTGAACGCGGCGAAGCGCGGCGGCGAGAGCCTGATCGCGAGTTCGGTGCATGCCCATAACGTGATGCTTCAGGAACGTCCCGATCTCGTCGCGGTGCTGTACGAGCCGTTCATCTTCAGCCGGCAGGGCGAGCAGGCGCCGGAGGAAGGGCTGTGGTACGAGTCGCCGGTGTTCTCGGTGACGGAAGGGCACTTTGCGTGCCGTCATGTGCGCAACCATATCAAGGGCGCGCAGGACGGCTTTCCCGACTTGCCGCGCCTGACGCAGGCACAAATCGAGGCGCTCGATCTCTTCGACGAAATCCTCGCGCGCGAGGACGTGCGCTTCTCGATGCATCTCGAGCCCGGCGACATGCAGTTCCTCAACAACCATACGCAACTGCATTCGCGCACCAGCTACGAAGACTGGCCGGAACCGGGGCGGCGCCGTCTGCTGTATCGTCTATGGCTGGCGATCCCGGATGCGCAGCCGCTCGCTCCGGGCCTCCTGCCGACCTACAAGGACGTGGCGAGCAAGGCGGTGCGCGGCGGTTTTCGCGGCGTGAACATCACGGAGGCGACGCGCGCGTTCGAGGCGCGCATCGCCGCGCATCACGAGATGGCGATGCGCATTTACGACTAGCGCGGGTGCGTGGTTGAGTGGCCTGATCTCGCGCGATGCATTGCAACGCAACGGAGGAGACTCATGAACGATATCGCGACGAGTGCGCGCATCAAGGTCTTCTGGCAGCCGGGCTGCTCGTCGTGCCTGCGCACGAAGGAGTTCCTGACCCAGCAGGGCGTCGAGTTCGAATCGCGCGACGTGCATAACGATCCCGAGGCGCAGGCCGAGTTGTTCGCGCTGGGCGTGCGCAGCGTGCCGGTGGTGTCTATCGGCGCGCGCTATACGTTCGCGCAGTCGCTCAAGGACGTGGTGAAGTTTCTCGACCTGCGCACGACGCTCGCGGAGCCCTTGCCGCCGCGCATGCTGGTGCCACGGCTCGACACGGTGATGAGCGCCGTGTCGCGTTACGTGGTCCAGTTCGCGCCTGAGCATTTGCACGAACCGTTTCGCGACCGGCGTCGCACGCCGGCGCAGTTGTGCTATCACGTGTATCGCATCGCCGAGATGGGCATGGAAGCGTCGCAGGGCATGTTGCTGCGCTTCGAAAGTTTCGACGAGATACCGCCCGAGACCTGGACGGCCGACGACATCCGCCGCTGGGGCGACGACGTGCATCGCCGCTTCGATGCATGGTGGGCCGCTGAAGCGGACCCCGGGGTGAACTACGCGGTGCAGACCTACTACGGCACGCGACCCTTCCACGAAGTGCTGGAACGCACGGCATGGCACGCCACGCAGCACACGCGGCAGATCATGCTGATGCTGGAGACGCAGGGCGTGACGCCGGATGGGCCGTTGAGCGCGGGGGATCTCGAAGGGTTGCCGCTGCCGGAGGAAGTGTGGGGGTGAGGGCGTGCTGCCTGAGTAGTGGCATGCAGAGCATCACTGCTTTGGTTGAAATCTTCCGGCATTGTCTTGAGAAAGATTCGGAATCGGAAGGAGAATCAAGACTCTGCGCAAAAGCGTGATTTTGTGCTGCTGGTTAGGAGTTGTCCGCGGATCTTCGCATAATGAATGTCACCACTTTAGGCGGAGATCGATCCCATGACCGTCGTGACGAGTTACCCCGGTGTCTACGTGCAGGAAAACGCTTCATTTGCTGCAACGGTCAACACGCTCTCGACGGCGGTGCCGTTGATATGCATGAGCGCCTATTTCTCGAAGGCGCCAATTCGCTTCAATAACTGGCTTGACGTGACCTTGTACCAGTCCGACAACGTCGACCTGAATAATGCAAAGTTCGCGGGTCTGAGGGCCTATTTCGAATCAGGCGGCGGGCCTTGTTATGCGGTGAACTACTATGATTTGGTCACCGCAGCCAAGGCGCTTGAGTCGGTCGTTACGCTGGTGGTTGCGAATGGCGAAAAGATGGAGGACATGCGATTCCACCTCGACCACCTGCCGGTTTCGCTTTTCAAGATTCTGGATGGACCCAAGGACGAAATAACGGGCGCCAATGCCACCGACGGCTATCCATCGAATCCTTGCGGGGCGGTTTACTATCCTTTCCTCAAGACGAACTGGAGTACAGCGGACATCCCTCCCAGCGCCGTCATGGCCGGCCTCTACTGCAGGAACGATCGCCAGCGAGGGGTCTGGAAGGCGCCGGCCAACATGCCCTTGCCTGCTGGCTATACACCGCTTTACACAGTGACGGACGACCTCCAGGCGCAGTACACCAGCGGCCGCGCGATCAACATGATCCGCTCGTTCAACGATAACGCTCCGGTAGTCTGGGGCGCTCGTACGTTGGAGGACAGCGACAACTGGCGCTACATCCCGGTACGCCGTCTGTTCAACAGCGTCGAACGCGATGTCGACAACGCCATGAAGGAAATGGTCTTCGAACCGAACACGCCGTTGACGTGGGAGAAGGTGCGATCCGCCATCAACAGCTATCTGCATCAGTTGTGGAAGCAGGGCGCGCTGGCCGGCCAATCCGACGACGAAGCGTACTTCGTGCAGATCGGCAAGGACATCACCATGTCGGCCGACGACATCGCTCAAGGCAAGATGATCGTCAAGATCGGTCTGGCGGCGACGCGGCCTGCCGAGTTCATCGTCCTGCAATTCACGCAGACCGTGGAAGCCGCTTGAACGCCTCATGAAGCGGCGCCTTCCGGACGGACCCACGCCTTAACCATTCCTTCAATCGACACGCAGTTTTATTCAATCTCGACGTCGTCTCCCGCTGGCAGAATTTCAGTGCGTTACAAACACACATGAAAAGAACGTGATCCATACCTGAAGGCGATTGCTGTCGCGCCGGCGAGGTCAAGCACGGATCCCGTCAAGGAGACAGCGTCGATCATGAATTACCCGACCGCAGCGTGGGCCTGCGCAGCATGCATGAGCATCGCTCCCACATGGGCGAATGCCGAAGTCCCGACTTCGGGCGCACCGCTGCCCTTGGGCGGAAGCTCCGTCACCATCTATGGCCTGATCGATCAGGGCGTGGAGTTCGTCAACAACGTGGCGAAAGGCAAGAACGCCACCACCAACAGCTGGCGCACCGGCGACGGCACCGCGACCTCCTACTTCGGCATTCGCGGGGTCGAGGATCTCGGTGGCGGCATTCGCGCCATCTTCGACCTGCAAGGCGGTTTTCAGCCGACCAACGGCGCCTCGCGGCAGGGCGGCCGCCTGTTCGGGCGTCAATCGTATGTGGGCATCGACGGGAAATACGGGCGGCTCACCTTCGGCCGCCAGTACACGATGCGTTTCTATGGCGTGTCGTTCATCAACCCGTTCGGCACGGGTGCGCAAGGCATCACGACGCTGGACAACGGCATTGCCAACGCGCGGGCCGACAACTCGGTGAGCTATCGCTACTTCCTCGGCGACTTCGAAGGCGGCGTGAACTACAGCTTCGGCCGCGACGCCGTGGCGGGCAACAGTTCGGTCGCCACGAATTGTCCCGGGCAGACCACGCCGTCGAACCAGTGCCGGGAATGGTCGGCGCTGCTCAAGTACGACGCGCACACGTGGGGCGTGGCCACCTCCTACGAGCGTAACTACGGCGGCACGGCGGCGACATGGGGCGGTCTCACCTCGCCCGACAAGGCCGATGCCCGCATCACGCTGGGCGGCTACGTCAAGTTCCACGGCACCAAGCTGGGCGTCGGCTGGATACGGCGCCTCGATGACGGCATCGCGACGCCCCGAAGCAATCTGTTCTGGGTGTCGGGCACCGTGCCGGTGAATCCGTTCTTTCATATCGACGGCATGGTGGCCCAGCTCAGATACGATCAGTCGCCCAACAAGGCGCTCGTCGAAGTGCTGCGCGGCGAGTACCTGTTGTCCAAGCGGACCCTGGTCTATCTGACCGGCGAGCACATCAACAACTCGGGCACCCTCGCACTCGCGGCGACCACCTTGTCGCCCACGGCCAGTCCGCCGGCCGGCGGCGGCCAGATCTCGATCATCGCGGGTATCCGGCATACCTTCTGAAGCCTCGCGATGCTGTCACGAAGCTGTCCATGAACGTTCGATCGAATGACGCCGCGCTGACTTCCCGATGCGGTTGACCGCTCCGGCATTTACCCTGTCCCGGCGCGCTGCTAAGCTTTTCCCACGAGTCGAGTACACCGTGGGCGCAGCGCGCCGCAACACAGGGGTTTGCCATGAAATCGCTCATCAGGGCCGTCATTGCGCTGGCCGTTGCCGCTCCGGCCATCACCTTCGCGCAGGCAAATTCACAGCCGCTCACCCGCGCGCAAGTGCGCGCCGACCTGGTCCAGGCCGAGAAAGCCGGCTATAGCCCGACTGCCTGGGCCTATTTCCCCGAAGGCGAGATGCAGGCCGCGGAATTCCACAAGGCGGCGCATCAGGCTGCCGTCGGCGGGTATGGAGCCGACTGGAACGGTGTGTCGCAGGCGGGTGCCATCGCCCGTTGAGCGAGCGAGCAGCATCAGGCGCGCTTCATTCTTGCCGGCGTTTTCACAGGAAGCGCGCCGTCGCCATGGGGTTCGGTGGCCGCCGGGGGTTCGAACTTGCCGCTGGACGCCATCTCATCCAGCGAGAGGCTGGGGATCAGGCTCTCGTCGTGCCGGTAGATGTCGGCGAGCTCGGACTCGGAGAACGCGATCAACTTGTTCTTCGCCAATGCATCGCCGGAACCCGCCGCCCACGCCGACGCCCACAGTGAAGCGAGCAGTTTGACGCTGTCGGCGAGCGACGCGATCGTGGCTTTCCGGATCGTATCGTTTGCCCACAGGCGCTTTTGCCGCTGCGGCACATTGAGCGCCGGGTCATCGGCATCGATGATGCGTTGCGGGCTCAGGCGCTGGTGGACCGCGTACATCAGATCCAGTGTTGCGCTTGCGGCGTCATGACCGGTGGCCGCCACGCCTGCATCGGCCTCGCTGCCGGCAATGGCCTTGTTGACCCCTTCCAGCATCGCCACCGGGTCCACTTCGAGCATGCCTTCCTCGTAGATGCTGTGAATCTTCGCGGCAGCGCTGCCGGAGAAGGTCTTGAATGCGGCAGAGCTGCGCGGGACGGGATATTGCCGGCCATCATGTTCGACGAGCGGCGGTGTGCCGTGATGCAGCCACGAGCAGTGAAGCGGCTGGGACGCATCGCCCACGTAGTGCGCCAGTATCCCGGCGGCGGCGACGAAGCGCAGCACGTCGCCGTCTTCGAGATAGGCCACCATCGCCTCCCAGATCTGCCACACGCGAAAGGGCAGCGCACCTTCTTCCGGCCCCGTGCCTGCCTTGGCGAAGCCGTCGAAATACGCCTTCCACTGCGTCGCGGAACAATTGCGCTTGTCCTGATGACAACGGTCCAGCATGCTCTTGCCGCCGTCGATATCGACGATGTCGATGTCCGCGAAATGCTGTATCGGCTCGTTTGGACGAGCATGCACCCAGACGTAGTCGGGGACATCGGCGAGCGGCACGAAGGCATTGCTGCCCATCTTGAATGCCTTGCCTTGTCCCAATGTCGCGTCATCGAAGCCGATCCGCGCCTGGTTCGCCAGCATGAGTGTCGAGAGCTTGCCTTGCAGCAGTTCGCAGGCCTTCCAGCCGATGGCGAAGTGACCGAGCTTGCCCCAGTATTCGTCGTGACCGGTGCTCCATTCGTGCTCGAGCTCCAGGTCCAGCACGCGCAAGACGGTGGACAGGAAGCTGCCCAGCGCGAAGGCGCTGGCCTTGCCGTCGGGGAGCCGGAAGCGTTGCCCGCCCCATTGGACCGCGACCGGGCGCAGCCGCCGTGCGAGGGCGCCGCGTTCCGGCGCCTGCTCATGCACGAGCTGATCGGGATGAGTTTCGCGAGGTGTCCCGGGCGGATCGTAGAACCACAACGTTCCCGAGTCTCCAGGCCGGGTGAAGGGCGGTTCCTGAGGGCGCGTCCGCGTTCCGGTTTGCTTGCGGGCACCAATCAGCACATCCGTCGAATACTCGATGCTTCCCGTTCCGCGCGGCTGGAAGAACAGCGCCTTGATCTCGCCCTCCATCACGCCGGACGTGCCGCCGAACGCGCGCAACGGCGCGCCGATCAGGTCGAGCGTCAATGACGCCGCCGTCGCCTGATAGCTCTCGCCCACTTCGCCGATGCCGAAGACCTGCGAGGTCCAGTTCGAGACATCGCTGATGCGAACCAGGCCGACATCGAAATTGAGCATGCCCTTCAGGACCGGGAACTCCGGGAAGGCTTCGGAAAAGGCGAGTTTGCTGAGGCCGAGGTTCACGGCGTCGCCGACTTCCCGGGTGGAATCGCCGACGTAAGCGCTCACGGGCTGTCCCGGCTCGCCGGCGACATGCCGGCTCGTCAAGGCGTAGAACGATCCGTCCTTGTTCACGATGCATCCGAACGTGCCCATGCGTTCGATGCCTTGATCGGTTCGCAGGCAGGCATAACCGCCGCCGACCATCGGGCTCACCTGGGACGGGCCGGGGGAGGGCGGTCCGGCCTCTTCATCGGCGGGAGCGAGGACGACGCATGTCGGGACGACGCGTCCGTCGCTCAGATACAGCGCGCGAGGAACGACATTGCCGCCCAGGCGCTCGGACTCGACCCACTCGCGCACGAAGACAAGCACGCAAGGCCACGACCACGCGCGCACGACGCCGTTATCCAGCGTGCGCGGCGTCGATGCTTTCGCGACATCGGCGGGGCGGGGCTCTTCCGGCGAATGGACGGCGTACCAGTCGTCTTCATGAATGAGATACCGGCCGATCGCCGTGGCCACGACGTTGTCGAGATTCGACAACTGCACGTGCTGGGCTTCCCGGGCTTCCAGGAGATCGAGTACGGAGAGCGACGAGAAATCGCGCCGCGGCGGAAAGGTCCGCGGGGCGCCTTGCAACGGGGGCTGGGCCGGCTTGCCATTCATGGTCGTCTCCACAGGTCAATGACGCCGGGGCTCGGAACAAGGGATGGCGCCGTATCGAGCGAGGTGTGCAGTGAGCATGGTGCGTCGGTGTTGCGTCAACAATGTGACGTTTAAATGGCGCGGCATCCGTGTCTTGCAGGGTCTGACGGCCGGTCGTGCGGATTTTTCGTGCAGACGAGCGATTCTGGTTCGTTGCAAAACAAAACTGTTCTGTGAGATTTGGCTAACTAATTGATTTAATGGGTTTTGGTCCGCAAACGCGGTGCGTCCCGATGCAAATACATCTGTACTGGCTGTGTGTATGAGGAAATCGGGATCTGCAAACAGAATCTGGCCTGTCGACCGAGTCATGCCCGGTCGCATCTTGGCACCAATGTAGCTCGGTCTGCGGGCAGCAGAGTGGATTACGCCGTATCAGATGCGAATGCCTAGGGAGAACTGTAATCGCTCGCAAGCTGGGGCATGAACACTGCCAGCAACCGAAACGGGCGTCGGCCTCCTTGTAGTTGGACGGGAGAGTCGGTATGAACTTTACATGCGTGTCGGACGAGAGTCGGCCACAATCCGACATTCGACTGCCGCAGGTGAACGGCTGTTTTCCGGCGTGCAAAAGACACCAGACATCTCTCGGCGACAGCGGCGACACTCCCAACAGGTAACAGCGCGCTATAGACCTGACAGCCTCATCATCGCCTCGGGATATCGGGCGCCCTGAACCTCGATTTCAGACGCGACAGATTGAATTTCGTCCAGATCCGCCGCACTCAGCTTTATCTTGAACGCGCCGAGATTCTCGTCGAGGCGCTCGACCTTGCGCGTGCCGAATAGTGGCACGATCCAAGGCTTCTGCGCCAGGAGCCATGCAAGGGCGATCTGTGCCGGTGTCGCCTCGTGCCGTTGCGAGACACTGCGTAGCAATCCAATCAGAACTGCGTTGGCCTTTCGGGCCTCAGGTACAAATCGCGGAATCTTGCTGCGAAAGTCGTCACTGCCAAGATGCGTTGCCTCCGTGATCTTTCCTGTGAGAAACCCCTTACCCAAGGGACTGAACGGTACCAGGCCTATGCCAAGCTCTTCGAGCACGGGAATAATCTCGGCTTCCGGCTCCCGGGTCCACAGCGAATACTCGCTCTGAAGTGCTGCAACGGGCTGCTCCGCGTGGGCACGCCGGATCGACGTCACGCCCGCTTCGGACAAGCCGAAATATCGCACCTTCCCCTGGCGGATAAGATCCTTGACCGTGCCCGCGACCTCTTCCATCGGGACTGCAGGGTCCACCCGGTGCTGATAGAGAAGATCGATGTAATCCACATTGAGCCGTTTCAGGCTGCCATCGACTGCAGCCCGGATGTGTGCAGGCCTACTGTTGACGCCACCGTGATGAACGCCGGTATCAACATCGACATCCCAGCCAAACTTGGTTGCAATCTTCACCCTGTCCCTTAGCGGTGCAATTGCTTCTCCGACCATCTCCTCGTTGGTGAAGGGCCCGTAGACCTCCGCGGTATCGAAAAAGTCGACACCGCGTTCGATTGCTGTCCGGATGACCGCAATCATTTCAGTGCGGTCCGGGATGTCTCTGGCGACGCCATAGCCCATACAGCCCAGTGACAGCGCCGACACTTCCAGGCCTTGGCCCAGCTTGCGTTTTTCCATCTCTTCTCTCCTTCAACCCAACTGGCGTGGGTTTCTCAGCGCAGAACTTCTTATCGCATGATGAAGCCGCCGTCGATGGAAATGGACTGACCTGTCACATAGCTCGATGCTTCGCTACACAACCACAAAACGGCATCGGCGATTTCCTCCGGACGTCCGTGACGGCCCATCGGAATGGTGGCTGTCATCGCTTCGAGTGCCGCCCCCTGGCCACCCGCGACCATCTGGTCCGCCATGGGAGTCCAGATCAACCCGGGGCAAATGGCATTGACCCGGATACCCTGCGCCGCATATTCGAGCGCCGCGCTCTTTGTGAGCCCAAGCACGCCATGTTTCGCCGCGTGGTAGGCGCCTCGCTCCGCACCGCCGACAAGACCGCCGAGCGACGAGCAGTTTACGATTGCACCATTCCCCTGTTTTCGCATCTGCTGCAACTCGAACTTCATGGAGCTCCATACGCCGCGCAGATTGATCGACATCACGCGGTCGTAATCGTCGCGCGGAGAGTCGGCCGTTTCAGCGAGAATGTTCTGTACCCCGGCGTTGTTATAAGCGACATCGAGCCGACCGAACGTCGACACGGTCTGCGCGACCATGGCTTCCACCTGGACGTCGTCGGATACATCGCACTGCACGGCGAGGGCCCTTGCCCCTAGCTCCTTCAATGCATCGACGGCAGACTGCACTGCGTCGCGGTTCCGGTCTGCCAGCACGACCGCGGCTCCCGACAAGGCGAACGCCTTTGCGGTCGCGAGACCGAGCCCGGAGCCCGCACCCGTGACGAGTGCAACCTTGTTTTCAAAAGTGATGTTCAAGATGTTTTCCTCCGACCTCTACGGATACGGGGCTTCAACAATGATGTGAGTCGCTGCCGACCCTGACTCGCACCTGCACGTGTTGGGCATTCGCCGCGTTCGCGACGATTCACGCGCGGACGGGTCAACCGACGCGGCGGCCTTCAACCGGATAGTTGGGATCCGTATAACCTGGTGTCGATGCATGGCCGGGAGGAACCAGACTGTCGACAAACTTCTCGTCGTCCGGTCCCAGTTGCAGCGTCAAAGCGTCCATGTAGCTATCCCAGTGCGCTTCCGTGCGCGGCCCGGCGATTGCCGAGCTGACCAGCTGGTTCCGGAGCACCCATGCGATCGCGAACGCAATCGCATGGGTGCCGCGCGCGGCGGCGTGCGCCGCGACGTTTTGCGCGATGGCGAGCGACTCAGGACGCCACTCGGTCTGCTGGATGCGTTTGTCGCCACGCGCAACGCGCGAATCGGCCGGGGGGGCGCCATCGGGCGAGTATTTGCCGGTCAGTACGCCTCGCGCGAGCGGGCTGTAGGGCACGACGCCGATGCCGTAATGGCCGGCTGCAGGCATCAGTTCTAGCTCGGCGGTACGGTCGACCAGGTTGTAGACCGGCTCGATCGCCACGGGTCGATCGATGCCCATCTGATCGGCCAGGCGCACGATTTCCGCGACACGCCACGCACGGAAGTTGGAGAGACCGAAGTAACGCACCTTGCCCTGGCGGATCAGATCGCCGATGGCACGAACCCCTTCTTCGAGCGGGGCCTCGACCAGGGAGCGATGAAAATAGAGAACATCGATGTAGTCGGTGCCCAGGCGCTTCAGGCTGGCGTCGACCGTCTGGCAGATCCATTTGCGCGACTGCCCCTGCTCGTTCGGGCGAGCGTTCGCCGAAGCCGGATACCCGAACTTGGTCGCCACGACCCAGTCGTTGCGCCGCTCCGCGATTGCGCGCCCAACAATTTCCTCGGATCGACCCACGTGATAGACGTCAGCAGTGTCCAGAAAATTGATTCCCTGATCGTATGCCTTGTCGATGATCCGGCGCGAGCCTGCTTCATCCGTTTCGCCGCCGAACATCATCGTGCCCAGACACAGGGGCGAAACTTTCAGGGCGCTTCGCCCTAGGTGTCGGTAGTTCATGCTCATCATCTCCATACAGGCAGTGCCTGCGGTTAGCGTTGCGTGCACATCGTGAAGGGACGTGCTCACTGGCGCGCTTCGCGCCGTCCGTATGAAAATGATAGGGCAGGGGTTTCTAGCGATAAAGCATGTAAAACGGCAAAACCTCATGAAGTGAATTCATGAATAAATTTCGTTACCCGTGGTCAGGATCACCCTTGCGATAGCGGATCGCGTCGATCACGACGGTCATCGCGCGCGAGAACTCGTGGCGGGTTGCATAGCACGCATGCAGGCCCGGGAACGTGGGACACCAGTCATCCAGCACTTTGACGAGGCGCCCCGCTTCAACGTGCGGCTGGGCAAGGTCCGCGGGAACATAGGCGAGGCCATAGCCCGACAACGCCGCAGCCAGCATCTGGTAGGTGCCGTTGAAAGCGAGCTGGCCGTCGACGCGAACCTGCACCTCGCGACGGCCTTTCTTCAACTCCCACGAGTAGAAGCTACCTAAAGTCGGTAAGCGAAGATTGATGCAGTTGTGTGCGGTGAGGTCTTGGGGCTTTTTGGGCGACGCGCGCGTCTTCAGGTATTGCGGCGTGCCGACAATCGCCATGCGCATGGCCGGCGCGAGGCGAACGGCGATCATGTCCCTGGCGACCTGATCGCCGTGTCGAACCCCGATGTCGAAGCGGTCTGCCACGATATCCGAGAGCCCATAGTCGGTGATGATTTCCACCTTGAGGTCCGGATAGTCATGCAGGACCGGTGCCAGCCTGGGCCACAGGATCGTCTCTGTCGCGTGGTCGGTTGCGGTAATGCGAATCGTGCCCGCAGGTTTGTCGCGGAACTCCGACACGGCCGCCAGTTCTGAATCGATCTCTTCGAAACACGGTGCGACGGTCCGGATGAGCCGCTCGCCAGCCTCAGTTGGTGCCACGCTGCGCGTCGTGCGGGTCAGTAGCCGCATACCGAGCCGCGCTTCGAGCGCCCGGATGGTATGACTCAGGGCGGATTGGGATACACCGAGCTGCGCGGCGGCACGCGTGAAGCTGCGCTCGCGCGCGACGGCGATAAGTGCAAGCAGGTCGTTGTAGCTTTCGCGTCGCATTGATGAACTCACTTCATAGGTGTTTGCCGATTCTAGCCTCTAGTCGCAGACAGCGGGTCGCGATAGATTTCTGCCAAAGCGCGATGCGCTGATCGAATGACTTCAATGCGGGCCAGGCTACCGGAGATCCAGTCAATGAGGATATGTGCGATGGCAATACTGTCCCTGGCGCTGGGCACTGCTGCCTGCTCGCAACCCGAAAGGAAACCTGATATGTCCAGTCGGGATACCTCGACCTCCACCCCCGCCTTCGCCGCGATGAGCAAAGTGTCGCCTGCGCTCGAGCAATACACGAACGAAGTGCTGCTGGGCGATCTGTGGAAGCGTCCGCAACTGTCTGCACGAGACCGAAGCGTCGTGACGCTCTCCGTGCTGACTGTCCGAAATCAGAGCACCGAGTTGCCGTTCTATCTCGATCTCGCGCTCGACAGCGGACTCAAACCCAGTGAAATCTCGGAGATCATCACTCACCTCGCGTTTTATTCCGGTTGGGCCAACGCCACCGCTGCTGCGAGAGTGACGAGTACCGTATTCGAGAGACGGGGAATCACTGCGGCACAGTTGCCAAGCTCGACCGTCGAGCTTCTTCCTCTCGACAAAGCCGCAGAGGCGCAGCGAGAAAGCACGGTGCAACAGAACTTCGGGATGGTGTCGCCTGGGGTCGTTCAATTCACCCGCGACACGCTGTTCAATGACTTGTGGTTAAGACCCGGTCTGGCACCACGGGATCGCAGTCTTGTCACCGTCAGCGCGCTGGTTGCATCGGGACAGGTCGCGCAACTCACCTATCACCTGAACCGCGCGATGGACAATGGCTTGACCGCGGAACAGGCATCCGAAGTGATGACTCAACTGGCCTTCTATGCCGGTTGGCCCAATGTCTTTACAGCGCTGCCCGTTGTAAAGGACGTCCTTGCGCACCGCCCGGGTTGATGTCCCGCCACGGCGTGCCGCACCGATCGCCCGATATGCCGAGGTAATCGAATGACATCGTGGTCCACGGATGAGCTTGCGGCGATCGCGGCGAGCGACGATCTTCACGTGTCGCCATTGCGCGACGATGGTGTCACGCATGGCACGCCGACATGGATCTGGTCGGTCGTCGTCGACGGCGATCTCTACGTGGGCGCCTACAACGGCCTGGCATCCCGTTGGTATCAGGCCGCCCTGCCGCAGCGGGGCGGAAGAATTCGCGTTGCCGGCATGACGCGAGACGTGAGCTTCGAGTCAGCAGCGAATGCGCTCAATGACAGGGTCGACGACGCATACGGGATCAAATACCGCAACAGCTAGTATCTCAACTCCAGGACAAGCCGGCAGGCGCCTTATGCAACGGTCAAGATCTCTCCGTGCGGCGCGACCGCGGAGAACGCAGCGAACGTGACAACCGGTATGACACAAGGTAAGCCAGATGACTGAGAAATTGAACGGCGCTACACGGCTGTTTCCGATCATCGGCGATCCGATCAGATTCGTTAAATCGCCGCAGAAGCTGACTCGTGGCTTCGTCGCGCGAGGCCACAATGCGCTTTGCCTGCCCATGCAGGTTGCCAACGACGACCTAGACGTGGTCATGCGTGCATTGACGTTGACCGCAAACGTCGACGGACTGCTTGTCACGATGCCACATAAGCAGTCGGCGTTTGCTTATTGCGCCAGCGTTTCCGATACTGCACGGTTGCTGGGTGCGGTCAGCGTCATGCGACGGAACGCGGACGGAACGTGGCACGGCGACATGCTCGACGGGCTCGCGTTCGTAAAGGCCCAGACCGATCACGGTGCACACGTGAGTGACGGCCGGGCATTGCTGATCGGCGCTGGAGCGGCAGGGAGCGCGATCGCCATCGCTTTGCTGGAGGCAGGCATCAGTGAACTCATCATTCACGACGCTGACGAAGCTCGTTCGGCCTGGCTCGCCGGAAAACTTGGAGAGCCCGACCGGCGCCGCGTGCGCGTTGGTCCAGCCAATCCGACAGGATGCACCCTCGTGTTCAACGCAACCCCCATGGGGCTGCACGGAGATGATCCGCTTCCCCTGCGGCGCGATCTACTCGATGCGTCAATGTTCGTTGGCGACGTGATTGCCGGGCATGGAGTCACGCCGCTTCTGGCGGCGGCGCAAGCGGCGGGTTGCAAGACGGCGAACGGCGTTCAGATGGTCGAAGCCGTGCAGGAAATGATGCTTGTATTTCTGTTGGGTGAATAAATCCGACGCCGGTGGTTTGATCGCCCACCGGGAAAAGCGCGCTTCGGCGTTGCCAGTTACTGCGAAGAGCATTTAGCGAACCCGCTCCGACATCGTGCCCTGTCTGAGTGTCCGGTCGCGGGATAGTTTCTGACGTTCATTGCTCGCCGGCAACTGGCCGAAGCGGGTCGCGTGCTGCCGGTCACAGGTTCACGAAGCTGATGTTGCGTCAGGCAGAGGCAGGCGTCGAACAATCCTCAACAAGGCCTGAGATTTTGCAACGATCTTTTCGGTGCATCGGCATTGACGCGCGATCCAACCAAGCCGCTTATGACGTGTTGCTTCGATGAAGCAATCATATAGCGCTGACTATCGGGCATCACCCTTACGGATGGCAAGCAGGTCATTGCGGAGGTCGGCCTCGCTGTTCCTCTTGATTTGTCTGTCCAGCATCTATCTGAATTGCTCATCATCCGAATATACCTGGCGATCTGCAAAGCAGATGACAATTGTATTGATAGTTGCCACCTGTTCGTGCGATGCGACATAAGTGCCACCCTGAGCATCGAAATGCCCGGCAATGGCCATGGTCCTTGAAAGCGGAAAGGCCAGGGACGATTTCGGAGATGCGAACCCCAGCATGCTGCCGACAGTGGGACGTTCCTGCCAGACGATGCTCACGGGATGATCAGATGTCACGAAGCCGCCGCTGTTCTCCGGTGCGATCCACAATCGCCATTGGCGATCCCGCAGGTACGGGAAAATCTCGCGGTACATCGGCAGTTCCTGTTCGATGTGATGCATCGTCGCGAGTTCGACCGAGTATTGACCGTCGTCGACGTGGGCTTTTATGATTTCAAACGGAAAATCGCAACGCGCCCCTCTAGCTTTGCGTAGTCCTGTTCAAGCGCGTCTATCGGCAGGCCGTCGCGATCTACGCGATTGACATCGCGCTGGACTGCGACGTTTTCAGGTTAAGAATGCGGTCTTTGATTCGAGGTCTATGGCGGGCAGCTTCGAATTCTTGCTCGAATTGCGGGCGAATGCCTTTCATTAGCATTGCGGGATGAAATTGTGATCCTGAGCGGTCATGCGCGTAATGCTCCGAGGTTTGGCGGAATAAGGTCAGGAGCGTGGAATCAATGTGCGGGATAAAGTAGGAAGGAGAACGCTATACGCGAAGTCGAACCAGTCTCAAGTCGCCGAACGATAACGCACCATCTCGCGAGCTAAAACGTCCCTAAGAACCCCGGAGAAAGGCTCACCTGAATTTCATATCGACGGCGAATGCGATCGCTATGCGCGGCTTCCCGCCTCAGCTATCAACCATTCCTTGAAAGCAATGATCGGCGGAGCGCTTTCACTGCGTTTTTTGTGCACCAGGTAGTACGCAAGCTCGCAGCGCTGCACGACATCGAACGGCTTCACGAGCTTCCCCTCTTTCAGGTCATGCTCGACGAGGGTCGTCCGTCCCGGCGCAACGCCGTTGCCCGAAATGGCCGTCTGGTAGGCGGCTGGAGAGTCGTTTATCCGGATGCCGCGATTGCAATCGACAACATTCCGGCAACCGGCTTTCTGGAGCCATGAGCGCCATGTTGGAAACACGCCCGACGACCGCATCGACGCATCCTGAATCAGGAGATGGTGCTGTAAGTCGGCTGGCGTCTTCAATTTCTGTTTGCCGCGTAACAGAGCGGGACTGCACACCGGAAAAAACTTGTCTCTCAACAGGAACGTGGAGGTAAGTCCGGACCATGTGCCGGCGCCGTAGCGAATGCCGACATCGACCCGGTCAGATGTAAAGTCGACGAGTCGATTGCTTGTATCGATGCGCAGGTCTTAATACGGATGCCGTTGCTGAAAGCGGTCCACGCGTCGCAACAGGCACTTGTCGGCGAAGGCGGCGGGAACCGTGACCGTGAATGCCTGCACGCTGCCACGGTCTCAGAAGAAGCCACGTCGGCAGCATCAGAATGCGCTGCGAGCCGACCGGAAGCAAGGCCGGGTGCGCTTGGACGCAGATACAAATATTTGGCGCCGAGCGGGTGTTGCAAACATGGACGTGCGAGAGCAGGGGAAAACTATCCGTAAAAACAGAGAGTTAGGGCGCTGAAAACAGCTTTGTTTGCAAAGAGGTGGCAGAGAGATGGATCCAGTACGGGTGTATTTGCGAAATTCCGCCAAGACAGGTTTCTTTGCACCAGTTCAGGTTTCGTTTACAAACAACCAATTCCACGCCGGTCCTTGCGTCCTGCTTCACCCGCCATCTGTTTTGTTTATCGCGATACGCGGAAAGCGGCTCGTGAAAAACTGCCGCAAAGGCCCGCCGCAGCGCCGTTCCGGGCGCATCAGCAAGCTTCCATAAAAGCTATCTTCTGGTTAACGCGTAGTCCCAGAAAAGACGCAATCTCCGCTACCCTTCGAATTCAGTTTTCCCTGAAGCAAGCCCGCCCGGCGACGCATTTCGAAGGAGTAGCGCACATGGCACGGATCATTGGAGGCATTGCCGCCTCGCACACGCCGACTATCGGTTTCGCGTTCGACAAGAACAAGCGCGACGATCCCGTCTGGGCGCCGATCTTCGAAAACTTCGCGCCGCTCGCCGACTGGCTCGCCGAGAAAAAGCCTGACGTCATCATCTCGATCTACAACGACCACGTCACGTCGTTCTTCTTCGATCACTACTCGGCGTTCACGCTGGGCGTCGGTCCCGAATGGAGCGTCGCGGACGAAGGCGGCGGCGCGCGCGACCTGCCGCCGATCAAGGGCCATCCGGAACTGGCCGCGCACATCGGCACGTCGCTGATGAGCGACGAGTTCGACATGTCGTTCTTCCAGAACAAGCCGCTCGATCACGGCTGCTTCTCGCCCCTCTCGATGCTGTGTCCGCACAAGCCCGAGTGGCCGGTCAAGCTCGTGCCGCTGCAAATGGGCGTGCTGCAATTGCCGGTGCCGAGCGCGCGCCGCTTCTACAAGCTCGGGCAGGCGCTGCGTCGCGCCATCGAGAGCTATCCGGAAGACCTCAAGGTGGCGATTCTCGCGACCGGCGGCCTCTCGCATCAGGTTCACGGCGAACGCGCGGGCTTCAACAACACGGAGTGGGACGCGCGCTTCCTCGACCTGTTCGAGCGCGATCCCGAACAACTGGCGAACATGACGCTCGCTGAGTACGCGACGCTCGGCGGCTACGAAGGCGCCGAAGTCATCATGTGGCTTACGATGCGCGGCGCGTTGTCTTCGAATGTGGTGTGCAAGCATCGCAGCTACTACCTGCCGTCGATGGCCGGCATCGCCACGGCGATCTACGAAGGCGAGGGCAGCGAGACCAAGCCCGCGATCATCGAGCGTCATCGCCATAAGATGGCGGTCGAGCTCACCGATGTCGAGAAGCTCGAAGGCACCTATCCGTTCTCCATCGAAACCGCCGTGCGCGCTTATCGCATCAACGATTACCTCCATCGCATGGTGGAGCCCGCGCATCGTGAAGCCTTCAAGGCCGATGAAGAAGCGAGCTTCGCAGCAGCCGGCCTTTCCGAAGAGGAACGCGACCTGATCCGCCGCCGCGACTGGCGCGGCCTGCTGCACTACGGCGTCATCTTCTTCATGCTGGAAAAGCTCGGCGCGGTAACGGGCATCTCGAACCTGCATATCTATGCCGCCATGCGCTGCGAAACTCTCGAGGAATTCCAGAAGACCCGCAATGCGCCCGGTGCGCTGTATTCGGTCGCGGGCAAGAGCGCCGACAAGCTCGACTGGGACCAGACCAAGAACTGAACGACACGTGGAGGAGACAGACATGACAAACGGTAAAACCATCGACATCAAGCGCTTCATCGACGAGCGCCCGATCTCCGCCTACCAGTGGCTGCTGGTGGCGCTGTGCTTTCTGGTCGTCGCGGCGGACGGCATGGACGTGGCCATCATGGGCTTCGTCGCGCCCTCGATCATCGCGGACTGGCACATCTCGCGGCCCGCGTTCGGGCTCGTCATGAGCGCGGCGCCGTTGGGCCTCGTGATCGGCGCGCTGGCGGCGGGACCGGCTTCGGACCGCATCGGCCGGAAGTGGGTGCTCATCACCTCGGTGTTCCTGTTCGGCGTGTTCACCATCGCGACCGCGTTCACGAACTCGCCCGCCAGCATGGCGTTGCTGCGCCTGCTGACCGGCATCGGCCTCGGCGCCGCCATGCCGAATACCACCACGCTGCTCTCCGAATACGCGCCGCAACGCAAGCGCGCGCTGCTCATCACGATCATGTTCACGGGCTTCAATCTCGGCTCGGCGCTGATCGGCTTCGTCGCGGGCGCGCTGATCCCGGTGCATGGCTGGCGTTCGGTGCTGATCTTCGGCGGCGCGTTGCCGCTCGTGTTGATCCCGCTGCAAATGTGGCTGCTGCCCGAGTCGGCGCGTCTGCTCGCCGTGCGCGGCGCGACCGCGCAACGCATCGGCAAGGTGCTGGGCCGCGTGTGCGGCGAGCGCTTCGACGGCAGCGAAACCTTCGTGTCGCAAGAGCCGCCGCTGCCCACCAAGAAGCCGATCGGCGTGCTGTTCTCGCACGGCTATGGTTTGCTGACCGCCGCGCTGTGGGTCACGTACTTCATGGGCCTGCTGGTGATCTACCTGCTGACGGGCTGGCTGCCGACGCTGATGAAGGACGCGGGCCTCACGGTCTCGGCGGCCGCCAACGTCACCGCGATGTTCCAGATCGGCGGCACGATCGGCGCGATCCTGGTCGGCTGGATCATGGACCGGGCGCGGCCCGCGCCGGTCATCAGCGCCGCCTACCTCGGCGGAGCGATCTGCGTGCTGGGCCTGGCGTGGATCGGCGCGCTGTCGTCGTCGCTCGCGGTGCTGGTGTTCGCGGCGGGCTTCTGCATGAGCGGTGCGCAGACCGGCCTCAACGCCTTCGCGCCGAGCCGCTATCCGACCGTCGCGCGCGCCACCGGCGTGAGCTGGATGCTCGGCATGGGCCGCTTCGGCAGCATCTTCGGTTCCGCCTTCGGCGGCGCACTGCTGGGCCTCGGCTGGGAATTCGGCGCGATCCTCGCGATGCTCGCCGTGCCCGCGACGCTCGCCGCCATTTCGATTCTGGTCGCGCAACGCACGCACGTCGACGAAGCGCATGCGCAGACCACCGCAGCACACTAGTTCCAGGAGCAATCACGGATGATCATCGACATACACGGTCACTACACCACCGCGCCCAAGGCGCTCGAAGCATGGCGCAACCGGCAGATCGCCGGCATCAGGAGCCCGGCGGAAAAACCCGCCGTCTCGGAACTGCGCATCAGCGACGACGAACTGCGCGAGTCGATCGAAAGCAATCAGCTGCGCCTGATGCGCGAGCGCGGCCTCGACCTCACCGTGTTCAGCCCGCGCGCGAGCTTCATGGCGCATCACATCGGCAACTTTGAGGTGTCGAGCACGTGGGCCGCGATCTGCAACGAGCTGTGCCATCGCGTGAGCCAGTTGTTTCCCGACTCTTTCGTGCCGGCCGCGATGCTGCCGCAAAGCCCGGGCGTGGATGTCGCGACATGCATTCCCGAACTGGTGAAGTGCGTCGAGCAATACGGCAACGTGGCGGTGAACCTGAATCCGGATCCGTCGGGCGGACACTGGACCAGCCCGCCGCTCTCGGACCGCAGCTGGTATCCGCTGTACGAGAAGATGGTCGAGTACGACATCCCCGCGATGATCCACGTCAGCACGAGCTGCAACGCGTGCTTCCACACCACCGGCGCGCATTACCTGAACGCGGACACCACGGCGTTCATGCAGTGCCTGACGTCCGACCTGTTCCGCGATTTCCCGACCCTCAAGTTCGTGATTCCGCATGGCGGCGGCGCGGTGCCGTATCACTGGGGCCGCTTCCGCGGTCTCGCGCAGGAACTGAAAAAGCCCTTGTTGAAGGATCATTTGCTCAATAACGTGTTCTTCGACACCTGCGTGTATCACCAGCCGGGCATCGACTTGCTGACGCGGGTGATTCCCGTCGACAACATCCTGTTCGCGAGCGAGATGATCGGCGCGGTGCGTGGCATCGATCCGGAAACCGGGCATTATTTCGACGATACGAAGCGCTATGTCGAGGCCGCGCAGATCGAGCCCGAAGCGCGCTACAAGATTTACGAAGGCAACGCGCGCCGCGTATATCCGCGTCTGGATGCGGCGCTCAAGGCAAAGGGACGTTGATCATGTTTGAACTGGGAGTGGTGTATCGCAACATCGAACGCGCGGATGCGGAAGCCGCCGCGAAGCTCTGTGCACTCGGCTCGGCCACCGTGCATGAAGCCATGGGGCGCGTCGGCTTGATGAAGCCGTATATGCGGCCGGTTTTCGTCGGCGCTCAGGTCAGCGGCACGGCGGTAACGGTGCTGCTGCAACCAGGCGACAACTGGATGCTGCACGTCGCGGCCGAACAGATCCGGCCCGGCGACATCGTGGTCGCGGCCTGTACGGCGGACTGCACGGACGGCTTCTTCGGCGACCTGCTCGCGACCAGCTTCAAGGCGCGCGGCGCGACGGGGCTCATC
Organism: Caballeronia sp. LZ033; assembly: GCF_031451265.1. Classification (NCBI taxonomy): domain Bacteria; kingdom Pseudomonadati; phylum Pseudomonadota; class Betaproteobacteria; order Burkholderiales; family Burkholderiaceae; genus Caballeronia; species Caballeronia sp. LZ033. The sequence continues at coordinate 1,116,498 of NZ_JARUXQ010000003.1, read as the reverse complement.
ATCGACGGCGGGGTGCGCGACGTGCGCGTGCTGACCGAGATGAACTTCCCGGTCTGGAGCAAGGCCATCTCGGCCAAGGGCACCGTGAAGGCGACGCTCGGCTCGGTGAACGTGCCGGTGGTCTGCGCGGGCGCGCTGGTGACGCCGGGCGACGTAATCGTCGCGGATGACGACGGCGTCGTCGTGGTGCCGGCCGCGTCCGCGCGTCAGGTGCTCGACAAGGCGTCCGCGCGCGAGGCGCTCGAAGCCGGAAAGCGCGAGAAACTCGCGAGTGGCATACTCGGGCTCGACATGTACAGCATGCGCGAGCCGCTCGAACGGGCGGGTCTGCGCTATATCGACTGATTCGAGCAATGACCGATGTTGCATTGAACGGCCTTTCGTCGATGGCCACGCGCCGTCTGCTCGACGAGCTTGCCGCGTCCTTCACGGCGCACTCGGGCCGGCGCGTCGTCATCGGGTCCGTGGGCGGCGTGGCGGCGCGCAAGCGCGTCGAGGAAGGCGAGGCGATGGATATCGTCGTGCTGGCGTCGAACGTGATCGACCAGCTCGCTGCGGCGGGTCACGTTGATCCGCAAAGCCGCGTGCCGATCGCGCTCTCGGGCGTGGCGGTCGCCGTGAAGGCCGGGGCGCCGCATCCGCGCATGCACGATGAAGCCGACGTGCGCGAAGCGGTGCGGGCGGCGCGCAGTATCGGTTATTCGACCGGTCCGAGCGGCGTCTATCTGACGCAGTTGTTCGAGCGCTGGGGCATTGCCGAGCGTATCGCGGCGCGCTGCGTGCAGGCGCAGCCGGGTGTCGCGGTCGGCACGCTGATCGCGCGTGGCGACGTGGAACTGGGATTCCAGCAGATGAGCGAGATGATCGGGATCGCGGGCATCGATGTGCTCGGCATGCTGCCGGCCTCCATCCAGACGCTTACGGTCTTCACGGGTGCAATCGCGGCCACGGCGAGCGCGCCCGGACTCGCACGCGAGTTTCTCACCTACGCCGCTTCTCCCGAAGCGGACGCCGTCAAGGCGCGTCACGGCATGGAGCCGGTCCGATGAGCACGCAACTGAGCGAACGCTGTCGTGCGCAGCTTTATCGCCTGCGGATGGCGACGCCTGCCGCGCTGGTGATCTTCATCCTTGCCGAGAACCGCGAGAGCGCGACGCGCCGGGCGCGCACCGCGTTGTCGATGCTGCGCGACGTACCGCTGCATGAATCGCGCGTGGAAGAGGCGTTGTCGTTCGCGGAACTGGCGCGGGCGGGCGTCAGCGAGGATCGCGATCTGCGCGTGTTCGAAGACAGTTCGCGCGACGGCACGGTGAACGCCTGGCTCACCGCGCCGCTGTTTCTCACCAACGACAGTTCATTGCTCGGCAAGTGGGCCGAGCTGTATGCAGACCTCGCGGCGCAAGCGGCCCGCGCTGCGATCCGCAAGGCACGCTAGCCGAAGCGTTGGTCACTCGGCGACGGCGTAGCGTTCGAGCCAGTGCGCGTACGGCGCAGGCAGCGCCCACGACGGCTTTTCGATTTTCAACTGCTTCGCCGCGTGATACGGCCAGTGCGGATTCGAAAGATGCGCGCGGCCGATCATCACGAGATCGAGCTGGCCGGATGCCACCGCGTGTTCCGCGTTCGGCGGCGAATCGAAACCCCATGCGGACGCCACCGGGACCTCGGCTTCTTGTCGCACGCGTTGCGCCACCGGCCCGAGGAATGCCGGACCCCACGGAATGCTCACATCCGGCGTCGAGAAGCCCACGCTCACGCTCATCAGGTCGAGTCCCTTGCCGCGCAGCGTCTTCGTCAGTTCGATCGATTCCACGAGCGTGACTTCGTCGCGGCCGTCGTATTCGATCACGCCGAAGCGCGCCGTCAGCGGCAGGTTCTCCGGCCAGACATCGCGCACGGCGTCGAAGGTCTCGACGATGAAGCGGCTGCGGCCGGCCAAGTCGCCGCCGTATTGATCGTCGCGCTGATTGGCATCGACGGAGAAGAAGCTCTGCGCGAGATAACCGTGCGCAAAGTGCAGTTCGAGCCATTCGAAGCCGGCCTCACGGGCGCGGCGCGCCGTGGCGGCGAAGTCCGCCTTCACGCGCGCGATGTCGTCCAGCGTCATCGCGGCGGGCACCTTCGGCAGACCGCCGCCGAACGCCACCGCCGACGGCGCGATCGTGTCCCAGCCACGCGAATCGCCGGCTTCGATGTGGTCGTCGCCTTCCCACGGACGGTTCGCGCTTGCCTTGCGTCCCGCATGCGCGATCTGGATGCCGGGCACCGCGCCCGCCGCCTTGATGGCCGACGCAATCTGCTTCATGCCTTCGATCTGCGCATCGTCCCAGAGGCCCGTGCAGCCCGGCGTGATGCGTCCTTCCGGCGACACGGCGGTCGCCTCGACGATCACGAGGCCCGCGCCGCCGCGTGCAAGGCTCGTGTAATGCGCGAGGTGCCAATCGTTGACGAAGCCGTCGATGGCGCTGTACTGGCACATCGGCGGGATGGCGATGCGGTTGCGCAACGTGACGTCCTTCAATGTGAAGGGAGTGAAAAGTGCTGACATCCGGAGTTCCCTGAAAGCGGTCGAGTGAGTTGAGGCATCCGAGATTACCCTTACCTCGTTATAATTAAAACTATCCGACGATTATCGCTTCAATAAGATTTCGTAATGCTCAATCCGCAGTGGCTTCGTACTTTCCTTGCGCTCGTCGAACTCGGCAACTTCACGCGCGCGGCTGAACGGCTGGATCTGACCCAGGCCGCCGTCAGCCAGCATCTGCGTCACCTCGAAGATCAGCTTGGCTTGCTGGTGGTGCGCCGGCCGCGTGGCATCGAGCTGACGCCGGCGGGCCGCGCGCTGCTCGACTATTGCGGCGAGATGGAACTGGCCGACCGGCGGCTCACATCGCGCCTGTCCGACCAGGAAGACGAAGCGGGTGAAGTTGGACTGATTACGCCGGGCAGCATCGGGCTGGTGCTGTTTCCGTTGCTGCTCGACCTGCAACAGCAACGGCCCGAATGGAAAATGCGGCATCGCTTCGCGCCGGATTCCGAAGTGCTCGACGCCGTGCTGGAAAGCCGCTACGACCTCGGGATCGTCGCGCTGAAGCCGGACGATCCGCGTCTTGCCGCAAGCCGTTTCATCGAGGAGCCGCTGGAACTCGTCGTGCCCGCGCATGAAGACGTGCACGAATGGAGCGATCTGGAACGGCTCGGTTTCATCGACTATCCCGAAGCGCACGCCACCGCCAGCCGTCTGCTGAGCCGGCGCTTTCCGGGCAATCCGGGCGTCGGCAGTCTGCGGCGGCAGGGCTTCAGCAATCAGATCAGCCTGATCCTCGAATTCGTCGCGCGCGGGCTCGGCTTCACCGTGATTCCGCGTTACGCGCGCATTGCGTTTGGCCGGGAGGAGGAGATCGGCGTCATGGAGTGCGGCGCGCCGGTCATCGATACGCTATGGCTCATTCATCGCGCCGAGTGGCCGCTGCCCGCACGTTGCGCGCGCACGGTGGAGTACTTGCGGGAGCGCGTCTCCGTGCCGGTCATCAAGTGCGAAGCGAAGCGCAAGCGCGTACTCAAGGTCTGAAAGCAGACGCGGCCCGCGTTTCCTTCGGAACGCGAGCCGCGGGTCACCGCTTGCAGTTAAAGGCTCAGGCGCTTGCGCGCATGCCTTCGTCCTGCAGGCGGAAGGTTTCCACCGCCGTGCGCAGCGCGCCGGCCTGGTCTTCGAGCGACTGCGCCGCTGCCGCCGCTTCCTCGACGAGCGCCGCGTTCTGCTGCGTCACTTCGTCCATCTGCGTGACGGCGCGCGCCACCTGATCGATACCGCCGCTTTGTTCCTCGGAGGCCGCCGCGATCTCGCCCATGATGTCCGTCACGCGCTGCACGGCCGTGCTGATTTCGGTCATCGTGCGGCCGGCTTCATCGACGAGCGCCGTGCCCGACTGCACGCGTTCCACCGAGTTGTCGATCAGTTCCTTGATTTCCTTCGCCGCCGCCGACGAGCGTTGCGCGAGCGATCGCACTTCACCCGCCACCACGGCGAAGCCGCGTCCTTCCTCACCGGCGCGTGCCGCTTCCACTGCCGCGTTCAATGCAAGGATGTTGGTCTGGAACGCGATGCCTTCGATGATCGTGATGATGTCCGCGATCTTCGACGAGCTTTGATTGATCTCGCCCATCGTGGTCACGACTTGCGAGACCACCTGGCTGCCCTTGCCGGCGATGTCCGAAGCATTGGCCGCGAGCACGCTGGCCTGACGCGCGTTGTCGGCGTTCTGCTTCACGGTGCCGGTCAGCTCATCCATGCTCGATGCGGTTTCCTGAAGCGCCGAAGCCTGCTGTTCCGTGCGCGAAGACAGATCGATGTTGCCTGCCGCGATCTGCTTGGTCGCCGATGCAATCGACTCGCTGCCGCCGCGTACCGTGCGCACGGTGTCGATGAGGCTCGACTGCATGGCCGCGAGGCCGCGCAGCAACTGGCCCATTTCGTCGTTCGACGTGATGCTGACGCTGCGGCGCAGGTCGCCCGATGCGATGGCGTCGAACTGTGCGAGCGCGGCGTCGAGCGGGCGGGAGATGCGGCTGCGCAGCGAGATCCACGTATAGAACGCGGCGGCCACGCCCACGAGAATGGCGATGATGTTGACGGTGCGGAACAGGTCGAAGGTCGACTGGCCGGCGTCGTACGCCTGATTGGCCTGTTCGAACTGGAGCTTGCGCAGGTCGACGCCCGCTTTCGCGAACTGGTTGAAGGATGCCTGCATGGCGCTGGCATCGTCGATGATCTTCGCCTGGTCCTTCGCGCGAATGTCGGCATAGCCTTGGTCGATCAGCTTTTGCAGCGAGAGGCGCTCCGTGTTGAACTTGTCCGCGAGTTCCTTTTCTCCCTGAGCTTGCGGCAGGCCGGAATACTTGGTCCAGGCGTCGTCGGAGATCTTGCGCATCAGCGCGCCCCGGCCGATGGCTTCCTCGGCCGCCGGCGTGCCGACGTTGAGGGCGGCGCGGTCAAAGCTCAGCCGCTCGCGCGCCATGAACATTTCGGCGTTGCCCACCGACACGGCGCTGGGCATCTGATTGGAGAACAGGTCGTGGGTGACGGTGTTGGAGCGGCTCATGCCGATCAGTCCGACCACGCCGATCGCGATCAGAAGCGCGCTCAGCATGGTCATGGCCAAGGCCAGACGGCCTTTGATGGTCGAAAACATAGGTATCTCTAGGTGGGCTGCATCGTTGGGCGCGGGGCGCGATGGCGGACGAAGAGGCTTCGCCCGCCGCGCGGCGGATGTTGTTCATCAGCCGCTTATATATCGACCGTGAAACGATGCCCTTTAGGACACGATGGCGCGGGGCGGGTAGGTGAGCGAAAAAGGTCCTTGTTAACAAGGACTTCTTTTTCTATGAGGGTTTGCCCGCAAGCTGAAGGGCGCAGGCAGGATTTCTTACAAGATATTTAGCACGGTCATTCGGAATGCCGGACGTTCTCACGGAAAGCGCGGCGCCCCCGAACGCTGGCGCACGCCGCGTGCAAGCAGCGCCCGCGCAATCAGCGCGAGATGGTAGTAGAGACGCGGACTCAGCCCATAAGCATAGGCATCCGGATGAGCAAGCGCGATGCGCAGCGCGGCGCGCGGCGCATCCTGTCGCGCACGCAGCGAGACGACGATCGGCGCGAGCCTGCGCAACGCCATGGCGCGAGCCGGTTCGAGTGAAGCGTCGAGCGGCAGGCCGACCACGAACGACCAGGCGACGAGGGCGGCGGCGCGCGGCGACAGGCGGGTGCTGTTCGAGATGGAAACAGCCGTCTTGCGGTAATACGACACGTAGTCGTGCAAGTAATAGACATGCGATGCCGCGAGACATAACTCGACGCCGAACACGAAGTCGCAGCAGGCGGCCGCTTCTTCGCGATAGCCGACGCGCCGGACCAGCGGCGCAAGCGCCATCCAGCCATTGTTGGGGAACATCTGCACGAGGCCGGTTCGTCCGGCAAGCGGCTGCATTCCGCGCGCGGTGCGCGTGCGATGAAACGCGGCATTGAGCGTGGCGCTGCGCTGCGGGTCGATGACGCCCGCGGCATCGACTTCATGCTGGTCGCCGAATGCCACTTCGAGATGCGGGTAGAGATCCCACAACGACGCCAGCCGTTCGACGGCGGTGAGCGCGAGGTAATCGTCGTCGTGAATCAGCATGACCAGCGTGCCGGACGCGCGCTCGAAGAGACTCGCGACGTTGCGCGCCTGGCCAAGCGGCGGATCGTTGCGGACATAGCGGATGCGGGCGTCGTCTGCATAGCGGGTGTCGATCAGCCGCTGCGTGGCGTCGTCGCGCGAATCGTCGCCGATCAGGATCTCGATGTGCGGGTAGCTCTGCGCAAGGCATGAGTCGAGACATTCGACGAGCAATTCCGGCCGGTCGCAGCTTGGCAGGCAGATGGAAACGGTCGGTGTGCTGGCCATGTCGTCCCTTGTCGTCTTCTGTGGTCGGGATGAAGTCGCGCCCTTGTTCCGCTCTTGTTCAGCAAGCGCTTCATAATACGAAATGTTTCGCGAATGTCAGCAAGGTAGAAGAAAGACGACGAAAAATAATGAAAAAAAAATGGCTCGAAGGACTTATCGGATCAGCTGAGGCAGCCAGGCTTTGACTCGTTGAAGGATCAGCACACGTTGATTTCCTCGTGCCTCGATCCAGGTTGGGCCGAAGCCGAACACATGAAGTCTCAACGAGTCGTGACGAACCTCCACAGCGCCGCGCATTCGGCGTCGCTTGGCTGATAACGCGGCATCGCCTTGCGCAGGATCACGCCAGCCGGGTCGACGCCGTTTTCAAGCGCACGGCAGAACGCCGCGGCGTCATAGTGGCTCGGCGGTCCGCCCCGGCGACGCGTCTCACCAAGCAGCGCGTCATGCGTGAGCGGCGGCGCGAAGGCCGCCGAGGCCGCTGCGCCCGGCGTCGCGGCGTGACAATTGACGCAGCGGGTCGTCGCCGAAGGCAGCGCGCGAGTGTCGTCGCGCAAATGAGCGTGCAGCGGGTGTTCGCCAATGAAGATCGCACAGCCGAGGTCGCCCGGTCTGCACGTCTGCTGCGCATGAGCGGCAAGGGCCAGGCAAGCGAGCGCAAGCGCGCTCGCCATGCCACCGCATAGCTGCCTCATTCAATGCACGCGCAGCACGCGCCCGACGCTCGGCACGCCCTTCGCGTTCAGCGCAAACAGCATGTAGTAGCCCGGCACGACGATGCCGGGATCGGCGGGAACGTTCAGGTGATATTCGCCCGCAGTCCCCACGCTGTACGACAGCGGCACGCGCCGTTGTTCGTTGTTCAGCGAATGCGTGACCGACGACGAGCGCATCAGCGCAAAAGCGCTCACGCCCTTGCTGGCGTTGACCACGATCGTCGTGCCGAGTTGCGCGTCGGTGGGCACGGACGTGAGGCTCGGACGCGACGCGGCGGAGCCGTCTGCGTTGAGCAGATACGGCGGCGTCAGGATCTCCACATCGGTGTGATTCGTCGCGCAGGTGCCGCACAGTCCGCCCCCGCCGCTCAGCACGCGTCCATCGGTCAGGAGCAGCGCAATGCTGTGATACACGCGCGGCACGGCCTGCGGATTGAGCGGCGAAAAGGCATTGGTAGCCGGGTCCCAGATCTCCGGCGTGAGGATGGCGTTGTCATCGGAGAACGGCGCCGCGAAGGTCTGCCCGCCCACCACCACGACCTGGCCGTTCGGCAGCACCACGCTGTTGTTGAAGGCGCGCTGGTAGCTCATCGGCGCGATGGCGCGCGTCACCGCCGTGCCGCTGCTGATGTCGATGAGCGTGGCATTCGACGTCGCCTGCGACTGGTCGTAGCTCGGCGCGCCGCCGACCGCGAGAATCTTGCCGATGTCGTACATGACCGCGTTGCCGTTCATCGCGTCGTTGTCGTTGCCGCGATTGCCCGCCGCGGTGACGTTGCCGTTGCCCGCCGTATCGAACCAGTGCATTGCGCGGCTCGGTCCCGCATGAAACACGCGTCCATTGCCGACTGCGAACAGCCATGCGTGATTGTCGGAGCGGAAGATGCCGGCGGCGTCGTTGGTGAGGATGATGTCGTCGGTGATCGCGCCGTTGATTTGCCAGCCCGAACCCGACGTCCACGTTTCGCCGGTCTTGCCGCCGAGGCCGCCGTTCCACGAGCCGCCCACCAGGAACACACTGCCGTTGCTCAGTGTCACGCTGCCCTGATAGCCGCGCGGGATGTTCATCAGATTGCTCGATGACCACGAATTCGTCGAAGGCGAATAGATGCTCGTATTGCGCGTGTCCGATCCGCCTGTCACGAAGATCCGTCCATCCGGCAGGTTGGCGATGCCCGGACAGAACATGTCGTGCCCGGTGTTGGTCACGATCACCTGCCGGCTCTTGCCGGTCGAGGGATTGAAGATCGCCGTGTAGGTCTTGCCCGGCGTGACTTCGCCGGTGGTGAAGTTGAGCGCGCTGTCGGCGGACCAGACCAGCACGGTGCCGTCGGGCAGATTGGCCGCCTGCACCGGCACGATGGGCAGCGTGATGGGCGCCGTCCACTTCGAGACCAGCGGCGGCTTTTGTGTCGGCAGGCCGCCGACTCTCCAGGTCTGCCCGGCGCTGCCGTCGCAGATCTGCTGGGTCAGCTGCGGACCCTGCGTGGTGGTGCTGGACGTGCTCACGCACAGGCCGCTTTGCTGCACGACGATCGCATAGCCGCCGCCTTGCGGCACCATCGAGAAGGCCTGGTTGGGCCCACCGCTGCAAGGCCACTGGATGATGACGCCACCGGGGTTCAGGCTGCGCCCCGAGACGTCCATGCACAGGTTGCTGTTCCGGTTGATGAGGTTATAGCGGGTGCCGGTGGCCGAAGGGAGCCATTGCTGGTTGTTGCCGCCCCAGCAGGTCCACGAGAGCACGGGCGCGCCTTGCGTGACGGAGGCACCGCTCACGTCGGCGCACAGGTTGGTGCCGTTCACGGTGAGCGGGCCGTAGGTCTGCGCGCGGACCGTGGCCGGCATGCATGCACAAGCCAGCGGCAGCGTGATTGCCAGCAGCACGCGCATGCAGCGCTTGAGCCAGTCAGTCGCATTCTTCGTCGAACGGATGCCTCGCATGATCTTGCTCCCCGTGAATGACTCCGTTATGCACGTGCAAGCGCGCCGAGTACCTCGCAGATGTCAGCGACGCGAGGAAGGTCCGCGCTTCGCCAGCGCAGCGTCGCGCCGGCATCGAAGCAATAGACCTGCGTCGAATGGTCCGCGAGGTTGCCGAGGGGTGTCTTGCTGCCCGACAGCGTCACGCGCATCTGGTCCACATCCGCCAGCGCCGGCGTCGCCGCATTCCACGCGGGTCCCGCCTCGAAGCGGGCGAGCCAGGCGCGTAATGCGGCGGGTGAGTCGGAGAGCGGATCGATTCCAATCGATAGCAATTGCAATTGCACGCGGCGAGGCGCCCGGATGCCTGGCAGCCGTTCCTGGACCGCGCTGAAGAGCGCGCCTTGCAGCGGACAGACCGTGCCGCATCCGGTGTAGACCGTTTGCAGCGCCGTGATGCCGCCGCGCAGCCAGTCGTTCAGACGGCGGTTCTTGCCGGTCTGATCGACGAGCCAGACATCGTCGAGACGAACGGGCGGCGTGACCGGCCCCGGCCCGCCGTGTTGCGCGTGAACGAATGAAGGCGTGACGCCCGAAGCGAGTGCGGCCATGCCCCACAGCAGGGAGCGTCGGGTCCGCGAGGGAGCACACGCATGCACGCCGGAATCCACTTGATTTCGCACCTTGGCTGACTTTCCGAAGCCGTCCTTGGCGACGGCTTCACGATCCCCGTCGAGAGCACTCGGGGTGGAGGGACTTTCGAAAGACGCAGCCTGATGAGCGCGAGACGTGCTGAAAAGACTCTGGATCGAAGGTTAGCAATCCGCAAAGGGAATAACCGTTCGGTAAGCGAAATGAATGGCGAATTATGTGCACTCGGGCACATTCGTATGTGGTGACTGAACACTGTGTTGCGAATCTGGAGCACGTCACGCGTGCTCACTTCTTTCAAACCGAACGTTCGGCGAAGCGAAAGTGCCAGCTTTCGTACACCATCACGTAATGCGGGGATCGATCAGGACACAAAAATACGGGGCATTACGATTGCTTTACTCAGACACCGTCGTCGCTCCACGCCGTTTGAACCGTCCATGCCTTCCGCTGAAGGAGATTGCAAATGAATGCGCGTCTATCCGCTTGTACCGCCGCACTCGGCGCCGTGCTGATCACGGTAATCATCGGCGCGTGCAGCGGGGGCGACTCCGGCAGCGATCCGGCATCGGCAGCGAAGACGCCGGCCAGCGTTTCAAAAGCGAGCACGAATGCCGCTGCCAATCCCATGGATGTCCTCACCTGGCACAACGACATTGCACGCACCGGCCAGCAACTCGCCGAGAAAGTCCTCACGCCCGCCAACGTCCGTTCCGGTACGTTCGGCAAGCTCGCGATCTTCGCTGCCGATGGCCCTGTCGATGCCCAGCCGCTCTTTCTCGCCGGCGTGAACATCGCGGGCGGCACGCATAACGTGGTGTACGTCGCGACCGAGAACGCGAGCGTCTATGCCTTCGACGCCGACAGCGGCACAGTGCTCTGGCGCGTCTCGACGCTGCGTAGCGGCGAGAATCCGAGCGACGACCATAATTGCGGCCAGATCACGCCGCGCATCGGCGTGACGGCGACGCCGGTCATCGACCGCACGCGCGGGCCGAATGGCGCGATCTATGTCGTCGGTGTGTCGAAGGACGGCGCGGGGGCTTATCACCAGCGCATCCACGCACTCGACCTCGCCACCGGCGCCGAGTTGTTCAACGGCCCGACAGACATTCGCGCGACCTATCCCGGCAACGGATCGGGCAGCGTGAACGGCACGCTCACGTTCGATCCGGGCCAGTACGTCGAGCGCGCGTCCCTGCTGATGCTGAACGGCGTCATCTACACCGCGTGGACGTCGCATTGCGACTTCCTGCCGTACACCGGCTGGGTCATGGGTTACGACGCCAACACGCTGCAACAGGCGAGCGTGCTGAACGTCACGCCGAACGGCCAGATGGGCGCGATCTGGATGAGCGGCGCGGGACCGGCCTCGGACGGAGAAGCGATCTATCTGCTCGATGGAAATGGCACCTTCGATCCCACGCAGAACGAACACGAGATGCCGATCAACGGCAACTACGGCAATGGCTTCCTGAGACTCAATCTCTCGCCGCTGCGCGTGCAGGATTATTTCCAGCCGTCGAACACGGTGCAACTGACGAACGAGGATGAAGACCTCGGCTCGGGCGGCGCGATGGTTCTGCCCGATCTCGTCGATGTGAACGGCACCGTGCGTCATCTCGCGGTGGGCGCGGGCAAGAACGCGACCATCTATGTCGTGAACCGCTATTCGATGGGCAAGTTCGATTCGAACGCGGATCACATCTATCAGGAGCTGGTCGGTCAGATCACCGGCCCGATGTTCGGCGCGCCCGCGTACTTCAACAACACGGTCTATTTCGGCGCGGTCGGCGACAGCATCAAGGCGTTCGCGGTGTCGAACGCTTCGCTGTCGCGGACGCCGACGAGCCAGACGTACATCACATTCGGTTACCCGGGCGCGACGCCGGCCATTTCGGCGAACGGCACGGCTAACGCCATTTTGTGGGCAGCGGAAAATGGCGCGACGGGGGTCTTGCGCGCCTTCGACGCGACCAATCTCCGCAACGCGCTCTACAGCAGCAACGACGCCGGCAGCCGGGACCAGTTCGGCCCCGGCAACAAGTTCATCACGCCGATGATCGCGAACGGCAAGGTGTACGTCGGCACGAAGAGCGGCGTGGCCGTGTTCGGCTTGCTGGGAAGATAGCCGGCCGCGGCACGGTGGTAGATTGGTCGCTGACCTCTACCCTCCGGGAGTGACGCGCGTGCCGGCATTCGCATGGATTCGTTGATCACTGCCGCAGCCCGGGCGCTCGCGGCGGGTGATCCGCTCGGCGCGTTGAACCGCATCGCGTTGCGCGAGGATGCCGGGGCGCTCGCGTTGCGCGGCATCGCGATGGCCCAGCTTGGCGACTTCACCCGCGCGCGCGTGCTCGTCAGGCGCGCGGCACGCGCCTTCGGTGCGAAAGAGGCGCTTGCGCGCTCGCGCTGCATCGTCGCGGAAGCGGAGATTGCACTGGCGTCGCGCGATCTCGGCTGGCCGGAAAAGACGCTGCATCAGGCCCGCGCCATCCTCGAAGCACACGGCGACAACGTCAACGCCGCCCACGCGCGTTATCTCGACGTGCGGCGCGCGTTGCTGCTCGGCCAGCTCGATGACGCCGGGCAGATGCTCGCCAGCCTGGATCCCGCGGCGCTGCCTGCGGCGCTGCGCGCGGCGCACGAACTGTTTGCAGCGGGACTTGCACTGCGCCGACTGCGCACGCGGGACGCACGCGACGCGCTCGGGCTCGCACGGGAAGCCGCGAAGCAGGCGGGCATTCCGGCGCTCGCGGCGGAAGTCGAAAGCGCGTGGCGGCTGTTGCGGACGCCGGCCGCGCGTCTCATCGCACGCGACGGCGAGCGGCTCTTGCTGCTCGACGAAGTGGAAGCGCTGTTCGCATCGCAGACCTTCGTCGTCGATGCCTGCCGTCTGTGCGTGCGCGAAGCGGGCAGCGCGGTATCGCTGGCGACGCGCCCCGTGCTCTTCACGCTCGTGCGCATGCTCGCCGATGCCTGGCCCGGCGATGTCCCCCGCGATGCGCTGATCGCCCGCGCGTTCCGCCTCCGTGAAGCCGACGAAACGCATCGCGCGCGCTTGCGCGTCGAGCTGGGCCGGCTGCGCGGGCTGTTGCGTCCGCATGCGCTCATCGAGGCCACGTCGCGCGGCTTCGCGCTGCAGCCGCTGCACGCGCGCAAGGTCGCGGTGCTCGCGCTGCCGGTCGAGGACGAGCACGCAACGCTGCTCGCGCATCTGGCGGACGGCGAGGCGTGGTCGAGCTCCGCGCTGGCGCTTGCGCTGGGCGCGAGCCAGCGCACCGTGCAGCGCGCGCTCGATGCGCTCGGCGCGGCGGGCAAGGTGCAATCCTTCGGGCGCGGCCGGGCGCGCCGCTGGACCATGCCGCCGATGCCCGGATTCACGACGGTCTTGTTACTCCCCGCGGCGCTGGCGAATGACTAGGATGAAGCCGTCGTCGCTCAATTAATCATGAAGTCAATCGGGAGGACATCGACATGAAACGCGCGAAGGCGGAAATCATCCGCGAATACGGGCCGTTCGCCGGCGTCGAAGGCGTGCACGGCGTCACCTGGGACGGCGAGAACGTCTGGTTCGCCGCCGGCGAGACGCTCAACGCGTTCGATCCGGCCAGCGGCGAGCCGCGCCGCTCGTTCGACATCGCGGCGCACGCCGGCACCGCATTCGACGGCAAGCACCTGTTCCAGATTGCCGAAGACCGCATCCAGAAGATCGACCCGAAGACCGGGCGCGTGCTGTCCACGATTCCCGCGCCGGGCAACGGCGGCGACTCGGGCCTCGCGTGGGCCGAAGGCACGCTGTGGGTCGGCGAATACAAGGCGCGCAAGATTCATCAAGTCGATCCGCAGGACGGCAAGGTGCTGCGGACCATCGAATCGAACCGTTTCGTCACCGGCGTCACGTGGGTCGGCGGGGAACTCTGGCATGCGACCTGGGAAGGCGACGAAAGCGAATTGCGCCGCATCGACCCGCAATCCGGCGAGGTGCTGGAGCGGCTCGACATGCCCGAGGGCGCGGCGGTATCGGGGCTCGAATCGGACGGCGGGGAGCGCTTTTTCTGCGGCGGCGGCCGGACGGGCAAGGTTCGTGCAATACGCAGGCCGAAGCGCGAGTAAGGCGGCGGCGGGCTGGTTCCTTGCCGGGTGGGGCAAAATGGCGGATACGGGGTCTCCGGCGCCAGGGAAACAGCGGCCGAACCCTTATGCTGTGGGGCGCTGTACCGCGCGCCCCACGCCCCGACCCACAAGGAACCGCCGTTTGACCTCGAACACCGTCGACCCCCGCCAGCTCGATTCATGGATTGGGGAATCCGCGCGCGCCATACGCGACTTCGACTGGAGCACGACGCCGCTCGGCCCCATCGACACATGGCCACAAGTGTTGCGTTCCGCCGTGCAGATCATGCTGCGCAATGCACTGCCGATGGCCGTGCTGTGGGGCGAGCAAGGCACGCTGCTCTACAACGACGCCTATGCGCAGTTTTCCGGCGGCCGCCATCCGGGCATTCTCGGCATGCCGATCGAACGCGCCTGGCCCGAGGCGGCGGCTTTCAATCGCAATGTGGTCGAAAGCGGGCTGCGCGGCGAAACGCTGTCCTACCTGGACATCGATTTCGTGCTGCCGCGCGCGGGCCGCGAAGCCCACGTCTGGCTGGACCTGCACTACAGCCCGGTCGCCTCCGACGAGGGCGTGCCGCTCGGCGTGCTGGCGGTGGTCGTCGAAACCACCGTGCGGGTCACGCTGGAGCGCACGCGCGCCGAGGCCGAAGCGGCATTCCGCGCGGCCGACGAACGCCTGCAGCTCGCGCTCAACTCGGGCGCCGTGCTCGGCACCTTCGTCTGGGAAATCCAGCACAACCGCGTCAAGGGCGACGAGCGCTTCGCGCGCACCTTCCTGTTCTCGCTGGAGCAGGTGACGGCCGGCCTGCCGATCGAACGGGCGTTCGAGATCATCCATCCCGACGACGTCGAGCGCATCACCTCGCTGATCGCGCGGACGGTGCGCGAGAACACGTCGTATCGGGCGGAGTACCGCATTCGCACGGCTGAATCCGGCTGGACATGGATCATGGCGTCGGGCCGCTGCGAATACGACGAAACCGGCCGGCCGATGCGGTTTCCCGGCGTCATCATCGACATTCACGACCGCAAGGTGGCCGAGGAAAAGCTCAGGGAGCTGACGCATGACCTCGAGGACAAGATCGCGGAGGCGGTGGCGGCGCGCACGGCGGTCGAGGCGCAACTGCGCCAGAGCCTGAAGATGGAGGCGCTCGGCGCGATGACGGGCGGCGTCGCGCACGACTTCAACAACACGCTGCAGGCGATCAGCGGCAACCTGCAACTGCTGCAATATCTGCCGCCCGCCGACAAGCGCGTGCCCGAGCGCCTGCAGGCCGCGATGGACGCGGTGCAGCGCGGCGCGAAGCTCGCCTCGCAACTGCTGTCCTTCGCGCGGCGGCAGCCGCAGTCGCCGGTGGTCATCAATCCGCGCCGGCTCTTCGACGAACTGCGCGAATTGCTCCAGCACGCGGTGGGCGCGTCCGTGACGATCGGCACGATGATCGTCGACGAACCGTGGAATTTCTGCGTCGACCGCAACCAGCTGGAGAACGCGCTGCTGAACCTGGCGATCAACGCCCGCGACGCCATGCGCGGCGACGGCAAGTTCATGCTCGCGAGTTCGAACGAAGTGCTCGACGCGGCGGCCTGCGAAGGCAAGGAACTGCGGCCGGGCGAGTACGTGAGGCTGTCCGCTTCGGACACCGGAACCGGCATGCCGCCCGAGGTGCTCGAACGGGCCTTCGAACCCTTCTTCACGACCAAGCCGGAAGGACATGGCACGGGACTGGGATTGTCGATGGTATTCGGCTTCGTCAAGCAGTCCGGCGGACATATCGCGGTGTCGAGCACGGTGGATGTAGGCACCACCGTGGATATCTTCTTTCCGCGCAGCCATGACGACGAAACCGCGATGCCGCGCGCCGATGCGCTGATGACGCAGACCAGCGGCGCGACGGTGCTCGTCGTGGACGACGATGCTTCGGTGTTGTCCTCGACAGTCGCGATCCTGGAGGTGATGCGCTACACCGTGCTGCGCGCGGCCAACGGCGACGCTGCGATGAGCGTGCTCGAAAGCGGCGTGCATGTGGACCTGATCCTCACCGACGTCGTGATGCCGGGCAAGGTGAGCTGCGCGGACCTGGCCGAATGGGCGTTTTCACAAACGCGTCCGGTGCCGGTGATCTACGCGTCGGGCTATACCCGCGACATGATTTCGCGCGACAGCGTGCTCAGGCCGAACGTGACGCTGCTGAACAAGCCATATCGGGCTGAAACGCTCGCGCGCGAGATCGCGGCGGCCTTGAATGGCTGAGCATGCCGTAACGCTTACCGCGGCGGCGGGCATCGTTTAGTTCCGCGGCACTAAAGACCCCAGATGCTGCGCCGATAAACAACGATCGTACAAATAGCAGAACAGGGTCAAAGCGGTGCAGAGAGAACCGACCGACTTTCTCGGAACCATTGGCGAGAACGTTGCCAGCAAGTTGCCGTACCTCGAATACGCGCGCCGCTTCGATGGCCTCGGCCTGGCTCCGCTCGGCGTACTGATTGCCGCCTGCGGCACGTTTTTCGTGCCGATGCCATGGAATATCGCACTGGCGGCGCTGGTACTGGCGCTCACGCTGGTCGTGCATCGCATGCAGGCCGCGCACCGGAAAATCTTCGTCGCGCGTCAGGTGGCGCACGCGCTG
Source organism: Caballeronia sp. LZ033 (assembly GCF_031451265.1). Lineage (NCBI taxonomy): Bacteria > Pseudomonadati > Pseudomonadota > Betaproteobacteria > Burkholderiales > Burkholderiaceae > Caballeronia > Caballeronia sp. LZ033. The sequence goes on along the minus strand of NZ_JARUXQ010000003.1, from coordinate 1,100,013 downwards.
CTCGCCATCGCCGAGGATTGCCTCAAGCTGCTGAGTCTCGACGGCCGCATCATGTGCATTTCGGACGTGGGCCGCAATCTGATCGAGGCGGAATGCGCGGATGCGCTGATCGACATCGACTGGCTCGCGCTCTGGGAAGGTCCCGACGCGCGGCAGGCCTTCGAACGCGCCAAGGCGGGTGAATCGACCTCGTTCTCCGGCGCGTGCCGCACCATGACCGGCACGCTGAAATGGTGGACCTCGACCTTCGCGCCCGTGTACGGCGAGCATGGCCGCGTGACGGCCGTGCTGTGCAAGTCGCGCGACATCACGGCCGAAAGGAATCTCATCGATGAACTGCGCGGCAACGCGCGCGTGCAGAAGGACATGGAAGATCACGTCGATGCCGTGTTCTGGACCGCCACGCACGACTTCCGCGAACTGCTGCACGTGAGTTCTGCGTTCGAGCGCATGTGGGAAATGCCGATGTCCGCGCTCGAAGCCGACCAGACCGCGTGGTCGCAGCGCGTGCATCCTGACGATATCGGCGCGCTGCGCGTCGAAATGCGCAGCGCGGTGCAGACCGGCTCCGCGAAGCAAAGTTATTTCAGGTTGTGCCTGCCGCATGAACGGACCCGCTGGGTGCGCGCGGATATCTATCCGGTGACCGGGGATGGCGCGGTGTCGCGTGTGGTGAGCGTGTGCGTGGACGCCACCGACGAACGCGAGCGGCTTCAGGAACTGCACCGGCTCGCCAATACGGACAGCCTCACGGGCCTCGCGAACCGCAATGCGATGATGGAAACGCTCGTGGGCCGCTGTGAAGCGGGCACGGCGTTCGCCTATCTGTTCGTGGATATCGACCGCTTCAAGTCGATCAACGACACGGCCGGCCATATTGCCGGCGATGCCGTATTGCGCACCATCGCGCGGCGCATCCAGGAGGCGCTGCCGGGCGGCGCGGTGGCGGCGCGTCCGGGCGGCGACGAGTTCACGGTGATCCTGCCCGGACCGTTCGATCAGGAAAGTATCGAGCGCGCATGCCGCAAATTGGCTGCGGCGTGTCACCGGCCGATCAAGGTCGACTGCAAGAGCGTGACGATGACCTGCTCGATCGGCGTCGCGCTGTATCCGGAACACGGGCGCACGCCTGAAGCACTGTTCATCAGCGCCGACATGGCGATGTACGCCGCCAAGCGCGCCGGCCGCAACACCTTCCGCGTGTTCGGCGAGCGCGAGAAGGACGACCTGGCGCGCGCGCATCTGGAATCCGAACTGCATGGCGCAATTCGCGACAACCAGTTCGTGCTGCATTACCAGCCGCAATATCGCGTCAAGTCAGGCGCGCTCGTGGGCGTCGAGGCCCTGTTGCGCTGGAATCATCCGTCGCTCGGCATGCTCCCGCCCGGCGCGTTCGTGCCGGTGCTGGAGGAAAGCGCGTTGATCGTCGAGGCGGGGCACTGGGTGATCCGCGAAGCCGTGCAGTCGGCGGCGCGGCTCTCCGGCGCGCTGCCGGCGGTGTGTTCCGTGGCGCTCAACGTGTCGCCGAAGCAGTTCCGCGATCCGCGTCTCGTGCATGTGCTGCGGCAGGCGATCAGACGCGCGGGCATCGACTCGAGCCGCATCATGCTGGAGATCACCGAGTCCGCGCTGATCGACAATGTGGACGATGCGCAGGAGGTGCTGTCGAAGGTGCGTGACATGGGCGTGCGCATTGCCATCGACGATTTCGGTACGGGGTATTCGAGCCTGAGCTATCTGGCGCGCTTCCGTCCGGACGTACTGAAGCTCGACAAGTCCTTCGTCGACAACATCGCCACCGACGAGATGGTGCGCACGGTGGTGGAAGGCGTGATCGGCCTCGCGCACAAGCTCGGCGTGACGGTGGTGGCGGAGGGCGTCGAGACGCAGGATCAGCTCGACACGTTGCGCGCCGTTCATTGCGACAAGGTGCAGGGCTACCTGCTCAGCCGGCCGATTCCGCTGGCGGTGCTGATGGAGCGGGCGGGGTCGGTGGAGACGGCGGTGGCGCATTGAAACGCCCGGACAGGAAACGCGTGGCCCCACGGCGGGTGGCAGTATCATCGTCGGGCGGTAGAACCGCTGATCCTTTGCCGGAGGGTGCGATGAAGACATCGGCGTCATGGCGGTTGATCGTGCTCGGTTTCTTCGCGGGTCCGTGCGCCTTCGCGCAGGATGCTCCACCATGCAGCAGCGCGGGCGTGCCTGTTGTCGTGCGTGACTTCACGGCCGTGAGCCAGGGCGGCGAGTCGCGCCTTCCCGGCTCCCGCCTGCGCTCGATGCGCAACACGATGAAGGTCGACCAAAATGCGTCCGCACTTGCTGAGGACATCGTGAAGACGCTCCAGGCGCGAGGTGTCAATGCGTGCCGGGCGCAGTCGCAGGGCCCGTTGCCCGCATCGGGCTGGCTCGTGACCGGCGAATTCGATGAATCCATCCCGGCCGGTCCGGGCGCCGCGCTGCCCTCGATGAATTCCTCCGACACGCCGCCCAACACGCACGTCACCGTGCAACTCGCGAGTCTGTCGGCGCCGGCCGGCCAGGCGTCGGCGCGCATCGACACCAGCGACGAACTCAAGGGGCAGAAATCGGCGGCGGCGCCCAAGCCTTACGGCGCGGCCGCGCGCTTCGTCATCAACAAGGTGGAAGGGGCGTCGTCACTCCACGATCTGGCGGGAAAGATCGCCGACGGGATCGTCACGGAGCAAAAGAGACTGGGCAGCGAGCCCTGACCTCCCGAATCACACCGCAAGCCCCGGAGTGCCCCCGCGCGCCTCACCCGCGACCATGGGCCATCTTCTCGCTCCGGAGCCCGTCGATGCCGTTCCCCGCTGCCTTCCAGCAACTTGCCTGGTCGAACCTTCTTGCGCAGTCCGCCGAGCAGATCGGCCTGGCGGCCACGCCGCTCGTCGCGGTGTTCGCGCTCGGCGCCTCGGCAGCCGACACCGGCCTGCTGCAAAGCGCCCAGACGCTGCCTTTCCTGCTGCTGTCGATCCCGCTCGGCGTTATCGCCGACCGCCGCTCGCGCCGCACGCTCATGACCTGCGCCGAATGCGCCCGCGCGCTCGCCATGCTGTCCGTCCTGCTGCTCGTGCATGCGCACGCGCTGACGCTGCCCTTGCTCGCGTTGCTCGGCTTTCTCGGCGCGACCGGCACTGTCGCCTACAACGTCGCCGCGCCCGCCCTCGTGCCCGCGCTGGTCGAACGCGCCGCGCTGGCCGCCGCGAACGGACGCATCGAACTCGCGCGCAGCGTCGCCTGTTCGGCGGGGCCGGCGCTCGGCGGACTGCTCGTCGGATGGACCGGCGCGGGCTGGGCCTACGGCTGCGCGGCCGGCCTTTCGGCCTGCGCAGCGCTACTGCTCGCACGCTTGCGCGAACCGCCGCGCCAGCACGCCGCCAAACGGCATTTCTTAGCCGAACTGCGCGAAGGCGCGAGCTTCGTTGCGCACGACGCGCTGCTGCGTCCGATGCTCGCCACCGCCGTGTTCTTCAATCTCGGCTTCTTCATCGTGCAGGCGGTGTATGTGCCATACGCGGCGCAGCATCTGCGTTTCGATGCATCGGCGATCGGCATGACGCTTGCCGCTTATGGCATCGGCATGGTGTGCGGCGCGCTGGCGGCGCCGGCGGTGGCACGCCGCATCACCTTCGGCCGGATGCTGATGGTCGGGCCGCTGTGCGGGCTGGCCGCTTCGCTGATGCTGGTCGCGACGCTCGCCGCGCCGTCGTTCTGGCTGGCGGCCGCGAGCTTCTTCCTGCTGGGCGCGGGCCCGATCCTGTGGACCGTCGGCTCCACGACACTGCGCCAGGCCATCACGCCCGCCTCGATGCTGAGCCGCGTCTCCGCGCTCAACAGCACGGCGACCTACGGCGCCCGTCCGCTCGGCGCGCTGCTGGGCGCGGCGATCAGCGCGCGCCTCGGCACCGGGCCGTGTCTTGCGGCGGCGGCCGTGTGCTTCGTCGTGCAGGCGGCGATCATTGCGGCGTCGCGGGTGGCGCGGCTGGATGACGTGCCGGAAGGCGCGCGGGGCGCGTGAATCACGCGTCACCGCTTCGTCTTACGGCGCGGCTTCTTGCCGAACATCGGCATCCGTTCGAGGATCGATTCGAGCAACGCCTGCGGTCCCGCCGCGAGCGGCCGGCCGGTCTTCACCAGCACGCGCGCCTGCGCGCTTTCAAACAGCGGATGCGCGACCGGAACGAGGGTCAGCTCGCCGCTCGCCAGCTCGCGATACGCGGCAAACTCGCCGATCAGCGTCATGAACTGCTCCGCCGCGACGAGCCGCTTCAGCGCGCTTAGCGAATTGGTCGTGAGGGCGGGTCGAATGGACAGACCGTCCGTCGTTTCGAGCATCTTCACCACATGTCCGATGCCGAAGCTCGGCGGCATCAGCGCGAGCGGGTAATCGAGCAGATCGTGAATCCGTGCCGCGCCTCCGCGCCGCGCCAGCGGATGATCGCGCCGCATCAGCAGCACGACGGGCTGCGCGCAGCTTGCCCGAATCTCGATCCGCTCATGCGGCGGCGGGTTGTACGCGAGCCCGATATGCGCGCGGCTCTGCGCGACTTCGTCGAGCAGGTCGTCGACGGCGAGCATCTGCACGTCGATCTCGAGCCGCGGATAGCGCGCGCAGAACGGCGCGAGCACGTCATCGACGAGCGTATCGACATAGCCTTCGCTCACCGCCAGCCGGATCTGTCCTTGCTGCAAGCCCTTGAGCGCGTGCAACTGGTCTTCGAGCCGCTCCTGCTGCGAGCGATAACCCCGCCAGAACTCCAATAGATGAAACGCGGCCTCGGTGGGCCGCACGCCGCGCGCCTCGCGTTCAAACAGCGTGGTATCGAGTTCGTCTTCGAGCAACTTGATCTGCCGTGCGATCACCGACGGCGACGTGTTCAGATGGTCCGCCGCCCCGCGCATCGTGCCGTGCGACAGCACTTCATGGAAGTAACGCAGGCGTTGCTGATTGATTTCACGCATCTCGACGGCTCCGGAACATGAGAAGAGAGTGTTGCTCGCAGAGCAACGATACGTGAACTTGGTTGCTCTTGCTGGCACAGTCGAACACGCTCACCATGGTTTCACCCGGAGAGGGGAAGACCACAAGGAGACGCGCATGTCGACGATTCAACCCCAGCCGGGCGGCGCTGCCGTCCAGGCGCTCTACAGCAGGATCAACCGGCGGCTGTTGCCGCTGCTCATCGCGTGCTACCTGTTCGCGTATCTGGACCGCGTGAACGTCGGTTTCGCGAAGCTCCAGATGCAAAGCGATCTCGGCTTCTCCGACGCCGCATACGGCGTCGGCGCGGGCATCTTCTTCATCGGCTACGTGCTCTTCGAGATTCCCAGTAACCTGATGCTGCCGAAGATCGGCGCGCGCCTCACCTTCAGCCGCATCCTCGTGTTGTGGGGCATCACGTCGGCGTGCATGCTGTTCGTGCGCAACGTGCCCGCGTTCTACGCGATGCGCTTCCTGCTCGGCGTCTTCGAAGCGGGCTTCGCGCCCGGCATGATCTATTACCTCTCGTGCTGGTACGGACCGAAGCGCATGGCGCGCGCCATCGCGCTCGTGTTCGTCGCGGGGCCGCTGGGCGGAGTGGTCGGCGGGCCGTTGTCGGCGTGGCTGATGACCTCGCTCGCGGGCGTCGGCGGACTGACGGGCTGGCAGTGGATGTTCCTCGTCGAAGGCCTGCCGTGCATCGCACTCGGCGCGCTGGTGTGGTTCACGCTCGCCAACGGTCCCGCCGAAGCACGCTGGCTCTCGCGCGACGAACAGCGTCTCGTCGAGGCCGAGGCCGGCGCGCATGGCGGCGGGTCGCACCGGATCGCATCGTTTCGCGAGATCGCCCGGAACCCGCGCATTCTCGTGCTGGCGCTCGCCTACTTCTGCATCATCTTTCCGATCTACGCCATCAGCTTCTGGCTGCCCACGCTGCTGAAGGAGCAGGGGGCGCACGATACCTTGAAGCTCGGCTGGTATGTCGCGATTCCCTATGTGGCCGCAGCCGTGGCCATGTACGGCGCGGGCCGCCGGTCGGACGCGCTCGGCGAGCGCCGCTATCACAGCGCGCTGCCGGCGCTCGCCGCGGCCGCATTGCTGGTGATGACGCCGTATGCCTCCGGCGGCCTCGCCGCGACGCTGGTCCTGCTCACGCTCGCCACCGCCTGCATGTGGATGGCGTACACGGTGTTCTGGGCGATTCCTTCCGAAGTCCTCTCCGGCCCCGCAGCGGCAGGCGGCATCGCGCTGATCAACACCATTGGTCTGTCGGGCGGGTTCTGGGGACCAGCGGTGTTCGGTTGGGTCAAGTCCGCGACCGGCAACACGAACGGCGGCCTGTACGCGATGGCCGGCATGGCCGCGCTCGCCTGCGTGCTGATCCTGGCGAACCGTAGCACCGTGGCCGTCGCGAAGACGCGCGCGGCCTGACACCTTTTCATCGAAGACAAAGGATGACCATCATGAAGATCCTGATCGCGGGATTCCAGCACGAAACCAACACCTTTGCGCCGACCCGGGCCAGCTACCCGAGCTTCATCCAGGGCGAAGGTTTTCCGCCGATGGCCCACGGCGCCGACGTGCTGAAGCTGCGCGACGTGAACGTGCCGATCGGCGGCTTCATCCAGTGGGCCGAAGCGCAAGGGCACGAACTGCTGCCGGTGATCTGGGCCGGGGCGAGTGCATCGGCGCATGTGACGGAAGACGCGTACGAGCGCATTGCGGGCGCGATCGTCGAACGCGTGCGCGCCGGCGGTTTCGATGCGATCTATCTCGACCTGCACGGCGCCATGGTCGCCGAGCATCTCGACGACGGCGAAGGCGAGTTGCTGGCGCGCGTGCGGCAGATTGTCGGCGACGACATGCCGCTCGTCGTCTCCCTCGATCTGCATGCGAACGTCACGGCGCGCATGATCGAACTCGCCGATGCGCTGGTCGCGTATCGCACCTATCCGCACGTCGACATGGCGGAAACCGGCCTGCGCGCGGGACATCTGCTCGCACAGCGCATCGCGCATGACAAACCGCTGGCGCGCGCCGTGCGCCGCGTGCCGTTCCTGATTCCGGTGAACGGCATGTGTACGCTCGTCGAACCGGCGCGCGGCATGTATGACGCGCTGGAGAGGCTGGAGAAGGAGGCCGTGTCGCTGTCGTTCGCGCCGGGGTTTCCGGCGTCGGACTTCGAGGAATGCGGGCCGGTGATCTGGGGTTATGCGGTCGAACAGGAAGCAGCGGATCGCGTGGTGCACGCGCTGTACACGCAACTCGTCGACGATGAAGCGCGCTGGGACGTGCCGTTCCTGTCGCCCGACGAAGCGGCGCGCGAGGCCATCGCGACAAGCGGCAATGCAAAAGGTCCAGTGATCATCGCGGACACGCAGGACAACCCGGGCGTCGGCGGCGACTCGAACACCATGGGCATGGTCCGCGCGCTGCTGCGGCACGGCGCGCGCGAGGCGGCTGTGGGCGTCATCTGGGACGAGCCTGCGGCACGCGCGGCGCATCGGGCGGGTGTCGGCGCGCGCATCCGGCTGGCGCTGGGCGGCGGTTCGAACGTGCCGGGCGATTCGCCGCTCGAAGGCGAGTTCGAAGTCGAACATCTTTCCGATGGCCGCTTCCGCTTCGACGGCCCGATGCTCAACGGCATGAGCGGCGAACTCGGTCCCACGGCGTGCCTGCGTATCGAAGGCGTGCGCATTGCGGTCAGCAGCATCAAGATGCAGGTCTTCGACCGTAATCTCTTTCGCGTCGCGGGTATCGAACCCGCGCGCGTGAAGATTCTGGTCAACAAGAGCTCAGTGCATTTTCGCGCGGACTTCGAACCGATCGCGTCGCGCATACTGGTCGCGAAAGCACCGGGCCCGATGGCCGCCGACCCCGCCGATCTGCCCTGGCGCAATCTTGCCGCCCACATGCGCGTGCGGCCGATGGGCCCGACGCTCGCCGGGTTGCGTGCGTCGGCTGCGTGACGGCTTCGTTCTAAAACAGTGGAACAGGAGAACCGCATCATGACGGACATCATCGACACGTCGCGCCGCCGCCTGCTGGGCGCCACGCTGGCGAGCGCCAGTATCGGCCTGCTGCAAGCGGGCTTCGGCAACCTGGCGCAGGCCCAGACCCGCCCCGTGACGCAGGCCGGCTTCGGCGCGCTGCGCCAGATCAACGCGGGCACGCTCAACGTCGGCTACGCGGAGGCAGGCCCCGCCAATGGCCCCGTCGTCATCCTGCTGCACGGCTGGCCATACGACATTCACAGCTTCGTCGAAGTGACGCCGTTGCTTGTGGCGCAGGGTTATCGCGTGATCGTGCCGTATCTGCGCGGCTACGGCACGACGCGCTTCCTCTCCGCCGATACCCCGCGCAACGGACAACAGGCGGTGGTCGCGGTGGACATCATCGCGCTCATGGATGCGCTCAAGATCAGGCAAGCCGTGTTAGGCGCCTTCGACTGGGGCGCGCGCACGGCGAACATCATCGCGGCGGTATGGCCCGAGCGCGTGAAGGCGATGGTGTCGGTGAGCGGCTATCTGATCGGCAGCCAGCAGGGCAATCGCGCGCCGCTGCCGCCGAAGGCCGAGTTCGCGTGGTGGTATCAGTTCTACTTCGCGACGGAGCGCGGCCAGGCCGGCTACGAGGCGAACCGTCATGACTTCAACAAGCTCATCTGGCAACTGGCATCGCCGCAATGGCGCTTCGATGACGCCACCTACGAGCGTTCAGCGCAGTCATTCGCGAATCCGGATCATGTGGCGGTGGTGATTCACAACTACCGCTGGCGTCTCGGGCTCGTGCAGGGCGAACCGCAGTACGACGCACTCGAACAGCGCCTGGCCGCCGCGCCGACCATCAACGTGCCGACGATCACCATGGAAGGCGATGCCAACGGCGCGCCACATCCGGATCCGTCGGCCTATGCGAAGAAATTCACGGGCCCGTATCAGCACCGGAACGTGACGGGCGGCATCGGGCATAACCTGCCGCAGGAAGCGCCGCGCGATTTCGCGGATGCGATCGTCGCCGCCGACCGCATGAAGGCTTGATCCCATCAATGCAAACCGCTAGCCGAGATGCGTCTTCTTCGTCTTCCGGCTGGCGGCCTCTTTAGATGTCAGCTCGTGCATGATGCCGCAGTCATCCACCAGCTGTTCGCCCTGACACTTCTCGCGCAATGCGAGCAGCCGCGTTTGCAAACCGATCAGTTCATCGATGCGTTCAGCCACATGATGAATGTGCTCATCGACAAGTGAATTGATTGGCTGACAACTATCTGCCGTTTCATCGATGGCACGCAGCAGCGCACGCACTTCATCGTGCGTCATGTCCAGTTCGCGGCAATTGCGGATGAGGCGCAGGCGTTCGACGTGGCTGGCGTTGTACGTGCGGTAATTCGCTTCAGTGCGTTCCGCGTGCTGAAGCAAACCTTCTCTTTCATAAAAACGAATCGTGTCCGGTGTGCATTTCGCGATGCGCGCCAATTCGCCTATCTTCATGTGCTGATCCTTCTTGACTCTTGAGCGGCTCCAAGGTTTCTACTTGGCGCTTGATCGAGTAAGGACGTCAGTATGTTACGGCCAGAAGATATCGGCAACACGCGCCTCGGTTCTCGCAGCGCGATGCAGGACGCCCGGCCGGCCGAAGCAGGCGTGTCCGGCATCCGGAGCCGCGGCGCGGCACGCACGCAGATCCACATCGAACAGATGGAGTGCGTCGCCGAAGAAGCGCTGATCCGCAAGAAGCTCGGCGGCATGCGCGATGTCACGTCGATGAAGTTCGACCTGCTGCGCCGCATGCTGATCATCGAACACGAAGTCGAAGCACTCGGGCCGATTCTTGCCGGCCTGCGCTCGCTCGGATTCGATCCGCGGCTCGTGCCGGAAACCGGCGCGACGGATCGCGTGTCCATCTGCCTGCTCGGCTGCGCGTGCGCCGTCGCGATGGCGTCGCAGGCCGCGAGCTGGTTCGATGCGCAGACCAGCACCATCGTCATGCTTGCGCTCAGTGCCGTGGCTGCCTCGGGCCTGGCGATGTATCGCGCGGGTCTGCTCGCGCTCTGTCGCGGCCACTTCACGATCGACGCGCTGGTGGGTATCGCCGTGACGGCTGCGTTGCTGATCGGCGAATGGCCGGAAGCGGCCATGATCTCGGTGTGCTTCGCCATCGCCGATTGGGTCGAGAAGAATTCGCTGCGGCGCGCGCGCAATGCCACCGCCGCGCTGCTGAAGTCGCTGCCGGCCAGGGCGGCCGTCCTGCAAGCCGATGGCGCCTGGAGCGAGTGCGCGGTGGACGGCATCGCAGCGGGCGAGATCGTGCGCGTCAAGGCGGGCGAATGCATTCCCTTCGACGGCGAGGTGGTCAGGGGCCGCTCCACCGTGAACCAGTCGCCGATCACGGGCGCGAGCCGGCCGGTCGCCAAGGGCAAGGGCGACGCCGTGTTCGCGGGCACGCTCAACGAGACCGGCACGCTCGACATGCTCGTGACCGGCGGCATCAACGATTCGACGCTCGCCCGCATCGTCCATGCGATCGAGGAAGCGCAGATGTTGCAGGCGCCGACGCAGCGTCTGCTCGAACGCGTCGTGCGCACGTGGCTGCCGGCTGTGCTGCTCGGCGCGCTCGGTCTGGCCTTGCTACCGCCGCTGGCCCTGGACGGCGAATGGTTCGCCTCGGTTCATCGGGCGCTCGTGCTGCTGGTGATCGCGTGTCCCTGCGCGCTCGTGATTTCCACACCCGTGACGATCGTCAGCGGACTCGCCCGCGCCGCGCGCCACGGCATCGTGGTGAAGGGCGGCGCGTTCCTCGAGCGCGGCCGGCGTCTGCGCTGGCTCGCGCTTGACAAGTCGGGGACGCTCACGCACGGCACGCCGGTACAGACCGCCTTCGAACTGCTCGACGCGCGCTTCGAGCAGAGCATCGTGCGCGCGTTCGCGGCCAGCCTGGCGGGGCGCTCGCCGCATCCGGCATCGCGGGCCATCGCGCAGGCCGCGAGGAACGAACACATTCCGCGCTTCGCGGTGAGCCGCTTCGGTTCGGTGCGGGGACGCGGCGTGTTCGGGTTCATCGGCGGACGGCGGTACTGGCTCGGCAACCTGCGTCTGATGGCCGAGATCGGCCACGACGCAGACGACCTGCGGCGGCGCGTGGAGGCGCAGGAATGCGTGGCGCGCACCGTCGTGATCTTCGCCAGCGATGCCGGCGTGCTGGCGCTCTTCGCCGTGGCCGACACGCTCAGGCCGATGAGCCGCGACGCCGTGGCGCGGCTGCGCGCCGTGGGCGTGCGCACGGTGGTGCTGACAGGCGACAACCCGCATCTCGCGCGCGCGGTCGCGAAGCAGGCCGGCATCGATCGCGCCCAGGGCGGACTCCTGCCGGAAGACAAGCTGCGGATCATCGAGACGCTCGGGCGCAGTGCGCCGGTCGGCATGGTCGGCGACGGCCTCAAGGACGCGCCGGCGTTCGCGCGCGCGGACATCACGTTCGCCATGAACGCGATGGACACCGACGCCGCCTTTGATACCGCCGACGTCGCGCTCATGGACGACGACCTGTGCAAGCTTCCGGCGTTCATCCGCCTGTCGAAGGCGATGCACGCAACGCTGCTGCAGAACATTGCGATTGCGGTGGGAATCAAGGCGGTGTGCATCGGATTGACATTGGGAGGACATGGGTCGATGTGGCTGGCCGTCTTCGCCGATACAGGCACGTGCCTGATCGTCATCGCCAACGGGCTGCGGCTGTTGCGCACGCGTCTTCAATAAGAGCCGGAAACCAGGAGATTCATCCATGAAACACACGATCATCGGGCTGGCGCTGTTGCTGGGCGCGGCGTCCGCGCCGGTCCTTGCGCACGGCGACGGACCCGACGCGGGCAGGACCACGGCGCAGGCCATCGACCCGCTGGAACAGGCCTGGCGCGACGGCTTTCTGCCGCATCGCGACAGTGAATATCCGCCTACTGCGGCAAGCATTGCGCGCAACAAGCAGCGGCATGCGATCGAACATCCCCAGGATGCCGCGATTGCACCGGCGAAGACGGGCAACTGACAGGCATCGCGCGAAAGACACAACCAGGTTGCGCGATTCAAATGACGAAAACATCATCTGACGATCATCCTCAGATTGGGTAGTCACCCTAACATTATGTGAAACGTCGAAATACAGGACTTCCACCGGTCACGCTTCCCCATGCTCAAGCGCACTGCTTCTTTTCTCATTCTCTCGATGGCCCTGTCGCGTGCCGGCGCCGAGCCGCTGCCGGCCGATGCGCCGCTGACGCTCGATGCGCTGCTGGCGTCTGCGGCCGTGGCGAATCCGTCGCTGCGTGCCGCGCGCGCGGGCGCCGATGCCACCGAAGGCGCATTCCTCCAGGCAGGCATGCGGCCCAATCCCGATGTGTCGTTTCTCCAGGAAGGCTTCGGTCCGTCCGAGCGCACCAGCACCGGCCTCGTGAGCCAGCGCATCGAACTGGGCGGCAAGCGCGGCGCGCGTCTCGACGTCGCGTCGTATGGCCGCGAGGCCGCGCTCGCCCGTCTCGACGCACGCAATGCGGCGCTTCGGGCTCAGGTCATCGACGCGTTCTACGGTCTGCTCGCGGCGCAACGTCAGTTGCAGGTGGCGACCGAATCGGCGGACATCGCGCGCCGCACGCTGGATTCCGCGGACAAGCGGGTGCGGGCCGGCAAGATCTCGCCGGTCGAGGCAGGCAAGGCGCGCGTGGCCGAAGCGGGTGCGCAGATCGAATTGCAGCGGGCACGCGCGCAAGCCGACGTGCAGGCCGACCGGCTCGCGACGATCACCGGCGCGTCCGCGGTGCGCGAGCGTGCCGTCGCGGGCGATATCGAGACCCTGCCGACGCCCGAACCGCTTGCCGAGATGGTCGCGCGAACCGACAGCGCGCCGCTGGTGCGCACCGCGAAGGCGCAGATGCTGCGCTCGGATGCGGCGATCCAGGTGGAACGCGCGCGGCGCGTGCCGGACATCACGGTGAGCGCGGGCATGAAGCACGTGGTCACGGGCGGCGTGCCGTTCAATCAGGCGGTGATCGGCGTGTCCATTCCGCTGCCGCTTTTCGATACCAACAAGGGCGCGCTGCTCGAAGCGGCGCATAACGCGGAGCAGGCCGAAGCCGAATTCGACAATGAGAAGGCGAGCTTGCGGCTGCAACTCTCGTCGGCGTACACGAATTTCCAGAATGCCGCCGCCGAAGCGCAACGGCTCAGGTCCGAAGTGCTGCCCGCCGCGCGCGACACGTTGACGGCGATGTCGCGCGGCTTCGACCTCGGCAAGTTCGCGTTCCTCGACGTGCTCGACGCGCAGCGCACGCTGTACCAGGAGCAGTCGCGCTATGTGCAGGCCCTGACGACCGCGCATCTGGCATACGCGGAACTCGGACGGCTCGAAGGCACGCCGCTGCCGTCGTCCCCGGACTTGTCGACATCCTCCGCATTGTCCGGCGCGTCGCCGGTTGCAGTTCTTCCCTGAAGGTCAGTTCATGTTGCGCAAACTTCTCTATGTAGCGTTGGTGGCCGGCGGGATCGGCGCGGGCTTCGTGCTCGACTCGCTGCTGTTTTCCCCTGGACACTCCGCCCTCCAGCCGGCTACGGCATCGGTCTCCGGCAATGCGTCCCGGCCCGGCTTCGACCAGTATCGGCTGTTGGGTCTGGTCATCGAAGTCGGGTTGTCGGAACAGGCGGGCGATCCGCGCCTGATCGTCGCCGCCTTTTCGAACGGCAAGCCCGTCACGCAGGGCGTCAGCATCACGGGCTCGCTCGCGCGGCCGTTCACGCCGCCGCAGTCCCTGCGCTTCGTGCCGTCAGGCGCCGATCTGGTTTCGTCGCAATCGGTCGGCAGGCCGCACGTCTTCGACGCGACCTTGAAGGCTTCATGGAAAGGCAAGTCGGCGTCGTTCGTCTTTGCGCGCAAGGACGGCCTCGTCAAGCTGAGCCCGCAGCAGGTGAACGCTGCGCGCATCGGACTGGCGAGCGCGGGTCCGGGCGAAGTCGTGACGACCTTGCAACTGCCGGGCGAAATCCGCTTCAACCAGGATCGCACGGCGCACGTGGGGCCGCGGGTCGGCGGCGTGGTCGAACGGGTGCCGGTGTCGGTGGGGCAGCGGGTGACGAAGGGGCAGCTGCTCGCGGTGATCGCCAGCACCGATCTGGCCGACCGGCGCAGCGAACTGCTGACGGCGGAACGCAGGCTGACCGCCGCGCGGGTCGCCTATGAGCGCGAAAAGACCCTGTGGCTCGAACGCATTTCGGCGGAACAGGACTATCTGCAGGCGCAAGTGCAGTTGCGCGAGGCGGAGATTGCCGCACGCGGCGCGCGTCAGAAGCTCGAGGCGATCGGCGCGCCGCTCGGCGGCGAAGCGCTCAACCGCTATGAATTGCGGGCGCCGTTCGAGGGCACCATCGTCGAGCGGCATGTGACGCCGGGCGAGGCCATCGCCGCCAATACCAACGTGTTCACGCTCGCCGACCTTTCCACCGTATGGGCCGAGATGGCCGTCAATCCGCAACAGCTCGACGAGGTGCGGATCGGACGCACGGCAACGGTCAAGGCCGCCGCGTTCGATTCGAGTTCGACGGGACGCGTGTCCTATGTCGGCGAACTGCTCGGCGAAGAAACGCGCTCGGCGGTCGCGCGCGTGGTGCTGCCGAATCCGGATGGCGTCTGGCGTCCGGGCATGTTCGTGAACGTCGCGGTGGAAGCGCGCCGCGCGGGCGTCACGGTGGCCGTGTCGAAGGACGCGTTGCAGGACGTCGAGGGCGCCGCGTCGGTGTTCGTGCAGTCGGACCAGGGATTCGTCGCGCAGCCCGTGACGGTGGGCCGCCAGGACGAGCATACGGTCGAGGTCGTGAGCGGCCTTGTACCCGGCCAGCGCTACGCCGCCGCGAACAGTTTCGTGCTGAAGGCCGAGCTGGGCAAGGCCAGCGCCGAGGAGTGACGTCGCATGTTCGAGAAGCTGATTCGCTTTGCCATTGCGCACCGCTGGCTGGTGCTGCTCGCGACGCTCGCGGCAGCCGGCTGGGGCGTGTTCAGTTACCGGCAATTGCCCATCGACGCCGTGCCGGACATCACCAATGTCCAGGTGCAGGTCAACACGTCCGCGCCGGGCTACTCGCCGCTCGAAGCCGAGCAGCGCATCACGTTCCCGGTCGAAACCGCGATGGCCGGCCTGCCGAACCTGCAGCAGACCCGTTCCATTTCGCGTTACGGCCTCTCGCAGGTCACGGTGATCTTCAAGGACGGCACCGACATCTACTTCGCGCGCCAGCTCGTCAACGAGCGCATCCAGGAGGCGCGCGACAAGCTGCCGGGCAACGTCGTGCCCGCCATGGGTCCGACCTCGACGGGACTCGGCGAGATCTTCCTGTGGACCGTCGAGGCGAGCGCGGCGGCGCGCAAGCCCGATGGCAACCGCTACACGCTCGCGGACCTGCGCGAGATCCAGGACTGGGTGGTGCGCCCGCAAATGCGCAACGTGCCGGGCGTGACGGAGGTGAATTCGATCGGCGGCTATGTGAAGGAATTCCGCATCGCGCCGAATCCGGGCCGCCTCATGTCCTATGGCCTGACGCTCGCCGATATCGTGCGCGCCGTCGAGCGCAATAACGAGAACGTCGGCGCGGGCTACATCGAGAAACGGGGCGAGCAGTATCTGGTGCGCGTGCCGGGTCAGGCAGGTTCCACCGAGGATCTCGCGAACATCGTGCTCGCCAATTCGGGCGGCGTGCCGGTGCGCGTGCGCGACGTGGCGCGCGTGGACATCGGGCGCGAACTGCGCACCGGCGCGGCGACTTCGAACGGCGAGGAAACGGTGCTCGGCACGGTCTTCATGCTGATGGGCGAGAACAGCCGCTCGGTCGCGAAGGCCGCGGCCGCGAAGCTCGCCGAGGTGAACCGCATGCTGCCGCCGGGCGTGCGCGCCGTGCCGGTGTATGACCGCACCGGGCTGGTCGAGAAGGCGGTGGGAACGGTCCGGAAGAACCTGCTCGAAGGCGCGGTGCTGGTGATCGCGGTGCTGTTCCTGTTCCTCGGCAACCTGCGTGCGGCGCTGATCGTCGCGCTGGTGATTCCGCTGTCGATGCTGATGACCTTCGCCGGCATGGTGAACGCGCACGTCAGCGCCAACCTGATGAGTCTCGGCGCGCTCGACTTCGGCATCATCATCGACGGCGCGGTGGTGATCGTCGAGAACTGCGTGCGGCGGCTCGCGCATGCGCAGGGCGCCGCGAACCGGGCGCTCACGCGCGAGGAGCGCTTCGCCGAAGTGTTCGAAGCCTCGCAGGAAGCGCGCCGCGCGCTGATCTTCGGGCAGCTCATCATCATGGTGGTGTATCTGCCGATCTTCGCGCTCACCGGTGTCGAAGGGAAGATGTTCCATCCGATGGCGATCACCGTCGTCATGGCGCTGGCCGCCGCGATGGTCCTGACCGTCACGTTCATTCCGGCGGCGGTCGCGCTGTTCGTGAACCGGCGCGTCGCGGAAAAGGAAAGCCGGCTGCTGCGGGCCGTGCGGCACGTCTACGAGCCCACCCTGACGCGTTTCATGGCGCGGCCGCGCGGCGTGCTTTTGGGCGCGGCGGGGATCGTCGCCCTGACGCTCGTGCTGGCCACGCGGCTCGGCAGCGAATTCATTCCGAACCTGAACGAAGGCGACCTGGCGGTGGCGGCGCTGCGGATTCCGGGGACGAGCCTGTCGCAGTCGGTGGACATGCAGAAGGCCATCGAGCGCGCGGTGAAGGCGCGCGTGCCCGAAGTCGAGCGCGTGTTCGCGCGCACCGGCACGGCCGAGATCGCCGCCGATCCCATGCCCCCCAATCTCTCCGATGCGTACGTAATGCTCAAGCCGCCGTCCGCGTGGCCGGATCCGAAGAAGCCGCATGAGCGGATCATCGAGGACGTCGAGGCCGTGCTCGCCGATTTCCCGGGCAATGTCTACGAGTTCTCGCAACCCATCCAGTTGCGTTTCAACGAGCTCATTTCAGGCGTGCGCAGCGATGTCGCCGTGAAGGTCTTCGGCGAGGACATGACCGTGCTGCGCGAGAACGCCGACAAGGTGGCGGGCGCGTTGCAGAAGGTGCCGGGCGCGATCGAGGTGAAGGTCGAGCAGACCTCGGGGCTGCCGGTGCTCGGCGTGCAGCTGGAGCGCGACAAGCTGGCCCGCTATGGACTGAGCGTCGCCGACGTGCAGGACACCGTGCTCGCGGCGGTCGGCGGACAGAAAGCCGGCACGCTGTTCCAGGGCGACCGGCGTTTCGACATCGTCGTGCGGCTGCCCGATGACCTGCGCTCGGACATCGAGGCGATCAAGCGTCTGCCGGTCGCGTTGCCGGTGACGGCGCGTGCGGCGGCGGACAGTGCGGCGTCCGGCGTCGGCGGCGCGCCGCTTGCACGCACGCTGTATGTCCCGCTTGCCGAGCTTGCGAAGGTCGAGGTCGGCGTGGGGCCGAACCAGATCAGCCGCGAAAACGGCAGGCGCCGCGTGGTGGTCACGGCCAATGTGCGCGGCCGCGATGTCGGTTCGTTCGTCACGGAAGCGCAGGCGCGCATCGACGACAGCGTGCGCCTGCCGGCCGGCTACTGGCTCGCGTGGGGCGGACAGTTCGAGCAATTGCAGAGCGCGGTCGGACGCCTGAAGCTGGTCGTGCCGCTGGCGCTGTTCCTGGTGCTGGTTCTGCTGTTCGTGATGTTCGGCGACATGAAGGACGGCTTGCTGGTGTTCACCGGCATTCCGTTCGCGCTGTGCGGCGGCGTGGTGTCGCTGTGGCTGCGCGGCATGCCGCTGTCGATCACGGCGGCGGTCGGCCTCATCGCGCTGTGCGGCGTGGCGGTGCTGAACGGCCTCGTGATGATTTCGTTCATTCGCAACCTGATCGACGCGGGCGCGACGCTCGACGACGCCATTCGCGAAGGCGCGCTCACCCGGCTGCGGCCGGTGCTGATGACGGCGCTGATCGCGTCGCTGGGCTTCATCCCGATGGCCTTCGCGACCGGCACCGGCGCCGAGGTGCAGCGGCCGCTCGCGACGGTGGTGATCGGCGGGATTCTTTCTTCGACGGCGCTCACGCTGCTGGTGTTGCCGGTGCTGTATCGCCTGAGTCATCAGGTATCGCTGCGCGCGGCGCTCGCGCGTGTCCTGCCCCGCGTGCTCACGCACCGCGCCGGGCTTGCACGGAGTGTTGACTGATGCGGATTCTGATCGTGGAAGACGAGCCCAAGAGCGGCGCGTATTTGCAAAAAGGCTTGACGGAGGCGGGCTATGTGGTCGACTGGGTGAGCGACGGCATTGCCGGCCAGCATCAGGCCGAGGTGGAAGACTACGACCTGCTGGTGCTCGACGTGATGCTGCCGGGTCAGGACGGCTGGACGCTGCTCGGCAACCTGCGCCGCATCAAGTCGCTGCCGGTGCTGTTCCTCACCGCGCGCGACGACGTGAACGACCGCGTCAAGGGTCTCGAACTCGGCGCGGACGATTACCTGGTCAAGCCCTTCGATTTCGTCGAACTGCTGGCGCGGGTCAAGTCGATTCTGCGCCGGGGCCAGCCGCGCGAGGTCACCACGTTGCGCGTCGACGATCTCGAACTCGACCTGGTGCGGCGCAAGGCCGTGCGCAATAGCGACACGATCCTGCTCACGGCGAAGGAGTTCGCGCTGCTGTGGCTGCTGATGCGGCGCACGGGCGAGATCCTGCCGCGCGCGACCATCGCTTCGCAAGTGTGGGACATGAACTTCAACAGCGATACGAACGTGGTCGACTCGGCGATCCGCAGGCTGCGTTCCAAGGTCGATGACAACTATCACCCGAAGCTGATCCACACGGTGCGCGGCATGGGCTACGTGCTGGAAGCGCGGGGCTTCCAGTGACGTGCTTCCTGCCGCGCACGCTGCGCGCGCGCCTGACGGTGCTGATCGTGCTGTCGACTTCGCTGGTGCTCGCCTCGACCGGCGTGCTGGTCTATGAAACGCTGAAGGGCCGTCTCGAAGCGACCTCGTCGGCGGAGATGACGGGCACGCTGCAGGAAGTGCGCGCGCATCTCGCGGAGGCGGTGCCGGAAGGCACGCCCGAAGCCGGCATTGCGGCCGTGACCGAAACGCTCCACGGGCGCGCCAACGTGGATCTCGCGATCCTCGGGGTCGACGGACGCCTGCTGATCTCGACGCCGGGTTTCCGGCGCGGCGCCGACGATGCGAAGCCCGACAACTCGACCGTGCGCTACCGCTATCTGAAGGCGATGGTGCCGCTCGGGTCGAGCCCGCGTTCCGTCGAAGTAGTGGTGCGTTACGACCGCACGAGCGATATCGCGTTGCTGGGCGCGCAGGCGCGGACCATCGTGTTGATCCAGGCGCTCGGCGTGCTGCTGGCGGCCGCGCTCGCCTACGGCATCACGATGGTCGGCATCAGCCCGTTGCGGCGCATGGTCGAGCATGCCGAGGCCATCTCCGTGAACCGCCTCGCGCAGCCTTTGCCGGCGCTCGGCGCGGCGGGCGAACTGGCGGAACTGGAACGCGCGTTCAACGCCATGCTGCGGCGGCTGAACGAATCGTTCACGCTGCTGAGCCAGTTCTCGTCCGATCTCGCGCATGACATGCGCACGCCGCTGACCAATCTTCAGGCGGCGGCGCAGGTGGTGCTGTCACAGCAACGCACGGCGAACGAGTATCGCGAGGTGATCGAGTCGAGCCTCGAGGAATATCGCCGGCTCACGACGATGGTGGAGGACATGCTGTTCCTGGCGCGCTCGGAACAGGCCGGCGCGCTGCTCGCCGTGCGCGCGCTCGATGCCGCTGCCGAAGCCGAGCGCGTGGCGGGCTATTACGAGTCGATGGCGGAGGAGGCGTGCGTGAGCATCGAGGTACGCGGCGCGGCCGTCGTCGATGCAGATCTGCTGCTCTACCAGCGGGCCCTGAGCAATCTGCTCTCGAACGCGCTGTCGCATGCGCCGCAGGGTTCGGTGGTCAGGATCGACTGCGAGGTCTGCGTGCTGGACGGCGCCGACATGACGAAGGTCAGCGTGTCGGACACCGGCCAGGGCATTGCGCAGCCGCATCTGGACCGGATCTTCGACCGCTTCTATCGTGTCGATCCGGCACGCTCCAACTCGGCGGCGGGAACGGGCCTGGGCCTGGCCATCGTCAAGTCGATCATGGAACGGCACGGCGGAGCGTGCGGCGTGCGCAGCGTGCCGCACGTGGCCACGACTTTCTGGATGGCGTTCCCGCGCCGTCCGCATCCCGCGTTGCAAGCCGACGCGGCAGCTGCGAGTGACTGAGACGGATCAACGCTTGTCGTGCTGATCGATGGAAGGGGACTTCTCGCCCGCATGCACCGCCGATGCATGCACTTCCTTGTTGCGCGCGACCAGTTGCTCCGAGGGCGGGTACTGGGTCTTGCCCGACGGCACGTCGCCGTCATGGTGAGCCTGCACGAGTTCCTGCCTGACCTGATCGCGCGACTTGCCTTGCGCGGACGCGGCGCCCGATGCAAGCGCCAGCGCCATCGACGAAGTAACCAGCATGGCGACGAGAAGCGACTTCTTCATGTGAGCCTCCTTGAGTGCAGCCGGCCGGCTGGCCGAGCTTGAGAGGCAGTATGGAAGGCGCGCGGTGCCTGAAGATGACGCGCAGATGAGAATTGCGCAAGACTCGCCGCCGGTCTGCGGCAGGGATCAGGCCGCTGCTTTCCGGCGCGACGCGACGAAGTCCTGCGCCGTGATCAGCCTGGCATAGCCGAAGTCCAGCGCAGCCATGAACTCCGGCGCCGACCCTGGCGCGGTACGCATCATCCTGTGCGCCGGAGCCGCCCGGCGGAATGACCCGCATGCGGAAGGCAGCCTTCTCGTTTCGCGAATGGTGAGCGCCTGCCGTGACGCATACCGCCCCATTCTTTCGGATGCGAGGCAAAAAAATTACCAAAGCCTGTCAAATTGATTTCACAATCTTTTCCTAAAGTAGCGCGTCGATCAGCACGCCGGGGCCGCATCCGGCCCGCGATGCAATGACCACAACCACACACAGGACTCGAACCCACACATGGCGCTGCCCACCGACCTTTCCCGCCGCAAAGCCCTCAAGATTCTCGCCGGCGCACCGATGCTGCCGCTGGGCGGCGCCGCGACCGCCGCGCTGCTGACCACGGCCTGCGGCGGCAGCGACAGCAGCCCGGCCACGCCCAAGCCCACCGCCGCCTTCACCACGGCGGCCTTCACCGGCATGGCGGCGCCCACGCTGGCCACGCCGAACGCGATGGCCACCACGACCGTCGCTTCGTCGATGACCGTGAAATTCAGCGACGGCAGCGCGCGCGCCTACAAGCTGGCCTACCAGCCGTTCTTCGTCACCGGCGATACGGTGCCGAACACGGCCGGCGGCACGATCGTCGCGGGCGGCTATTTCGACATCGATAACCAGCCGATCATCGATCGCTCGGTGGCCGGCAAGGAGCGCCAGTTCTTCTCGGATTGCCCGGACGGCACCTCGCTGCTGAAGCTCGACAACCCGACCGTCAAGGGCGTGAAGGGCAATGCCGTGTTCGCGGTCGTGCAGTTCGAATACACCACGCGCGACCAGAACGCGGCCAGCATGTACGGCCGCCTGCCGTCGCCTGTCGCGGTGCTGACGCTGGACCAGGATCCGGCCACCGGCAAGCTCTCGCTGGTCAGCTACGCCAACGTGGATACCTCGAAGGCGAACGGCCTGTGGATCACCTGCGGCGCGAGCCTGTCGCCGTGGAACACGCACTTGTCGAGCGAAGAGTACGAGCCGGACGCGGCGCTGGGCTCGAAGGACGCGCAGTTCCTCGCCTACAGCAAGAACCTCTATGGCGACGAAACGAAGGCGCGTCCGTATCACTACGGCCATCTGCCGGAAGTCTCCGTGCATCCGGACGGCACCGGCACGATCAAGAAGCACTACTGCCTCGGCCGGATCTCGCACGAGCTGATCCAGGTGCTGCCGGACGAGCGCACCGTGATGATGGGCGACGACGCCACCAATGGCGGCGTGTTCATGTTCGTCGCGGACAAGAAGGCGGATCTCTCGGCGGGCACGCTCTACGTGGCGAAGTGCACGCAGACCTCGACGGCCGGCGCGGGCGCGGCGACGCTCACGTGGCTCAACCTCGGTCACGCAACCAGCGATGAAATCGAGAACCTCGCCAACACGCTGACGCTCGCCGACATCATGGACGTGGTCAGCGACGCGACCGTCGGCGCGACGCTGGATGCCAGCTACACGCGCATCAACTTCAACGGCGCGTTCAACTGGATCCGCGTGAAGCCGGGCATGGAGAAGGCCGCCGCGTTCCTGGAAACGCACCGTTATGCCGCGCTGCGCGGCGCGAGCATGACCTTCACGAAGCTCGAAGGCACGACGGTCAACGCGAAAGACAAGATCGTCTATTCGGCGATGTCGCAGATTGTCAAGTCGATGGTCAAGGGCGATACGCACGCCGGTGACTTCGCCGTGGACAAGGCGATCAATTCCGGCGCCGTGTATGCGTTCAACCTGAAGGGCGGCCAGCGCGACCTGAGCGGCGCGGCCATCGACAGCGAGTGGGTGCCGGTGGATATCGGCGCGCCTGCCGCGCTGGTCGGCGAGGACATCACGGCGGACGAGCTCGGCAACATCGGCAATCCGGAGAAGGTGGCGAATCCGGACAACCTCAAGTTCTCGGAGAAGCTGCGCACGCTGTTCATCGGCGAGGACAGCGGCCGGCACGTCAACAACTTCCTGTGGGCGTACAACGTCGATACGAAGTCGCTGACGCGGATTCTCTCGGCGCCGGCGGGCGCGGAATCGACGGGCCTGCATGCCGTCGACGAGATCAACGGCTGGACCTATATCATGAGCAACTTCCAGCACGCCGGCGACTGGGAACTGCCGCTGCATGCGAAGGTGCAGGCGACGCTCGATCCGCTGGTCCGCGCGAACTACAAGGATCGCTTCGGCGCGGCGGTGGGCTACCTGACTGCCGATCCGACCTCGATCAAGCTCGGCTGAGCGAACTCGTGGAAGCAGCGAAGCGCCATGCTTCGCTGCGTTGCCTGCGTGTCAATGCGTGGGTTCGAAGTGCGTCGCGGACGTCTTGTCGTGCGTGGCGTACTTCTCGATCATCGTCGCGCTCGCGCGATTCAAACCCGTCACGTCCACCGCAATCCCGTTGCGGCGGAACTTGTTCACGATACGGTCCAGCGCATCGATAGCGGTGATGTCCCAGAAGTGCGCGTGCGACAGATCGAGCCGCACTGCGCGCACCCTTTCCTTGAAGTCGAACTCGGCTACCAGCGCTTCCGACGACGCGAAGAACACCTGCCCGCGCACCACGTAGCGGCGCTCGCTCGCGGCTTCATCGAGCGTGGATTCCACCGCCAGCACGCTGCGCACCTTCGACGTAAAGAACAACGCCGAAAGCAGCACGCCGACCCCGACGCCAATCGCCAGATTGCCGGTTGCCACGACCACGATCACGGTCGCCAGCATCACCGCCGACGAGCTTTTCGGATGCGTGCGCAGATTGCCGATCGATTTCCAGCTGAACGTGCTGATCGACACCATGATCATGACCGCGACGAGCGCGGCCATCGGAATCTGCTTGACCCACGGACCGAGGAACACCACCAGCACCAGCAGGAACGCGCCTGCGACGAAGGTGGACAGGCGCTGGCGTCCGCCCGATTTCATGTTGATGACCGTCTGGCCGATCATCGCGCAGCCCGGCATGCCGCCGAGAAAGCCCGCGACGATGTTGGCGCAGCCCTGGCCGCGGCATTCGCGGTTCTTGTCGCTGGGGGTGTCGGTGTAGTCGTCGACGATGGCGGCCGTCATCAGCGATTCGAGCAGCCCGACAATGGCAATGGCCACCGAGTACGGGAAGACGATGCGCAGCGTATCGAGCGAGAAGGGCACCTGCGGGAATGCGAACACCGGCAGGCGGTCGGGGAACTGGCCCATGTCGCCGACCGTGCGCAGTTGCAGATGCAGGGCCATCGAGATGGCCGTCATCACGATGATGCAGATGAGCGGCGACGGCACCGCCCTGGTCAGGCGCGGCAGCAGATAGATGATGGCGAGACCGCCCGCGACCATCGCGTAGACATACCAGGGCTGCGCGTTCAGCTGCGGCAACTGCGCGAGAAAGATCAGGATCGCCAGCGCGTTGACGAAGCCGGTGATGACGGAGCGCGACACGAAGCGCATCAGCGCGCCGAGCCGCGCGAATCCGGCGCCGATCTGCAGGATGCCGGCGAGGATGCCCGCAGCCAGCACGTATTCGACGCCATGCGTCTTCACGAGCGATGACAGCAGCAGCGCGACGGCGCCGGTGGCCGCCGAGATCATGCCGGGCCGGCCGCCCGCGATCGACGAGACCACGGCGATGCTGAACGCGGCGTACAGCCCGACTTTGGGGTCGACGCCCGCGATGATGGAAAAAGCCAGCGCTTCGGGAATCAGCGCCAGCGCGACGACGATGCCGGCAAGCACGTCGGCGCGCACGTTCGAGAGCCATTCCTCGCGCAATGTGTGGGTCTTCATGGGTGAACCTGGATGGAGAATGAGTGCAACGACCGCGGGCGCGGCAAGGCGATGCATGCGCTGCGCGGCGATCGTTTGGACGATGGCCGGCGACGCACGTCATAGGTCCGCGAACCCCTGTCGGTCAGATGGATGTGACGAAGGAGGCTCGCGATACGCTACATAGGTGTCTGGGCGTGACTGAAGGAGGGGAAGCGGGGGATTTTAACCGATCGGCGGTGCGCCCGGTTTTACGGCTCGATCAGCGTGAAGCGGCTCCGCAGCGGGGCGCGCAGTCGATGTATTCAAAGCCGGCGGCAATCGCGAAACGGATCGCGTCTTCCACATTCGGGAAAGCGCCCGGCAGGCGCACGGAACGTTCGGTGCCGTCGAGATCCTGGATGCGCGCCGTCGCGGCAAACATGTCGCCGTGCCGGACCGCTGCCGGCGTGACCATCATGTCCCTGTAGCTGAAGACCAATTCGTTCTCTCCCTGAAAGCGCTGCGGATCGGGTCGAACGGTTGTCCGGCCCCCTTTGCTTCACGTTATCGGCAGGGGCGGGCGGTTCTTTACGCTGCCGCTTAAAAGCACCACTATTCGCGGTTTCGGCCGGCTTTCAACGCGCATTTCGATTCTTTCGTAATTCATGTGAGGAATGTGGCGTGCGCAACATAAGCGTTTGCTGACCTTGCGCACAATCCATCCCGTCAGACAAATAAAAACAACGCCGACAAGGCCGCGCAACAAGCGGTCGAAGCATACGGGGAAGTCATGCAGCGAAGGAAGATCCTGCCCGCGAGCGGGCATGCAATCGCAGTGTGCATCGCAGTTTCAACCATGGTTCCGGGTGCTTACGCCCAGGATGCTGAAACGCCGGCCGCGGCACAGGCGGAATCGGCGAATCAGGCTCAGCCGCTCATCTCGCTGCCGAGCACGCCGACGCCCAGCCCGGTCAACCGGAGCGCGCCGCTGTCGTCCGCCAACGGCGCGCCGCTCACGCCGCGCGGGACGCTCAACGGCGCTGCTGCGCTCGAACAGAGCGCTACGCTCGCCGGCACGCCGCGGGCGCGCACCGCCGACGTCACCGGCCAGCAGCCGCTCGCTGACGCGCTCGGCGGCGTCGTCACCACCGATACCGTCACGCTCGCCGGCCAGGACTTCTACACCTGGTTCGCGCAAGCCTGGAGCGGCATCCCGCTGTCGGACCGCTACATCGTCTCGGTGCACGAACGGCCGTCGGCGCGCTACGGCAGTCTCGTGTGGGTGGAGTTCGGGCAGCGCCGCGTCTTCCAGGCGTTCCTGCCCATCGCCCGCGCCAATGTGCGGCCGGTTGCCGAGAATGCCGCGCAGATCGCCTTCCAGAACGTCATGCAGGCGGACCTGACACGCCTGCTGTTTCGCGACGCCGACATGGCGACCGACGAACTCTAAAAAAAGCTCCAAGGCCAATACGGGGAACACACGATGAAAACGAATGCGCTTGTCCGCAGGGCGGTGCTCGCCTGCGCGCTCACGCTGCCGCTCGCCGCGGCCCATGCCACGCAGCTCGTCTACGAGCCGGTGAATCCGAACTTCGGCGGCAGTCCGCTGAACGGCACGAACCTGCTCAATGAAGCGAACGCGCAGAACAAATACAAGGACCCGTCGCTGAGCGACCTCGGCTCGAGCCAGTCGACGCTCGATCAGTTCAACAACCAGCTGCAGCAGGCGATTCTTTCGCGGGTGGCCTCGTCGATCTCGAGCTCGATCGTCGGCGCGGACGGCACGCTGCATCCGGGCACGATCAATACGGGCAACTTCTCGATTGCGATCACCCAGGTTACCGGCGGCAACCTGCAGGTGACCACGACCGACAAGACCTCGGGCGCATCGACGACCTTCGTCGTCGGCAATGGACAGTGAGACGGGCACACGAGCAATGAACACGAACGCAATCAAAAGGACCGCGCTGGGCGCCGCCGTCATCGCCACGATGTTGCTCACCGGCTGCGTGACAGCGCCGATGCCGCCCGCGAGCAACGCCACGCTCACGCCGCCGACCCGCATCACGCGCGACCTCACGCATCTGCCGCCGCCGAAGGGCAGGATCGTCGCGGCCGTGTACGGCTTCCGCGACCTGACCGGGCAATACAAGCCTTCGCCGGACAGCTCGTTCTCGTCGCAGGTGACGCAGGGCGGCGCCTCCTTCCTCGTAAAGGCGATGCGCGATTCGGGCTGGTTCACGCCGGTGGAGCGCGAGAACCTTCAGGATCTGCTCACCGAACGCAAGATCATGCGCGCGCTGGAAACGCCCGACGACAAGAACCGCGCCGGCTCGAACCTGCCGCAGATCGGCGCGCTGGCGCCGGCGAGCATCGTGCTGGAAGGCGGCATCGTCGCGTATGACACGAACATCCGCACTGGCGGCGCGGGCGTCGCGTATCTCGGCATCTCGGCGTCGCAGCAGTATCGCGTGGATCAGGTGACGGTGAACCTGCGCGCTGTCGATATCCGCAACGGCACGATCCTCAACAGCGTCTCGACGACCAAGACCATCTATTCGATCCAGGTCGATACCGGCGTGTATCGCTTCATCGGCTTCAAGGATCTGTTGCAGGCCGAACTCGGCATGACGCGCAACGAGCCGCAGCAGCTGTGCGTGAACGAGGCGATCGAATCCGCGCTGGTGCATCTGATCGTGCAGGGCGTGGCGAACCAGTCGTGGTCGCTCGCCGACATGAAGGACTGGTACGACCCGACGATGCAGCGCTATCTGCAGGAGAACCAGGGCTACGTGCAGACGATGGAAGACGCGAACGCGCCGTACAGCCCGGTGAAGATCGATCCGCCCCGCTCGCTGGGCGGCTGAACCGACCATGAAGGAGACACGAATGAATCCACCGCGTGCGCCCTGGCGCGCATCCAAGATCGCGTTCTGTGCGGGGCTGAGCGCGATCGTGAGTCTGTCGCTGGCGGTCTTTGCAGCCGATCTCTCGCCGGTCTCGGACTTCGGTCCGACCGAGCCGGGCTTCGGCGGCGCGACGCAAGTGGCGCGCGTCGTGCAGAACGGCGCGGGCAACCGGCTGAGCGCCGTTCAGACAGGGCAGAACGGACTGATGGCGAACCAGGCGGGCGTGGCGAATGCCGCCGCGACCGCGCAGGCGGGCAATGACAACTGGACCGTGTTGCAGCAGAGCGGCACGGCCAACCAGTACGCCGGTTATCAGGCCGGCATGCTGAACCGTTCGAGCGCGGTACAGAACGGCAGCGGCAATGACGCGACGGTGACGCAGATTGGCAGCGCGATGTCGTCGCAAGTCACGCAGTACGGCAACAACAACGAGATTTCGATTCTGCAGAACCGCAATGGCTCTGGATTGTCGGTCACGCAGACCGGCAACGGAGCGAGAGCGGCGGTGTTGATGAAGTAGGCAGAAGGAGCGGGACCGGCGGATGGCAGGGGCTGTCCGTCGTCGGGGTTGATTCAAGGCAAGTCGTGAGACCGAAAGTCATCAAAACACAAACCAACGAGGCATAAAAATGAAAGTCAAGGCAATCGTCATCGCCATGGGTCTGGCAGCACTGGTTTCGACGTCGGCATTCGCCGCGAGCGTGGGCTCGGTCGGTGAAAGCGCAGCGGTCGAGCAAATCGGCAACGGCAACTGGGCCGGCGTGAAGCAGACCGCTTCGAGCTATGACCAGGTCAACGTGCTGCAAAACGCCGATGGCGCCAGCGCCAACGTCAAGTCGAGCAACGGCGGCGGCAATGTCACCGACATCAAGCAGATCGGCCAAGGCGCACGCGGCGCGTCGAACCTGAGCGCGGACGTGACGCAACAGCAGGCTATCGGCGAACGCACGACGGTGCGCCAGACCGGCCACGACAACAGCGTGACCGTGTCGCAAACGGCCTCGGCTTTCGATAAAGACACCGTCAAGCAGGAAGGCAAGAACGCGTCGGCCACGATCACCCGCAACGGTTCGAGCTTCAACACGGTGAACATCGATCAGGGCACGAACAAGACCGCCGGCACGAGCGACGGCGCCAAAGCCACCGTGACGCAGACGAATACCATCGGCAATCGCGTCGATGTGCTGCAAGGCAAGGACAACGGCATCGCGACGGTGACGCAGACGGGCGGCGGCTACAACGGCGCGCGCATCGAACAGACCGGCGGTCACACCGACGGCAAGATCGAGCAGATCTCGGAAATCGG
This sequence comes from Caballeronia sp. LZ033, assembly GCF_031451265.1. Taxonomy (NCBI): domain Bacteria; kingdom Pseudomonadati; phylum Pseudomonadota; class Betaproteobacteria; order Burkholderiales; family Burkholderiaceae; genus Caballeronia; species Caballeronia sp. LZ033. The sequence continues at coordinate 1,071,302 of NZ_JARUXQ010000003.1, read as the reverse complement.
CGATTCGGTGTCGATCAAGCAAGGTGACTTCGCGCGTGCCCAGGTGCACTCGGAGAACGGCGGCGGCAACACGACGACGATCAACCAGAGCGGCGCGGGCGCACCGCACTACGCGCAAGTCACGCAAGGCAACGCCGTCAACGAAAAGACGACCATCATGCAGACGGGTTCGGCTTACAACACGGCCTATGTGGACCAGTTCCGCGAAGCCAACGATCACACGCTCGTGATCCAGGACGGCGATCGCAACACGGCAGCCGTGCATCAGGCCGATGGTCGCGGCAACACGGCGCTGGCCGTGCAGGTCGGTTCGAACAACACGATGGATCTGACGCAACAAGGCGCGTTCGAGTCGACGCTGCTGGCCGGTCAGGGCGGCTTCCACAACGACATGAAGGCATCGCAGTCGGGTACGCGTGAAGAGCTGGCGCTGGCGCAAGTGGGTAACTTCAACGGCGCGTATGCATCGCAGGACGGCGGCTACAACAGCGCGTCGATCACGCAAGTCGGCAATTCGAACCTGGGCGTGGTGTCGCAGACCGGCTTGGGCAACTCGGCGTCGATCGCGCAGGGCGGCTCGTTCAACAAGGCTGTGATCGTCCAGAAGTAAGCGACGGTTGAAGGCTGGAGGATGGCAGGCGGGCGGGAAGCTGGGCTTCCCGCCCGTTTTTTTTAAGGGGCTGTGTCGGACGGGTTGATCTGCTTCAGCCCGCATGCTTCCCAAGACGCTCCAGCGGAACGTCATACGTTTCTCGCATCGAATAGATCGACACCGCGGACAACAGACACACGAACGCCGTGAAGACGGCCGGCATCACCCACGGCGCAGTGCCGAACTTGCCGATCAGCGCCGTTTCGATCAGCGGCGCAAAGCCGGCGATCGCGAAGCCGAATTGAGTGCCGATCGCCATGCCGGAGAGCCGGACTTGCGTCGGGAAGCGCTCGGCGTACGTTGCGGGCCAGACGGCATTCGTGATGCTGTAGACGACGCCGCCCAGCAAGACGCCCGTTGCGAACACGAGCGCGTCGCTTCCGGTCGTGATCGACCAGAGAAAGATCGCGGCAGCCATCGCACACAGGACGTTGCCCGCAATGAACACCGGACGCCGCCCGATACGGTCGGACAGCGTTGCATAGACCGGAATCGTGAACACGGCGATAAGATTGCCGATGATCGCCGTCCACAGCATCGTCGATGTGCTGATGTGATGTTCCATCGTGCGCGAGAACGACAGCGCGAACACGGCAAACGTCGTCCCGACGGATGCGATCAGCGCGGCGAAGAACACTTGCAGCAGTTCCTTGCGGTACGTCGTGAGGAGCGTCTTGAGCGGCGCGCGCGGAACGTCGCCATGCGACGCCTCGCTCTGGAAGGCGGGCGTCTCTTCGAGCCGCGAACGCACGATGAAACCGACGACGACCACCGCCGCGCTCAGCCAGAACGGCACCCGCCAGCCCCATGACAGCAGTTGATCTTCCGACAGCAATGCAGCGAGCGGCAGCACGACGGCGGGCGCAAGCACCTGTCCGCCTTGCGTGCCGCTCAAGGTCCAGCTGGTGTAGTAGCCGCGGCGATTCGCGGGTGCGTGCTCGAACGACATCGAATTCGCGCCGGCCTGTTCGCCCGCCGCCGAGATGCCCTGGAGAATGCGCAACAGCACGAGCAGCGCGGGGGCGAGCAGTCCTGCGCCCTGATAACTCGGCAGGCAGCCGACCAGAAACGTGGAAATGCCCATCAGGAGCAAGGTGCCGACCATCACGACTTTGCGGCCCAGACGGTCGCCATAGTGTCCCATCAGGAACGAGCCGAGGGGACGTGCCGCATAGGCGACGCCGAAGGTCGCCATCGAGGCGAGCGTCGCGGCGGCCAGGTCGCCGGGCGGAAAGAAGATGCGCGGAAAGACGAGCGCGGCCACCGTACCGTAGATGAAGAAATCGTAGTATTCGAGCGCACTGCCGATCCATCCGGCGATGGCCGCCTTTCTCGCCTGCCGTCTGCTGTCGGCTGGTGCGGATGCTGTCGTGTCGCCGCTGCGTATCGTGTTTGTCGTCATGTCTGTCTCCGTTTATTTGTTGGATATTTCAAATCAGCGGCCACGCACTGTGTTCGAGCAGCCGGCCGGTGGCCTGTCGAACGAAGGTTGCGCGCTTCGTCGCATCCGGTTCGCGGGCGAGCGGCACTTCCGCCGCCAGTGGCACATCCTTGGGCAACGCATCGAGCAGCCGGCGCAAGGGCAGGCCGCCTTCGCCCGGCAAGAGCCGGTTGCCGCGCGCCTCGTCGACAATGCCGTCAGGCGCCGGCGCTTCGAGCGGCGCATCGCACAGCTGGACGCTGCCGATCCACGCGGGATCGAGTGCCGCCACCGCTTCGACCGTGCCGCCCGAGCGGAACAGATGCAGCGCGTCAATCAGCACAAAGGCGTTGTCCTTGTCGACCGCCTTGACGACCTCGACTGCGTCTTCGAGCCGCGCGACCGGTCGCCAGATCATGAATTCGATGTCGAGCGCCAGGTTGAACGGCCGGGCGAGATCGCATAGCGCGCCCAGCCGGTCGGTCACGCGCGCACGCTCCGGATCGTCGATATTGATGCACGCGCGCCGTGCGCCGAGTGCCGCGCCCGTCTCGAACACGGGGAGATAGTCGTCGATGCGGGTATCGGCGCCGAGACGAATGACCTCGATATCCGACACAGCGACATCGTGCGCGTCCATCAGACGCAGCGTGTCGCGCAATTCGGGCGATCCTGCGCGCAGCGGATAAGCCAGCCCGCCGGGAACCGGAGAACACAGGCGGATGCCGACCGCTCTAAATCCCGCTTGCGCCGCCAGTGAGATCAGATCCGGCGGCCCGACGTCGAGCACCGTGAGATGAGCCAGGGAGAGTCGTTTCATCGCATCACGTCCCGGGGCTCAGTAGGTCGCGCGTCCGCCGGTCAGATCGAACGCGGCGCCGGTCGTGAACGAGCACTCTTCCGTTGCGAGCCACGCGACCATCGACGCCACTTCGTCGGTCCGGCCCGCGCGTCCGAGCGGAATCTTCGCGAGCACGAAATTGCGGGCGTCGGCCGTCATGTTGCGGAGCATCTCCGACTCGATGGCCGCCGGCGTGACGCAATTGACGCGAATCTCCGTGTCCGCGAGTTCCTTGCCGAGCGACTTGGTCAGTGCAATCACGCCGGCCTTAGACGCGCCGTACGCCCCCTGATTCGGATTGCCTTCCTTGCCGCCTACCGACGACAGGTTGACGATGCGCCCATTCCGCGCGCGGCGCAGATACGGCAGCGCTTCGCGGCAGCAGACGAACACGCCCGTGAGATTGATGTCGATGACCTGCCGCCAGGCCTCGATCGAATACGTTTCGACAGGGCCGATCGGGCCGTTGATGCCCGCAGCGTTGATGAGGATGTCGATGGAGCCATGGTGTTTGGCGACGGCCTTCGCTGCGGCAGCCACGCTGGCGGCGTCCGTCACGTCCACCTGAGCGGATGACACAGCACGAACGCTTTCGGCTGCCGCATGAGCGGCTGCGCCATCGATATCCCACAGCACTACCTTGGCGCCGGACGCGACGCATCGCTCCGCGATCGCATAGCCGATCGCACCGGAGCCGCCGGTGATGACACACACACGATGATGCAAATCCAGCTGGTTCATCCTTTCTGTCTCCGAGGGTTCGAAATCGTTTGAACCGATACTAGGGACTAACGCCTGCTTTGTCGTATGCCGAAAGTCAGCTAACGTATAACTTTTGGTTAATCGTCCGGACGGCTGCAATGCGCTTCAAACTCCGCCACATGGAAGTCTTCCGTGCGGTCATGCTGACCGGATCGATCAATGCGGCGTCGAAGTTGCTGTTCGTCTCACAGCCCGCCGTCAGCAAGCTGGTGTCCCATGTCGAGACGACGCTCGGCCTGCGCCTGTTCGAGCGCTCCAAAGGCCGCCTCGTGCCGACGGCCGAGGCCCACGCGCTGTTCAGGGAGGTCGAGCAGGTGTATCAGGCGGCGGTGCGCGTGGACGAGTTCGCGCATGCGCTTGCGCTCGGACCGTCGAGCTTGCTGCGTGTGTCGTGCAGTGCGTCGCTGGCGATGAGCGTGGTTGCGCCGGCGCTGGTCGAACTGAAGAGGCGGCTGCCTGCGCTGACGGTGAGCTGGCAAACCACGCTGATGGCCGACATGCCGATGGAACTGCTGAGCAAGGAAGCGGAGGTCGCCATCGCCGCGATGCCGGTTCTGCACGAGCACCTGGAAAACGTTCCGTTCATGGTGGGAAACATGGTCTGCGCGATGCCGGCGGGACACAGGCTGGCGCATCGGCAAGAGGTGTCGCTCGCGGATCTGGCCAACGAGCCCGTCGTGCTGTTCAAGCGCGACATTCCTTTCGGCACGGTGATCGCACAGGCCTGTCAGCAAGCCGGCGTCGAACTCAGATCGACCATCGATGTGATGCGCGCGGATCAGGCGCTCGCCCTCGTGGAAGGCGGGCTGGGCGTGACGATCGTCGACAATTTCGCGACCACGGGAAGCGCGCTGGTCATTCGGCCGCTGCGTGAAGCCATCGGGTTGACCGCGCACTTCGTGTATTCACGATTCGCGCCGCCGTCGCGCAATGCCAGCGTGTTCATGCAGTCCGTGTACAGGCAGGCGACGCTTCTGCAACGTGCGATTCCGGATGCCTTCGTGCCCGAATGACGCTGCGACGGGCTCGTCGTCACGCCAGTTTCACTCCTTACGCGGCGTGGTATTCGCCTTCAACTCTTCAAGTCGCGACAAGAACAGCTTGACGATGGGCGCCGCGTTGCCCGGACTGTAGCCGACCACCAGATCGATGGTCGGCGCTTCGCCTTGCAATGGCCGGCTGACCACGGACCACGGCATCAGGTTCTGCACATACGCGGGTATCAACGTGACGGCCCGCGTCGATGCGATCAACGACATCACCATGGCCGGGTTGTCGACCCGTTGCGTGACATCCACTTCCACGCCCGTTTTCGCCAGATAGCCGTCGATGACCTGACCCAGCACCTTCGCCTTGTCCGCCATTGCTATGAACGGCTGCTGCCGAAGGTCCTCGGGCCGCACGGCTTTGCGCGTGGCCAACGGATGATCGCTCGGCATCAGCACGACGAGCGGTTCCTCGCCGATGACCCGGTACTCGAGACCATAGCCGGGTTCGGCGCGCATGAACGCGACGTCGAGCTTGCCGTGCGCCAGTGCGCTGGCCAGTTCCGTGGAGTAGTCGCTCGTGACCGTGACCTGGAGGTTCGGCAACTCGTCGCACAACAGATGCATCGCCTCGGTCAGCCAGGTCATCTCCTGACCGGTCAGGAAGCCCAGCGCCAGGCGCGCCTTGGCGGGCTGCGCGGCGCGTCGCGCGGCTTCGACGGCGGCATCCACCTGGGCCATCGCGAGCCGCGCATGGTCGAGGAACGCGCGACCCGCGTCGGTCAGCTCGACGCCGCGCGCACTCCGCTGCAACAGCGCGGTGCCGACCCGATCCTCGAGATCGCGAATCTGCCGGCTCAGCGACGGCTGTGACGTGTGCAGGCGGCTGGCGGCTGCCTCGGTCAGGCTGCCGGTTTCGGCGACCGCAATGAAGTAGCGCAAATGCCGTAGTTCCATCGCTCTTTCTCCATGCCTGCGAAGCATGCCCACCCGCCTCGAAAGTCTTTCTCATCGGTGCGACGGACGCCTACATTGACTCCTGTCGCAACTCATTCCAGCCGCGTACATGACTCATGAGCCATGCATCGCAGCGATACCTTACAGGAGTTTCACCATGAGCCAGCCCGTCGTTCTCATCACCGGCGCGTTGACCGGCATCGGTCGCGCCACCGCCATTGCCTTCGCCTGCTCCGGCGCGCGGCTTGTCGTGTCCGGCCGTCGTCCGGCCGAAGGCGCCGCGCTCGAAGCCGAACTGCGCGAACTCGGCGCCGAGGCCTTGTTCGTCCAGGCCGACGTGCGCCATGACGACGAAGTCCGCCATCTCTTCGATCAGACGCTCGCCCGTTTCGGCCGGCTGGATGTGGCCGTCAACAACGCCGGCACGGAAGGCACGCCGGGCCCGATCACCGATGTCTCGCCGGAGAGCTATGCGGAGACCTTCGACACCAATGTGCTGGGCGTGCTGTTGAGCCTCAAGCACGAATTGCGAATCATGGCGGGACAACGGTCGGGCAGCGTGATCAACATTTCGTCGACCTATGGCCACGAAGGCGCGGCCTATGCGGCGATCTATGCGGGCAGCAAGCACGCGGTGGAAGGGATCACGAAATCGGCCGCGCTCGAACTGGCCAGCACCGGCGTGCGCGTCAATGCCGTCGCGCCCGGACCGACGGACACGGGCATGCTCGACCGCTTCACCGGCACCGCCGAGCGCAAGGCAGCCCTCGCGGGCCGTGTGCCGCTTGCACGGATCGGCGCACCGGAGGACATCGCCGCGGCAGTGCTCTATCTGGCGTCCGAAGGCGCTGCATTCGTGACCGGGCAGATCGTCACGGTCGATGGCGGCAAGACCGCAGGCTGATCATTCAGGGAGCAGACATGGATACGCTTAATGGCAAGACCGCGCTGGTGACGGGCGCATCACGCGGCATCGGCCGGGCCAGTGCGCTGGCGCTGGCGCGAGCGGGCGCGCAGGTGCTGGTGCACTATGGCCGCGCCGAGCAGGAAGCCGATACGGTGGTCGACGAGATCCGCCGGGCAGGCGGCACCTCGGAGAAGATCGCCGCGGATCTGCGCGCCGCCGACGGCCCGCATCTGCTGGCACAGCGCACGCGTGCGATCGTCGGGGGCCGTCTCGACATCCTCGTGGCCAATGCCGGCATTGCCGGCTCGGCGACGATCGAAGAGACCACCGTCCAGCAGTTCGACGATCTGTTCGCGGTCAACGTACGTGCGCCGTTCTTCATCGTCCAGCAGTTGCTGCCGGTGCTGTGCGAGGGCAGCAGCATCGTGCTGCTTTCATCGCTGGCGGCGCACGCGGCGCTCGGTACGCTGGCGGCCTATGCCGCGACCAAAGGCGCGATCGACACGCTGGTGAAGCACTTCGCCGCGACGCTGGGCGAGCGCGGCATCCGCGTCAACGCGGTGGCCCCCGGCATCGTGCCGACCGATATGTCCAGCTTCGCAAAGACGGACGCAGGGCGGGATTTCGCGCTCGGCATCCAGGCGCTGAAGCGCATGGCCGACCCTGGCGAAATCGGCGCGGCGGTCGCGTTTCTCGCCTCCGACGAGGCCCGCTGGATCACCGGCGATACCTTGCGCGTGGATGGGGGATCGAAGCTTTGATGGAGCGAGCGGAACCCGGCCGTTCACTCACATCACGATGCTCGCGAGCCGCATCAGTTCCGACTGACGCGAGCAGCAGGTTTTCTTGAGCGTCGCGGCGAGGTGCTTGCGTACGGTGGCCACCGAGAGATCGAGAATCGCGGCGCATTCGATCACGCTGTGGCCGCAGATCAGCTCGGACAGTACGCGCGCCTCCGCTTGCGATAGCCGCAAGCTCCCCACGTTCCCGGCAGCACGATTGAACAGGGCATGCCGGGAACGAGCGCCTTTGCGAACCCACGCCCGCGTCCTCATGCGTGAGCCGCCCATCGAGAATCGACAGCCCTGCGCCTTCCGTCAGAAGCGACGCGGCGTTCGACATCTGGCACCTGACGTTCGGTTCGGCATCGACTGCGATGACCGTCGTCTCTTCGTTGAGCAAGTATTCGATCAGCGCGGCGGCGTCGCACTGGATGGTGTCATCCAGCGCGGCAATCTCTGTGGGCGGTGGATGCCAGACTTTCCTGCGCGATCGCCAGACCTTCGTCGCCGACCTGCAAATCCCCGAAAACTTCCAGCATTTCCATTCCCCTCTGCGGTTCTCTCATTGGCGTTTTCCATGAAACGCTGCTTTTTGGTTCTTGGGCGAGCGTTCTGGTATCGCACTCGCTCCGACACCGTAACGTTTTGCCGTGACACGGGACGCAAGTCATCCATCGACTGGCCCGAGGTGTTCATTTGAACCATGGACGTCGTTGATGCCCCAACGTGAGAAAGCTCACAGACCAAAACAAGAACCAGACACACACGGGGAGACGCTCATGCAATACGCTGTCGATGCAATGCGATGCTCCAGGCGGCACAGGCACGCGTCCCTCAGGATTGCGCTCATTGCCGTGCTGATCGGCAGTGTGCTGAGCGTCAGGGTTCATGCGCAGGATGCGCTGGACGCGGACTCCCCCGTGAGCGCGCATGGCTCCGCATCCGGAAACGAAGCGCGTGCGCTCGTCACGCTGCTCAGCCCGCCGACGCCGGCTCCGCTGACCAAGGTGAGGCCGCTCGCGACGAAGCGCGCGCTCACGGGCAGCACGACGGCGAGAGCCATGCGGTGTCGACGCTGAAGGTCACGTCCGTCAAGGGCGATGCCTGCAAGGTCAGCATCACGCTGACGCAGGCCGGGCGCGTGATACGCACGTTCAGTACGGATTGCGGGACGCGTCAGGTTGATGTCCGAGGATAGTGATCGGCCCAATGCCGGTCTGCAGGCGAATGGTTATCGCACTCGACGTCAGACCGGCATCTGGGCTTTCGCATCGTCATGAGCGGAGAAGAATGCCGCCGGAGAGGGCGGCTTTTGACGCAACACGGACGTCACCGCGCCGCCTGACGAACCCCGGTTGCCCCTGGTTTCCCGAAGCGCTGCACCAAACACACCCCTCTCCCCCGGATAGTGCTATGTTCCCGTGAACCGTCCCCTTGTCGCGCCCAAGGACAGAATCCGAACGGAGACGCTTCGCTCATGAAACCGTACGTCTGGATCACCACGCCGCTCCTCCTGTTCGCCTCCACTACCTTTGCCCAGTCCACCGTCACGATGTACGGCCGCATCGACGGCGGCATCGAATACCTGAACCACATTGCAAACGGCGCCAACGGCAGCGCCTCGCGCTGGAGCGCGGAAGGCGGCGACTGGGGCACCAGCATGTGGGGCTTGAAAGGCACCGAGGATCTGGGCGGCGGCCTGAGCGCGGTCTTCGATCTCGAAACGGCCATACAAATCATGAATGGCACGACCGGCGGCGGGCGCCTGTGGTCACGCCGCGCCTACGCGGGCCTGAACTCGACGACCTGGGGGCAAATCCAGGCGGGCCGCAATCTCTTCATCGACAGCGACGGCGTCTGGGAATTCGACCCGTTCGTCCAGGAAGCGGTGTCGTCGGCCTCCCTGGTGCGGGGCCGCAACTGGCAGCAGTCCAGCAATAACGTCGAGTACCACAGCCCGGTGTTCCATGGCATCGACGTGCAGGGGCAGTATGCGTTCGGCAATCAGCCGGGCGCGTTCAATCGCGGCGCGCCGGGCGAGTTCGGCCGCTCCGAAGGCATCATGCTGAGCTATCACTCGACGCTGCTCGACCTGCGCGGCATCTACGACGAACTCCGCAGCCAGGACGGCAAGCTCGACAACATCTTCCAGGCCTCGCGCGAGTACTTCGTCGGCGCGAATCTGAAAGTGGACAAGTGGAAGGTGCAGGCGGCCTACACGCACTACGCCGCGCCCGACTCGCCGGCAGGCGTGGCCGACAGCGCCGATCACTACTGGCTCGGCGCCACGTATCAGGCAACGCCCGCATGGGCGGTCACGGCGGCGGGCTTTTATATCCACGTCGGCGCGGGCAGCGGCGACGCGGCGCACGATCCCGCGAGCCACGCCACGCTCTATGCGCTCGGCACCACCTACAACTTCACCAAGCGCACCTTCCTGTACGGCACGGTGGCCTACGTGCGCAACAGCGCGAACGGCACGTTCTCCGTGTTCGCGACGCCGCGCGACGCGTCCAGCCCCACCAGTCCGCTCGCGGGCGAGTCGCAGACCGGCGCGTATGTCGGCATGATGCACATCTTCTAGACGCGTCAGGCCGTGGCGAGCGGCTTCATGCGGGCGCGGTCGAGCCAGTCGCCGAGACTCGTGCGGCCGTGCCGCGCCGCGCCCGTCGGCACCAGCGAACGTTCCTTCATCACGCCGCCGAAGTAGGTGGCCTTGTCGTCGGCAATAACGCGGCGGGCATCGCGCATGGCTCGCAGGTAAGTGCCGATGAACGCATGCATCGCACCCTGCTCGGGACCGGCGATATCCACGATGCCGTTCAGCGGCGCGCCCAGCGCGATCTCCGCGATGATGGCCGTGACGTCGTCGGCGGCGATGGGCTGGAACTGATGCGGCGAGAGCCGCGCCGTGCCGTCGACGGTGCTCAGGTCGGCGATGGTGCCGAGGAACTCGAAGAACTGGGTCGCGCGCACGATTGAATACGGCACGCCCGATTCAGCGATCAGCTGTTCCTGCACGCACTTCGCCGCGTAATACGCGTTGCCCTCCATCCGGTCCACACCCACGATCGACAGCACGACATGATGCCGCACGCCTGCTTCGCGCCCGGCCTGAAGAAGATTGCGCGTGGTGTCGCGGAAGAAGGGCATGACGGCTTCGCGGTCGTGCGTCGGCGGATTGGTCACGTCGATCACGACTTGCGCGCCGCGCAGCGCGTCGTCGAGGCCCGCGCCGGTGATGGCGTTGACGCCCGTGCTCGGCGATGCGGCGACGGCTTCATGCCCCTTCTCGCGCAGCAAGGCCACGGCCTTCGCACCGATCAGCCCGGTCCCGCCAATGACGACGATCTTCATGACACACCTCGTTTGGTTCGTGAAAGTGAAGTCATTGTGTGACAATCATGTCTTAGCCAGAAGGGACAAGAATCATCAATTGGACTAGTCCAAGGATCCTGTCATGCCGAACCCGGAACAAGCGCTGAAGATCGACATCGACCGGCACCATGCGCTGCCGGTCTACTTGCAGATCTGCGAGCGCTTCAAGGCTGCGATTGCAGCGGGACACCTGAAGCCGGGCGACCGCGTGCCCGCGCTGCGCGGTCTCGCGACGCAGCTGAACACCGCGCGCGGCACGGTGGAAATGGCCTACGACATTCTCGTCGACGAAGGCTATCTGCAGATGCGCGGGGCGGCGGGCACCTTCGTGTCGTCGTCGTTGCCGGCTTCGGTGCTGAAGCCGGCTGCGCGCCGGGGACGCGAACGCAGCGGCGTGCCGCACGCGAAACCGGCGCCCGCAGCCGGGCCCGGTCACGAAGCGCGGCCGCTGCGTCCCGGACTGCCCGCGCTCGATGCATTTCCGCGCAAGGTGTGGAGCCGCATCATCGCGCACCGGGCGCGCAGCGTGGATCTCGCTTCGCTCACGTACCCCGATCCAGCGGGCTTCGGGCCGCTGCGTGAGCGCATCGCGACGTATCTGGGACTGTCGCGCGGCGTGGAGTGCGCGCCGGAACAGGTGTTCGTGACCAGTGGCTATCGCGCGTCGCTCGAGCTCATCCTGCGCAGTCTCGCCAAGCCGGACGACAGAGCGTGGTTCGAGGAACCCGGCTATTTTCTGGCGCGCGATTTCCTCGATCAGGCGGGGTTGAAGCTTGCGCCGGTGCCGGTGGATCGCGACGGGCTCGATGTCGATGCCGGGCAGGCGCTCGCTCCGCACGCGCGCTTTGCCATCGTGACGCCTTCGCATCAGAGTCCGCTCGGCGCCACGCTCTCGCTGGCGCGGCGGATGAAGCTGCTCGAATGGGCGGGACGGGCGGGCAGCTGGATCATCGAGGACGACTACGACAGCGAGTTCCGCTATGCCGGGCGGCCGTTGCCGGCGCTGAAGAGCCTCGACGTCGACGACCGCGTGATCTATTGCGGCACCTTCAGCAAGGTGTTGTTTCCCGGTCTGCGGCTGTCCTACGTGGTGGCGCCCGAACGGGCCATTGCGTGCTTCGCGCAGCTCACGACGAGCATGAACGCCGGGCCGCCCTATCTGTTGCAGGCGGCGGTCGCGGACTTCATCGCGCAGGGGCATTTCGCGCGGCACCTGAAGCGCATGCGCGCGCTCTATGCGGAGCGCCGCGAAGTCTGCGCGCTGGCGCTGGAGAAAGCGTTCGGCGACAAGGCGCGCATCGAGCGGCCTGCGGGCGGCATGCATCTCGCGATGCTGTTCAACAGCGGCCGCACCGGTCCCGTCGATGATGTCGCCATTGTCGCTCGCGCACAGGAAGCGGGACTGGGGGTGAGCGCGCTGTCGTCGTGGCATATCGGCGCGCGCACGAAGCGCACGTTGCGCGGCGTGGTGCTGGGCTTCGCGAATGTCGCCGACGAAGCCGAAGCGGCACGGCTCGCGCGCCTGCTGCGGCGCGCGTACGACGGCTGAGGCTAGTGGGTGATGGCGTGGTCGGACGTGAAGAGGGCGTGTTGTTCGAATTCGTCGCGTGCCGCGTTGAGTTCTTCCGTCACGGCATCGCTGCCGCGCACGAGACCTTGCAGCAGCAGGAAATGCACGCTCGTCACGCCGATGCAACCCAGCGCATAGCGCAGGTAAGGCGTCAGGAAGTCCTGTTGCAACGCAAGCTCGCCGCTATGATGACCGCCCGACCCGACGATCACGAAAGCCGGCCGGTCGCGCATCAGTCCCACCTTGCCTTGCGGCGTGGACGCGAACGTGCGATGAATGCGCAGCACGTAATCGATCCACAGCTTGAGTGCGGCGGGGACCGTGAAGTTGTGCATCGGCGTGTTGATGATGAGCACGTCCGTCGTTTCGATCTCGCTTATCAGTGCTTCGGAGACGTCGAAGTGGCGCGTGTCCGGTTCGCGCGACGTGATGGCGCGCGCGTAGTCGACGGTGACCGGCGGCAGCGGCTGCGCGGCGAGGTCGCGCTCGACAATCTGCACGCGCGCACGCCTGCCCAGCTTGCCGATCATGTCGAGCGCCAGCCGGTAGCCATGGCTCGCCGCGCGGTGCGGGCTCGCGTTGATGAACAGCACTTTCATTGCGCGGCCTCCTCGTGGGTGGAGTGCAATGGCTCGACGAAATGCATGCCTCGCGCGAGCAGACCGTTGCGGAAATAGAAGCGCTGTGCGAGCGCCATGTGCAGGCCGGTATCGAGTACAAGATGCGCGCACTCCGAACGGCGCGCAATGTCGCGCACCTGGTCGATCAACTGCGCGCCGACGCCGCCGCGTTGCAGCCGCGCGGTGACGACGAGGTCGTCAACATAGAGGAAGGGTCCATACAGCGTGTTCGTCTGCAAGCGATAGCCGGCGAGACCGAGGATAGCGCCATTCGCTTCGCAGGCAGCCAGCAGGCGGTAGCGCTCTTCGCGTTGAGCCTGCATGCGCGTGACGAACGCAGCGGCGTCCGGCAAATGCGGGCGCAGTTCCTTCATGACCGGAAAAGCGCGGGCCCATTCGTCGGGTGAATCGAGATGCCGGAAATCGATTGTCGTGTTCATGCGTGTTCTCCACATTGCATGATTTACACGATACCGGCTCGATGTCTCAGTCAGAAGGGCCAAGAATCGGACAATGAACTAGTCCATGGCTTTGAGCGGCGAGGTGTCGAATTTGGCCAGCAAGCCTGCGGGGCCCGTGTAGACGTCGATGCAGCCAGCCTCTCTCAGCGACGCCTCCGAAAAGCCGCCCGCCAGCACGCCGATCGTGCGCACGCCCGTTCGCCCGGCAGCCTGGGCATCGTAGGGCGAGTCGCCGATGGCAATGGCTTCGCCGGCCTGCACGCCGAGTTTGTGCAACGCGGTCTGGAACACATCGGGATCGGGCTTCGAACTTTCCACGTCCTCCGACGACACGGTGACTTCGAACCGGTCCGCCACGCCGGCGATGTCGAGATACACCTGAAGCTCATCCTTCTTCGCCGACGAACCCACGGCGAGTTTCGTGCCCTGGTCGCTCAGTCGCTGCAACAGCGCGGGCACCGCCGAGAACGGTCGTACGAGCGACAGGTAATGAGCCTTGAAGTGCTTGCCACGCCACGCTTCGAGTGCCTCGCCATGATCGCGGATCTGATCCTCGGAAAGAAACACGGGCAACAGCTTGTCGCCGCCCTTGCCGATCTGGCTGCGCGCCGCGTCGACGCTGACATCGTGTCCGAAGTGCTTGAATGCTTCATGCCATGCGAGGGCGTGCAGGTCCACGGAATCGACCAGCGTTCCGTCTATATCGAAGATGGCGGCGCGTAACATGAGTCCTCCGTTCGGTGTCGATAGGCACGCGAGCATGTTGCATGCCGTCGCACGCTAAGCGTGAAAGCGCGTTTCGAGCACTTGCCCGATGTTCGCCAGATTCGACTCGATCTGCTCCAGCGCGAACGTCAGTGTGGAGAGTCGCTGAACGCGCGGCGAGTCAGGCGGGCATGACGCAATGATGTGCGAGAAGCTCGCCTTGATTGCCGCGGAGGCGTCGTGGAGCGGCGTCAGAAAGCGTTCGGTCGGCGGTTGCGAGTCAGTGTCGCGCAGCCATCCGGCGAGGGCTTCGAGATAGGCGCCGGCGCAATCGCTGACGGTGCGGATGTGCCCGGCCGACGCCTCCCGCTCGGACGCCGACAGTCCCTCCTGCACCTGTCCGGCGCGATCGAGCAGCACCAGTCCATGCCACAACGTCTCGAAGGCATTGAGCGCGGCGTTGAGCGTGGGGCCGGTCGCGAAACGGGCGCGCACACGCGTCTCCGAGCAGACCGCGCGGGCGTCGACCAGATGACGCAGGAAGCGTTCATGCAGCGCGTCCACGGTCTGCCGGTCTTCGGCAGGATGCAGGATCGGCAGCGTGGCGAGCAGCGCGCGGCAGTCGTCGAGCAGTTCGGCCATGATGTCGAACGCGCGCGAGCGGGCCAGTTGCGGCCACACGCTCACCGACACCGCAATGCCGATAGCCGACCCGAGCACAATGGCTTCGGCGCGCGAGAAGGCGCCGTCGATGCTCATCGACGGTTCCAGCGCCAGCGCCGCCGCCACGACGATGCTGTAATTGGTGGTCGGAAAGAGCGTTGCGCCGAGGCAGGTGACGAGCGTGGCGAGCGCGAGGCGCGGCAGGGTTGCATCGGCGCCGGGAAAGAAGTGCAGCGCCGCGAGGCCGACCGCCGTTCCCACTGCCGCGCCGATCATCTGGCCAACGCCATGTTTCAGGCTGCGGTCGAAATTGACTTGCAGCGTGAAGAGGCTCGCAAAGACGCCCCACGTCAGGTTCGATGATGCGACGAACTGCATGCAGCCGTAGGCCAGCCCGCTCGCGATGAGGGACTGCACGCACATGCGCAGCGCGTCGAAGCGGCCTATCCGCCGCCTGGCCTTCGTTTTCACGCGTGCTCGAACTGTCAGATGACGCGCACCGGAATCGACTTCGCGCCCGGCACCTTGCTTTCCTTGGCGTAATGCCACAGCGGCAGCAGCACATTGCACTCTGGAAAATATCCGCCGATGCAGCCCTCGGGAATGTCATACGCCTTGACGTGGAGCCCGCCGAGCCTGCGGTCGAAACCGTCATTCGAGAGCGTCTGCAAGGTGATTTCCTGACCCTCCTGCAACTGGCGCTTCGCCATGTCGGCCTGACTCATCAGGATCACCATGCGCGTATCCTTCACGCCCCTGAAGCGGTCGTCGAGACTGTAGATGGTCGTATTGAACTGGCTGTCGCTGCGCAGGGTCATCAGGCGCAGCGCATCGGGGGTGGTCTCGGGCATGTCCGGATCCTCGCCCAGCGATTCAGGTACGAGGAAACCGGCTTTGCCGGACTTCGTCTTCCAGACGCGTTCACGCGCCGGCAACGGACGATGAAAGCCGCCCGGCTGCCACATGCGCGCATTGAAGTCATGGAAGATGTCGGGATAGGTCGTGGCGATTTCGTCGCGCACGATGGCGTAATCGTCGCGCCATGCATCCCAGTCCACCGTCGAACGCGCGCCGAGCGCCGCCTTCGCGATGCCCGCCACGATGAACGGCTCCGAGCGCGTGTCGTCGCTGCCGGGTTCGGTCACGCCGCGCGAGCCATGCATGCAGCCGGTGCTGTCTTCCATCGACACGGCTTGTTCGCCGCTGGCCTGACGATCGATTTCGATGCGGCTCAGGCACGGCAGCAGGTACGCGTTCTTACCATTGACGAGGTGACTGCGGTTGAGCTTGGTCGCCACGTTCACCGTGAGTTGCAGCGAGCGCCATGCCGGTTCGGTGCGGTCGCGGTCGGGCACGGAGCGCACGAGATTGCCGCCCAGATTCAGCACCGCGCTGACCTTGCCCTCGAGCATGGCTTCGAACGCCTCGACCGTGTTCATGCCTTTGTCGCGCGGCGGCTCGAAGGAGAACTGCTTCGCCAGTTGATCCAGCGGCGCGAGTTCCGGCTTCTCCGTCACGCCGACGGTGCGCTGTCCCTGCACGTTCGAATGTCCGCGAATCGGCGAAGGACCGGCGCCCGGCTTGCCGATATTGCCGCGCAGGAGCAGCAGGTTGCACACCATGCGCACGTTCTGCACGCCGAGCCGGTGTTGCGTCAGTCCCATGCCGAAGTGCGCGAGCACGGCTTGCGCGTGCATGTATTCGTCGGCGGCCTCAAGCAGCGCGACGCGCGGCAGGCCGCTTACACGTTCGATATCGCGCCATTCCGTGCTGCGGGCATGGGCGGCGAAATCGTCGAAACCGGTCGTGTGCTGCTCGATGAATTCGACATCGATCTTGCGCGGCCGGCCTTCGGCCTGGGCGCGATCGTCGGCTTCGATGACGGCCTTGCAAATACCCAGGATCGCAGCCGTGTCGCCGCCGGTTTTCAGTTGATGGTATTGGGTGCTGATGCGCGTCTCGGCAGGCGTCAGCATCTGCAAGGGCGACTGCGGATTCGCGAAGGACACGAGCCCCGGCTCGCGCAGCGGATTGAACGTGATGATCGGCACGCCGCGCTTGCGGGCGTCCTGTAGCTGATGCAGCATGCGCGGACTGTTGGTGCCGACGTTCTGGCCGAAGAAGAACATCAGGTCGGTCTTCTCGAAGTCGTCCAGCACGATGGTGCCGACGCCCACGCCAATTGCTTCCGTCAATCCCACGCTGGTGCTTTCGTGACACATGTTCGAACTGTCGGGCAGGTTGTTGCAGCCGTACATGCGCGCGAACAACTGGAACATGTAAGCCGTTTCAAGCGATGCCCGGCCCGACGTGTAGAACACGACGCTGTGCGGATCGAGCATGCACATTTCCCGGCCGATCTCGTCGAACGCCTGTTCCCAACTAATCTCGATGTACTTGTCGGTGGCGTGGTCGTACTTCATCGGCGCGGTGAGCCGGCCGGCTTCCTCGAGATCGTGGTCGTGCCAGTCGAGCAGTTCGGTCACCGTGTGCTGCGCGAAGAAGTCGGGCGTGATGCGCTTTTTGGTCGTGTCCCAGGCCGTGGCTTTCGCGCCGCTCTCGCAGAATTCGAAGGTGTGAGGATGGGCCGGCTTGGCCCAGGAACAACTGACGCAGGCGAAACCTTCGGGTTTGTTCTGCTTGAGCAGAATGGGGCCGTCCTTCAGGGCTACTTTCTCCTGCGTGACGATCTGGGTCACGGCCTTGAGCGAGCCCCATCCACCGGAGGCGAAAGGATAGCTGGAAGGTTTGTCGGCGGGTTTCATGGTGGAATCCGAAGCGTGGAACGGGTGATGCAGTCAACAGCAATGAGCGTTCCACTCATCGGACGAACAGCAGGGCGGCGACGCGCGCCGCCCTTGCTCCAATACTTATTTCAGGTCGTCGGGCACCTTGCCGCCGTTTTCGGCCAGCTTCTGCATTACCTGTTTGTGCAGCCACATGTTCATGGCAGCCGAATCCTCTGTGTTGCCGCTGTAGTGCAGTTCAGCGGCCAGTTCCTTGCGCGCGGAAAGGCTGCTGTCCAGGCCCAGCAGTTTCATCAGATCCACGATCGACGTGCGCCAGTTGAGTTGCTCGCCATGGCTCGACTGCATTTGGGTGAGCACGGCTTCAACGTCGACCGGTTGCTGCGGCGGCGTGGCCTGCGCCGGGGCCGGCGCCGCCGTGGCAGGTGCAGCAGGAGCGCCTGCAGTAGTGCTGGACGGCGGCGTGGCCGAGCCGGGTTGCGCGGCGGTTGCGCCGTCGTGGTGCCCAAAAATCTTTCCCATGATCGAAGAGAAAATGCTCATGACGCCTCCTGTTCAAACAGACGATAGGGCTTGTCATGGCGCAAGCGTCATGCCGGATTCGCCTGCGCAATCGTGCTGGCGAGGGCACGGCGGTTGCTAATGCGAGTGAGCATCTGGAACGCCCGGGCAAGCGCCAGGCGGACTCGTCATCGTGTCACTGGGAGACTGTCATGGAAGATCAGAAAGAGCAGGACCGGATTCGACGTCGCGCCTATGAAATCTGGGAGCGTGAAGGAAGTCCCGATGGCCGTGCGGAGGAGTTTTGGGAGCAGGCCAAGACGTCGCTGGAAGAGGAAGATGCGCAGGGGACAGTGGTAACGCCTGCGGTGGCGTCGGAAGGCGCCGCTGTTTCTCCAGCGGGGAAATAACGGCAACGCCGGTCCTCTCGTACGGGGACCGGCGCGCAGCGCGGAATCAATGCAGGCGCATGGTGTTGTCGCCCGCGTCCTTCGGAATCTTTGCTTCGAGTTCCTCCTTGCGCTTCATCATCTTGCCGCCGAGTTCTTCGAGGTCGGCTCCTGACTTGCGCAGATTCGGAAACAACTCCGACTCTTCTTCTTCGATGTGGTGATTCACCATCTCGCTCAGCACCTTGAAGGTCGCGTCGAAACCTGTATCGCCGGGCTTCAGCGTGGCGAACTTCTCGATCAGCACCTTGACCAGGAAGTGCTCCACATAAGCTTCTTCCACGTCCGGCCTTTCGTCTTCCGGCAACGCCTTTTGAGCGGCCGGATAGAGCAGTTCTTCCTCGATCATGGCGTGCACCGTCAATTCTTCGCACGCGCGGCGGACCAGCGTGCCCTTTGCGTCCAGATCGTTGTCGCCTGCCTTCTCGAATGCATCGAACAATTTCTGCACGGCGCGGTGATCTTCGGTGAGCAACTTGGTCGCGTCGATGCTGCGCGCCGGCTTGGCCGATGCGCTCGTGCTCGAACTCATCTGGGTATCTCGGGACATGGTGATCTCCGGTTATTGAGGGGTTCCGGTATCGAGCAAAGGGCGGACCCGGGTCCGCGGCATGGCTTGGAACACGCGATGCTCAAGTCCTCTCGTCACCTGAGGAGCGAATCATGAAAGTTTCCGCCGATCAACTGCTTGTCCGCGCCCTGTGCTCGGGCTCGGCCGCCGGACTTGCGTCGGCGAGTGCGGCTTCGACCGGCGCGGTGCGCGCGGGTCACGGCGCGAGCGCGGCGCTCAATGCCGTCACGCATTGCTTGTGGCGCGACGCACAGCGGCAACAGACGTTTAGCATCAAGTACACGGCGCTCGGCGCGGGCATTCACATGGGCAGTGCAGTGTTCTGGGGCGTGCTGTTTGAGGCGCTCTGTCCACGCCGCGCCGGCCCTGTGGGCATTGTTGCCGCTGCCGGGGCCAGCGCGCTGATAGCGTATGTCGTCGACTATCACGTCGTGCCGAAGCGCGTGACGCCGGGCTTCGAAGTGCATCTCTCGAAACGCTCGCTGGCGATGACTTACGTCGCGCTCGCTGCGGGCTTCGCGATTGCCGCGCTGGTCAGGATGCCGCGCGCTCGCCCGACGATCGGCTAAGATACGGCGCCCCGGCTTTTGACTTCTAACGTGGAGTGCCTTTCGTGATTCAACCCGTGATTCAACCCGTGATCCAACCGAGCAACGTATTCAAGGACAACCTCGCCCAACTGCCCGCCATCGATGGCATCGAGCGCATCGATCTCGTGGACGGCGCGGGCAACGTGGTGGCGAGCATCGAGAACAAGCCGGGCAAGCAGGGCTCGCTCGCGGTGTATCACTACTTGCAGCAGGCGTTCGGCACGCTCGACGCCCGTGCCGCCGAACACGCGCTCGCCGTGTTCGCCGAACACACCGCGGACGCGCGCAGCCGTCCCGGTGCGCATCCAAATGTGGACCGTCTGCTGGCGATCGTCGAAGGCGGCGAGGCGTTGCGCATCGACGTGATTCACGCGGCCTGAAAAAAAAAAGCCCGTTCTGTCGCAAACAGAACGGGCTTGACGCCTGAAGAGACTTAAATCTTCAGTTCCACGCGCCTGATGTCCTTCACGATCACGAGATAGCTGAACACGGTCACCAGCGCGTTGATGCCGACGAACGCCAGCGCGCCGTTGAACGAGCCGGTCTCGGCGACGAGATAGCCGATCACGATCGGCGTCACGATCCCGGCGACGTTGCCGAACATGTTGAAGATCGATCCCGACAGCCCGATGGCTTCCTTCGGCGACGTATCCGCCACCACGGCCCAGCCCAGCGCGCCGATGCCCTTGCCGAAGAACGCCAGCGACATCAGCGCCACCACGAGCCAGTCTGTGTTCACGTAGTTGCAGCCGATGATGCACGACGACAGCAGCATGCCGCCAACGATCGGCAGCTTGCGCGCCACCGTCAGCGACGTGCCGCGGCGCAGCAGCGCATCCGAGATGACGCCGCCGAGCACGCCGCCCGCGAAGCCGCAGATGGCCGGCAGCGACGCAACGAAGCCCGCCTTCAGGATCGTCATGTGGCGCGCCTGGACGAGGTAGATCGGGAACCACGTCAGGAAGAAGTACGTCAGCACGTTGATGCAGTACTGCGCGAGATAGACGCCGAGCAGCATCCGGTTGGTCAGCAGTTGCCTGACGACCGGCCAGCCGATCTGCCCGGACCGCGCCGCGCCGCCCGCCGAGCCGCGCCGGTGACCGTGCACCAGCCCGCCGCCTTCCTCGATATATTCCAGTTCCTGCCGGTTCACGCGCGGATGATCCGCCGGATTCTTCATCACGGAGAGCCACGTCAGCGCGAGCAGCAAGCCGGCGATGCCCATCACGATATAGACGTGATGCCAGCCGAATGCGTGCGTGAGCCAGGCCATCAACGGCGTGAACACGACGGCCGCGAAATACTGCGCCGAGTTGAAAATCGCCGATGCCGTGCCGCGCTCCTTCGTCGGGAACCAGCTGGCGACCACTTTTGCGTTGGCCGGGAAGGCGGGCGCTTCAGCCGCGCCCATCATGAAGCGCAGCGTGAACAGCGCCGTGACGGCGGTCGCCGCGCTGCCCAGCAAGCCGATGGAGCTTTGCAGCAGCGTGAAGAGCGACCACAGAAAAATGCTCGCCGCATACACGCGCCGCGCGCCGAAGCGGTCGAGCAACCAGCCGGCCGGCAACTGCGACAACACATACGCCCAGCTGAAGGCCGAGAAGATATAGCCCATGCGGATCGCGTCGAAGCCGAATTCGGCACGCATCGCCGAGCCGGTGACCGAGAGGGTCGCGCGGTCGGCGTAGTTGAAGGTCGTGATCACGAAGATCAGCAACAGAATGAGATAGCGCGTCTTGCTGCGCTTCATGAGGTCCGCGGGATTCGCGGCGCGGCTCATCGACATGAACGTCCCCTTGCTTCGATTGGGCACTGCACGGATTCAGGCGTGCCGATACACGGAGGGCCGCTCGCGCGGCCCTCGTCGGCGAAGCGTCCGGCCATGCCGCGCTTCGCCTGTCTGCTTGTACTTCCGCTGCAGCGTGGAGTTACTGCGCGCCGAGCTTCTTGATGAGCGCGTCCAGTTGCTCCATTTCCTCGCCCGTCAGATCCGTCAGCGGCGCGCGCACCGGGCCCGCGTCGTGGCCGACCAGCTTCGCGCCGGCCTTGACGATCGACACCGCATAACCCGCCTTGCGATTGCGGATCTTCAGGTACGGCAGGAAGAATTCGTCGATCAGGCGGCCGGTGGTCGCGTGGTCGTCGGCGGCGATGGCACGGTAGAACTCCATCGCCGTCTTCGGAATGAAGTTGAACACCGCCGACGAGTACACCGGCACGCCCAGCGCCTTGTATGCGGCTGCGTAGACTTCAGCCGTCGGCAGGCCGCCGAGGTACGAGAAGCGCTCGCCCAGACGGCGGCGGATGGTGACCATGTTCTCGATTTCGCCGACGCCGTCCTTGAAGCCGATCAGGTTCGGGCAGCGTTCCGCCAGTTGCTCCAGCATGTCCGCGTTGAGCTTCGAATTGGCGCGGTTGTAGATGATGACGCCCATGTTCGGCACGGCGCGGCACACTTCCTCGGCGTGCGCGCGGATGCCGTCCTGCGAGGCTTCCGTCAGATAGTGCGGCATCAGCAGGATGCCCTGCGCGCCTTGCTTCTCGGCTTCCTGCGCGAAGGCGATGGCCGTGCGCGTCGGACCGCCCGCGCCCGCCAGGATGGGCACCTTGCCGCGGCACACTTCGGTGGCCGTCTTCACGATCTGCGAGTATTCGGGTTGCGTCAGCGAGAAGAACTCGCCCGTGCCGCCCGCGACGAACAGCGCGGACGCACCGTACGGAGCCAGCCATTCGAGGCGCTGCGCGTAGGTGTCGGCGCGGAAGTTGCCCTGGCTGTCAAAGTCGGTGACGGGGAAGGAGAGCAGGCCTTCGGAAACGATGTGCTTCAGTTCTTGCGGAGTCGTCATGAGAATGTCCGTTGAGCAGCGACCGGCGGTTGCCGAGCTTATAAGTCATCGTACAACATAGGTTGGCGGTCGACAACGGATTTATTGCAATGGAATCAATGGATAGGGTAAATACTTATCCGTACAACGCGGCTATGTTGTAGGATGACATAACTCTAAGCGGCCCGTTGCGTGCCGAAGGAACGTCAGAATGAATCAGTCCCCGCTGTATATACGTGTGCATCCGGACGACAACGTCGCGATCGTCGTGAACGACGGCGGCCTGGGCGAAGGCGCCACGTTTGCCGATGGCCTCGTGCTGCGCGAACGCGTGCCGCAGGGCCACAAGCTGTCCCTGAAAGACCTCGCGGAAGGCGATGCCGTGATCCGCTACAACGTGGTGATCGGCTATGCGACGCGGTTCCTGCCGAAGGGAAGCTGGGTGAACGAGCACGTCACGCGCATGCCGACGCCGCCCGAACTGCACGACTTGCCCATCGCCACCATCAAGGCGCCGGACGAATCGCCGCTCGAAGGCTTCACCTTCGAGGGTTATCGCAACGCGGACGGGTCGGTCGGGACGCGCAACATCCTCGCCATTACCACCACCGTGCAGTGCGTGGCGGACGTCGTGCAGCACGCCGTGACGCGCATCAAGGCGGAACTGCTGCCGAAGTACCCGAACGTCGACGATGTCGTGAGCCTCGGTCACACCTATGGGTGTGGCGTGGCCATCGACGCGCCGGACGCCATGGTGCCGATCCGCACGGTGCGCAACATCGCGCTGAATCCGAACTTCGGCGGCGAAGTGATGATGGTGAGCCTGGGCTGCGAGAAGCTGCAGCCGGAGCGGCTGATGCCGGCGGGCACGATTCCCATCGCCGCGGCTTCGGCGCAGACGGAAGACGTGGCCGATATCGGCGACAACACGCACGACGGCAACGGCGGCACGGTCGTGTTGCAGGACGAGGAACATGTGGGCTTCCAGTCGATGATCGATTCGATCATGCGCATGGCGGAGACGCATCTGAAGCGGCTGGACAACCGGCGTCGTGAGACGTGTCCGGCGGCGGATCTCGTCGTTGGCGTGCAGTGCGGCGGGAGCGATGCGTTTTCCGGGCTGACGGCGAATCCGGCGGTGGGCTTCGCGACCGATCTGCTGGTGCGCGCGGGCGCAACCGTGATGTTCTCGGAAGTGACCGAAGTGCGCGACGGCGTGGCACAGTTGACGGCGCGTGCGGCGAACGGCGAAGTGGCGCAGGCGATCATCCGCGAGATGCAGTGGTACGACGATTATCTGAAGCGCGGTGGGGCGGACCGGAGCGCGAACACGACGCCGGGGAACAAGAAGGGCGGCTTGTCGAACATCGTCGAGAAGGCGATGGGGTCCATCGTGAAGTCAGGGAGTTCGACGATCTCCGGTGTGTTGTCGCCCGGGGAGAAGGTGAAGCAGAAGGGGCTCATCTATGCCGCGACGCCCGCCAGCGATTTTATTTGCGGGACGTTGCAGCTGGCATCGGGCATCAACCTGCATGTCTTCACGACGGGGCGCGGGACGCCTTATAGCCTTGCGGAAGTGCCGGTGCTGAAGGTCGCGACGCGCTCGGACCTGGCGCGCCGCTGGCATGATCTGATGGACGTCAATGCGGGCACCATCGCTACCGGTGAGGCCACCATTGCGGATGTGGGCTGGGAACTGTTCCGGCTGATGCTCGATGTCGCCAGCGGGAAGAAGCAGACCAAGGCCGAGGCGCTCAAGCTGCATAACGCCTTGGTGCTTTTCAATCCGGCGCCGGTGACCTGATCCTCCTCAGGTGCTTCTTTCTTCAGGACTGGACCGCAACCGCGTTCGCAACGCGCGGCTGCAATCTGCCTTCGAGCCTGCGAATTGCATTGCGCGCCGGTACTTCCAGATAACGAAAGGCCAGATAGCTCGCGGTAATCAGGCTGCCGAACAACGCGGCGACGGTGATCAGCAGCGCGAGCGGATGCGGCATGTGGTGTCGTTCGAGAATCAGCGGTCCGAGCCGGTAGATCCGCAAGAACTGCGAGTGGAGCAGATACATCGCGTACGAGATCTCGCCGAGAAAGAAGACGGGAGCAGAGCCCAGGAATCTGCTGACGGGTGCCTTTCTTGAAGTCGCCGCAATGACGATGACGAAAGGCGTCGCGAGAACCACGACCAGATCGCTTCCTGGCGTCAGCAGGCAGGCAAGCAACGCGATCACGATGAACGCCGATACCAGCTTGCCCGAGCACGCCTTGGCAATGCGCGGATCTCTCGCCGCGACATAGACCGCCATGCCGATACCGAATTCGCACAGGCAACGAAGCAGCGGAAAAATGGTCGCTTCGTTGGCGATATCGAGCGGGCCGTTCTGGGCGCCTTGATGCAGCGATACGCATGACATCAATGCGATGCCCGCGATGAACAGCGTCACGGAGGCGATGCGCAGCCACCGCTGTCGCAATACGAGAAGCGTGAACGCGGGAAAGAGGAGATAGGCGGCGAATTCCGTGCTGATAGACCATGCCGGCGAATTGATGGAGTCATAGAATCCCCATCCGTGAATCATCAGCACGTTGAAGACGAAGTTTGCAAATCCGCCTGACCAGGAATGGCTGAAGCCGGCGAGATTGAGTGCGGCGACGGCCAATAGCGTGACGACGTATAGCGGGTACACGCGCGCCAGGCGTCTGAGCAGGAAGATTGCATAGCCTCTGCCGAGCAAGCGGGTTCTGAACATGCGCTCATACGTCAACGACATGACGAAGCCGCTGAGCATGAAGAAGATATCGACCGCCAGATAACCGTGATGCACGAGGGTGTCGAGCGAAGCCGGAAGCGGCGCAAGCAATAACATGTGATGCACGACCACCCATAAGGCGGCGACGCCGCGAAGGCCTGTCAAAGGGCGGATATCGTTGTTATGCGTGGGTCTGGCAAGTTGTCCGATGTTGTCGGCTGGATTGTGCGTGTGCATGGCGTCCCCTCTTGTACCGTAATAACTTCCTTTTTTTTATTGAACTATACGGAAGAATTGCCGGGGCGAGCGTGAGGCGGGCAACACTTGGGGCGAGCTTGGCGCAGGCGGGGAAGCGGTTTATCTGAACTGCGGAACGATACAGACATTGCTGAACGAACGTCATGTCATCCGCTCACACTCCGCCCACGCTTGTCCGACGCACGAGTATCCTTGATCGGGTCAGCCAGCCTGGCTTGCTGTTCCCGATCCTCGCGCGTAACTCGCTCGTCGAAGGTGACATGCTCAAGGGTCTCGATCGCCAATGCGCAGGGTGCTTTTCCGTCCCTTCAATGCGTGCGGGTTACGTCATTGCAGCACGCATTCGGCGACGAGTGGGACCGGATTCCGGTCTCCTTCATTCGCAACGAGGATCCCCATCTCAAGTCCGTCACGTGCGAGCGCCAGGCAACAGTTCAGCATCCGGAGCTTGCTATCAGTACGGATTGGGAGAACGAGGCGCGTGTCTCGCGTGAAGAACTCGAGGCATCGCGTGAAGAGTTGCTGGCATTGAACGAGGAACTGAAAGCGTCCAACGAGCAGCTGAATGAAAGTAATGCGGATCTCAACAATGCGAATCTCCATCTGCAGGAGAACGTCACGCAGATGGCGATGCAAAGCCGTGTGCTGCAATCCGGCGCGGTGATGACACTGTTTCTGGACCGGGACTTGAAGCTTCGCTGGTTCACGCCTTCGATGCAGGCCATGTTCTCGCTCAAGGCGGGCGATGCCGGCCGGCGCATCACGGACTTCGTGCCAGCGTTTCGCGACGCGCAACTCATCAACGACATTCAAGATGTGCTTTGCGAAAGCGAGGCGCGGGAAGCGCTGGTGAGCAGTGGCGAAGGCCGCTGCCTGCTCAGAAAGGTCTTTTCCCTACGTATCGACGAGCCGCGCTGGCAACCCTGGACCTGGCTTGCGAGACAGTTCAATTATCGCGGCGGCTGGTCGTTTCCGGACGAGACATCGGAAGGCAATCTGGTTGGTTCGCTTGCAATGTACTTCGAGGACCCGCGTGAACCCGACCAGATCGATATGGAACTCGCTGCCGCCTTCACACAAACTGCCGGCATCATCATCTGGCGGCATCAGCAGGCTCAGCCGGCGAGCCTGCCGGGATGAGGGCGCCGTGGCGCCACTGGCGCGGTTCTATCGAATAGCCCGAAGGTCAGCTGCCTATCTGCTTTCCGATAGAAACTCCTTGCCAATCGAGCGGGTTAGCGATATCGGTCATCAAGGTCACGTTCGCTTCACACGGGGAACGATACCTGGATTTTCCCAACTGACTCGCGACGATGAACGATCGACTGCTGGAGGTAATCTGGCATGCAACGGAGCGTGAACCGAGGTCGATGCTTCAAGCTCGATGAAGATTTCTGATGTTTTCGCGGGCGCATGCTTTGTGCTGGCCGCATTGCTTGCGCGGCACGATCGCCCATTGACATGAGGCAAAAGCCGGGTGATCCGCAGCAGATATCGGAGTAGCTGTCCTTGACCGACACCTTCCATCCGCTCTTCCCGATCGTGACGCCACGGCCGTGAGGTGAAACCGGCGCCGGCTGCGACGGAGGTCGCGCCGGCGCGTCGTCACGGGGCCAGGCAAGGTGAACCATGGTGAACCTCGATTCCTTCTCTTCACTCGAATCCGCGACCGCACCCTGCGCGAGAGGGGCATGAAATGACCGCATTCGTCGATCATCCCGCTCTCCTGTTCGTGGCGCTTCTCCTGATGCTCATCGGCGCGGTGGCGTTCGGCGCCTACGTGTTGCGTCGCATGGCCGTGCTGCCTGCCGAGGACCGGGAGGACTTCAACATCATTCAGACATCCACGTTGACGTTGCTTGCGCTCCTGGTCGGCTTCAGCCTGTCGATGGCGGTGAACCGCTACGACCTTCGCAAGACGCTGGAAGAAAGCGAAGCGAATGCCATCGGCACCGAGTATTCGCGTGCGGATCTCGCCGATGCGGCGGTCGGTGGAAAGATCAAGACCGCCTTGGTTCACTATACGAGGCTGAGACTCGCGAGTTACCGTATGCGGGATCCGGTGGAACTGGCGAAGATCAACCGCGACATGGCGAATACCGAGACGGAACTTTGGGCGCTCACGACCCAGGTCGCGAAAGCGCAGCCGACGCCAATCGGGGCGCTTGTCGTCGCAGGCATGAACGATGTTCTGAATTCACAGGATTACTCGGAGGCCGCGCGAATCAATCATATCCCGCTGGGAGCGTGGTATCTGATGATCATCATCGCACTGCTCGGATGTGTCGTTCAGGGTTACGGCGCGAAAGGCAGTCTGCGAAAGGGATTGCTCATCACCATTCTTCCCGCGACCGTCGCGCTTTCTCTTGCGCTCATCGCGGACATCGACAGCCCGAAGGGCGGGATCATCCGCGTGGAGCCGCGCGATCTCACACGGCTCTTGCAGTCGATCGCGCCGTGACGACGCTTCGTGAAACGCATGGACGCCCGTCGCGTGTGCGACAGGCCGCTACGCAAGAGGGCCGCCCCTGGAAATTGCGGGACTGTCTGGTTGCGTGCTTTGCAAACCGGCTCGGAGCCATGTCAGGGAGCTATCGATGAGCGTCGCGTTCAATTGGTTTCAGCACGTGCTTCGAATCCATCCCGAAGTCACTTTCTTCCTGGTCCTGGGCTTCGGTTATGCGCTCGGCAAACTGAAGATCGGCAGCTTCACGTTAGGCGCGGTCACCGGCACGTTACTGGCGGGGGTGCTCGTGGGCCAATTGGAGTTCAGGATCTCCGGCGAAGTGAAGCAATGTTTCTTTCTGCTCTTTCTGTTTTCCATCGGATTTCGCACCGGCCCCCAGTTCTTTCGCGGCCTGCGTCGCGACGGCCTGCAGCAAGCGTTCCTGGCTGCGATCGTGGCCACGACCGGCCTTGCGGTGGCGTTCATCGTGAGCAAGTTCCTGGGTTATCAGGCCGGCACCGCGGCGGGCGTGGTAGCCGGGTCGCTCACCGAGTCCGCCACCATCGGTACTGCCACCGACGCCATTACACGGCTGAACCTGTCCGACGCCGATCGGCAGATGCTGACCAATCAGATTCCAGTCGCCTTTGCTGTTACCTATCTGATAGGTGTGATCGGTACGGCGTGGATCCTGAGCCAACTGGCTCCCAAGCTCATCGGGGTGAACTTGCCTGCGGCCTGCCGCGAGCTCGAAGACAAGATGCAAGGCGGCAGCGCGCAAGGTATTCCCGTGAGACGGGAGTTCGAGCTGCGCGCCTATTTCATTGAGGAAGGTTCGCCGCTGGCGGGTGCGTCGATATCGGACACGGAAGCCAACATGGGCGATCAGCGTCTCTTCATAGACCGGATGCGACGTGACGGCCAAGTCATGAACGCCGCCCCCGACACTGTGCTCCGCGCAGGCGACATCATCAGTGCCGCCGGACGGCGCACCTTGTTGGTCGAACACATGCCAGGGCAGGCTTCGGGCGTGCGTGAGATCGACGACCGCGAGTTACTGGACGTGGAGGCCGAAGCGCTCGATGTGGTGGTCACATCCAGGACGATCGACGGCCGCCGACTTGGCGAGTTGGCGCGGGAGCAGGCCGCACGCGGCGTATTCGTATCACGCCTCACGCGCGCGGGCACGCCGATGCTGATCTCGCCGGAGACCGTGCTCAACCGTGGTGATGTGCTCACGCTCGTGGGCAGCATGTCCCGCGTGGAAGCGATCGTCGGCAAACTCGGCGTGGCCGACCGCGCGAGCAATGCGACGGACATGGTTCTGGTGTCGCTCGGTATCGTGGCCGGCGCGCTGATAGGCGTCCCGGCGCTGGTTGTCGGCGGGGTGGAGATCGGCCTGTCGCTCAGCGTGGGCGTGCTACTGGGCGGATTGGTGTGTGGCTGGCTGCGTTCGGTGCAGCCGCGCCTCTTCGGGCGTATTCCCGGGCCGACGTTGTGGGTGTTCGAATCGATTGGATTGACGGGCTTCGTCGCCATCGTAGGCTTGAACGCCGGGCCCGACTTCGTCAAAGGACTGCAATCGAGCGGACTTTCGCTGCTGCTTGCAGGCGTATTGACCTCGAGTATTCCCATGCTGGTCGGCGTATTCGTCGGGCACAAGATCATGAAGATGCATCCGGGTGTCATGCTCGGGGTGTGCGCAGGCGCTTCGACTGCCACGCCGGCTTTGGCAGCGGTGCAGGAGGCAGCGAAAAGCGCGGTACCGACCTTGGGCTATGGCGTGGCCTATGCGGTGGGGAATGTACTGTTGGCGCTGTGGGGGACAGTCATCGTGGCGCTGGTGAGCTGACAGGAAACACGCTCATTGTCGGGGCGGAGAACTTAGGCTTTGGGCGGGACCCACGCAGCGGGCAGATCGGAACGTATCAAACGCAGGCTGCGACCTAAGATGAAGCCCCTCGTAAAAGGGGCTTGCTTCGCGTGCTCGATTGCTACCGTCAAGCTTCAATCATACAAAACCGCCTTGATCTTCGGATCACTCATATTCCCCTTGTCGTACCAATAAAACCCGGTATCGATCTTCTTCGGCAGCTTCTCGCCCTTCATCGCCTTCACAGCCGAATCGACGACACACTTCCCGATCCCGATTGGATTCTGCGTAATCGCCCCATACATCAACCCGGACATGATGTCGTCTTTCTGCTCTTTGCCCGAGTCATACCCGATCAGCACGAGCTTCTTCCCCGACTCCTTCACGCCAATAGCCGCACCCTCAGCCGACCCTTCATTCGCCCC
The DNA here is from genome assembly GCF_031451265.1 of Caballeronia sp. LZ033. Taxonomy (NCBI): domain Bacteria; kingdom Pseudomonadati; phylum Pseudomonadota; class Betaproteobacteria; order Burkholderiales; family Burkholderiaceae; genus Caballeronia; species Caballeronia sp. LZ033. The sequence goes on along the minus strand of NZ_JARUXQ010000003.1, from coordinate 1,041,166 downwards.
GAACAAGCCTTTGATGTTCGGATTAGCCTGAAGCATCGCTTTAGCGATTTCGGCGGATTTCAAGTGATCGCCTCCGCCATACTGCACGGAAACGATCTTGATCCCAGGATGCTTGGCCTTCATCTGATTCAAGAACCCATCCCGCCGATCAATCCCCGTACGGCTGGTCTGATCGTGCACGATCACCCCGACTTCCCCTGAATTCCCGATCGCCTCAGCCATCTTGTCAGCAGCAAGCGCCGCAGCCGCCAGGTTATCGGTGGAGCAGGTAGTCAAAGGAATATCGCTATCCACGCCCGAGTCGAACGCAATGATTGGAATCTTGTTGTTCTGCGCCCGCTTCAGCAAGGGAATAGCCGCCTTGCTATCCAGCGCCGCGATCCCGATAGCCTGCGGCTTCTTCGCCAGCGCAGCCGAGAGCATATCGATCTGCTTGTCGACCATAGCCTCGGTTTCCGGTCCTTCAAAGGTGATCCTGACCTTCTGTTCCTTGGCCGACTGCTCCGCCCCTGCCTTCACGGCTTGCCAGAACTGATGCTGGAAGCCTTTGGAAATAAGCGGAATATACGGCTCGTCCGCCTGCGCGACGCCAACCGTTCCGGCCATGGCAAACACGCCCGCCAGCACTCCGAAGATGGTTCTTTTCAGCATGATGCGTCTCCTCCTTGGTTTCGATGTTTCCCTTTGTTGGTCTGACAGGCACATAACGTTCAACTGCTTTTCCTGCGCCGCAAGATATCCGCATACACCGCGAGAATGATGATGAGTCCCGTCACGACGATCTGCCATTCCTGCGCGACGGACATGATGCGCAATCCATTGGTCAGCACGCTCATGATGAACGCACCGATGATGGTCCCGAGAATCGTCCCCGATCCCCCGGAAAGCGAGGTCCCTCCGATCACAACCGCCGCAATGGCATCGAGTTCATAACCTTGCCCCAACGCCGGCTGCGCTGAATTCAGCCGCGACGCAATCAGCAGCCCGGCGATGCCGCATATCGCACCGCCCAGCCCATAGATAGCGATCTTCCAGCGATCCACATTCACCCCGGACAGCCGCACGGCTTCCTCATTACTGCCGAGCGCGAACGTATAGCGTCCGAGCGCGGTGCGATTCAACGTGATCGAACTGACGATGGCAAGAAAGAACAGGATCAACACCGCATTGGGAATCGGTACGCTCGGCAGAAAGTAACCGATCAGCGAATCCTGCGAGATCATGTAGAAGTTCTCGGTGTCGGTGAAGTAGATCGGCTTGTCCGACGACACCACCAGCGAGAGCCCCTTCAACAGCATCATCATGCCGAGCGTCGCGATGAACGGCGGAATCTTCATCTTCGCGGTCAGCGTGCCGGACACGGTGCCGCAGATCGCGCCCGTGATGATGGCGGCAATCACGCCGATGGTCATCGGCATGTGCCAGTAAGTGAGGAACACGCCGCAGATCACCGCGGTGAAGGTCATCAGCGTGCCCACGGACAGATCGATGCCGCCCGTGATGATGACAAACGTGGCCGCAATCGCCAGCACACCATTCACCGCCGTGGCCTGGAGAATGCCGAGGATGTTGTCCATCTGCATGAAGGCGGGCGATGCGAAGCTGAAGAACACCAGCAGCAGGATCAGGCTGGCGAACGCCAGCAGCTTTTGCAGCGCCGTCGGCGTGAAGAGCCGTGCACGCAGGCCGCTTGCGCGTCCCTCGCTGGCGAGCGCGGCGGTTTCCGTGGGTTGTGTCATGTGATCGACCTTTGCGGCTCAAGCCGCTTGCAAAGATTCACGCCGCGTCGCGAGCTCCATGATCCGCTCTTGCGTCGCGTCGCCCGAAGACAGCTCGCCGGTGATGCGCCCCTCGCACATCACGACGATGCGGTCGCTCATGCGCAATATTTCCGGCAGTTCCGACGAGATCATCACGATCGCCTTGCCCTGTTGCGCCAGCGACCGCAGCAGCTTGTAGATTTCGCTCTTCGCACCGACGTCGATACCGCGTGTCGGCTCGTCGAAGAACAGCACATCGCAATCGCGTTCCAGCCACTTCGCAATGACGATCTTCTGCTGGTTGCCGCCCGAAAGCAGCCGCACCGGTTGCGTGGGCGAGGGCGTGCGGATCGCGAGCAGGCGAATGAAGTGTGCGGCGGTCTTGCGGATCTTCGAGCGCCGCAGGAACACACGGCCGCTTAAAAACTTGCCGAGATTGGACATGACGATGTTCGATTCCACGTCCATGCCCGTCGCGAGGCCAAAGCGCTTGCGGTCTTCCGAGAGATAGCCGATGCCGCGCCGCACTGCATCGCTCGGCTTCTTGATGCTCGCCGGCACGCCCTTCACGACAATCTCGCCGGACTGCACCGGATCCGCGCCGAAGACCGCCCGCGCCACCTCGGTGCGGCCCGCGCCCATCAGCCCCGCGAAGCCGAGTATCTCGCCGCGCCGCAGCGTGAAGCTCACGTCGCGCACCAGCGGCCCCGCGTTCAGATGCTTCACTTCCAGCGCAATCTCGCCCTGATCCGAGCCGCCGAGGAACGAGGTCAAATCCGTGAGGGTCCGTCCGACCATCATGCCGATGATCGTGTCCACACTCGTCTCAGCCGTGTGAACCGTCGCAACATATTCGCCGTCGCGCATCACGGTGACACGGTCGGAGATCTGCTTGAGCTCGTCCATCTTGTGCGAGATATAGACGATGCCCACGCCATGCGCCTTCAGTTCACGAATGATGCGGAACAGTTCGGCGATTTCGGCATCGTTGAGCGCGGAGGTCGGCTCGTCCATGATGAGCACGCGCGAATCGAACGACAACGCCTTCGCAATCTCCACCATCTGCTGACTCGCGACGGTCAGCGTGCCCACGATGGTGCGCGGATCGAGCTTCACATGCATGCGCGCGAGGATCTCGCGCGCGGCGGCGTTGAGCTTGTCTTCGTCGAGCAGCAAGCCCAGACACTTGCGCGGCTCACGCCCGATGAAGATGTTCTGCGCGACGCTCAGGTGGTTCATCAGTTGCAGTTCCTGATGAATGATGCCGATGCCCAGCGCCTGCGCCTCGCGTGGACTCGTGAACTCCACGGGCTGGCCGTCGAGCAGCATGTCGCCCGAATCGCGCGTGTAGACGCCAGCGAGAATCTTCATGAGCGTCGACTTGCCTGCGCCGTTCTCGCCCATCAACGCATGGACTTCGCCTGGCTTGAGATCGAACTGGATCTCATGCAGCGCGCGCACGCCGGGAAAGCGCTTGCAGAGCTTGCTGACCGATATGAGCGGGGGTGTCATGGAGGGGCTTCGAGTCCTGTTCCGGTTGGCATCGTCGATGATGGCGCTTACGCAGGCTCACGGCGCGAACAGGTCCGGCCGTTCCGCCGCCGAGCGCCGCAGCTCGGCCACCACCTGATCCAGATGGTCATGCATGGCCCGTCCCGCGGCTTCGGCCTTGCCGCTGCGAATGGCTTCGAAGATGCGTTCGTGTTCGGCGAACGTATGCGCGACACGCTCCGGACTCGCCAGCAACTGCCGCGCGCGATCCAGCGCACTGCGCGACACCGCGACAATCTCCTTCACGCGCGGCAGCTTGATGGCGTCGAGCAGGATCTCGTGGAAGGCGAGATCCAGTTCATGAAACTCAAGACGCTGGCCCTTGCCGATCGTGCTGCGCTGCTGGTCGAGATTGAGCGCGAGGGCATCGAGCACTGCGCTGTCACGAAGCTTCGCAACGCCGCGCACGGTCTCGACTTCGAGCGCGCTGCGAATGAACAGATGCTGACGGATATCTTCCAGCGCGATGGGCTTCACACGCGTGCCGCGCTGCGGCAGGACTTCGACGAGCCCCGCATGTTCGAGACGCGCCAGCGCGGCCGATACCGGGAAGCGCGACACGCCCATGCGGTCGCAGACCGCGAGCTTGTCGATCATGAGCCCGGGCTCCAGCGCCAGCGTCACGATGGCTTCGCGCAATGCGGCCTCGACAGCGTCGGTGAGGCTGCCCCGGTCGCCGCTCTTGATCTTGTGCAACGCATCGTAGGGATTGCTGATGACGCTCGCGGTATCGGAGGAAGTACTCACGGCATGCTTGCTTTGCGATGAAGATGCTAGCATGCTAGGAAGCCGGAGCAGCCTTGTCAACGCGTGCCGAATGCGTATAAACCCGCTAAGGCATGCTCGAAGTCATGGCGTATCTCTCAGTTTGGGAAAGCATGTGTTTTAGCGCACGGCGCATGGTGTTTTCCCGCAGATGCAATCCGGTTCTTCCGCTTCGTCTTCGTTCAGGTCTTCGCTCAGGAGCGCATTCAGATGACTACGATCACCGGCCTGTCCGTGCAGGACATCCGCTTCCCCACATCGCGTTCACTCGATGGCTCCGACGCCATGAACGCCGCGCCGGACTACTCCGCCACCTACGTCACGCTCGCCACCGATGCACCGCAAGGCCTGACCGGTCACGGTCTCACGTTCACCATCGGACGCGGCAACGAGATCTGCGTGGCGGCGGTGCAGGCGCTTGCACCGTTGATCGTCGGCAAGACGCTGGAGGAGATCACGTCGGACATGGGTGCGTTCTGGCGCGCATTCACATCGGACAGTCAGTTGCGCTGGATAGGCCCGGACAAGGGCGCGATCCATCTCGCCACCGCAGCCGTCGTGAACGCCGCATGGGATCTGTGGGCGAAGGCGGAAGGCAAGCCGGTGTGGAAGCTGCTGGTGGACATGACGCCGGAACAGCTCGTGCGCTGCCTCGACTTCCGCTACGTGACGGACGCCATCACGCCATACGAAGCCATTGCGCTGCTGCGCCGCCATGAAAAGACGCGCGGCCAGCGCGAGAAGGAAATGCTCGAACAGGGCTATCCCGCGTACACCACATCGGCGGGCTGGCTCGGCTATGACGACGACAAGATTCGCCGCCTCGCGCGCGAAGGCGTCGCGCAGGGCTGGACGCATTTCAAGCAGAAGGTCGGCGGCAATCTGGAAGAAGACGTGCGGCGTGCGCGCATCCTGCGCGAGGAGATCGGTCCCGGTTCGAAGCTGATGATGGACGCGAACCAGGTCTGGGAAGTCGATGAGGCGGTAGCGAACATGCGCCGTCTCGCGGAGTTCGACCCATGGTGGATCGAAGAGCCGACCAGTCCCGACGACGTCCTCGGCCACGCATCGATACGTCGCCGGCTGGGTTCGATCGGCGTGGCGACGGGCGAGCACTGCCAGAACCGCGTGATGTTCAAGCAGTTGCTGCAGGCGCAGGCCATCGACTTCTGTCAGGTGGACAGCTGCCGTCTCGGCGGACTGAACGAAGTGCTCGTCGTGCTGCTGATGGCGGCGAAGTTCGGCGTGCCCGTCTGCCCGCATGCGGGCGGCGTGGGCCTGTGCGAATACGTGCAGCACATCTCGCTGTTCGACTACATCTGCGTGTCGGGATCGCTGGAGAACCGGGTGCTCGAATATGTCGATCATCTGCACGAGCACTTCCTCGATCCCGTCGTGATCCGCAACGGCCGCTACATGCCGCCGCAGCGTGCGGGCTACAGCATCGAGATGAAGGCGGAGTCGCTCGCGCGTCATCATTATCCGGACGGCGCCGCATGGCAAAGCTGATGCCGAAGATTAACGGCAAGCGGCTAATCCAAGACCTCGAACGCTTGCGCAGCTTCGGCGCGATGGGAACGGGCGTCGTGCGGCTGGCGTTCTCGCCAGTCGACATGGACGCGCGGGGCTGGCTGGCGCAGCGCATGGAGGAAGCGGGGCTGTCCGCGACCATCGACGGCGTCGGCAACGTCTTCGGCCAGTCGCGCCATCCGGGTCCGGCGCTGTTGATCGGTTCGCACACGGACACGCAGCCCACCGGCGGCTGGCTCGACGGCGCGCTCGGCGTGATCTACGGCCTTGAGATCGCGCGGGCGCTGGCTGAGTGCGAAAGCACGCGTCATCTCGCGCTGGATGTCGCGTCGTGGATGGATGAGGAAGGCAGCTTCTCGGGCTTTCTGGGCAGCCGCAGTTTCGTGGGCGCATCCGTGGACGATGCACTCGACCACGCGCGCAATCGCGACGGCCTGCTGCTGCGCGATGCCATCGCTCAGGCGGGACTCGCAGGCCGGCCGCGCGTACAGCTCGACAAGACGCGACACAGAGCCTATCTCGAGCCGCATATCGAGCAGGGCGGACGGCTGGAGGCACATGGCAAGTCGATCGGCGTGGTGACAACCATCGTCGGCATTCGCGAGCTCAGGCTGCGCTTCACCGGACAGCGCAATCACGCGGGCACCACGCCAATGTCAATCCGCCGCGATGCGGGCGCTGCGCTGGTGGCGTTCATCGGGCGCATGGACGAAGCGTTCCGTCAGCTCGCCGATGCCGATACCGTGTGGACCGTCGGCCGCATCGATCTCGATCCGGGATCGTTCAGCATCGTGCCGGGCAGCGCTGACGTGTCTCTGCAATTCCGCGACGCGAGCCTGGCTCGTCTGCACGCGATGAAAGCTGCGCTGGCCTCGCTGGTACGCGACTTCAACGCGAAGGAAAAAGTAAAAGTCGAGTTTCTCGATACCGAACCGCCCGAAGATCCCGTGACGATGGACGCAGCACTGCAAGCGCAACTCGCCGAGGCTGCCGAAGCGCTCGCGCCGGGGCGCTGGGAAGCCATGCCAAGCGGCGCATCGCACGATGCGCAGGTGCTCGCGCCGCATCTCCCAGCGTGCATGATGTTCGTGCCGAGCATCGGCGGCGTCAGTCACGATTTCATCGAAGACACGTCCGAGGCGGATCTCGTGCTGGGCTGCGAAGTGGCCGCTCGTGCGGCGGCGGACATCCTGCGCGGCATGGCGCGCTGACCTTCTGCGTCGCCCATTGACATGGGCGACGCACGGCACTATCAGTTCAACATCACTTCAAGCACACAGGCGCGCACGACCGTGACAGACCATCGGGCCTCCGCCACTCACGCAAGGAGTCGCCATGAGAGCAAGGAACGTACGGACGTGCTGCGCGATCGTGCTGGCCATGATCGCGCTCGATGTCATCGCGCAAAGCAAGCCGATTGCCTATCCCGCCAAAGGGCAGAGCGCGCAGCAACAGCAGAGTGACGACGGCGCCTGCTATAGCTGGGCGAAGAGCAACACGGGCGTGGATCCCGCCAATCCCGCCACGACTGGCGCGCAAAGCTCGCAGAGCGCGCAAGCCGGGCATGGCGGCCAGCGTCTGGGCGGTGCGGCGCGCGGGGCGGCGGGCGGCGCGGCCATTGGCGCCATCGCGGGCGATGCGGGCAAGGGCGCCGCCGCCGGCGCAGTCGCGGGCACGATGGCGGGCGGCGCGCGTGCGCGGCAGGCGAAGCGCGCGGAGCAGGCGAACGCCCAGTCGCAAAGCCAGGGCGCGATGTCGACGTACTATCGCGCGTGGTCGGCGTGCATGCAGGGACGCGGCTACACCATTCAGTGACCGCTGCGGATGGCCGTCGCAATGTCGCGACTCACGCGGGCGAGCGCACGGTCATGCGCGGCGATCAGCGCGTCGGTGTCGCCGCCGTTCACCGGTTCGCGCACGAAGGACCGGCCACTGGCGTCGGTGACAGCGCCGCTGTCGTTGTCGCGCCGCACGGACCAGCGCGCGTCGATCACGACTGCCTCGCCAGGCACGGACTCGAACTGCTGGATATCGACGCGCACGCGCCACGCCCGCGCATCGGCCGGGGCGCGCGACGCCACCGCGACACGGTCCGAGCCGAGCATCAGGCCGAGATTGCCGGCAATGGCATCCGCGATGCCGCTCTTCAGCGGTTCGCCCCAGCGCGCATATTCGTTGATCGAGATTTCGTTGTTCGTGCTGCGCGTGACGATCTGCGGCCGGTCGACGAGTTCGGGCACCGTCACCGGCCCGACAATCACCGCCTGCTGGATCGCACTTGCGCCTGCGGTGTCCGAAGCCGCATCCGGACTCAATCGATAGAAGCTTGCGCGTGGCGAAGCACAGCCCGCGCAGATCGTCGCGACGACCAGCAGCACGATCACACGCGGCGTCATGGTTTCTCCTCCGGCTTGCCGCGCAGCAGCGCTTCAGGATGCTGCTGAAGATAATCGGCGAGATTGCGGAACGATGCCGCCGTGCGTGTCAGTTCGCGGACCGCTTCCGCCGTGTCCTGCTGCAAGCCGGAATCCGGGCTGAGCGTCGCGTGCGCGGCATCGAGCGCGCTGCGGGCGGCATTGAGCGTCGCGGCGGCTTGTGGCAGCACATCGGTATTGAGGCCCTGCATCAGCAGGCTCGTCGCGTTGAGTGTCTTCTGTGCGCTCGCGGTCAGTTGCTCGATCGGCAGCTTGTCGATGCGCGTCATGATGCGGTTGATCGAGTCCTGCAATGAATCGAGGCCGCTCGGCGTCGTCGGCAGTTCCGGCGGCGTGCGGCTCCAGTCGACGCTCGCCTGTTTCGCGGCGGGGAAGAAGTCCATCGCTACATACAACTGCCCCGTCAGCAGACTGCCCGTGCGCAACTGCCCGCGCAGCCCGCGTTCGACGAGAAAGTCCGCGAGCGCCTTCGGGTCGCTGACCATGCGGCCGCTTTTCGGGGGCGCATTCGCGAAGCGCGACGTGAAGCGTTCCGGATACAGCTTCACTTCGACCGGTATGCTGATCTGCTTCGTCGCTGGGTCGAAGCGCGTATAGATGGCCGACACCTCGCCGATCTGAATGCCGCGAAACTCCACGGGCGCGCCCACGGCCAGCCCGCGCACCGAGCCCTGGAAGTTGAACACATACGTTTCGACGATGCGTTCCTGCACGCGCAGCGCATCGGCGCGCGTGCCGAAGAGATGGAAGACGGTATCGGCGGGCGCTTCGGCCCAGCTGAGCGAGACCGCTGGCGTTTCGAACGCGAGGCCGCCAATCAGGATCGACACGAGCGACTGCGTGTTGACCTTGAGGCCGTCGGTGCCGAGCGTGACGTCGATGCCGCCCGCCTGCCAGAAGCGCGAATCGGCGTTGACATAGCGGTCGTAGGGCGCGTTGACGAACACATGCAGCGTGACGCCGCTGCCGTCGCGGTCGAGTTCGAACGACGTCACCTGTCCCACTTGCAGACGACGGAAGAACACCGGCGTGCCGACATCCACGGATCCGAGATCGCTGGCCTTCAGGACGAACTGACGGCCCGGTACGTCGCTCGCGAACACGGGCGGCGTTTCCAGTCCCACGTAATCACGCCGGTCGCGCTTGGTCCTGCCAATATCCATGCCGATATACGCACCCGACAGCAAGGTGCCGATGCCCGATACCGAGCCGCCCGCCACGCGCGGCCGCACGACCCAGAAGCGCGTGTCGTCGACGAGCATGTTGGCGGCGTCGCGCGTGAGATCGGCCGTTGCGACCACGTGCGTGTAGTCCTTCGAGAGCGTGACGGTCTTCACCTGGCCGATGTCCACGTCCTTGAACTTGATCTTGGTCTTGCCTGCTTCGAGTCCTTCGCCGCTCTTGAAGGTGATGGTGACGGTCGGACCTTTCTCGAGCACGGCCTGCGCCGCCAGCCACGCGCCGATCAACAGCGCGACCGCCGGCACCACCCACACCCATGGAATGCGCCAGCGCTTCCTTGGCACGACTTCGGCGTCGGGCATGTCGTTCGGCGTGTTCATCGCGATGCCTCCGGGTGCGCGTCCGGCGGCGGGTCCCAGATCAGGCGCGGATCGAACGACATGGCGGCGAACATCGTCAGCACGACCACGGCGCCGAACGCAATCGCGGCGGGCCCTGCCGCAATGGTGGCGAGCGCGCTGAACTGCACGAGCGCGACCAGCACGGCGATCACATAGATATCGAGCATCGACCAGCGCCCGACGAACTCGACGATCCGGTAGATGCGCGCCCGCAGCGGGCTGCGCTGCGTCGAACGCAGATTGACGCTGGCGGCGAGATAGCCGATGGCGAGGATCTTGAGCATCGGCACCGCGACGCTCGCGATGAACACGACGATGGCAAGCGGCCACGAGCCCGATTGCCACAGATACGCGACGCCGCTCATGATCGTGTCTTTTTCCGCGCCGAACAGTGAGCTGGTGTTCATCACCGGCAGCAGGTTGGCGGGGATGTAGAGCAGGGCCGCCGCGCTCAGGAACGCCCAGGTGCGCGACAGGCTGCCGGGCTTGCGCAGATGCAGATGCGCGCCGCAGCGCGGGCAGACGAGCCTTTCGTGCCTGCGCGTACCAGCGGTAGAGAGGCCGCAATCGTGACAGACGCAGATGCCGCTCGCCGCCGCGATGGGTCCACGCAGCGGCGTGCCGGCGGGCAGACCGGGCGGCGCGCCGTCGATGCGCATCCACATGGCGCGTTCGTCACAGGCCGAGGCCGCCGCGACCAGCAAGGCCATCAGCGCCGCCAGCGACCACAGCGCGGGCCCCGTCACCACCGACGCGATATGGGCGAGCTTCACCAGCGCGACCAGCAGGCCGAGCATCAGCACTTCGGTCATGCCCCATTCGCGCGCGACGCGCAGCAGGCGGAACACCGTATCCGCGTGCCATGGCACGCGCCCGAGAAACAGCGGCAACACCAGCCACACCATGCCGATGGCCTGCAACGCGGGCATCAGGATCGTCGTGAAGAAGATCAGCGCGGCGAGCGGCCACATGCCGTCGCGATAGAGCACGCGCACGGCGCCGAAGAGCGTCGTCTCCACGAGATCGCCGTTCACCGACAGGCCCACGATCGGACATGCGTTCGAGATGAGCCACAGCACGCAGGCCGCGAGTGCGAAGGCGAGAGCGCGCTCGAAGCCCGGCGCGCGCCTGCGGTACAGCACGGCGCGGCAGCGGCAGCAGCGCAGCGTGCCGCCCCGCGGCACCGCGTGTTCATGCTGGAGCAGATCGCACTCGGGGCAGGCGATCAGCGCGCGGCCGGGAGCGGGCGTGTTCATTGCACCGTCTGCGGAGTGGATGACGCGGACGGCGCGGCGCCTTGCTGCGTCGTGAGCTTGTCGGCGGCGACGACCCAGCCGCCGCCCATCACTTTGTACAGCGTGACGAATGAGACGAGCGCGGCCGCCTGCGTCTGCGTCAGCGAGAGCTGGGCGTTGAAGAGGCTGCGTTCGGCATCGAGCACTTCGATATAGCTCGTGTAGCCGCCTTCATAGCGCGCCCGCGCCAGACGCGAATAGGTGGACAGCGCCGTGACCTGACGGCCCTGTATCTCAAGCTGCTCGTGCAGCTTGGTCGAGGCGATGAGCGCGTCGTCGACTTCCTGGAACGCAACCTGGATCGCCTTCTGATAGGTCAGCAGCGCGGCGCGTTGCTGCGCTTCGGCCAATTGCACCTGTCCCGAGATGTTGCCCGCCGTGAAGATGGGCTGCGTGATCTGCCCCGCGAACGACCAGACCCGCGACGGCCCCGTGAACAGCGACGAGAACTGCCCGCTCGCCGTGCCGAGCAGGCCGGTCAGCGAGATCTGCGGAAAGTAGAGCGCGCGCGCCGCGCCGATCAGCGCATTGGCCGCGATCAGATCCTGTTCGGCCTGAAGCAGATCGGGCCGGCGCTCCAGCAGATCGGACGGCAGGCCGGCCGGAATCACCGGCGTCTGCATCTCGCCGAGCGTGCGGCCGCGCAGGATCGGGCCGGGATTGTCGCCGAGCAGAACGGACAACGCGTCCTCCTGCTGCGCGATGGAGGTTTCGATCTGCGGAATCGTCGCGAGCGAGGCTTCGTATTCGGACTGGCTTTGCGCGAGTTCCATCTGCGAGACTTCGCCGCCCTCGAAGCGCAGCGTGAAGACATGCACGGATTCGGCGCGACTGTCGGTCGTGGCTTTGGCGATCTCAAGCTGCTTGTCGAGGCTGCGCAGGTTCAGATACGACGAAGCCACCGACGCCACCAGCGAGAGGATCGTTGCCCGCCGCCCTTCGACGCTCGACAGCAGGTTCGCGCGCGCCGACTCGGTCAGCCGCCGGTTGCGCCCGAACACGTCGAGTTCCCAGGCGGCGGACACCGACACCTCGTAGCTGTTGTAGACCGGCCCGAAGCCGGCCAGAGGCTGCGGACCCGCCTGCGAAGCGCGCTGGCGCGCCGCCGTCGCGCCCGCCGAGACCTGCGGGAACAATGCCGCGCGCGTGGTCACGAACTGGCCCATGAACTGATCGATGCGCGCCGCCGCGATCTTCACGTCCTTGTTGTTCGCCAGCGCGGTGTCGATCAGTTCATCGAGCACGGGATCCTCGAACTGCTTCCACCATTCGGTGTTGGCGGTGTCGGCGGCTTCGCCCGAGGAGAAGCGCCAGTTGGCGGGCGTTTCCACCGGCTGACGCGAATAGTCCGGCCCGAGCAGACAGCCGCCGAGCAGCAGCGTCACGACGAGAACCGACAGGGCGATGGGAAACCGGCGCATGTCAGTCTCCCTGTTCCTTGGGCGGCACACTGTCCTTCTTCTTTTTCTTCTCCGAGCGTTCCGACAGCGTTTCGAGCACGAAGAAGAACATCGGGATGAAGAACACGGCGATCACCGTGGCGCCGAGCATGCCGCCAATCACGCCCGTGCCGATGGAATGCCGGCTGTTCGCCGACGCGCCGGTCGCGATGGCGAGCGGCACGCAGCCGAGAATGAACGCGAGCGACGTCATCACGATCGGGCGCAGGCGTTCTTCGGCGGCGACCATGGTGGCGTCGAACACGGACTCGCCCGCCTCGCGGTTCAGCACGGCGAACTCGAAGATGAGAATGGCGTTCTTCGCCGCGAGCGCAACCAGCATCGTCAGGCCGATCTGGAAGTACACGTCGTTGTTGAGGCCGCGCAGCAGGATCGCGAGCAGCGCGCCGAAGATCGCGAACGGCACCGCCATCAGCACGCCGATCGGCAGACTCCACTTCTCGTATTGCGCCGCGAGGATCAGGAAGACCATCACGAGACCGAACACGAACACCAGCGCCGAACTGCTGCCCGACTGCTTCGCTTCATACGCCTCGCCGCTCCATGCGATGCCGTAATCCGTGGGCAGCGTCGCCGCGACCGCTTCGAGCGCCTGGATCACCTGACCCGATGCATAACCCGGCGCGGCGTTCGCCGTGATCTTCACCGCCGGGAAGTTGTTGAAGCGCGTGATGAGATCGGGGCCGGTGACATAGCGCGTGTTGACCACGGCCTTGAGCGGCACCATGTTGCCGTTCTTGCTCTTCACGAAGATCTGCGTGAGATCGTCGGGCTTGATGCGATACGACGGCTCCGCCTGCAGGATCACCTGCCACAGCCGGCTGGAACGGTTGAACTGCGACACATAGAGCGAGCCGAACATGGTCTGCATCGCGCTGTAGACGTCCTCCACCGGCACGCCGAGCGTCTCGGCCTTGTCGCGGTCCACGTCCGCGAGCAACTGCTGCGACGATGCGTTGAACGTGGACGTCACGCCCGTCAGTTCGGGCCGCTGCTTCGCCCGCTCGACGAAGTCCTGCACCAGCGCCGCGAACTGCGCGATGGGCGCATCGCCCTTGCTCTGGATCCACATTTCGGTGCCGCCGGTCGTGCCGAGACCAGGTATCGACGGCGGATTCAGCGGCACGACGATCCCCTCGCGAATCTGCGAGAGATGCTTGTAAGCGTCGATCAGCACGGCGCGTGCATTCTCGGTGCGGATATTGGCCGATGTATAGCGATCGTCGAAGCTCTTGAGGCCGACGAAGAAGGTCGACGAATTATTCTTGTTCTGGCTGTCGAGAATGCTGAAGCCATCGACCGTTGTAATGCTGCCCACCGCCGGCTGCTTCATGAAGTAGTCGGTGACGCGCTCGGACACCGCGCCGGTGCGGTCGAGCGAGGCCGCGTCCGGCATGATGACCGCGCCCAGCAGATAACCCTGGTCCTCGGGCGGCAGGAAGGCGGTGGGAATGTCGCGCATCATCACGACGGCAAGCGCGATCACGCCCGCGAAGATGCACAGCCCGATCACGAAGCGCCGGATCACGAGCTGCACGGCGCGCGTATAGCCGTGCGTCATGCGTTCGAACTGACGGTCGAACCAGCGGAAGAAGCCTTTCTTCTCGTGATGCCCGGGCTTGAGCAGCAGCGCGGCGAGCGCCGGCGACAAGGTCAGCGCCACGAGCCCCGAGATCACCACCGAGATCGCGATGGTGATGGCGAACTGCTTGTACATCTGCCCGGTGATGCCGGCGAGGAAAGCCACCGGCACGAACACCGCGCACAGCACGAGCACGATGGCGACCACCGGTCCCGCCACTTCGTCCATGGCCTTCTTGGCGGCGGTCTTCGGATCGAGCTTGAACACCGTCATGTTGCGCTCGACGTTCTCGATCACGACGATCGCGTCGTCCACCACGATGCCGATGGCGAGCACCATGCCGAACAAGGTGAGCATGTTGATCGAGAAGCCCAGCGCCGCCATGCCCATGAAGGTGCCGACAATCGACACCGGTACCGCCAGCACCGGAATGAGCGTCGCGCGCAGGCTTTGCAGGAACACGAACACGACGATCACCACCAGCACGACCGCCTCGAAGAAGGTATGCACCACGTCGGTGATGGACGCGCGCGTGAACTCCGTGGTGTCCATCGCGATCTGGTAGTCGATGCCTTCCGGGAAGGTCTTCTTCATCTCGGCGAGCTGCGCGCGCACCAGCTTCGACACGTCGAGCGCGTTGGCGCCCGGCTGCTGGTACACGGCGAGCACCGTCGCCGGCTTGCCCTGGAAGCGGCTGCGGATGGAGTAGTCCTTCTGCCCGAGTTCGGCGCGGCCCACGTCGCGCAGCCGCACGATGGCCGCGCCGCCCGACTGCGCACGGATGATGATGTTCTCGAACTCGGAAGGCTCGGTGAGGCGTCCGGAGGTCGTCACGGCGAACGACTGTTCGACGGGCGCGCCGGTCGGCGACTGTCCCAGCCGGCCGACCGCGAATTGCTGGTTCTGGTTCGAGACGGCGCGCTGCACGTCGGCGGCCGTGATGCCGAGCTGCGCCATGCGGTCGGGCTTGAGCCAGATGCGCATCGCGTAGTCGGGGGTGCCGAAGATGCTCGACTGGTTCGCGCCGGGAATGCGCTTGAGCGCGTCGAGCACATAGACGTTCGCGTAGTTCGCAATGTAGGTGGCGTCGTAGCGTTCGTCGGGCGAATAGATCGCGATCACCATCATGAACGCCTGCGACTTCTTCTGCACCTGCACGCCCTGCGAGGTTACCGACTGCGGCAGTTGCGGCAGCGCAAGGTTCACGCGGTTCTGCACGTCCACCTGCGCGAGTTCCGGATTCGTCCCGATCTGGAAGTACGCGTTGATCGTCAGGTTGCCCGTGGATGAGCTCGACGAGCTCATGTAGATCATGTTGTCCGCGCCGTTGACCTGCTGCTCGATCGGCGCGGCCACGTTGTTCGCGACCACGTCGGCGCTCGCGCCCGGATAGGTCGCGGAGATGGTGATCTGCGGCGGCGTGATGTCGGGATACTGCGCGGTCGGCAACGCCAGCATGGACAGCGCGCCGCCCAGTGTGATGACGATCGAGATGACCGAGGCGAAGATCGGGCGGTCGATGCAGTAATGGGAAATGTTCATTGGCCTCTTCCGCGCAACGAGCTTTCAATCAAATCACTGGCCGGCCTCGCTGGCTGCGGTGGTCGTTGCGCCGGCGGCGGACGCGCCCGCAGCGGCTGCAGCGCCGGTCACGTGCAGTTGCGAATCGGCGGACACGCGGATCGCGCCATCCACGATCACGCGCTCGCCCGCGCGCAGGCCGCTCGTGATGAACCAGTCGTCGCCATGCCATTCGCCCACTTCCACCACGCGCTGACGCGGCTTCGACTGCTCGTCGAGCACCCAGACGAAATGACTCTTCGCGCCCTGCAGCACGGCGCGCTGCGGCAGCAGGATGGCATTCGGCCGCACGGCGCCCGCCACGCGCGCCTTGACGAACTGGCCGGGTCGCAGAATGCCTTTCGGATTGGCGAACACCGCGCGAACCAGGAAGGTGCCGGTGTCGGTGCTGAAGGCCGGATTCGTGAAGTCGATGCGGCCCGTCTGCGGATACACGGAGCCGTCTGCCTGGATGATCGTCACGTCGAACTTGTTCTCGGGCGGAAAGCGCAGCAGGCCCTTCTGGATCTGCTCGCGATACGTCAGCAACTCGTTCTCTGAGATGCTGAAGTTCACCCACATCGGATCCAGCTGATAGACGTAGGTGAGCAGGCCGGATTGCGTCGGCGTCACGTAGCTCCCTTCCTGCACGCGCGCGAAGCTGGAGAGGCCCTTGAGCGGCGAGCGGATGGTCGTGTAGCTCAGGTTGAGCTCGGCGCTCTGCACTTCGCCTTTCGCCGAGATGACGGCGGCCTCGGCCTGCTTTTCGTTGCCGAGGGCGTCGTCGAGATCCTTCTTGCTCAGTGCGTTCATCGCGGCGAGCGGTTTCACGCGCGCCAGGTTCTGCTGCGTCACGTAGAGCCGCGCCTGCTGCTGCGCGAGCGCGCCCTTGGCGGTTTGCAGCGCGGCCTCGAACGGCCGCTTGTCCATCACGAACATGATCTGGTTGGCGGCGACGAGCGCGCCTTCGGTGTACAGGCGCTTCTCGAGAAAGCCGTCCACGCGCGCGCGGATCTCGACCTCGCGCGAACTCTGCGTCTGCGCGGTGAACTCGAACTCGACAGGCGTGGACTGGGCGGCGACCGTGACGACGGTCACATCGACCGGAGGCTTCTGTGCTTCGGGAGGCGGCTTCTTGCAGGCGGCCAGCGCCAGCAGGACGAACGCGGCAAGCGACGCCATCCGCACGGCTTGCCCGGTGCCCGACCGTGGGGCGAACCGGCAGCAGTCCAGTATCCATTCCGACACGAACGCCATAGGCGCCTCCCCTTCTGGGACGGCCGACAGTTGAGCGGCGCGGCGCAATCCGACACATGCGCCACGGCGGCCCGCTTCAGGCGGAGGCGAGCGCATTCGCGGTCATGCGCGCGTGCATGACCGTGTCGCCTTGCGATGAGAACGCGCTGGACAGGCCAGCATGCAACGTCAGCGCGCGCGAGCCTGATGGAAGTGATGGGTCGTGGCTGCCTCCGGTCTTGTCGGTCGAATGCCTGTAAGAGAGCGGCGCATGATGCGTCATGCCTCGAATGCCCGCGCCATTCAATCAACGGACGCGGTGTGCGTGACCCAATTACTAATAGTCGAAGACGGCTGAAAACGCCATAGCGTTCGCATGAATTTGCAGGCTTTGGCGCGCTCAGTCCGCGCGCTTCCATGCCCTGAAGACGTCGAGCAGCGTGCGCACCTGCCGTCCGGGCGGGTCGTTGCGACGCCAGACCGCGCCGACATCCATGGTCGGCACGGGCACGCTCAGGTCGCGCTTGCTGATGCGGTTGCCTTCCAGCGACCACGGCCGGTAGACGAGATCCGACAGGATCGTCACGCCCTCGCCGAACGCGACGAGGCTGCGCACCGCTTCGATCGACTTGCTCTGCATGCGCACGCGCGGCTCCACGCCGAACTTGCCCCAGTAGCGTGCAACCGTCTGGATGTGCTCGTCCATGTCGAGCAGCAGGTAGTTCTCGCGCGCGACGTCTTCGAGCGTGACGCGCTGTGCGTCGAGCAACGGATGATCCGGCGGCGTCCACAGGCGGCGCGGCGAGCGCACGATGGTCTCGCCCTTGAGATCGTCGTGCAGCGCGGTGTTGGAGACGAGCAGCAACGCCATGTCGAGATCGCCGGCGAGCAACTGCTGCTCCACGACTTCCCGCTCGCGCTCGATTACCTCCACCTGAAGATTGCGGAACCGGCGCGTGAGCGTGGCCATCATCGACGGCAACAGGTAGGCGGAAATGGTCTCGGTCACGCCGATCCGCACCATCCCCGATATCTGCCCCGGTTCCTCCTGCGCGGCGAGCACCGCGTGGTCCACCGATTGCCGGGCCTGCTGCACATGGCGCAGGAAGCGCACGCCCGCTTCAGTCAGCCGCACGCCCTTGGCATGGCGCGCGAGCAGCGCCACGCCCACGGTGTCCTCCAGGTTCTGCAACGCGATCGTCATGGACGACTGCGACACGCTGCACAGATTCGCGGAACGCGAGATCTGCCCGGTGTCGGCCACGGACACGAAATATTCGATCTGGCGCAGGGTGACTTGACGGGGCATAGGGGCGATCCGGGTTTTACAAGCGAGCAATATCTAAAAATTCTATATCGCTGAATCGGAAATATGAATTCTTCATTGCATTTTGATTTCATAGCATCGCGACTATGAAATCCGGAGACGAGATGGAAGTTCAGGAAAAAAAGGGCTATTGCACGCTGTGCCGCTCGCGTTGCGGCACGGTCAACGTCGTGCGCGGCGGCATGCTCGCGGAAGTGCGCCCCGACCGCGATCACCCGACCGGCCACGCCATGTGCCTGAAGGGCAAGTCCGCGCCTGAACTCGTCCACAGCCCGCACCGCGTCCTGCATCCGATGCGCCGCACCGCGCCGAAGGGCGCCGCCGATCCGGGCTGGGTGCGCATCGGCTGGGACGAGGCGCTCGACGAGATCGCCACGAAACTCGACGCGCTGCGCCGCGAGCACGGCGCGGAAACCGTGGCGTTCGGCGTGACGACGCCGAGCGGCACGCCGATGAGCGACAGCATCGACTGGGTCGAGCGTTTCATCTGGTCGTACGGCAGCCCGAACATCTGCTACGCCACGGAGATCTGCAACTGGCACAAGGACGTGGCGCACATCTTCACGTTCGGCTGCGGAATGCCGACGGCGGATTACCGCAACTCGGAAGTCATCATGCTGTGGGGCACGAACCCGGCGAACACGTGGCTCGCGCAGGCGGACGCGATCGCGGCGGCGCGCCGCAACTGTGCGCGGCTGATCGTTGCCGATCCGCGTCCGACCGCGCTCGCCCGCGAAGCCGATGTCTGGCTGCGCGTGCGTCCCGGCACCGATGCGGCGCTGGCGCTGGGCATTGCGCGCGAGATGGTCGCGACGCAGGGCATCGACGAGCGTTTCGTGCGCGCGTGGACCAACGCGCCGCTGCTCGTGCGGCGCGATACCGGGCTGTTCCTGCGCGAACGCGATCTCGATCCGCACGCTCAGCAGAACCGCTATGTGATCTGGAACGGCACGCGCGGCCGTGCGGAGGCGCTGGGCGAAGAAGCCGCCACCTCGCCCGACGATTTCGCTTTGGCGGGACGGTATGTGGCGGCATCGGTCGAATGCGAACCGGCCTTTGCCTGCTATGTGCGCGCGCTCGATGCCTACACGCCGGAACATGTCGAAACGCTCACCGGCGTCGCGGTGGCGGACCTGAAGCGCGCCGCCGCACTGCTCGCGCCAGGCCGGCGGATTGCCTATCACGCGTGGTCGGGCGTCGGCCAGCAGGCCAACGCGACGCAGACCGAACGCGCGATCGCCACGCTCTACGCGCTCACCGGCGCCTTTGACAAGCGCGGCGCGAACCGCGAATTCGTCAAGCAGCCGGCCAATGCGGTGAGCACGTATGCGTTGCTGTCGCCGCATCAGCGCGAGAAGGCGCTGGGCCTGGCCGAACGCCCGCTCGGACCGCCCGCGCAAGGCTGGGTCACGGCGCGCGACATGTATCGCGCGATGATCGAGGGCGAGCCGTACAAGGTGCGCGCGCTGTTCGCGTTTGGCACCAATCCGCTGGTGTCGCAGCCCGACACCGCGCGGGCACACGCAGCACTGAGCGCGCTGGATTTCCATGTGCATTGTGATCTGTATGAAACGCCGTCGTCGCGCTACGCCGACATCTTCCTGCCGGTGAACACGCCGTGGGAACGCGAGGGCTTGCGCATCGGCTTCGAGATCGACGAGCGGGCGGTGGAACTCGTGCAATTGCGTCAGCGCATGGTGGCGCCGCGTGGCGAAAGCCGCGCCGATTACGACATCGTGTTCGAGCTTGCCAAGCGGCTCGGTATGCAGGACGCGTTCTTTGGCGGCAGCATCGAGGCGGGCTGGAATCACATGCTCGCGCCGCTCGGGCTCGACGTCGACACGCTGCGGGCGCATCCCGAAGGCATCCGCCCGCCGCTCGAACAGCGCGAGCAGCAGTACGCGAAGACCACCCCCGACGGCGTGCGCGGCTTCCGTACGGAAACGCTGAAGGTCGAGCTGTATTCGGAAAAGCTGCTGCGCCATGGCTATCCGCCCGTGCCGGTGCATGAGCCGCAGGCCGCTCCGGCTTGCGATGCCGCGTATCCGTACGTGCTGACCTCGACCAAGAACGGCTACTACTGTCACAGCCAGCATCGCGGCGTGACGCGCCTGCGCAAGCGCGCGCCGTATCCGGTGGTCGAGATGAGCCGCGCGCTGGCGCTGAAGAAGGGCGTCGAGTCGAACGACTGGGTCATCCTGCGCACGGCGCAGGGCAAGGCGCGCTTCGTCGCGCGTGTGGAGGAAGCGCTCGCGGACGACGTGCTGATCGCCGAATACGGCTGGTGGCAGGCCTGCGACGAACTCGGCATGCCGGGCTTTCCGGCGCTCGGCGAGATCAACAGCAACTTCAGCAATCTGGTGTCGTCGGCGCGGCACGATCCGCTGAGCGGCTCCATGCCGATGCGCGCGCTCGCCTGCGACATCGAACCCGATCCGTCATTCGACCGCACGCGGCGCGCGTGGCAAGGCTGGCGCGAATTCGTCGTGACGAATCTGCACGACGAAGCCGAAGGCGTGCGCACGGTCACGTTTACGTCGAAGGACGAAAGCACGCTGCCGGACTACCAGCCGGGCCAGCACGTGACGGTACACGTGCCGACGCTCGGCGCACGCGGCACGACGCGCGCCTATTCGCTCGTCGGCGCCGCCAGCGAACCGGCGCGGCGCACCTACACCATCTCGGTGCGGCAGCAGCCGCAAGGCGCGATGTCGGGGCACATTCACGAGGCGCTGGAGATCGGGCATCGCGTCGATCTGCGCGCGCCCGGCGGCACTTTCGTGCTGCCGCTGCGCTCGCGTCAGCCGGTGGTGATGTTCGCGGGCGGCATCGGCATTACGCCGTTCGTCTCGTATCTCGAATCGCTGGCGGCGCTCGAACCCGTCAGCCGGCGGCCCGAGGTGTGGCTCTTCTATGCGAACCGCCACGGCGCGGCGCATGCGTTCCGCGAGCGCATCGATGCGTTGCGCGCGGCGTGGCCCGGCCTGCATGTGTTCGACTGCTATGCGCATCCGCGCGAGGGCGTGGACATGGCGGGCCGCGACTACGACCGCGCGGGTTATCTCGACGCGTCAGCCGTGAGCGACGACCTGATCCGCCGCCGCGCGCGCTTCTACTTCTGCGGTCCAGAACCGATGATGACCGCGCTGACCGACGGCCTGATCGCGCGCGGCGTGCCCGCGTTCGACATCTTCAAGGAAGCGTTCCGCTCGCCGTCCGCGCCGCGCGTCGACGCGGCGCAGCGCTTCACTGTCGAGTTCACGCGCTCGCGCAAGGTCGCGCAATGGACGCCGGTGGACGGCAGCCTGCTGTCCTTCGCCGAGGGACTGGGCGTCGCGATGCCGAGCGGCTGCCGCGTCGGCCAGTGCGAAAGCTGCGCGGTGCGGATCGCGCGCGGTTCGACCGATCACCTGTCGGGCCATGCGCCCGACGAACCCGACATGTGCTTCGCGTGCCAGGCGATTCCGCTGTCGGACCTCGTCGTCGATGCATGACGGCGTCATCAACTGATTTTGCTTAAACACGCCAACGCGCGCACAGGGGAGAGGGAAAAAATGGAACAGGTCACACGGACAAAAGCGCTACGGCCCGAAGGGGGGCCGGGCAACCTGATGGAACGCATGGCGGCCAACGTCACGCGCTGGGCCGAAGCATGGTTCCCGGATGCCTATATCTTCGCCGCCGTCGCGGTGATCGTCGTCGCGATCGGCGCGCTCGCCGTCGGCGCGCCGGCGCAACGCGTGGGCATTGCGTTCGGTGACGGCTTCTGGAGCCTGATTCCGTTCACGATGCAAATGGCCATCGTTGCGATTTCCGGCTATGTGGTCGCGGTGTCGCCGCCGGCCTCGAAGATGATCGCGGCGCTCGCGCGCCTGCCGAAGACGGCGCGCGGCGCGGTGATGTTCGTCGCGTTCATCAGCATCGCGACCTCGCTGTTCAACTGGGCCATCAGCCTCGTGTTCAGCGGCCTGCTGGTGCGCGCGCTCGCGCGCCGCACCGACATGCGCATGGACTACCGCGCGGCGGGCGCGGCGGCGTATCTGGGCATGGGCGCGACCTGGGCGCTCGGCCTGAGTTCGGCGGCGGCGCAGTTGCAGGCCAATCCGGACAGTCTGCCGAAGACACTCCTCGCGATCACTGGCGTGATCCCGTTCTCGGAAACCATCTTCCTGCCGCAATCGATGCTGATGGTCGCGGTGCTGATGATCGCCTCGCTGCTGATCGCGGGCTTCTCGGCGCCGGTCGGCGAGCGTGCGCGCACGGCGGCGGACCTGGGCGTCTCGCTCGACGACATCGATCTCAAGATGGAGAAGCCCACGCGTCCCGGTGAGTGGCTCGAATACAGCCCTGTCGTGACCGTGCTGCTGGTGGCGCTCGGGCTCGTGTGGATCGGGCATGAGTTCACGACCAGGAACCCGCTGCTGGCGATCTCGAACCTCAACACGTACAACTTCGTGTTCATCCTGCTGGGCATGCTGCTCAACTGGCGGCCGCGCCGCTTCCTGAACGCGGTGGCGAAGTCGGTGCCCTCGACGGCCGGCGTGCTGATCCAGTTCCCGCTGTATGGCGGCATCGCGTTCATCCTGACCAAGGCGGCCGCGCCGGGCGGCTTGCCGCTCTCGGAGCATCTCGCGCATTTCTTCGTCGCGATTTCGTCGCAGGCGTCGTTCCCCGCCGTGATGGGCGTGTACTCGGCGGTGCTGGGCTTCTTCGTGCCGTCGGGCGGCGGCAAGTGGATCATCGAGGCGCCGTATGTGATCGAGGCCGCCAAGGCGCTGCAGGTGCATCTGGGCTGGTCGGTCACGGTCTATAACGCGGCCGAGGCGCTGCCGAATCTGATCAATCCGTTCTGGATGCTGCCGCTGCTCGGCGTGCTCGGACTGCGCGCGAAGGACGTGGTGGGCTTCACGTTCACGCAGCTGGTGATCCATACGCCGCTGGTGGTGTTCATGCTGTGGGTGCTCGCGCCGACGCTGACCTATCACGCGCCGGTCATGCCCTGAGTCTTTGAGTCTCTGTCCAGTTGAAACGACAAGCGAGTGATGTCATGAAAATGTTCGATGCCGCCACGACGGGCGGCGCACTGGAGTTCCCCGCGCTGATCGCGGCCTTGCGGGCGATGTTCGTCGAAGGCTGCACGGTGCCGCTGCGGCATAACCACCGAATCGAAACGGAGAGCGATGCGGGCACGGTGCTCATCATGCCCGCGTGGCAGGAAGGGCGTTATCTCGGCATCAAGACCGTGAACGTGTATCCCGGCAATGCGGCGCTTGGATTGCCGGGCCTGCATTCGACCTATGTGCTGTACGACGCGCGCACCGGCGCACCGCTCGCGCAGATGGACGGCAACGAGATCACGTCGCGCCGTACGGCTGCCGCTTCGGCGCTGGGCGCGAGCTTCCTGGCGCGCAAGAATGCGACGCGGATGACGCTGCTCGGCGCGGGACGTGTCGGCAGTCTGGTGCCGGAGGCTTACCGCTGCGTGCTGCCGATCAGCGAAGTCGATGTATGGGATGCGAATCCGGCGGCATCGGAGCGTCTGGTGGCGCGGCTTTCCGAACTGGGCTTCGGCGCGCGCGTGGTGCAGGACCTGCCCGCGAGCGTGGCATGCGCCGATGTCGTGACTTGCGCGACGCTTGCGACGCAGCCGGTCGTGCAAGGCGAATGGCTTGCGCCGGGTTCGCATCTGGATCTGATCGGCAGCTTCACGCCGGCCATGCGCGAAGCCGATGACGCGTGCTTCGCCGGCGCGCGCGTGTTCGTCGATACGGCTGAGGCGTTCCAGAAGTCCGGCGATCTGCTCGGGCCGCTCGAACGGGGTGTCGTCAGCGGCCCGGAACACTGGCCGACGCTCGAACGCCTGTGTCGCGGCGAAGCGCCGGGCCGCACCGGCGACACGCAGCGCACGCTGTTCAAGGCGGTGGGCACCGCGCTCGAAGATCTGGCCGCCGCTGCGCTGGTTTATGAACGCCGCGCAGAACCGCTGGCCGCCTGATACGCATTCTTCACGGCGCGGGCTACGGTCCGCGTCGTGCTCCCTCCTTCATGGCATGACGAAGCGCAACGCTTCGCGTAAACCCCGGCCGAATATTCCGCATGCCGTAAGAAACGGGTAAGCGGATCCTTTTACCTTAGTCTCCAGCGCAACTCACGCAGCACTCGCCTGAAAAGCATGCGCGTGCGCGGCCCTTGCCCTCCCTGAACCAGGGCTTTCCCGTTGCAACAGCCTCGATCGCATCGCCGCCCGTCCGCGCGCCGCGCAGGACGCAGGCGTTCGTGCGCGCGAACAGGAGACACAGATGGATTTGAAGGTTGTCGAGAGAATCAAAGCGAGCGCTGCATACGGCGAACTGGTGCGCAAGCGCTCGAGGCTCGGCTGGACGCTGACGGCGTTCGTGCTGATCGTGTACTACGGCTACGTGCTGCTGATCGCGTTCAACAAGGAGCTGCTGTCCGCGAAGTTGGGCGCGGGCGTGATGACCTGGGGCATGCCGATCGGCCTGTTCGTGATCGTCTTCACGGTCGTCATCACGGGCCTGTATGTGCGCCACGCCAACCGCACCTACGACGAACTCACTGACCAGATCAAGCGGGAGGCTGCATGACACCGTCACGACTTTCATCGTTGATGCTCGCGGGCCTGCTCCTCGCGACCTCCGCCGTTTCGTTCGCGGCCGGCGGCGATCTCGGCCAGGCCGTGAAGCAGCCGACCAACTGGACCGCGATCTGCATGTTCATCGCGTTCGTGATCGCGACGCTCTTCATCACCAGATGGGCCGCGAAGAAAACCCGCTCGGCCGCCGAGTTCTACACGGCCGGCGGCGGCATCACGGGCTTCCAGAATGGCCTTGCGATTGCCGGAGACTTCATGTCGGCGGCGTCGTTCCTGGGCATTTCGGCGGCGGTCTATTCGAATGGCTATGACGGCCTGATCTATTCGATCGGCTTCCTGGTCGGCTGGCCGATCATCACCTTCCTGATGGCCGAGCGGCTGCGCAACCTGGGCCGTTTCACCTTCGCCGACGTCGCCGCCTACCGCTTCAAACAGACGCCGATCCGCGCGTTCGCCGCATCGGGCACGCTCGTCGTCGTCGCGTTCTATCTGATTGCGCAGATGGTCGGCGCGGGACAGCTCATCAAGCTGCTGTTCGGGCTCGAATACTGGATTGCGGTGGTGATCGTCGGGGCGTTGATGATGGTCTACGTGCTGTTCGGCGGCATGACGGCGACCACCTGGGTGCAGATCATCAAGGCCTGCCTGCTGCTCGCGGGCGCTTCGTTCATGGCCTTCATGGTGTTGTGGCAGTTCCACTTCAGCCCGGAGGCGCTGTTCGCGAAAGCCGTGGACGTGCACGCAATGAAGGCGTCGATCATGGGTCCGGGCAACTTCATCAAGGACCCTGTCTCGGCGATCTCCTTCGGCATCGCGCTGATGTTCGGCACGGCGGGCCTGCCGCACATCCTGATGCGCTTCTTCACGGTGCCCAACGCCAAGGAAGCGCGCAAGTCCGTGTTCTGGGCGACGACGTGGATCGGCTATTTCTACATTCTCACGTTCATCATCGGCTTCGGCGCGATCGTGCTGGTGAGCACCAATCCGGTCTTCAAGGACGCAGGCGGCAAGCTCCTCGGCGGCACCAACATGGCGGCCGTGCATCTGGCGAGCGCCGTGGGCGGCAACGTGTTTCTCGGCTTCATCTCGGCGGTGGCGTTCGCGACCATCCTTGCCGTGGTGGCCGGGCTGACGCTCGCGGGCGCGTCGGCGGTGTCGCACGATCTGTACGCGACCGTCTTCAAGAAGGGCCAGGCGTCGAGCAAGAGCGAACTCAAGGTATCGCGCATGACGACCATCGTGCTCGGCATCGTCGCGGTCGTGCTGGGCATCGTGTTCGAGAAGCAGAACATTGCGTTCATGGTGTCGCTGGCATTCGCGGTGGCGGCGTCGGCCAATTTTCCGGTGCTGTTCCTCTCGGTGCTGTGGCGCGGCTGCACGACGCGCGGCGCGGCGCTGGGCGGCTTCATGGGGCTGTTGTCGGCGGTCGTGCTGACGGTGCTTTCCAAGGCCGTCTGGGTCGATGTCTTTCACTACGCCAGCGCGCCGTTTCCATATGCGTCGCCGGCGCTGTTCTCGATGGCCATCGGCTTTGCCGGCATCTGGCTGTTCTCGGTGACGGACAAGTCGGCACGCGCGCGCATCGACCAGGCAGGCTTCGACGCGCAGACCGTGCGCTCGGAAACCGGCATCGGTGCGGTGGAGGGCGCGTCTCACTGAGTTCCACGCGCCCGTATACCGGCCATCGCCGGATGCGGGCAGAAGCGCCCGGAAAATGCGTTAAGCTCGTGACGCTTGCACGAAGCGCTCAACGCATGGGAGCACACCATGGAACTACAGTGTCCAAGTCTGTTCGAGCAATCCGCCTACATCGCCGGCGCATGGGTAGACGAGACCGCGCTGCCGCGCGTGCCGGTCACCAATCCTTCGACGCGCACCGTCATCGGCTCGGTGCCGCAGGTGACGGAGGAACAGGTGGCGCATGCTGTCGAATGCGCGCAGGCGGCCTTGCAGGACTGGCGCAACTGGAGCAGCCGCGAGCGTGCATCGGTGCTGCGCGAGTGGGGCCGTCTGGTCGAACATCATCGCGACGACCTCGCCATCATCCTGTGCAGCGAGCAGGGCAAACCGCTGCACGAGGCGCGCGCCGAGATCACGCAGGCCGCCAATTATCTCGACTGGTTCGCCGAGGAAGCGCGCCGCATCTATGGCGACAACATTCCCGCACCGCGGCGCAATCAACGCATCCGCGTGCTGCATCAGCCGGTGGGTATCTGCGGCGCCATCACGTCGTGGACCTTTCCGGCATCGATGGTCGCGCGGCGCGTCGGCGCGGCGCTTGCGGCGGGCTGCACCGTCATTCTTCATCCCGATCCCCGCACGCCGTTTTCGGCGCTTGCACTGTGCGCGCTCGGCGAGAACGCCGGCTTGCCGCGCGGCGTGCTTTCCGTGCTGACCGGCGCAGCCGACCCGATCCGCAGCACGCTGCTCGCGCATCCCGACGTGCGCAAGGTGTCGTTCACCGGACCGATCGAAGCGGGCAAGCAGTTGATGTCGCAGTGTGCATTGACGGTCAAGAAGATGTCGCTGGAACTGGGCGCCAATTGCCCGTTCATCGTGTTCAGTGACGCCGATATCGATCTCGCCGTGAAGGGCGCGCTCGACGCGCGTTTCCGTCATACCGGCCAGGCCGCGATGTGCGCGAACCGTTTCTTCGTGCATGAGGACGTGTACGAGACTTTCGTGGCGAAGCTCGTGTCAAAGGTCGCGCTGCTGAAGGTGGGCGACGGGCTCGACGAAGGCGTGCAGATCGGTCCGCTCATCAGCGAGGAAGCGGTTGCGCGCATCGAGGCGTTGATCGGTGAAGCCGTGAGCATGGGCGCGACGGTCGCGGCGGGCGGCGTGCGCGTGCGTCCCGATTCGGGCTTCTTCAGGCCGACCGTGCTCACGGACGTCAGGCCCGACATGCGCGTGTGCGGCGACGAAGTGCTCGGACCGGTGGCAAGCGTGCTGCCGTTTCGCGACGAGGACGACGTCATCACGCTTGCCAACGACACGCGCACCGGCCTCGCGGCCTACTTCTACACGGCCGACATCAGCCGGGCATTCCGCGTGATGGAGGCGCTGGAATGCGGTGTGGTCGGCGTGAACGACAGCCTGGTGTTCAACGAGGTCGCGCCGTTCGGCGGCATCAAGGAATCGGGGATGGGACGCGAGGGCGCGTCATCGGGCATCGAGGAATATCTCGAAGCCAAGTATGTGTGCTTCGGCAATCTGGAACGTTGAAGGACTAGCGCGCCATCGCAGCCGTTGGATCTTCATGCAGACGCACCGACATGACCGGCGCCTCCGGCCGCGCATGCGCCAGCTTCATCAGACGCGGCTGCAACAGCAGCGCCACCAGCCCGCTCCAGCCCGTCTGATGCGATGCGCCGACGCCACGGCCCGTATCGCCATGGAAGTACTCGTGGAACAGCACGAGATCCTGTGAGCGCGGGTCCGCCTGAAGCTGCGGATAGGCGCTCATGACGGGCCGCTTGCCTTCGGCGTTCTTCAGGAACAGCGTGGTCACGCGCCGCGACAGGTTATCGGCGATCTCGCTCAGCGAACACGTGCGCCCGGGTTGCGCCGGGTCCTCGATGCGGAACGCGTCGCCGTAATAGCGGTGAAACTCGTATAGCGATTCGATCAGCAGATAGTTGACCGGTATCCAGATCGGACCGCGCCAGTTCGAATTGCCGCCGAACACGCGCGAATCCGATTCCGCCGGAAGATAGCGCACGCACAGATGCACGTTATCGCGATCGAACAAATACGGCTTGTCGCAATGCACGCGGCTTAGCGCGCGCACGCCGTAATCGGAAAGGAATTCCTCGGGATCGAGCGTGCGCCGCAGCAGCGCCTTCATCCGATGTCCGCGCAGCAGCGACAGCAGCGTCGTGTTGGCCTTGCCGGGTTCCATCCAGCGCGAGACCAGCCTGGCGAGATTCGGCCGGTGATCGAGAAACCAGGCAAGCCGTTCGCGCAGGCCGGGCAGTTCGCCATACACGCTTTCCTCCAGCACGTGCACCGCAAACAACGGAATCAAGCCGACGATGGAACGGATGCGCATCGGCACGCGCGTGCCGTCGGGCAGATGCAGCACGTCGTAGAAGAACTCGTCTTCTCCGTCCCACAAACCGGTGATGCAGCCGTCGCCGCAACTGACCGCCTCCGCGATATACAGGAAATGCTCGAAGAACTTGACGGCGATCTCCACGTACGCGTCGTTCTTCAACGCGAGTTCGAGGCCGATCTGCATCAGGTCGAGCGCATACGAGGCCATCCACGCGGTGCCGTCGGCCTGATCGATGCGTCCGCCGGTCGGCAGCGGCTGCGAGCGGTCGAAGATGCCGATGTTGTCCAGCCCGAGAAATCCGCCCTGGAATATGTTGCGGTCATCGGCGTCCTTGCGGTTCACCCACCACGCGAAGTTGAGCAACAGCTTGTGGAACATCACTTCGAGAAAGGCGTGATCGCCGATGCCGGTCATCTCGCGGTCGAGTTCGTACACGCGCCACGTGGCCCATGCATGCACCGGCGGATTGGCGTCGCCGAACGCCCATTCATACGCAGGCAATTGCCCGTTCGGATGCATGTAGCGTTCCTTCACGAGCAGCAGCAACTGCTTCTTCGCGAAGTCCGGGTCGATCATCGCGAACGCGACCGCATGAAACGCGAGGTCCCACGACGCGTACCACGGGTATTCCCACTTGTCCGGCATCGACACGACATCGCCGTTGCACATGTGGCGCCAGTCCGCATTGCGGCCGTGCCGGCGCTGCTTCGGCGGCTCGGGCTGGCCGAGATCGCCGTCGTGCCAGCGCGTGACGTCGAACTGGTAATACTGCTTCGTCCACAACATGCCAGCCAGCGCCTGACGTTGCACGAGGCGCGCATCGGCGTCGTCGATGTCGTGTTGCAGCGTCGCGTAGAACTCGTCGGCTTCCGCCTGACGGCGCGCGACCAGCGCATCCGTATCGAGCGGCGCGTCCTGCGCGGCGGGCCGCCAGCGCAGGGTCATCACCGCCCGCTGATGCGGGCCGAGTTCGAGACGCGCATGCGCGGCCGCGCGCGTGCCGTGGTCGCGGCGGATGGCGGTGGTATCGCCATCGACGAGATAGTCGTTGATGCCGTCCTTGAACGGTCCCTCGCCCTCGATGCCGAAGATGCGCCGAACGTTCGTCTCGTTCTCGCAGAAGAGCCATTCGAGCGGCACGTCGGCGGTGGCGCTCACGTGCAGGGTGCCGTGCGCCGGATGATGCGCGACTACATGTTCGTCCGTGCCCGCGTTGCCGTGCAGGGTCAGCGACGGCTTCCCGTGCCTCGTCGACCACGCCCAGCGATTGCGCGCCCAGAACTGGGGCAACACGTGCAGCGTGGCGGCCTCGTTCGCGCGGTTCTCGATGGTCACGCGCATGACGATGTCGTCGGCGGTGTGCTTCGCATATTCGACCCAGACGTCGAAGTAACGGTCGGCGTCGAACACGCCGGTGTCGAGCACTTCGTACTCGGGTTGATCGGCGCCGCGCCGCCGGTTTTCGTCGATCAGATCCTGATAGGGAAACGCGTCATGCGGATACTTGTAGAGCATCTTCATGTACGAATGCGTGGGGGTGCCGTCCACGTAGAAGTACAGCTCCTTCACGTCTTCGCCGTGATTGCCCTGTTCGTTCGTCAGACCGAAGAGCCGTTCCTTGAGGATCGGATCGCGACCGTTCCATAGCGCGAGCGAGATGCACCAGTCGAGCGGGTCGTTGCCGAAGCCCGCGATGCCGTCCTCGCCCCAGCGATACATGCGGCTGCGCGCATGGTCGTGCGGGAAAAAGTCCCACGCGGTGCCGTATTCGCTGTAGTCCTCGCGCACCGTGCCCCATTGACGCTCGCTCAGATAAGGGCCCCAGCGCCGCCATGACTCGCGGTCCGTGCCGTGCAGCCGTGAGCCTTCCGTCGTTTGCAGCAGATGGATTGCGCGTAGCGGCGGCATGGGACCTCCGGGGCGAGTGAAGCTCGATGATAAGCGCGTCCGGCATGTTCGGCGCGCTGGCGTGCCGGTTAATGCCGCCGCGTCATCAATCTCATAACTGCCACGCCATTTATTCATGGGTCCCCGTTCCTTAACATTCAACTCATCGATCTCAAACGAACCAGGGAGTCACACCATGTACGTCATCACAGGCATTACCGGACAAGTCGGCGGCGCGCTCGGACACGCCTTGTTGCAGCAGGGCAGGGCGGTGCGCGCGGTGGTGCGCGACGAACAGAAGGGCGCGGCGTGGGCGGCGCGCGGTTGCGAGATCGCGCTCGCCACGATGACCGACGCCGACGCGCTCGCCCGCGCGTTCGAGGGTGCCGAAGCGGTATTCCTGCTGCCGCCTTCGGAGTTCGATCCGGAACCGGGTTTTCCGGAAGCGCGTGAAGTGATCGATACGATCGTCGCTGCCGTGGCGCGTGCCCGGCCGGGACGGATCGTGTGTCTCTCGACCGTCGGCGCGCAGGCCACGCAGACCAATCTGCTGACCCAGCGCACATTGCTGGAAGAGGCGCTGCGGCAGCAGCCGGTTCCGGTCACGTTCCTGCGTCCGGCGTGGTTCATGGAGAACTGCGCGTGGGACGTGGCCTCGGCGCGTGACGAAGGCGTCGTGCGCTCGTTCCTGCAACCGGCCGAGCACGCCATCCCGATGGTCGCCACCGACGATATCGGGCGACTCGCCGCGCAACTCATGCAGGAGAAATGGCAAGGCGTGCGCGTGGTGGAACTGGAGGGTCCGGCGCGCGTGCGTCCCGTCGATATCGCCGCCGCGTTCTCGGAGGTGCTTGGCAAGCTGGTACGCGTGGAGATCGTGCTGCGCGACACGTGGGAAGCGCTGTTCACGAGTCAGGGCATGCGCCACCCGCTGCCGCGCATGCAGATGCTCGACGGCTTCAACGAAGGCTGGATCGACTTCGAAGGGCGTCGCGAGAATATCGTCAAGGGGACGACGCCGCTCGTCGAGGTGATTCGCAAGCTGAGCGCGGTCTGAGCGAGCTCAGGCGATATCGCTGACTTGCGGAATCATCGCCGCTTGTCCGCGATAGTCGCCATCGCGGTCGAACAACTGCCAGACCGTGGCGCGTTCAATGTAGAAGCGCTCGCCCGATTTCTTGACACGCACGCCGCGATAGCCATCGACATAACCATTGCGCGTCACCTGTTCGAGAAATGCCTGGCGCTCGCTGCGCTCGGGCGCTTCGGCGGAAAGACGCGAGGGCAGCGCGGTCAGCTCGTTCCACGTATAGCCGAAGAGCCGCTGCGCCCGCAGGTTGCCGTACACGAAGACCGGGTCCGATTGCGTGTCGTGTGCAAGGATGCCGAAAGGCGCGTCTTCATAGAGCCAGCGCGCGGCTTCGGCGGGCGTCAGGCTTGTGTCGGCAACCAGCGGCGTGTTCAGCAGGCGCGCGTAGCTTTCGCTGAGAAGCGTGAAGAAGTTGGAATCGGTGGGCTGCATTGTGCTTGAAAGCAGGGTTGAGGCCGAAGTCGCAACCATACCCGTTCGCAGGAATTCGCGCAGCACAGAGGCAGAGGATTGCAGGTTTTATATCGGTCGATCTAAAATACGCCGGCTGACCCATCAAGCGCACTCCAGGAGACGACCGGCATGATCGAGTTTTACTTCCACCCGACGCCCAATCCCGCAAAAATCGCGCTCTTCCTCGAAGAGTCGGGGCTTCCCTACACGCTGAAACCGGTCGATACGAGCAAGGGCGAGCAGCATCTGCCCGCGTTCCGCGCCATCAATCCGAACGGCAAGGTGCCGGCCATCGTGGATACGGAAGGCCCCGGCGGCACGCGCGCTGTCGTGTTCGATTCCACCGCCATCCTGCTCTATCTCGCGGAGAAGAGCGGTCAGTTCATCGGCGCGCCGGAAGACCGGCCGCAACTGCTTTCATGGCTGATGTTCATCGCCAGCGGCCTCGGCCCGTTCTCGGGGCAGGCGGTCCATTTCCAGTACGCCGCCCCCGAAGGCCTCGATTACGCGGTGAACCGCTATCGCCGCGAAGTGGACCGGCATTATCAGGTGCTCGAAGATCACTTGAAGGGGCGTGAGTTCATCGTCGGGAATGCTTATACGATTGCCGACATGTCGGCGTGGGGCTGGCTGGATCGCGCGTCGCGGGTGCTCAAGAACAGCGAGGATCCGCTCGGTCCCTATCCCGAACTGAAGCGCTGGTTCGCGCAAATCGACGCGCGTCCCGCCGTCGCTCGTGCGCGCGCCGTCAACAAGACACACGCGTTCAAGAGCGTCAACGACGAAGAGACGAAGCGCTCGCTGTTTCCGTCGAACTTTCCGAAGACGGCCTGAGAGGAAGCCAGCGTATGCCGCGTCCGCGTGAGTTCGATGAAGATGCCGCCCTCGATGCGGCCATGACGCAATTCTGGTCGCGCGGCTATGAGGCGAGTTCGGTGCGTGATCTCGCCACGGCCATGGGCCTGACATCGGCGAGTCTTTATAACGCTTTCGGCGACAAGCGCGCGCTCTATGAACGCGTGCTCGAACGCTATGTGGAACGCGGCTTTCGCGCGCGGGTGCAGCGCCTGGAGCACAGCGTGCCGCCGCGCGATGCCATCGCGATGTTCTTCGACGAGATCATCAAGCTCTCGGTGAACGATCCGCATCGGCGGGGTTGCATGATCGTCAACTCGGCGCTGGAGCTCGCGCCGCACGACGATTCGTTTCATCACGCGTTGAACGGCGTGCTGAAGGACATGGAAGGGTTCTTCCTGCGTTGCGTGCGCGCGGGTCAGAAAGACGGATCCATTCCGCGCGATCTCGAGGCCGGCGACCTCGCGAAGACCTTGCTCGCCTCGTTGATGGGGCTGCGCGTGCTCGCGCGGGTCAATCCGCAGCGCAAGCTGCTCGAAGGCGCGCTGCGGCCGGTGCTCGCGTTGCTCGGCGTGGACGCGGTTGCGCGCCGCAAGCACTGACTTACTTGGCGTCCTGCGTGCGCGACGCGCACATCCGCCATGCAGGTGCATTGGGTTCTTCAGCCGCCGTCTCGCGCCACCAGCGCTCGCCGCGATGCGGCGCTTCCAGATCGAGCCGCTCGCCCATGCGCGGCGTAGCCACCGCGACGCCGCGCGCCAATGCGAGCCCGGTCACGCGTTCGAAAGGCTCCTGCCACGGATGCATCGCGAGGTCGAAGGTGCCATTGTGGATCGGCACGAGCCAGCGTCCGCGCAAGTCGATATGCGCCTGCACCGTGTGTTCCGGCTGCATGTGCACGTAGGGCCATTGCGCGTCATAGGCGCCGGTTTCGACGAACGTGACATCGAACGGACCCAGCTTCTCGCCGATGGCGCGAAAGCCTTCGAAGTAGCCGGTGTCGCCGCTGAAGAACACGCGCAGTGCGTCATCGGCGATGACCCATGAAGCCCACAGCGTGCTGTTGCCATCGAACAGACTGCGCCCCGAGAAATGCTGCGCGGGCGTGGCGGTCAGGGTCAGGCCGTCGATTTCCGCGCTCTGCCACCAGTCGAGCTGACGGACCTTCGCGGCATCGATGCCCCATTCAATCAGACGATCGCCGACGCCGAGCGGCGTCAGAAATACTTCGGTGCTTGCGGCAAGCGCGAGCACGGTGTCGCGGTCGAGGTGATCGTAGTGATCGTGCGAGAGAATCACGCCGCGCAGGGGCGGCAGATCTTCCAGCGTGATGGGCGGCGCATGAAACCGCTTCGGACCGACGCGCTTGAACGGCGACGCCCGCTCGCCGAATACCGGATCCGTGAGCCAGTACGCGCCGCGCAGTTTGAACAGCAAGGTGGAATGCCCCAGCCGATACAGGCTGCGATCCGGCGCGGCGTCCAGCTGTTCACGCGTGAGCGACTCGACGACAGGCGCCTGCGCAGGCACCGTATTGCGTGGCTTGTTGAACAGCATGTTCCACATGATGCGCAGGGTCTTGCCGATTCCTTCGGACGGACGCGGCTTCACGTTGCGAAAGCGCGCGCCGTCATGCTGCGGCGACGCGCTCGACATCTCGCGGCCACGCCGTGCGGCGGCCAGTCCGAGGGCACGATTGATGCGATCAGTAAAGGAACTCATGAGAATGGCATCCGACGCAAAATGTACACTGCACAGTGTAGTTTAATCTCGTCAGGAAAGTAAACCGTGCGGTGTAAAATAAACGGATGAGTTCGAACGACGACATTCCCCAGCGCCTGACGGATCGCAAGCGCGCCGCCATCATGAACGCGGCGGTCGAGGAGTTCATTGCGGCCGGCTACGACGCCACCAGCATGGACCGCATCGCCGCGCGCGCGGACGTTTCGAAGCGCACGGTGTACAACCATTTCCCGAGCAAGGAAGCCTTGTTCGCGGCCATCCTGCTGCGTCTCTGGGACGAAAGCGATGCCGGCGACGCCCCCGCCTACAGCAGCAGCGAACCCTTGCGCGCGCAGTTGCTGGCCTTGCTCGCGCGCAAGCTGCGGCTGATGAACGACGAGTCGTTCCTGTCGGTGGCGCGCATGGCGATATCGGCGGGCATTCACTCGCCGGAACGGGCGCGCGATATCGTCGCGCGTATCGGCGAACGGGAAGAGGACCTGACCGTGTGGATCAGAAAGGCCGCCGCCGATGGCCGCCTTAGCGTTACCGACCCCGTGTTCGCCGGTCAGCAGCTGCATGGCATCGTGAAGGGCTTTGCCTTCTGGCCGCAAGTGGCGATGGGCCAGCCCACGCTGACGAAGCACGAGCAGAAGAAGGTCGCCGAAGCCGCCGCAGACATGTTCCTCGCGCGTTACGCACGCGCGGCGTCCGACCAATAAAAAAGCGCG
The DNA here is from genome assembly GCF_031451265.1 of Caballeronia sp. LZ033. Taxonomy (NCBI): domain Bacteria; kingdom Pseudomonadati; phylum Pseudomonadota; class Betaproteobacteria; order Burkholderiales; family Burkholderiaceae; genus Caballeronia; species Caballeronia sp. LZ033. The sequence continues at coordinate 1,005,674 of NZ_JARUXQ010000003.1, read as the reverse complement.
ATGCGTTTTGCAAGGGCATCGCGCTTCGCTGAACCAGACTTCGATCAGAAGCGGTGACGCAGACCCACACGCGTCACGAGCTGCGTATTCGCGCCCGCATTGCCGACGAACGACGACGACGAGCCGATTTCCGCCTGCACCGGCACGCCCCGGTTGCTGCCCGATGCCTTCTGGAAGGCGCCGATCACATAGACGTCGGTGCGCTTCGACAGCGCGTAGTCCACGACGCCGTTGACCTGGTGCCAGCGGCCGTCGAAGTTGCCGTCGAGGTCCGAGAACGTGTAGCCGAGGCCCGCGCTCAAAGCCGGCGTGAACGTGTACTTGCCGCCGATTTCATAGTTGTTCAGCGTCGAGGAACCGGCCGTGATCGGCTCGAACTTCGTGTGCGTCCAGTTCGCCCAGATCAGCGCGGCCGCGATGGTGTAGCGCGCGCCGACGCCGAAGGTTTCCAGGTCGCGCAGGCCCGTCGTGTTGATGTTCGCGATGCTCACGCTGAATGCCGGCGTCGCACCGTTCGGGAAGCGGATGTTGGTGTACGCCGCACCGACGCCGAGCGGACCCTGCTTGTAGTTCAAACCGAAGCTGTAGGCGCTCGATGAACCCTGCACCGCGTTCGCGCCGGTGCCCGTCGTGGGCGAGCCCGCGAAGTTGGTCGAGTTGGAGAAGCCGTACATGGCGCCGAACGTGATGCCGTGGAAGTCGGCGCTGCTGAACTTGACCGCGTTGTTGATGCGGCTCGCCGTCAGCTGGTCGAGGTCGTTGATGTGATACGCGTAGTTGCCGGCGGGCGTCTGGCTGCCCATCGTATAGCTGCCGCCGAGGTAGTCGGTGGAGAACGAGTACTGACGGCCGAACGTCACCGAACCGATCTCGTTCTTCGAGATGCCCACATAGGCCTGACGGCCGAATTCCGCGCCGCCCTGGCCGAGCGTGCCGTCACCGCTGTTGAAGCCGCTCTCGAGCACGAAGATCGCCTTCAGGCCGCCGCCCAGATCTTCCGCGCCGCGCAGGCCCCAGCGGCTGCCTTGCGCCACGCCGTCGCCGTACTTGACGACGCTGTCATGGCCGCGCGTGGTGGCGACCTTGTTGGCGTAGGTGATGCCGGCATCGATGATGCCGTACAACGTGACGCTGCTTTGTGCATGGGCCGCCGTGCCGAACAGCGTGAACAGGCCGAGCGCGGCCGCCGCTACGATGTGCTTCTTCATTGTTGTTTTCCTTGAGGTTGTCCGCTCGACACGGTGTGGGCAGTACACGGCGCGACGTTTTCAGCGCGCGAACGCGACCTTCCCGGCTTCGCAAGACATGCCTGCGAAGGTCGAGTGCTTTGAGAAAAAAATGATCGTCAAACGAAGGGGCTGATGTCCCGCTCCCGATGGAAGCAGGCGGATGGCGTTGCCCCGGCGCCTTGCCGCCGATGACTGACGCTGTAGCGAACGGAATATAGCGGATCGTCAGCGTCCGGTAAATATCTCCCATGCAGTTTGTAGTCTTTCTTCCACATGGCTGTCACAAAGCTACGTTTATTCCGAAGTTATCAGGCAACTAACCGTCGACTTTTCTTGCGTCTTTATACAGGCGCGCTTGTTGCAACACCAGACGCATGCTTTTTATCAGCGGCTATCAGGAGGAGATGAAATGTCAGAGCACAGTCACCCGGATGCATGCCGGATCGGCGTCGCGTTCATTGAAGGGCAATTGACCATGCTGCATGCTTATGCCGCGTTGTTGTCGGACTGGATCGAGCGCGGTGCGCCGCCGCCCGACTTCAGCAAGGCGGCTCCGTTGACAACACGTCGCCGTTCGCATCCCGAGGCTCATACGCATAGCGAGGCCGGCACGCCGATGAAAGCGCCGCCGCCTGACGAAGATCTTGCATGGCCGTCATTTGATACCCCGGACCAGCGCATTGCATTCGCGCTGATCGTGCCGTGCACGAATGCGCTGCTCGCGGTCGCCGAGTATTTCGATGTGCATCGGCTGTCGGCGTCGCGCGCGCCTGAGGTGCAGTTCCTGATGCGGGTGCGCGACGCGGCCGTGAACGGCAATACCTTCGCCATCGCCGACACATACATGCCGCACGCCGCTTATGCCGGCCTGATCGTCGATGCCACGCTCGACGGCACGCTGCTCTTCAGCGATGGCGTCAAGCCCGGTTTCATGGAGTTCGGCGATACGGTGGGTCTGCTGCGTTACCTGACGAAGCTGCTGAAGAGCATGCAGAGCGCGATCAGTTCGGGCGATGCGGGCTGAACTTCGGCGCGCAGCACGTTTGCGTCATTTCCTTCAAGATGGCGTTGAAGGTGTTCAACGTTCAAGCCGCGTGCGCGCACTTGCATGACCGCACCCTGACCGCGCCGCGCGCATCCCATGGAGAAGCGCAATGTCCGCATCGTCAAGCGATACCCCTGTCTGGTTCATCACCGGCTGCTCGACCGGCTTCGGCCGTGAACTGGCCGCCGCGGTCATCGAGAAAGGCTGGCGCGCGGTGGTCGCGGCGCGCAACCCCGACAGCGTCGCGGATCTCGTCGCGCGTGCCGCGGACCGCGCCATCGCGGTGCGCCTGGACGTCACGCGTGCCGATGAAATCCAGTCCGCCATCGCGCAGGCGCATGAAGCCTTCGGCAGGATCGACGTGCTCGTCAATAACGCCGGCTTCGGCTATCTCGCGGCGGTGGAAGAAGGCGAGGATGACGAAGTCCGCGCCATGTTCGAAGCGAACTTCTTCGGCGCGGCGGCGATGATCCGCGCCGTGCTGCCGCGCATGCGCGAGCGGCGCTCGGGACACATCGTCAATATCACGTCGGTGGGCGGGCTGGTCGGCAATCCGGGCAGCGGCTATTACGCGGCGACCAAGTTCGCGCTCGAAGGTCTTGGCGAGGCCTTGGCACGCGAGACCGAGACGCTCGGCATCAAGGTGACGGCGGTCGAGCCCGGTCCGTTCCGTACGGACTGGGCGGGGCGCTCGCTGAAGCAGACGCGTCATCCCATCGACGACTACGCCGAAGGCGCGGGCACGCGGCGCGCGGCGATCGCGGAACGCAGCGGCAGGCAGCCGGGCGATCCGGCGCGCGCCGCGCAGGTAATCATCGAGGCGGTGACCGCGGCCGAGCCGCCGGGACATCTGGTGCTCGGCGGTCCGGGTCTCGAACTGGTGCGCGGCAAGCTTGCCCGCCTCACGGCCGAGATCGACACGTGGCACGAACGCAGCGCCTGGACCGACAACCCGAGCTGAAGCACCCGCCGATGAACCCGCACGAAGCCCGCGCCCATGTCCGCGCGCTGATCGCCGCCGACGCCGCCGTGCTGCACGTCGCACCGCCGCGCGTGCGCTTCGTGACGCGCGGCGGCGGGCCGTGCTACGAGGCGCTGTTCAACCGCATCGAGATCGACGCCGCCACGCTCGCCTTGCCCGAGCCGCTGCTGAATGTGGTGATCGCGCATGAAGTCGGTCATGCGACGCAGCGCAGGACCATGCTCTTCGACCTCGCGCGGGCCATGCTGCTCATGGCGGCATTGATGTCGGTGCCGTGCGTGTTGTTCGCGGCCTCGCCCGAGGAAGAGCTGTGGCGCGTGAGTGCGCCGGGCATCGGCGTGGTGCTGGCGTTGTTTGCGTCGCGGAGAATCTGGCGCACGCATGCCGCGAGACGCTGCACGGCCCTCGAACTCGATGCCGACGCCAAAGCGGCCTCGATCCACGGCGCATCGCTGGCGTTGCAGGCGCTGGAAGTGATGGCGACGCGCGGCCGTATCGACACCGCGCGGCTCGATGCCATGCGCGCCCGGCTCAGGTCGAACGATTGAAACCGGCAGAAACGAAAAAGCACGCACGTCCTGATGCGGACGTGCGTGCTTCCATGACAAAAATGAAGCTTTACTGTGCCGGCGCGGCGGGCGGCGTCGACGACTTCTTGTGGTGCTTATGCTTTTGTCCCTTCTTGTGATACGCGGGACGCGGCTTGTTGTCCGGGTAATCCGCAGCAGCGTAAGTCAGAGTAGGCGCCGCAAAAGCCGCCAGCACCAGGAGCACGAGGGACTTCTTCAAAGACGTTTTCATCGGAGACTCGCTTTTTAGGAGATGGCCTGAACCTGCATGCAACGCATGTCCCGCCGCGTTGCGTTCCGAAAAATACAAGACCACAAGCACTACCGCAACCATGAAATCCGGCGCTCATGCGACCGCGCGGCGCCTGGAGATGGCCGCGCGCTCAGGCAACAGTATATTGCACAAAAAAATGCAATCATCCAGTAGGTATCCATAAGCTCTTGAAGCGACAAAACTTTTGTCGGTTCGCACTGCTGGCCTGAGGGTCATCAAGCTGCCGGTGGTCCGCGACAACTGTCATGTTCTGCATCTACTATCGTGCCTGCTCTCAACTCAGGGACGATCCAGTGAAAGAAGACGACATCCGCCGAAACGCTTTCGCCATGCCGGTGCATAACCCGGCGTATCCGCGTCCGCCGTTCCGCTTCCTCAATCGCGAGTACTTCATCATCTCGTACGAGACGGACCTCGATGCCTTGCGCGCCGTGGTGCCGGAGCCGCTCGAAGTCGACAGCGCCCTCGTGCATTACGAATTCATTCGCATGCCGGATTCATCCGGTTTCGGCGACTACACCGAGAGTGGCCAGGTGATCTCGGTGATCGATCCGGACGGCGCCAAGGCCAGCTACACCCATGCAATGTATCTCGACGATGAAGGCCCGATCGCGGGCGGCCGCGAGATCTGGGGCTTTCCGAAGAAGCTGGCGTCGCCGCGTCTTTCGGTGGATGGCAAGGACACGCTGCTCGGGACCCTCGACTACGGCACGCAGCGCATTGCCACCGGCACGATGGGCTACAAGTATCGTCCGCTCGATCCCGAAACCGAACGCAAGAAGCTCGCCGAAACGCCCAACTATCTGCTGAAAGTGCTGCCGCACGTCGACGGCACGGCGCGCGTGTGCGAACTGGTGCGTTTCTTCCTACGCGACGTCAGCGTGCTCGGCGCATGGGAAGGCCCCGCCGCGCTCCAACTCAACGCGCACGCGCTCGCGCCGGTCGCGGATCTGCCGGTGCGCAAGGTGGTCGGCGCGCGGCACGTGATCGCGAACCTGACGCTGGACATCGGCGAAGTCGCCTACGACTATCTCGCCCCCGGCGAACTGAAGCTCGCGGTCAATCAATAACTCTCATCGAACAAGGAGCAGGCACATGGCACTGCAAGGAAAAGTCGCGCTCGTCACGGGCGCTGCAAGCGGCATCGGCGAACAGACGGCACGCAAGCTCGCCGCCGACGGCGCGGCTGTCGTCATCGCCGACCTGAACCTCGCGAACGCGCAGAAGGTGGCGGACAGCATCGTCGCGGAAGGCGGCAAGGCGATCGCGGTCTCCATGGACGTCACCAGTGAGGAAGCGGTGAACGCGGGCATCGAAGACACGGTGGCCAAGCTTGGCGGCATCGACGTGCTGGTGTCGAACGCGGGTATCCAGATCGTCGCGCCCATCGAGGAGTACGCGTACTCGGACTGGAAGAAGATGCTCGCCATTCACCTCGACGGCGCGTTCCTCACGACCAAGGCCGCCATCAAGCACATGTACGCGTCGGGCAAGGGCGGCTCGATCATTTACATGGGTTCGGTGCACTCGCATGAAGCATCGAAGCTGAAGTCCGCCTATGTCACGGCGAAGCACGGCCTGCTGGGTCTGGCGCGCGTCGTCGCGAAGGAAGGCGGCCCGCGCGGCGTGCGCGCCAACGTGGTGTGCCCCGGATTCGTGCGTACGCCGCTCGTCGAGAAGCAGATTCCCGAACAGGCGAAGGCGCTCGGCATCTCCGAGGAAGAAGTCGTGAAGAACGTCATGCTGAAGGAAACCGTCGATGGCGAGTTCACCACCGTCGCCGATGTCGCGAACACGGTCGCGTTCCTCGCAGGCTTCGAATCGAACGCGCTGACGGGGCAGTCGGTGGTCGTGAGTCACGGCTGGTTCATGCAATAAAAACGAGCACAACGACAAGGAGAATCCATGCGCCGCAGTCAACGCAACTCACTCACGCAGGCGAACCACGTCGCGCTGCCGGACTACGACGAGGTCTGTCTCGTGCTGCAAGGCGGCGGCGCGCTGGGTTCCTACCAGGCGGGCGTATTCGAAGGGCTGGCCGAGGTGGGCGTCGAGCCGAGCTGGACCTCGGGCATTTCCATCGGCGCGCTGAATACGGCGATCGTCGCGGGCAATGCGCCTGAACACCGCGTGGCGGCGCTGCGCGGCTTCTGGAACACCATCTGCCAGCCGGCGGACCTGATCGGGCACGTGGGCGCGTTCGTGCCCGCCGCGTTCGGCTTCGCGAACATGGGCCGCACGTTTTCGAGCATGTGGGCGGCGGCGCGTGCGCTGACCGAGGGCCAGCGCGGCTTCTTCTCGCCGCGCGTGCAGGTGCCGGCGCTCGTTCCGGACGCGCAGGCGAAGCTCCCGAGCAATGTCAGCTATTACGACACCTCGGCATTGCGCGCGACGCTGCTGAAGTTCGCCGACTTCGACCGCATCAACGACGGCAACATGCGCGTGTCAGTGGGCGCGGTGAATGTGCGCACGGGCAATCTCGTGTACTTCGACAACACCAAAATGCGTCTTGCGCCCGAGCACTTCATGGCCTCGGGCGCGTTGCCGCCGGGTTTTCCGGCGGTGGAGATAGACGGCGAGTTCTACTGGGACGGCGGGCTGGTCTCGAACACGCCGTTGACGGAGATCATCCGCGAGAGCCAGCACAAGGACACGCTCGTGTTCCAGGTGGATCTGTGGAGCGCGCGCGGCACCTTGCCGGGCGATTTCCTCGACGTGAGCGAGCGCACCAAGGACATCCAGTATTCGAGCCGCACCCGCGCCATTACCGATTTCGTCTCGCACAATCAGAAGCACGCGCGGCTCATCAAGGAATTGCTCGAACACGTGCCGGAGAAGGTGCGGCGTTCGCATCCGCTGCTGCGCGAGGCGCAGAAGGTCGCGGACGGCGGCGCCGTGAACATCGTGCATCTGATCTACAAGAACAAGTTCTTCGAAGGCCACTACAAGGACTACGAGTTCAGCAACGACACAATGGACGAGCACTGGGCGAGCGGACTCGAAGATATCCGGCGGTCGTTCGGCCATCCGGAATGGTTCGAGATTCCGAGTCACGACCTGGGTTTCGTCACGCACGACGTGCATCGCTTCGAGGCCGCGCCGCAAGCCGTGGCCGAGTTGCCGAAAGCGGTGTCGAAGCCGCTGGAAGACGACATTCCGGCCGACGCCTGAACCACGAGAAAGTGCGCCTCAGCCCGCCGCCATGCGCGCGGCGGTCTCCTTCAGCTGTGCGACGAACTGATTGACGATCACCGATCTCGGCCTGCCCGGCGCGAACAGGAACCGCGGCTCCACGGGCACCGCCGGCGAAAAGCGTCGCGAGACGAGATCGGGGAACGAGCGGCCCATCAGCGCGAACGGATCGACCAGCGCGACGGCATTGGCCTCCCGCACCAGCGCGCACAGCACCGGCGTGCTGTTCGAGACGAACGCGCTCGAAAAACTCCTGCCTTGCGCGCGAAACGCCTCGCGCAGCCGCCAGCCGGTCAGCGTGTCCTCGCCGAAGGTGGCGAGCATTTCGGCGTCCAGCAGACGCGGCGTCACGGTCTTGCGATCCGCCAGCGGATGCCCGGCGCGCATCACGCAGCGCAGCTCCGCGCTGCAAAACTCTTCCACTTCGAGCGTGCCTGACGGCGCGGCCACATCGAGAATGCCGAAGTCCGCCTGATTGTTGTTCACGTATTCGACGACATGCCGCGTGGGCAGCGCGCGGATATCGAATTCGACAGACGGATGCGTCTCGCGAAACTCGCCGACCGCCCGCGCGACGATGGTGGTGGCGAGCATGGACACGGTGGATACGCGAATGGAGCCGCGCTGTCCTTGCTGGATCTCGCGCGCCGTTTCCGCAATCGACTGCACGCTGCCGAACAGCCGTTCGATCTCCGGCAGGATGGCCTCGGCCTCGGGCGTGCAGACCAGCCGGCCTTTCACGCGCAGAAAGAGGGTGAGCCCGATCTCTTCTTCCAGCATGCGCAGCGTCTTGGTCACGGCGGGCTGCGACACATACAGCAGCCGCGCGGCCGCCGACACGCTGCCGGCCTTCACGACCGCACGGAAGATCTCGAGATGACGCACTTTGAGCATGGCGGGCACCGGGAAAAGGTATAACTTTTCGGCAGGAACAAGCTTAGCAGAATGTATTGGTTTTCATACTTTTGAAACCGTACACTGATTTCAGTCGCATGAACGCATGAGCCAATCGAACTGACATTCAAGGAGCCTTGCTGTGAGCATTCCCGACGCAACGGTGTGGCGCGCACGCGCCGAGTCACTCCGGCCCGAGGGGCGGGCGTTCATCGACGGGCAATACGTGTCCGCGCTCTCCGGCAAGACCTTCGCCACCGTGAATCCGGCCACGGGCAGGGTCATCGCGGAGATTGCCGAGTGCGGCAGCGAGGACGTGGACGTGGCGGTCGCCAGCGCGCGGCGCGCGTTCGAAACGGGCGTCTGGTCGCGCCGCGCGCCTGCCGAGCGCAAGGCCGTGATGCTGCGCTTCGCGCAATTGATGATGGAGCATCGCGAGGAACTGGCGCTGCTCGAATCGCTCGATGTCGGCAAGCCCATCGCGAACGCCTATAACGGCGACATCGTCAGTTCGGCGACCTGCATCCAGTGGTACGGCGAGGCCATCGACAAGCTCTATGGCGAAACCGCGCCCGCCGCCCCCGACATGACCACGATGATCGTGCGCGAGCCGCTCGGCGTGGTGGCGGCGGTCGTGCCGTGGAACTATCCGCTGTCCATGGCGAGCTGGAAGCTCGGCCCGGCGCTGGCTGCGGGCAATTCGGTGATCCTGAAGCCCGCCGAGCAGTCGCCGCTGAGCGCCATCCGCATTGCCGCGCTCGCGGCGGAAGCGGGTTTGCCGCCCGGCGTGCTCAACGTGCTGCCGGGCTACGGCGAGACGGCGGGGCGTGCGCTCGGCCTGCACATGGACGTCGATGCCGTCGGCTTCACCGGCTCCACGGCTGTGGGCAAGCTGTTCATGCAGTATTCCGGACAGTCGAACATCAAGCGCGTGGGCCTCGAGTGCGGCGGCAAGAGCCCGCATATCGTGCTCGACGACTGTCCCGACCTCGACGCCGCCGCGCGCGCCGTCGCGGCGGGCATCTTCGCCAACAGCGGACAGGTGTGCAATGCGGGCTCGCGTCTGATCGTCCACGCCGCCGTGCGCGATGAACTGCTGGAGAAGGTCGCGGCCATCGCGCGCGATCTCGTGCCCGGCGATCCGCTCGATCCCGCCACGAAGATGGGCGCGATCGTGAGCCAGGTGCAGCACGAGTCGGTGATGTCGTATATCGACGCCGGCCGGGCCGATGGCGCGCAGGTCATCGCGGGCGGCCGCGCGGCGCGGGCGGAATCGGGCGGCTTCTTCATTGAGCCGACCGTCTTCGACCAGGTCAGCAACACCATGCGGATCGCGCGCGAGGAGATCTTCGGGCCGGTGCTGGCGGCGATCACCGTCGAGTCGCCGGAGGAAGCCGTGCGCATCGCCAACGACACCATCTACGGCCTAGCCGCCGCCGTCTGGACCTCGAACATCACGCGCGCGCAGCAGGTGTCGCGTCAGCTGAAGGCGGGCGTGGTGTGGGTCAACTGCTTCGACCGCGGCACGATGTCGTCGCCGTTCGGCGGCTTCAAGCAATCCGGCTTCGGCCGCGACAAGTCGATGCACGCCTTCGACAAATACATGGACTGGAAGGCCATCTGGATCGCCGGATAAAGCATCGCCCCGACCCGACCACTCTGGGAGACCGACATGAAAGCGCAAGTCCCGCAGCAACCCGAAGCCGAAGCCGACGCCCCGGCGCCCGCGCGCCGCGTATTCCTGCAACAGGCGGGCGCGCTCGCCGGGGCCGCGCTGCTCGGCGCGCCGGCCATCGTGCGCGCGCAGTCGAAGAGCATCGCCGTGACCTGCTGGGGCGGCGCCTACGAAGCCGCGATTCGCGGCGCGTTCGCCGAGCCGTTCACGAAGGAGACCGGCATCGCCGTGACGCTCGTCAACAGCGCGGACCTCGCGCGCATGAAGGTGCAGGTGGAGTCGAAGAACGTCTCATGGGACGTGTTCGACAGCATCGGGCCGCAGATCGTCACCGGCTCGCGCCAGGGCATGTGGGAAAGGCTCGATCCGGCGATCGTCAAGACCGATGGCCTCATCACGAAGACCGGGGCGGATTTTGTCGGCACGTATTCGTATGCCGGCGGCATCGGCTTCGATCCGAAGCGCAGCGGCAAGCCGCCGACCACCTACGCCGAGTTCTGGGACGTGAAGAGCTATCCGGGGCGGCGCGGTTTGCGTCCGCGCGTCAGCGAGAATCTGGAGATGGCCCTGCTGGCCGACGGCGTCGCGCCCGACAAACTCTATCCGCTCGACGTCGAACGCGCCTTCAAGGCGATGGACCGCATCAAGCCGGCGGTGCGCAAGTGGATCGAGACCACGCCGGAAACCGTGACGCTCATAGCCAGCAATGAACTGGACTTCACCTACACCTATCTGAGCCGCGTGCTGCCGGCCCAGCGCGCGGGCACGTCCATCCAGATGTCGATGAAGCAAACCCTCAACAGCCTCGAATATCTTGCGGTGCCGAAGTACGGCAAGAACACGCAGGCCGCGATGCAGTACGTGGCGTTCTGTTTGCGTCCGGACCGGCAGGCGGCGTTCTGCGAGATGGTGGAATTTGCGCCTAACACGGCCGCCGCGATGCCGCTGGTCTCGGCCGCCGCGAAGGCGCGCATGCCGGACATGCACGATGCGAACAGCATCGTCATCAACGACCAGTGGTGGGGCGATCACTACGATGCGCTGCAGAACCGCTTCACCACCTGGATGCTGACCTGAGCCCCCGGCGCGCGCGATGAACTACTCGCTGAACCTGAAGTCCGTCATCGTCATGCTGCTGCCGCTCTACGGGCTGCTCGCGGTGTTCTTTCTCTGGCCGCTCGGTCTGGTGGGCTGGTCGAGCATCTGGGAGAACGGCTTTACCCTGCGCGGCTATGCGCAGGTGCTGAGCAATCCGCTGATTCATCGCGTGCTCGGCAATACGCTCGTCATCAGCGTGACCGCGACGGTGGCGAGTCTCGTGCTCGGCTATATCGTCGCGCTGCATCTGGCGCGGCTGCCCGCGTCGAAGCGCACGCCGTATCTCGTGATGGTGATGCTGCCGTTCTGGACCAGCATCCTCGTCAAGAGCTATGCGTTCACGGTGGTGCTGGGCAGCGCGGGAATCATCGCAAAGCTGGCGGGATGGATCAGCGGCGACGCCTGGCATCCGGACCTGATGTTCAACCGTACGGGCGTGGTGATCGGCATGAGCAACTATCTGCTGCCCTTCATGGTGCTGCCCATCCTGACGAGCCTCACCGCGCAGAACCGCAACCTCAAGTTCGCGGCGGAGATGATGGGCGCGGGCCAGTGGCTGATCTTCGCGCGCATCACGCTGCCGCTCTCGATGCCCGGCGTGATCGCCGGCGTGCTGATGTGCCTGACGCTCTCGATGGGCATGTACATCACGCCCGCACTGCTCGGCGGACCGCGCGACATGATGCTCGCCAACCTGATCGACTTCTACACGCGGCAGACGCTCGACTGGACGCTCGCCGCGTCCATCGCGATGATGCTGCTCGTGCTGTCCGGCGTGCTGATCGCGCTGCTCGGACGCGTGCAGCGCGGCCAGGAGGCTTTCGCATGACGTCCACCGCCGCCCGTGTCAGCAAGGACTTTGCGGTGCCGGAACCGCGCCGCCGTGATTTTCGCGGCATGTGGCGCGTGCTCGGCGCGCTCGGCGGCTGGTGCGGCTATCTGTTCCTGCTGCTGCCGAGTCTCGTGGTCGTGCCGGTGTCGTTCGGCGGCGGCAACGAACTGAGCTTTCCGCCGAAGACCTTCTCGCTGGAACTGTTCCACCGCTTCCTGACCGATCCCGCGTGGTGGGGCTCGGCGCTCACGAGCGTGATGGTCGCGCTGCTGGCCTCGGCGATTTCCGTGGCAGTGGGCGTGCCGGGCGCGTATGCGCTGGCGCGCGGACGTTTCCCCGGCCGCCGCGTGCTGGAAACCTTCGCGATCACGCCGATGCTGATTCCCGTCGTGGTCCTGGGCCTCGGCATCTACAAGCAGTTTTCCATGCTGGCGCTGGTCAACACGGTGTGGGGCATCGCGCTGGCGCATGCGGTGCTGGTGGTGCCGTTCGTCGTGATCGCGGTGGGGTCGGGGCTCAAGCACGCGGACCCGGCGCTCGAAGCGGTCGCCATGCTGATGGGCGCGAGCCGCGTGCGCATCTTCTTCCAGGTGGTGTTGCCGCAGATCCGTGCGTCGGTGGCCGTGAGCGTGCTGTTCGCGTTCCTGCTGTCCTTCGATGAAGTCGTGGTCGCGTACTTCATCTCCGGCCCGCAGACAACCACCTTGCCGGTCAAGATGTACAGCGCGATCCGCTGGGAAGTGTCGCCGGTGCTGGCGGCGGTATCGACGCTGCTGACGCTTGTCTCGCTCGCCGTGTGTCTCGGCATCATGGCCCTGCAACGGCGCGACGCGCCCGCCGAATAATCTCTCTGACAACCATCATGGCGAACCAGTACGACGCGGTGATCATCGGTGCGGGCCACAACGGCCTGGTCTGCGGCGCTTATCTCGCGCGCAAGGGCTTCAAGGTGTGCCTGCTGGAGCGTCGCGGGCTGGCGGGGGGCGCGGCGGTCAGCGAGGCCGTGTGGCCGGGGTATCGCGTGTCGGTGGCGTCGTACACGATGGCGCTGCTGCAACCGCGCATCATCGAGGAACTGGAACTGGCGAAGCATGGCTACGAGATCATCGTGCCGCCGCCGATGACACACCTGTACGGCGGCGGGCGCAGCCTGATCGTGCGTGCGGAAGGTCCGCGTCTGTTCGAGGACATCGCGCGCTTCAGCGCGAAGGACGCCGACGCCTACAGCAAGTATCGCGCGCACATGACGAAGCTCGGCAAGCTGGTGGCGGACATGCTGTGGGAAATCCCGCCCGATCCCGCCGATGGCGCGCTCGCCGCACGAAGCCGTCTGCTCGGCTTTGCGTGGCGCTTCCGGGACATGGGCGAGCGCTTCTACGACCTCTACGACGTGCTGACGCTTTCCGCGCGCGACTACCTCGCGCGCTGGTTCGAATCCGACGAGATGATCACTGCGATGGGCTTCTACGCCTCCTGCGGCGGCGCGGCCACGAGCATCTGCTCGCCGGGATCGGCGTATGTGCTGCTGCGCGGTTTCATCCGCGATCACACGACGCCCGCCGGTCCTGCCGGTTTCGTGCGCGGCGGCATGGGGTCGATTTCGGAGGCGATTGCCGCGTCGGGCAAGGCGCACGGCATGGAAGTGCGCTGCGATGCGCCGGTGGCCTCGGTCGAAGTGAAGGGCGAGCGCGCGACCGGCGTGCGGCTTGCATCGGGCGAACTGATCGAGGCGGGCTGCGTGATCTCGAATGTGGCGACCAAGGTGCTGTTCCAGCAACTGGTCGGCGCGGAGCATGTGCCGGCGGAATTCCGCACGCGCGTCGCACAGATCCGCGACCGTTCCACGGCGTTCAAGGTCAATCTCGCGCTGAATCGCCTGCCCGTCTTCAAGGACTTCGACGCACGCGCGGCCGGCTTCGATTACCCGGCGCAGGTGCGCATCGGGCCGTCGGTCGAGTATCTCGAACGCGCGTGGGACGCCGCCAAGTATGGCGAGATCGCGCCGCATCCGCCGCTCGTCGTGATGAGTCCGAGCGTGGTGGATCCGGGTGTCGCGCCCGAGGGCAAGCATCTGATGAGCATCTTCGGCCAGCACGCGCCCTATGCGTTGCGCGAAGGATCGTGGGACACGCAGCGCGAGCGGCTGGTCGAGATCGTGCTGGATACGCTGGCGCAGTACGCGCCTGACATTCGCGAATGCATCGACGCGGCACAGGTGCTGTCGCCCGTCGATCTCGAGCGCATCTTTGCGCTGCCGGGCGGCCACGTGCATCACGGCGAACTCAGCGCCGACCAGATCTTCTTCCGACGCCCGGTGCGCGGCGCGGCGGACTATCGGACGCCGGTCAAAGGGCTTTACCAATGCGGCGCGTCGGTGCATCCCGGCGGCGGCGTGACGGGGGTGCCGGGGCACAACGCGGCGCAGGTCGTGATGCGCTGCGAGCGGCATTGAGCGGCAACGAAGCAACGAACAGCGGATTCCGACGATGAACATGATCGAACTGAAGCAGGTCTCGCGGCGCTACGGCGACGTGCAGGCGCTCGCGCCGCTGGACTTCAGCGTGAAGCAGGGCGAATTCGTCACGCTGCTCGGGCCGAGCGGCTCGGGCAAGACGACGCTGCTCAATCTGATCGCGGGCATGGTGAAGCCTTCGTCGGGGCAGATCTTCGTGCGCGGCGTCGACATCACGAACGCGCCGCCGAGCGCGCGCGGCCTCGGCATGGTGTTCCAGAACTATGCGCTGATGCCGCACATGACCGTGTTCGACAACATCGCGTTTCCGCTGCGCGTGCGCAAAGTGCCGAAGGACGAGATCCGCCGCCGTGTGCACGAGGTGCTCGACATGGTGCGCCTGCCGGACCTGGCCGCGCGCAAGCCGAAGGAACTCTCGGGCGGACAGCAGCAGCGCGTGTCGCTGGCGCGCTGCATCGTCTATAACCCGGCGCTGATCCTGCTCGACGAACCGCTCGGCGCACTCGACAAGAAGCTGCGCGAACAGATGCAGTTCGAGATTCGCCGGCTGCATGCGCGGCTCGGCATCACGATGCTGAACGTGACGCACGATCAGGACGAGGCGCTTTCGATGTCCGACCGCATCGTGCTGATGAACGAAGGACGCGTCGAGCAGATCGCGACGCCCGACGAGCTGTATCGCGCGCCACGGACGGCGTTCGCGGCGAGCTTCATTGGCACGGCGAACCTGATTGCGGGCACGGTGCAGGAGAGCGGCGGCGAGCACATCGTGGTGTCGACCGCGCTCGGCATGCTGCGCGCGGCGCGCGGGGGGAACGGCGTGTCGCGCGGCGCGGCGGTCAAGTTGCTGGTGCGTCCGGAGAGCGTGCGGATGATGCCGGCCGCATCCGGCGAAGAGGCGCAACGGGAGCCGCGCCACGCCGGCACGCTCGAAGATTCGATCACGCTCGGCAGCGTGGTGCGCCATCACGTGCGCCTGCCGGGCGACATGCAGATCGTCGTGCAGCAGCAGGGCGGCAGGCACGGCGCGGCTCATGCGCGGGGCGCGCCGGTGATGCTCGACTGGGCGCCGGAGGATTGTCAGGTGATCGCGCAGGACTAGCGTCAGCCAGGGCCAGACCCGCGGCGTGCAGTGCGCCGCGCTACGAGGATGGGTTTCAGGAGAACACGATGACAACACAGTCGCCGACCGTGGAGGACGAACTCGTCCGTCGAAAACGGCAGGAACAGCTCGCGTTGCCCGAGTCGCTCGGGCAGTTCGTGCGCGAGCAGGCCGCGCTCTACGGCGGCAAGACCGCGGCCGTGTGGTTCGAGCGCGGGGTCAGCATGACCTACGCCGAACTCGATCGCGCGGCGTCGCAGCTTGCCGATGCGCTCGTCAGGCGCGGCGTGCGCAAGGGCTGTCACGTGGCGCTGATGTTGAAGAACGCGCCCGAGTTCCCGGTGACGTGGATCGCGCTCGGGCGCATCGGCGCGGTGATGGTGCCGGTGAATACCGCCTACACGCGCGATGAAATGCGCTTCGTGCTCGATGACGCCGACGTCCAGTATCTCGTGATCGATGAGGAATACGTCCCGCGCCTGGAAGGCTTCGACGCACTGCCCGGACTGCTGGCATGGGAACGCGTGATCGTGAGCGGAGCGTACGGCGCGCGCGCCGACCTGCTGCAATGGCAAACGCTGCTGGCTTCGGGGCGCGCGGACTTCGCGGCGCCGGCGCATGTCTCCCGCGACGATCTGCTGAACCTCCAGTACACCTCCGGCACCACGGGTTTCCCGAAGGGCTGCATGCTGAGCCACGACTACTGGATGATCCACTGCCACGGCGCGGCGCGGCATCGCCGGGGCGCGGACGCGGGCATCGAGAACGTGCTGATCTGGGCGCCGTTCTTCTACATGGACCCGCTGTGGCAGTTCCTGATGACGCTGAAGCTCGGCGGCACCGCCTACATTGCGGAGCGCATGAGCCTGACGCGCTTCATGTCCTGGCTGATCGACTATCGCATTCACTACTGCATCTTTCCGGAGCCGGCATTGAGCCAGCATCCGCGCGGTCCGGGCGATGCCGCCGTGTGCCTGAAGTACATCAGCATCTATGGCTGGACCCGGCCGGCGCGCGAGGAAGTGCAGGCGCGCTTTGGCGTGATCGCGCGTGAAGGCTTCGGCATGACCGAGGTCGGGACGGGCGCGCTGGTGCCGGCGTGGGCGGGCGAGAAAGCGCTGGAACGCACCTGCGGCCTGCCCGCGCCGTTCCGCGAGCTGCAGATTCGCCGGGAAGACGGCAGCCCCGCGCAGGTCGATGAAGTCGGCGAATTGTGGATACGCGGACGCGGTATTTTGTGGGGCTACTACAAGCGGCCCGAAGCCAACGCCGAAAGTTTCGACGGCGACTGGTTCCGCACCGGCGACCTGTTCCGGCGCGATGCCGACGGCTTTTATTACATCGTCGGCCGCATCAAGGAGATGATCAAGCGCGCGGGCGAGAACGTCTCGGCGACGGAAGTGGAGACCGTGCTGCGCAGCATGGACGCCATCGACGAAGCTGCCGTCGTGCCCGTGCCCGATCCGTTGCGTCGCGAGGAAGTGAAGGCGTATCTGAAGCTGCGCGAAGGTTTCACGCGCGCGGAGGTGACGCCCGCTGCCGTGTTCGAGCATTGCGCGCGGCATCTCGCGGCGTTCAAGGTGCCGCGTTATCTCCAGTACATGGAAGGCGATTTTCCGCGCACGCCTTCGAGGAAGATCGCCAAGAAGCGGTTGATTGCCGAGACGGCCGATCCCTTCGTGAACACCTACGACCGCCAGGAAGCGCGCTGGCGGTGACCTGATTTGTGCAGGAGTCTCTCATGTTCGTGGACTTTTCGAGTCGTCCGCCCGTGTTGCAGTTCAACGGGCCTGCGGACCATCTGTCGAATTACCGGCGCGTGTATCAGGGCACCGAGGCGCAGGCGGCCAGCACCGTCTGTCACGATCCGCTCGCCGACTACCTCGCGATCTACGAGCGGCTTCAGGCGCGGCACGTCGTGCTCAAGGCGCGCGACCTGACCAGCACGTTCGGCGTGAAGATATCGAACGAGGATGTGGCCGCGTTCTGCCGCAAGCATGGCGAGCGCTATATCGGTTTCGCGGGTGTCGATCCGCATGCGGGCGCGACGGCCGTCGCCGAGTTCGAGACCGCCGTGCGCGAGCTCGGCCTGCGCGGCCTCAATGTGCAGGGCTTCGAACACCGGCTGGCCATCGACGACCCGCTGCTGTTTCCGCTGTATGCGAAGTGCGTGGAACTGGACGTGCCGGTGAACATACACTGCGGCGCGAACTTTTCCACCCATACGTCGATGATGTACGGTCATCCGGCCGCGCTCGACCGGGTGATGATGGCGTATCCCGGCCTGCGCGTGTGCGCGTCGCCGCCGGGCTGGCCATGGGTGCAGGAACTGCTGGCGGTGGCGTGGCGGCATCCGGGCGTGTGGATCGGCACGGTGGCGGTGCGTCCGAAGCTGCTGGCCACCGCGCATTCGGGCTATGAAGCCTTGCTGCAATACGGCCGGACCGTGCTGAAGAAGCGCATGATCTTCGGCTCCGCCTTTCCGATGATGCCTGTTGAACGCGCTCTGGAAGAGTTCGATGCGCTGGAGATGGCCGACGAAGTTCGCGAGGACTGGCGCTGCCATAACGCGCTGGCTTATCTCGGTTTGTGACGGCGGTTTTTGCGTTACGCTGACGGCTCTTCTTCGCGCGAAAGGAGCAGTCATGAGCGAATGGAAACCCGCGTCGTATCCGTCGGTGAGCCCGTATCTGGTGTGCGAGCAGGCGGAGAAAGTCATCGACTTCCTCGAACAGGTGTTCGAAGCGGCGCTCGTGCGCCGCTTCGACCGGCCCGATGGCTCGCTGATGCACGCGGAAGTGCGCATCGACGACAGTATCGTGATGATCGGCGGCGGGGCGGCCGGGCAGGTGTCGGCGGGAACGCATGTTCATGTGTACGTGCGCGATGCGCAGGCGGTCTACGAGCGCGCGCTGCGGCAGGGCGCGGAAAGCGTGCAGGCGCCCGGCCGCAAGCGTGACGACGATGATCTGCGCGGCGGTTTTCGCGACGCTGCCGGCACTACCTGGTGGGTGGCGACGCAGTGAACGGCTGAATCGCCGCCGTCCTTTTGTATCTCACTGTATCCGCCCGTCGCGACGATACACGTCGATTCACAACCGCCCGTCGGCGAAACACGGCAGATACGTCCCGCAGTTCAAATACCTCCAGGCCCGAACGATCCGAAACACACAGCGGATCACAACAGGCTCTTCCCAACAAATCCATTGGAGGTAAGTCATGAAACTCATCTCGTCGCTGATCGTCGCCGCCGCTGTCGCGCTTCCCGCTTTGTCGTTCGCGCAGTCGAACCAGCCGCTGACGCGTGCCGAAGTCCGGGCGCAACTCGTCGAACTGCAACAGGCCGGCTACGATCCGGCAAGCGACCAGACGCAATATCCGCAGAACATCCAGGCGGCCGAAGCACGGCTGAACGCCGCGAAAGGCAGTTCGGCATACGGCGCGGTGGCGGATACCGGCGTGGTGTCGGGCGCGCGCTCCAATGCCGCTTCGGGCGATACGACGGTCATCGGCCTCGGTTCGGTGTACGCCAGGCCGTAAGCGTTCCTGGCGGTATCCAGGCGTTCTTCTTCGAGCCCGGGCGGCCTATGCCGTCCGGGCTCGATGCATGTCGGGACCAGCAGAAAGCCGCGTTGCGCACCGCCGAACCGGGTCCGCACCGCAAGCGCTTCACGGAAAATCGGTATCATCCATGTCCTCCGGCGGCGAATTCGCCAAATGTAACAACGCATCGCAGACTCTTGCGTGCGACGCCACTGATTTTCGAGGCGCATATGCCCAACGACGTAGACACCATCACCGACGAGCAGATCGCGTCCATCGCCGCTCGGCTCACCGAAGAAGGCCGCAAGGTTTCCCCGCTGACCGTCCGGGCAGAGCTGCCCGGCGCGTCGATCGTCGCGATCGCGGCCGGCCTGCAACGCTGGCGCGAGGCGCGTCAGCCCGAGGTGCCGCCGCAGCAGGACCCGAGCGGCCTGCCCGACGACCTCGCCGAAACGCTCGTCAACGTGGCGCGGCGGCTGTGGACGGTCTCGCGCGACGAAACCGAACGCCTGTCCGGGCAGCATCTGAGCGTGGTGAGCCAGCGGCTCGCGACAGCCCTTTCGGACCGCGACGAGGCGCTCGCCGAAATTCAGAAATCCGGCGACGAAGCCGCGAACTATCGACGGGAAGCCGAGGAAGCCAACAGCCGCCTGCGTGCTTCGGAGGAAGCGGCGGCGCGGCTGAAGGAAGAGTTTTCGCAGGCGAGCGCGCGCTTGCAGGCGATCGAGGCGCGCGCAGCGATGGAGCAGTCGCAATTGCAGGCGGTGAAGGAATCGCTCGAAGAACAGCGCCGCGCGAACGAGACACTCAGCGGGATGCTCGCGGGCAAGGATGACGAGATCGCGCGCCTTGGTCAGGAGCATGCGAACCTGCAGGCGCTGATGTCGGGCAAGGACGAAGAAATCGCGCGCATCGCTCAGGAGCATGCGAACCTGCAGGCGCTGGTATCGGGCAAGGACGAGGAAATCGCGCGCATCGCTCAGGAGCATGCGAACCTGCAGGCGCTGGTATCGGGCAAGGACGAGGAAATTGCTCGCATCGGTCAGGAGCATGCGAACCTGCAAGCGCTCATCTCCGGCAAGGACGAAGAACTGACGCGTATCGCGCAGGAACGCGACACGGCTCGCCAGGACCACGCGACGCTCAGCCAGTCGTCGCAAGTCCGTTCCGACGAAGCCAGCGCCCAGCTGCAAGCCGCCGAAGCGCGCGCCAGCGAAACGCTCCAGCGCATCGCCGCCCTCGAAGCCGAACTGAGCGAAGCGGGCGCCGCGTTGACGGCGGAACGCGCAGCGGCGTCCGCGCGTGGCGAGGATGCCTCGGCGCAGCGCGAGCAGGTGAGCCGCCTGCAAGGCGAACTCGAAGAAGCGCGCACGCAATTCAACCGCATCACCGAAGAGCGGGCGACGGAAAGCGCCGAACTCGCGCGCGTGTCGAACGAGGTCACGGCCCTGCGCGAGCGCGCCGAAACCGCCGAGAAGAACGCCACCGAACTCGCGCGGCGTCTCGTCGAAAGAGAGCAGGGCGAGGAGTCGGAACTGGCGTCGCTGCAGCGTCAGGTCGCGGCGCAGGCCAAGGCGCATTCGAAGTCCTACGACGAACTGCGCAGCAACGCGGAGCAGTGGGTCACGTACGCCAAGGACTTGCGTCAGCGTCTCGACGTGGCCAACGAAAAAATCCTCTTCATCGATGCCCGCAGCACCGGCGAAGTCGCGCTCATGCGACGTCTCGCGGTGGAACTGGAGCGCATGAAACCCGATCATGAACTCGTGTTCCGCGAGGCGCAGCAGAAGCTGATTGGAGACAAGATGTCGCAACAGCTCGCGCAGAAGGGTTATCGCTACGATCCGGCGACGGCGGTCATGTCGAAGATCGAAGGCTGACACGGCCATGAGCGCGACGATGCACGCCACGACGCTTAGTGTGTCCATCGCGCGCGACTGGCGCGAACTCTACGAGGCGATCTGGCGTCCCGAAGTCTTTCCGACCTGGGCTTCGGGACTCGCGCAATCGACGCTCGAAGCCGAGGGCGATCACTGGCGCGCACGCGGCCCCGAGGGCGACGTCCTGATCCGCTTCACCGCGCACAATGCGTTCGGCGTAATGGATCATCAGGTGACGCTGCCCGACGGCCACGAAATCACCATGCCCTTGCGCGTGATTCCGAACGGCGCGGGCGCGGAAGTGCTGCTGACGCTGTTCCAGCAGCCCGGCATGTCCGACGAGCAATTCGCCGCCGATGCCGACTGGGTCCGCCGCGACCTCGCCACGCTCGCCGCGCGTCATGGTTCGGCATAGCCTTCATCCTCAAGGCGTCCACCGGTACACAAGAATCTTCGCGCGCGCGTCGTCTTCCACCAGCACGACATATTCGCCATTGGCCCGGCGCGTCGCGCTGATACCCAGTTCCACGTCCACATAGCCGCTCGTCCCGCCGACATTGCCGCCCGGCGTCATCACGCCGACCGCCGCTCCGGTGCGCGCATCGTAGACATCGACCTTCTGCGTGTACAGCTCCGCGACGAACACATAGTCACCCGCCGTCGCGAGACCGACCGTCGTCACGGGCGGCGTGCTCGCGGTGTTCCATGGCAGCGCGATCGACCAGGTCATGACCGGCGCGCCGCCGCTCCAGTTGTCGTAGCGCGCGAGCACCGGGCCGGCTTCCTTCCAGCGCGAAGCATCGTAAGGGATGTTCTGCGTGAAGCCCGAGACATACATCGTGTCGGTGGCCGCGACATACAGCACGCGCCCGATGCGCGTGAACGGCGCGGGCATCGCGTAAGTCTTCGACGCGGCGTACGCATAGACCGGATTGCCGAACGCGTCGAAGCTCTGTATCGGCATCTGCCGGATGCCGCTCGTCGGCGTGCCGAACCACACCGCGCCCGCTGCATCGACCCAGATGAAGCTGTTGCCCACCGTGCTGCCCGTCGACGGATTGCCGGTGTATTCGCCATCGTCCATCCGGCCATCGCCGTTCAGGTCGCGCCACAGCCATTCGCCATAGGCCGGCTGGTTCGCCGGATAGCCGCCGGAGATGAAGCTCTCGGCGAACATGCCCGATGGAATCGCGATCTTGCCGTGAGCCGCGTCGAAGCGATGCACGTACAACTCGTGCGAGTAAGGATCGAGCGTGTAGAGATACGGGCGGTTGCCGTTGAGACGCCGCACCATCGGCTCGCCGCGCACGTCGCGGCCGATATGCAGTTCGGGATCGTCGGGATACGCGAAGCGGTCCACCGTGTAGGCCGCGTATTTCCACTGCTTGCCGGGCGCCTGGATCCAGTCCATCGTGAAGATCTTCGAACCGGTGTAGATGGTGTCGGGCGCGCCGGGATCGAAGTCGGCGCCGTCGACGAACACGAGGCCGTCCAGTTCCCACAGCAACGCGCGGGAGGTTCCCTTGAAGGCTTGCAGGACCGCGCCCGAACCGACCGACGCCGAATTCAGCGCGCGCGGGCCTTCGCCGTTCTGGCCCGCGTACAGGTTGCCCGCGGCGTCGAAGCCGATGCCCGTGATGAAGTTGAAGCGGCCCGGCTCGATGGTTCCGGGCACGGCATGACTCACGCCGTTCAGCGTGCCGACCGGCGTCAGCGCATGAAACGCCGATGCGGTCCTGCGGTACGGAAGAATCTGCTGGCCGGGGCCGATGTCGGCGATATACAGATCGCCCGATGGCGCGATCGCGATATCCGCCGGCACCGTGCCTGCCGGCAGCACGGGCGCGCCGCCGAGCAGGGCGCCGCTCGCCGCATAGTGCGCGATGGCCGGCTGCCCGGTCAGCGCGCCGGCGATGACCCAGAGCGAGCCGTCGCTGTCGAGCGCCATGCGTCCCGGCGACGGCACGTCGAATGAACGCTTGCGGCGCATCGTCACGGCATCGAACACGATGATGCGGTTCGCGTACTGATCGGCGACGAACAGCTCGGTGTCGTTCGCGGCCAGTCCGCGAATGCCGGCATCGGTGCCGGCGGGTACCGTATCGACGATCAGGAAGCTGTTCTTCGACGCATTCGCGCTGTTGCCCACGCCGCCCGCGAACGGCGCGCCCTGCGCGATATTGCCGGTCGACCGGCGCGTGATGCCGAACCAGGTATAGCCATTCGGCGGATAGTCCGCGCCGGTGAGGCCGCCGTTCTGATTGCCGATCGACATCGCCGCGTAAAGATACGCGCCGTTGGACGTCACGGCGTCGCCGCCCGCTGCGCCCCAGCCATGCGTCGCGCCGGCAACCGCAAGGCGGTCGCCGTTGCGATACGCCGCGATCTCGGCGCCGCTTTCGTCCCACGGCGAGTTCGTGTAGACGGTGCCGTCGGCGGCGACGTGCAGCGCCTGGATGTCCTGCTGCATCCATTTGCCGTCGCCGTAGCCCCAGGTGTTGCCGAGCCATGAGGTCGTATAAGCGAGCGGGCCGGAAAGCGCAGAGTTCGCCACGAGGCAGGCCAGAAGCAGAGTCAAGCGTTTCATTGCGTGTTCCTTTGCTCGATGTCGCGTCCAGTCTGCTTGTCGGCGCGCTGAAGCGATGCTTGAGACAGAGACGCCGAAGCACGGATCCGGTGCGCATCGGCTAGTATTCGACTCGGATTTGGACCGGACATCGGCGCGAGCGTTGAGATGGGAATGGACATGGATGGACGCGGCAAGGACAAGCGGTCGGACTGGGTGCGGCGGGCCGTGCCGGGCGAGGGCATCGAGCGCATCGAAGCCTGGTTCGGCGGCAAGGCGTACGGCATGCACCGGCACGATACCTACGCGATCGGCCGCACGCTGGCCGGCGTGCAGAGCTTCAATTACCGGCGCGGCCTGCGCAACAGCATCGCGGGACAAACCATGGTCCTGCATCCCGACGAAGCGCACGACGGCCAGGCCGGCACCGGCGAAGGTTTTCGCTATCGCATGCTGTATGTCGATCCGGCGCTCATCCAGGCCGTGCTGGGCGGCCGCGCGCTGCCGTTCATCGACGGCGGCCTGACCACCGACCCGCGCGTGTCCCGCGCCACGGAAGCCCTTTTGCAGCGTACGGAAGGCGCGTTGCCACCGCTCGAACCGCTCGAACGGCACGATGCGCTCACCGAACTGGCGCTGGCGCTCGCGCAGGCTTCCGGCACGCGATTCGCCGACGACACCGGTGACTACGCAAGCGCCGTGCGCGCTCATGACTTCCTGCACGCGCATTGCGACCGCATCATTACACTCGATGAACTCGAACGCGTGACAGGGCGCGACCGCTTCGCGTTATCGCGCAATTTTCGCAAGTTCTACGGCACAAGTCCGTATCGCTATCTGACGCTGCGCCGGCTCGATCTCGCGCGCCGCCTGATGCTCGCCGGCGCGCCGCTCGCCGACGTCGCCGCGCAGGCGGGTTTCGCGGACCAAAGCCACATGACGCGCCAGTTCACGCGCGCCTACGGCATGCCGCCCGCGCGCTGGCGGGCCATCGCAGCGCAGCGTTGACGGGCATCGCACGCCTGCACGATCGTTCAAGACCTCGCCGCCGGATGCGCGCACAGTAGGCTCCGTTCATATTCACGAAAGCACGGAGTCACATCATGCAGGCCATTCCCTCCACACGCGGACAAGGCATCGCCATCGATCCGCTCGACAAGGCGCGCCGCATCGACGGCTTCTGGCAACAGCGCGTCATCGCCGAAATGAACGACTACCAGTTCAAGGTCGCGCGGCTCGAAGGCGAGTTCGTCTGGCATCGTCATGCGGATACCGACGAGACCTTCATCGTGCTCGAAGGCGAACTGCGTATCGACTTCCGGGACGGTGCGATGACGCTGCGCGCGGGCGAAATCGGCGTCGTGCCGAAGGGCGTGGAGCACAAGCCGTTTGCCGCGAGCGAGGTGAAGATCATGCTGATCGAACCGCGCGGCGTGGTGAACACCGGCGATGCACCCAGCGACCGCACCGTGCCCAACGATCTCTGGATCTGACGCGCCCGCCTCTGGAACCGCGCCGGCAAGCTATCATGTGCGCATTGCAAAATGTGCCGCACAGGCCGGAGAACCATATGGCTGGACCTCAGGAAAGCGTCAGCATGGCGGTGTTCTGCGATTTCGAGAACGTCGCGCTGGGCGTACGCGATGCGAATTACGACAAGTTCGACATCCGTCCCGTGCTCGAACGCTTGTTGCTGAAGGGAAGCATCGTCGTCAAGAAAGCGTATTGCGACTGGGATCGCTACAAGAGCTTCAAGGCGTCGATGCACGAAGCCAGTTTCGAGCTGATCGAGATTCCGCACGTACGGCAGTCGGGCAAGAATTCGGCGGATATCCGCTTGGTCGTCGATGCGCTCGATCTCTGCTATACGAAGTCGCACGTCGATACCTTCGTCATCGTCAGCGGCGACTCCGACTTCTCGCCGCTCGTCTCGAAGCTGCGCGAGAACGCGAAGAAGGTGATTGGTGTCGGCGTGAAGAATTCCACGTCGGACCTGCTGGTCGCGAACTGCGACGAGTTCATTTTTTACGACGACCTCGTCCGCGAGCAGCAACGTGCGGCCGCCCGGCGCGAGTCGCGCGAAACGCGCGAGCCGAAGCGCGCATCGGAGCCGAAACAGGAAACGGAGGCGCGCAAATCGCAGGCAATCGCCATCACGGTCGAAACCTTCGAGGCGCTCGCGTCCGAGCGCGGCGAGAGCGGCAAGATCTGGGCGTCGGTGCTGAAGAGCGCGATCAAGCGCCGCAAGCCGGGTTTCAGCGAAACCCAGTATGGCTTCAAGGCCTTCGGCAATCTGCTGGATGAAGCGCAATCGCGCGGGCTGCTGGAAGTCGGACGCGACGACAAGTCCGGCGCGTTCGTGTTCCGTTCGGCGGTGGCGGTTTCCGCCGATGTCCGTCCGGCAGAGGTTCCGGCAGTGACGCAGGCGGAGCCGGTGGTGGTGCCGTCGCCGGTGACGCACGTATCGGTGGAAGCGGACGAAGCGCTTCCGGTCAGCGAGGCTGAATCGGCCGAAGGCGCAGGCAAGGCGAAGAAAAGGAAGGCGGCAGCGCCGCGTCGCGCGCGCAAGAGCGCCGCGCGGCAGGCGGTGGCGGAAACGCCGCAAGCACCGCAAGCGCCGCAAGCGCCAATCGCAACACAAGCACCCGAAGCCAGCGCGCCGGCGACTGACGCGCCCGTCGAGGAACCCGCGCCCGCCAAGAAGTCTTCGCGCAAATCGTCGTCTCGTGCGCCGTCACGCGCGCGACGCTCGCGCAAGTCCGAAGAGAAGCCCGTCGAGCAATAAGCATCGGGCCGAGTCACGACCCGTGGCGCGCCGCCGCATGTTCCTCGGCGCGCCAGCGCTGCCGCGAGCGGTACATCGTCGCGAGCGCGATGCGCGCCATCTTCACCCAGCCCGACGGACGCGGATCCGCCAGCATGCTGAGCGCCCGCGCGTAGTCCAGCGTGAGGCCGGGCGTCCAGGCCATCGTGGCGGCGCGCTTGCGCACCTGTGCGGCCACCCATAGCTCGGGCGTCGTCATGATGCGCACCAGCGGCCGCCATCCGCCGCCCGTACCCCACACGCGCGCCGATGCCCCTTCGATCGCCGCCTCCAGCGCCCGCGCCACCGTGCTCGAACAGTTGCGATAAGTGAGGTTGTAGGTTGCGTCGCGCCGATACTCGTCCCAGAAACGCGCCAGCCGTTGCGGATCGTAATTGCGGATGCGGACCTGCTGGGTCGAAGGACACCAGGCCGTCGATTCGGTCGCGTAGTCGGGTTGAAAGAGTCCAGGGACATCGTTCTCGCGCGTGGCCCGCAGCGTGCGCGAGAATTCGTTCGGCGAGCGATCGATCTCCACCGCCGGATACAGGCTGATGTACACGCCCTCGGGCGTTTCCAGCGCGGCGTGGCCGGTGGAGATGGTGCCGTTCCTGTCGATGGCGGCAATGTAGCGGTCCACGATCAATTGCCGTTTCGCCTGCGTCTTCGCCGTGCCGACGGGCGTCCACACATGCACGGTCAAGGCCGCTTCGTCGGCCGCGGGCGGACCGTCGTAGACGGCGTTCGCGAACGAGGGCGTGCTTGTCGGCTTCTGCGTCGCGCGCTGCACGGCGCCTTCGGCGGCCGGGTTCGCCGCCATGCCGCGCACCCGCGATGCGAGCAGGATCATGTTCCAGCCCGCGAAGAACAGTCCGAACGCGACGCAATAGGCCACCGTGCCCGCATAGTGATCCGGATAGGGCTGATAGAAAAAGATTGCAATGGCGATCTCGACGGCGCCGATACCGGCTGCCAGCCGCCAGCGGCGATACCGGACTACGCGCGCGGAGATGATCTGCAACGCGCCATCGACGAGAAACAGCGTGCCGAAGATGAGCGAGAGCGCGAAGTTGCCGTGTTCGCCGCCAATCAGCACGAGCAGCGCCGACAGGCAGAAGGTCGCGCCCTTGACGTAGCGCAGCGTGCGCTGTCCGCCCATGCCGGTCCACGCGACGGCCAGCGTCGCGAGTCCTTCCAGCAGCATCAGCAGCGCGAACGGGATGATCGGGAAGTAGAGCGAGCCGTCGAGCGCATCGGTGAAGATGACGCCGCCCAGCAGGATGCTGAGGAAGCCGAGCGTCAGCAGCGAACGCCAGCGGGAGCGCAGATAGTCGACGCCAAGCAGAATCATCACGAGACGAACCATCGCGTTCCTCCGTCTGATCATTCATGTCCTGTACGGGGCGGCCGCGCGTAGGGCAGGCGCGGCCACTCCTTATATAAGGCATCGAAGGTGCAGGCGGCAAGCGCGGCGAATGCGCAGAGGAAAACGCGTCTTCGATGACGGCGGCAATCGGTTCCGGTTTCGATCGGAAGGGTTCAGCGTGCCTCGGCTGCCGAAGGACGGGTGCCGTCGGCGTTGCCGCAATGGCGCATCAAGCGCGTTGCCGAATTCGTCGATGCGCATCTGGGCCGATATCGCGTCGAGCACCGGCCTCACGCGCATGCATTTCGCCGCGTAGTTCCGGCGCGCGACGGGCATGCGCCCGCATGAGTTCCTGTTGCAGAAGCGCGTCGAGTGTGCGCAGGCGCTGTTGCGCACGTCGCGGCACAGCATGCTCGACGTCGCGCCGGATTCCGCTCGCAGGCGCATTCACGACGGTCCATGGCCGCACCGGCAATCGCCTCAATCCATGGGGCACGTACGATCTTTCAGTTGAACGGCTTGCGTATCGAGGCGCCGCCGTTCCGGCGCAACGTGGCGCAGGCGGGCGAACGGCGCGCGGCCGTGAAGCTGATCGAGCGGCAGTCGAAGGCCACCGCCACGATCGAATGGCACGACGTCACGCGTGGCAGCTACGGCGATCCGGTCTATGCGCCGAACTCGCGGCCGGTGCCGTCCAATGCGGGCGCGATGATCCTGGCGTCGGTGCTCGACCAGGCGATGCCGCGATAAGCGCCACGCACGGCTCAGGCGCAAAGGTATGATCCGGCTTTACCTTCGCACGGCCTTGCGATGCTCGCGCTCAAGCTCACGCTGGTTCCGCTGTTCCTGTTGATCGTGTCGATGTCGGGAAGATGGTGGGGCCCGTCCGTTGCGGGATGGCTCGCCGGCTTGCCGGTGGTCGCCGGCCCCATTCTCTGGCTGCTCGTGCTCGCGCATGGACCCGCGTTCGGCGCGCACGCCGCGATCCTTTCTCTTTCCGCGATCTTCGCGTCGGAAGCCTTCAACTTCGCTTATGCGTGGACCTGCCGTTCGCGCGCCTGGCCGGTCGCGTTGAGCGCCGGGCTGAGTGCGTGGTTCGTCTCGGCGTGGGGCTTGTCGATGCTGCCCGCGTCGCCGGTATGGGCTGCGGCGGTGGCGCTGGGCGCGGTCTGCTTCGGGCAGTCGTTCCTGCCGCACAGTGCGGCGGTTGCGGCGGGCGTCCCGCTCGGACGGGGCGACCTGATCGGACGGATGGCCGCCGGCGCCTTGCTGACGCTGGCGGTGACCGCCTTGTCCGGCTGGGCCGGCGCCTCGTGGAGCGGGCTGCTCGCGGTGTTTCCGTTGCTGGGGATCGTGTTGTCGGTGTCGTCGCATCGCGCGCATGGACCGGACTTCGTCATCTCGCTGCTGCGCGGGATGGTGCTCGGCCGCTTCTCGTTCGCCGCGTTCTGCCTGCTGCTGTCGTTCTCGCTGACGCGCCAGC
The DNA here is from genome assembly GCF_031451265.1 of Caballeronia sp. LZ033. NCBI lineage: Bacteria > Pseudomonadati > Pseudomonadota > Betaproteobacteria > Burkholderiales > Burkholderiaceae > Caballeronia > Caballeronia sp. LZ033. The sequence continues at coordinate 976,668 of NZ_JARUXQ010000003.1, read as the reverse complement.
CGACGGCGCTCGCTTTCGCGGAGTCGGCGGCGCTGGCGATGCTTGTTCAGGCCTGCACGAAGCGGCTTGCCGTGATGCGCCGGCCGAAGGGCGTTGAAACGGCGGTCGCGGCCGCCGAGTGAGGCCGTCCGACGCAGCCGGCGCGAATTAAAGAGGTTCTTACAATTGCCGATATGCGTGGAGCGCTCTACGGAGCGGACAATCTTCACGGCATCGGACCATGCACGACCAACCATCTGGAAATCGAGGCCAGCGGCTGCTTGGCAATCTGCGGCGACTCTTCGGCGGCAATCATTGCAACCCGGCGGATATCCAGTCCGTCGCGGAAGAAAACGATGCCTACCGAGTATCGGCGTTCGTATCCTGGCAGTTCCATCACAGCGTGACGACGCAGTCCTGCGCGGGCAATGCCGCCGTGAAGGGCGGCCATTTCGATTACCGGACCGGTGACTTCCAGGCTCACTTGCAGCGGCTTTTCCAGCAAGCCCAGCGGGACCGCGCCATTCGCGGTCCGTTCATGCAGCGTGTGGACGCCGCGAGGAAGGAGGCGCTGGCATGGTCGAACGCGGCCCAACCTGTCCACGACTTCGGCGCCTGGTCCGTGTTCCGCCAGTGCGGCACCTGCGCCGGACGCGGGCAGGTTCGTTGCGGCGGCTGCGGCGGCGCGGGCAAGAGCACCTGCGGCGGATGCGGAGGCGCGGGCGGCCATAACCGCACCGTCACGCATACGCGCTGGAACGGACGAAACAACGAAACCTGTTCGCAGCACATCAGGGAGCGATGCGTCCGATGCCTGGGCGGCGGACGCGTGGTCTGTACCGGATGTGGCGGATCGGGGCATCGGCAATGCGGTTCATGCGCCGGCCACGGCTTCTTCACCGATGTCTCGCGGGTCCAGGCCGTCGCCCGTCCGGTGTGGAGCGTTCCGGCCGCGACGGGCCTGGCGGGCGATGCGCTCGCCGCGTCGCTGCGTGCCCGAGGGTCCGCCGGCGCGCCGGCACTCGTCGCGCTCGATTTATGCCGGACCGGCTACGACGAGCGCGACAACTGGGTCGTGCAGTACGACGGCACGGCCGAAGTGGTGGCGCTCGAACTGACCGTGCTGAAGCAGCGGTATCGCGTGGCGGCGGCGGGCGCGGTGCCCGTTCCGATCGTCACGCCGCCCGTGTTCGATCAATTGCTGTCGGCGGAAATGGCGCGGCTTGCGGCGGTCGCCACCGGCAAGCGCGGGCAAGCGCAGGTGCAACGGCAGGCCAAAGCGCTGTTCGCCGCGTTTCGGGCGGTTCCGGTGCTGGACGCCGGTCTGCGCGCGGTCGCGAAGCTCGACCGGAAAGGGCCGGTGGAACCCGCGTCCGCCATCGTTGGAGTCGCCGAAGGGTTCATCTCGCCGACGGCCGCCGAGGCCTTCGGCCGCGCAGCCTGCAATGTGCTCGACAAGGTCTCGCCCACGCATTCGCACCTCGCGTGGAGTCTCGTCGCGCTGGTTCCGGCGGGCGCGTCGTTCCTTTATGCGGCCCGCCTGTTCAATCATTTCTCGCTGCATGCGCCGTGGTCGGCGGTGCTTCCGTTCTTCGTGACGCTCATTGGCGCGCTGTGCGCCATGCTGATCGTCTCGCCGGCAGGCTGGCTGCTCAGCAGCCTGGTGAGCTACGCATGGCGGCTGCGGGTACCCCGGGAGTATCGCCAGCGTGTGCGCAACTGGGCGCCGTTGAAGCGGGCCTGCGGCTTCACGATGGCGATGTCGCTGACCGGCGTGATGGTGGGCCTCGGCGGCGCGCTGGGCTGGCTGCCGACCGTGCCACAGGCCGCGCAGGCTGCGACCGGCTTCGTCGTCGGCCACACCGAGCCGGGCTCGATGGCGAACCGCTATCTGATCCGTCTCGCGGCGCCCCGCGCGGATGCGCCCGCCCCGGTGCCGCTGACGCATCGCGAGACCCTGCAGGAAGTGCAGCGCATCCTGATCAGCAGGAAGATCCTGCGCGGCGATGCGGATGGCCGGCCCGGTCCGCGCACGAGCGCCGCCATTTCAGACTATGAGCGCCGCGAGCATTTGCCGCCGACCCTATCGACCGACGAGTTGCTGATGCACATGCGGCGCACGGGCGCAGGCCAATAAAAGCGGCGTGCCAAGACGTCGCCTGCCTCAACCCGCCTTCGCCCATTCGACGGCATCCGCGCCGGCGGGAATGCGCATCGGGCTCGACGGGTCCGTGGCCGCGCGCCACACGCCCTCGGCGACATCGCGCGAATAGGTGACGGTCGGGTCGTTCTCGAAGCGCTCGAACACCGTTTGCGCGAGCTTCGCGTAAGGCTCGGGGAAGCCGCTTTGCATGCGCGTCCGGGCGTTGTCGCCGAACTTCGTTTCAGGCGACCGTCCGGGCAGCACGATCCGCACGCGCACGCCGAACGGTTCCAGCTCCAGCGCGAGCGATTCCGAGAACGCGTTGACCGCCGCCTTGCTGGCCGTATAGACGGACAGCAGATGCAGCGGCCGCAGCGTCACGGTGGAGGTCACATTGACGATCACGCCTGAGCGGCGCTCGCGAAACTGTGGCAGCACGGCTTGCGTCATCGCGATGGTGCCGAGCGTGTTGGTCTCGAAGATCTCGCGCGCCGTGGCCATCGGCGTGGCTTCGACCGCATTGAGAAAGCCGATGCCCGCGTTGTTGACGAGCACGTCGATCGGCCCCGCGCTCGCGATGGCCTGGCTGATGCTGTGCGGATCCGTCACGTCGAGGGCGATGACGCGCAGGCGGTCGGACTTCGGCAGGATGTCTTCGCGCGGCGTGCGCATCGTCGCGATGACGTTCCAGTCCTGCTCCAGGAAATAACGGGCGATTTCGAGGCCGAAACCGGATGAGCATCCGGTGATCAATACGGTGGGCATGGCAAATCCGCAGGTGAGTGAATGAGTTCTCACGATAAGTCGACCAGGCCGGACTTGCTACAATCGAACGTCCAGTTTTCATTCGAGGAAGTCCGGCCATGATCGATCCGTTCGCGGACGTCGTCACCTTGTTGCAGCCGGTCGCGGCGTTCTCGAAGGTAGTGAGCGGCAGTGGCCGGTGGCGCGTGCGGCGCTCGGACGCGCACTTGCCGTTCTACTGCGTGGTGCTCGAAGGCGCGTGCCGTCTCGTGGCCAACGGCCGCGAGCCCGTCACCCTGCAGACCGACGACTTCGTGCTGGTCCCGGAACTGGACGAATTCACGATGTCGAGTCTCGAACCGCCCGAAGCCGACGAAGCCGATGCCGTTCCGGTCGCGCTGGCCGACGGCGGCTTCCGGATCGGCGCGGAAACCGCTCCGCGCGATATCCAGATTCTCGTGGGTCATTGCGTGTTCGGTTCGCCGGATGCGGAGCTGCTGGTTTCCTTGCTGCCGGAACTCGTGCATGTGCGCGGCGAGCGCCGGCTGGCTACGCTCGTCAAGCTCGTCCGGGAAGAATCGCGCGCGCAGCGGCCCGCGCGCGACATGGTGCTCGCGCGCCTGCTGGAAGTGCTGTTGATCGAGGCCTTGCGCTCCACGGGCACGGCGGCATCGCCGGGGCTGGTGCGCGGTCTCGCCGATGCCCGTCTGGCGCAGGCCATCCGGCAGATGCACGAACGTCCCGAGCGTGCCTGGACTGTCGTGGAGCTGGCGCGGGCGGCGGCGCTGTCGCGCTCGGCGTTTTTCGAACGCTTCAGCCGTGCGGTGGGTGTGGCGCCGATGGAATATCTGCTGTCGTGGCGCATGGCGCTGGCGAGGAAGCTGCTGCGCCAGAAGGAAGGCAGTGTCGCGAAGGTGGCGGAGCGCGTGGGGTATGGATCGGCGAGTGCGTTCAGCGTCGCGTTCACGCGTCATGTCGGCGTGCCGCCGACGCACTACGCACAGCAGCACGAGAGGCCGCCGGCAAGCCAGCAGTCCTCTCCGGGAACCTCGGCGTGATCGAGGCGAGGCGGGCCAAGGTTCCGGGAGAGGAGACGGAGCAGTCCGTCCCATCTCGTGCCCGTGCTCTTGTTGCAGCGATGCTCAGAGCTTCATGCCCTGAACCAGGCTGCCGACGGCGGTGAGCGACTTCGTCACGTTGGTCAGGTCGACGTCCGTATGCGTGGAGGCATCCACTTGCGTGACGGGCGCGACATTGGTTTGCGGGCTGGCGAACGACACGCCGCCGAGCTGGCCGTTGGCGTTGATGGCGTTGTTCTGGAACACGCTGCCGCCGACGATGGCGCCCATTTCGGCACGGTCGAGTTCTTTGCTGACGGCGAGGTTGTCGATCTTCAACATGATGGTTCTCCTGAATGGCTGGTTGGGTTGGTTGAGCATCATTCGTTGCGCTCGCAGCTACCTATGCGAGAGCTGTGCCAGCGCTGTGTGGAGAACGTTGAAGTCCTTGTCAGCAAAGGAAAGCGCGGTTTTGGCGAGCTTGCGGGCGCGGCGGATATGTCGGCGTGCGCCCGACGAAGCAGAGAAACCTGTCGGTGCAGCGCCGACTCAGAACTTTTCCACCCATGGCCGCAGTTCCATCTCCCACGTCCACGCGCTGCGATGCTGGCGCAGCACATCGATATAGGACTGCGCGATCGCATCGGGATCGAGCATGCTGTCGGGCGCGTCGGCGGCTTCGGGATGCGCGCCGCGCACGCCGCCGTCGATGACGAAGTGCGCGACGTGAATGCCCTTCGGCATCAGTTCGCGTGCGGCGCTTTGCGCAAGACCCCGTAGCGCGAACTTGCCCATCGCGAACGGCGCGGACAGTGCGAAGCCCTTCACGCCGGCGGTCGCGCCGGTCAGCAGGATCGCGCCGTGACCGGCCGGCATCATGCGCCGCGCCGCCTGCTGCACGACATGGAAGGCGCCCAGCGCGGAGACCGCGACGGCCCGTTCCACCGCCGCCGCATCCAGTTCGGCCAGCGGCCCGCGCACGCGGCCGCTGGCGTTGTACACGACGATCTCCGGCGCACCGATGCGCGCTTCAGTCTCGCTGAAGAGCGCGTCGATCTGGCTGGCATCGGCGGCATCGGCGGGCAGGGCGACGGCGCCGGTTTCATCCACCAGCGAGGCCAGCTTGTCGACGTTGCGCGCCGCGATCACGACAGGAATGTTCTCGGCGCGCAGGCGCCGCGTGAGCGAAGCACTGATGCCCGCTCCGGCGCCGACGATCAGCGCACTGCGATAAGGAAAGTCGCTCATGGATGTTTGCTCGAAAGGGTGGGCGCCGATCGATCATAAACGCAAGCCACTTTCCTCGCCCGACGCTCAGGCAGACTGTTCCAGGTAACGCGCCTGATCGAGATCGGACAGCAGCGTCGGCCCTGTGGGTTGCCAGCCGAGTCGAGCTTGTGTCTGCGCGCTGGAGGCGGGCATGTCGAGGGCCATGAACATCGCCATCCAGCCGAAGTGATCCTGTGCTTCGGCGGGCGTGATCGATACGACCGGCAGCTGCATGCCGCGCCCGAGCGACTCCATGATGTCGCGCGCGCTGACGCCTTCCTCGCCGACCGCGTGATAACGCGCGCCGCGTTCGGCCTTCTCGATGGCGAGCCGGTACACGCGCGCGACATCCGAACGATGCCCCGCCGGCCAGCGATTGGCGCCGTCGCCCACATACGCGCATACGCCTTTCTCGCGCGCGATGCCGATGAGCGGCGTGATGAGCCCTTGGCGGAATGGATCGTGGACCTGCGGCAGCCGTACAACCGACACGTTGATGCCCTGATCGAGCAACGCCTGCCCCGCGATCTCCGACGCGATGCGCGGATTCGGGTGCTTCAGGTTGACGATGTCCTCGCTTGCCAGTCCACCCTGTTCGCCGATGCCGATCCCCGTGCCCGACGTGATGACGAGCGGCCGGTCCGAACCCGCGAGCGCTTCGCCGAGCGCGGCGATCGCGCGCTTGTCCTTCTCGCAGTTCTCGACGAAGCGCGAGAAGTCGTGGTCGAAGGCGGTGTGGATAACGGCGTCGGCGTCGGCTGCGCCCTCGCGCAAGCTCGACGGGTCTTCGAGCGTGCCGTGATGCACATCGGCGCCGGCATCCTTGAGGGCTTGCGCGCCGGCATTGGAACGCGTCATGCCGATGACTCGATGACCCGCCGCGATGAGTTCGGGAACGAGCGCCGAGCCGATGAAACCGGTCGCGCCGGTCAGAAAGATTCGCATGGTGTGGTTCTCCTTGATCGAACCCATGCACTATCCTGCGTTTTCTTATCCCGTTAAAGTAGTGACGACATCATGGTAAACCGACTAACACCTTGAACACACCGCGCTCACTCGGCGATTTCCTGCGAAGCCGGCGCACGCGTCTCGATCCGGCCAGCTTCGGCTTCACGGGCCGCCGCCGTACGCCCGGACTGCGCCGCGAAGAGGTGGCGCAGCGTGCCAACATCAGCCCCACCTGGTACACGTGGCTCGAACAGGGACGCGGCGGCGCGCCTTCGCCGGACGTGCTGGAACGTATCGCCGGCGCGTTGTTGCTGACCGATACCGAACGCGAGCACCTGTTCATGCTCGGCCTCGGCAGGCCGCCGGAAGTTCGCTATCAAAGCGTGGAAGGCGTGAATCCGCGCTTGCAGCGCCTGCTCGACTCGCTCGAAGCCAGTCCGGCGCTCATCAAGACAGCCACGTGGGATGTGGTGGCGTGGAACCGCGCGGCGGCCGTTGTGCTGACCGACTACGGCGCATTGCCGCCGGGCCAGCGCAATATCCTGAAGTTCCTGTTCCGCCATCCCGCCGTGCGCGCGAAGCAGCACGACTGGGAGAACGTCGCGCGCTTTGTCGTCGGCGCGTTTCGGGCGGACGTGGCGCGCGCGGGGATCGTGTCGGAAGCCGCTGATCTCGTCGATGAACTGTGCAGCGCCAGTCCCGAGTTCGAAGCCCTGTGGCGCGACAACGATGTGCTCGGTCATTCGGACGTGCATGCCATCAAGCGCCTGCAGCATCCGCTGCTCGGTCCCGTCGAACTCGAGTATTCGGCCTTCGCGGTCGATGGCCGGCCTGACCTCGGCATGATCGTCTATACGCCGCTCGATGCCGAAGTGGCCGGGCGTATCAAGACGCTGGCGGCGGGCGAGCAAGCAAGGTCCGCGTAGATCGCGCAATCGGCACGGCCTACTGCAAACATCGTTCCCGCATGCAGGGCGGCTTGCGCAGTACCATGACTGCCCGATCTTGTTCACGGCACTTGCAAGGCCAGGGATCAGGAATAGCGGTTGCATCGATGCCTGGCCGGGCGCATGCCCTCATGTAAGGAAACCGAACATGGCTCATCTGTGCGACGTTTGCGCCGCGCGTCCCGCCACGGTGCGGCTGGCCGTCTTGCGCAACGGGCAGCGGCATGTCATCGACGTATGCGACTTTCACTATGCCCAGTTGACACGGCATCAGCGTGCGCTCTCGCCGTTGGAATCGCTGTTTCTCGGTGGCGCGCCGGAGCAGCCTGATCCATCCGGCGCAGCCATGCCGCCCCCGTCCGCCGATGCAGCGCCAACCCCCAGCGCCCGGCGCAACGAAGCCGAAGGCGCGAACATCGACCGCTATTTCAGCGACGGCGCGAAAGAGATGCTGATGCGCGCGGCCGAGCGCGCCGTGCAATCCGGATGTTCGCAGGTCGATACGGAACACCTGCTCTACGAACTCGCGAACAATGCGGTGATCGAGTCGCTGATGAAGAGCCTCGGGCTCGATCCCGCGCAGATCCGCGCCTATATCGATGCCAACGCGCCAGGCTGCTACGGCACGTCGCCGCCGCCGGCGGACGGCATGATCGGCGTGTCGCCGCGTCTGAAGAGCGCGCTCGACCGCGCGTTGCTCGCGTCGCGGCAACTGCGGCACAGCTATGTCGCGCCGGAGCATTTGCTGATTGGTCTCGCCGACGTGCCCGACAGCTTCGCCGGGCAACTGCTCGGCAAGCTCGGCGTCGATCCGCAGGCGCTCAGGCAGCAGACCGCGCAGACGGTCGGCGCGGGCGCACCGCCGCGCGGCGGCGATACGCCGCCTTCGCGTACGCCGAATCTCGACAAGTTCAGCCGCGACCTCACCGCACTCGCGCGCGAAGGACATCTGGATCCGGTGATCGGGCGCGCACGCGAGATCGAGACGATGGTCGAAGTGCTCGCGCGCCGCCGCAAGAACAATCCGGTGCTGATCGGCGAACCGGGCGTCGGCAAGACGGCGGTGGTCGAGGGGCTGGCGCAGCGCATGGTGAACGGCGACGTGCCCGAGTCGCTGCGCGAGAAACGGCTCGTCGAACTGAACGTGAATTCGATGGTCGCGGGTGCGAAGTTTCGCGGCGAGTTCGAGGAGCGCGTGAAGCAGGTCGTCGATGAAATCGGCGCGAATCGCGACACGCTGCTGCTGTTCGTCGACGAGGTGCATACGATCGTCGGCGCGGGGCAGGGCGGCGGCGAAGGCGGGCTCGACATCGCCAATGTCTTCAAGCCGGCCATGGCGCGCGGCGAGCTGAACCTGATCGGCGCAACCACGCTCGCCGAGTACCAGAAGCACATCGAGAAGGACGCGGCGCTCGAACGGCGCTTCCAGCCGGTGCTGGTGGCGGAGCCGACCGTCGCGCAGACCATCAACATCCTGCGCGGCCTGCGCGACCGTCTCGAAGCGCATCACAAGGTGACCATCCAGGACGATGCGATCGTCGGTGCGGCGGAGTTGTCGGACCGTTACATCACCGGACGCTTCCTGCCCGACAAGGCGATCGATCTCGTCGATCAGGCCGCCGCGCGCGTCAATCTCTCGGCCACTTCACGTCCTGCCGAAATCCTCGAACTGGAAGCGGAGCACGCGCAGTTGCGGCGCGAGCAGGACTACGCGGCATCGCGCAAGCAGTTCGACCGCGCGCATGCGCTCGACAGCGAACTCGAACAGAAGCAAAAGGAACTCGACGAAGCCACCGACACGTGGAAGAAGCGTGTCGGCACGAATACGTTGACGGTGACGGTCGCGCAGATCGCGGAGATCATCGCGACGCTCACGGGCATTCCGGTCGCGCAACTGACCGAGGAAGAGCGCGCGCGCCTGTTGCAGATGGAAGAGCGTCTACACAAGCGCGTGATCGGCCAGGACGAAGCGGTCGAGGCCGTGTCCGACGCCGTGCGCCGCGCGCGTACCGGTTTGCAAGGGCGCAATCGGCCGATCGCCGTGTTCCTGTTCCTCGGGCCGACGGGCGTCGGCAAGACCGAGCTGGCGAAGGCGCTCGCGGAAGTCGTGTTCGGCGACGAAGACGCGATGCTGCGCGTCGACATGAGCGAGTACATGGAGCGCCATGCGGTGTCGCGGCTGATCGGCTCGCCGCCGGGCTATGTGGGCTATGACGAAGGCGGCCAGCTGACCGAGCGCGTGCGTCGCCGGCCTTACAGCGTGATCCTGCTCGACGAGATCGAGAAGGCGCATCCGGATGTCTACAACGTGCTGCTGCAAGTGTTCGACGACGGACGCCTCACCGATGGCAAGGGCCGCGTCGTCGACTTCAGCAACACGCTGATCATCGCGACGAGCAATCTCGGTTCCGATGTGATCGCCGGTCAGAAGCGCGGCGTGCTGGGCTTCACGAGCACGGCGTCGGATGCGGATGCTTCGTTGCAAAGCGGCGTGATGAAGGTGTTGCAACAGCACTTCAGGCCGGAGTTCCTGAACCGGATCGATGACATCATCCTGTTCAAGTCCCTTGGCCGCGACGAAGTGCGGCAGATCGTGCGCTTGATGCTCGATCAGGTGCAACGTCTCGCGCATAGCCAGGACATCGCGCTCGAGTTCGACGAATCCGTCGTCGATCATCTCGCGGAAGTCGGTTATCGGCCCGAGTTCGGCGCGCGTGAGTTGCGCAGGCAGATTCGTCAGTCGATCGAGAACCAGCTCGCGAGGGAAATGCTTGGCGGCGAGGTCGGCGAAGGCGCGAAGGTGCGCTGCCGCTATGACGAGAGCAGGAAGAAGCTGGCGTTCGACGTGACGCGCGCCGGTCTCGCCAACCAGCCGGGCGAAGGCACGCCGCCTACGCCTTGATCTCATGCTGGCATGCGTCATTGTTCGCATGCCAGCACAGCCCGTGCAACGTTGCATGGATTATTCGAACGCACTCGAATGGCTATCCTGTGGATTCACTTCACAGAGAGGTCATCCATGTCTGCCAGCAAGATCGCGATCGTGACCGGCGCAAGCCGCGGGCTCGGTCGGAACACGGTGCTCAATCTCGCGCGACGCGGCGTCGATTGCATCTTTACCTATCACAGCAATCGCGCGGAAGCGGACAAGGTGCTGGCGCTCGTCGCCGAGACGGGCAGCAAGGCGGCCGCGCTGCAACTCGATACCGGCAAGGTCGCGGCGTTCGACGCCTTCACGAATGATGTGCGCCGCACGCTCGCCGGATGGCAGGCGGAACGCTTCGACTATCTCGTCAACAATGCGGGCACGTCGCATCACAACAGCATCGAGAAGACGACGGAAGCCGAACTCGACGCGCTCTATGACGTCCACTTCAAGGGCGTGTTCTTTCTCACGCAGAAGCTGCTTCCGCTCATCAACGACGGCGGCCGGATCGTCAATATCTCGTCGGGCCTCACGCGCATCATCATTCCGGAGAGCGCGGCCTATGGCTCGTTGAAAGGCGCGGTGGAAGTGCTGACCAAGTACATGGCGAAGGAACTGGCGCCACGCCGCATCGCGGTCAACGTGGTGGCGCCGGGCGCGATCCAGACCGACTTCAGCGGCGGCATCGTGCGCGACAACCCCGAGGTCAACCGGCGCGTCACCGAGATGACGGCGCTCGGCCGCCCGGGCCTGCCCGACGACATCGGACCGATGATCGCGTCGCTGCTGTCGGAGGACAATCGCTGGATCAATGCGCAGCGCATCGAGGTGTCGGGCGGCATGGCGATCTGACGTCATGGCTGCGGCTGTCCGCCGTCGGTAAGGACGGTCGCCACCTTCGCGATCTCCCGCGCGCCTTCTTCGACCGGGCGCTCGAAGTCTTCCGTCCATTCGCCAGACATGAAGGCCGCGCGACGCGCCGAGCCGTTCATCGCACGACCCCGTCTTGCCTTTTGCACGCGATTCTGCGAATGTGATCGCCGCTGTATCCGCATAAACATAACGAGCGGGATATCGCGCGCACTGCGCTGCACGACGGGCGTCGATCCGCTGACCGGAGGGAGTACCGACAATGACGCTTTCCCCTGTTCTGAAGCGGCTGGCATCGCCGCTCATCCTGCTCAGCCTGCTTCCGTTCGCAGCCGCTTCCTGCGGCGGCGGTGACGACGATACGCCGCCGCCGAAGACCGTACTGTCGGTTTCCGGCGACGTCACGATGCAGACCCAGTTCACGCTGGCGCAGATCCAGGCTCAGACCGCGGCGAGTCAAACCGTGTCCTTCGGCAGCGGCACGGGTCAGCAGACGCATGTGTACACCGGAGCAAGCCTCTGGAGCATGCTGAACCAGATCGGCATCACGACGAACGCGGCGGTCAAGAACGATGTCCTCGCGAAGTACGTGATCGCGACCGGCAGCGACAACTACCGCGCGCTGTTCGCGATGGGCGAGCTGAGCCCGGACTTCGGCAATCGCGGCAATCAGGTGGTGTATGCGGAGACGATCAACGGCACGAGCGCCGCGTTGTCCCCGACCGACGGCCCGCTGCGCGTCACCGCGCCGGGCGACGTGAAGGGCGGCCGCTACGTGTCGAACCTCGTGACGCTCAAGGTGGGCACGGCGGTGTCGGCGGTTCATGTCGCGGGCGGCGGGACCACGACGCAGTTCCAGTTGTCCGGCGCGGTGGCGACGCCGGCAAGCTTCGATCTCGCCGCGCTTCAGGCGCTTCCCGCGGTGACGCGCACGGTCGGCACGACGACCTACACGGGCGTGAGCCTGTGGAATCTGCTGAATGCGGCGGGCATCCAGACCAGTTCGACGGTCAAGAACGATCTGCTGGGTTTCTACCTGATCGCGACGGGCAGCGATGGTTATCGCGTGATCCTGTCGCTGGCCGAGCTGTCGCCCGATTTCGGCAATCAGCCGGACATCGTCGCGTATGAGATGAACGGTGCGCCCCTGACGACGACCGGTTTCGCGCGGCTCGTCATTCCCGGCGATGGCAAGGCGGGCCGCTACGTATCGAATCTGCTCGCGCTGGAAGTGGTATCGGCGCCGCGCTGAGCGACGCCGCGTCCGGCGAGGGAAGGATCCCCGAATCCTTCGCTCGCCGGATTGCGTGCTTCAGATCTTCATGCCTTGAATCAGGCTGCCCACCGAAGAGACCGACTTCGTGATGTTCTTCAGGTCGACGTCCGTGTGCGTCGAGGCATCCACTTGCGTCACGGGCGCGACGTTGGTCTGCGGGCTCGCGAAAGAGACGCCGCCGGCCTCGAGGTTGGCGTTGACGCCGTTGTTCTGGAAAACGCTGCCGCCGACGATGGCTTCCATCTCTTCACGGGCGAGGTCTTTGCTGACAGCGAGGTTGTCGATCTTCATGGTGAATCTCCTGGGTTCCGGTTGGGTGGGGAGCGCGTGTCGTTGCGCTCGCGACATTCATTGCGAGAGCCGTGCCAGGAGACGTTTCGCGTGCATGAAGATCGTGCAAGCCGTTGATGAGAAAGGGAAAGGCGGTACTCGGCGGTACCTGCCACGAGTCTCGTCATGCGGCGAGGTATTGGCGGCGACAGAACGGGCGCGCGTGGCGCGTTGCCGCCGATCCAACAGTGCGAGCCCACGGGCCGCGTGAAGAACGGATCAGCGATTCACTTCAAGTTTGACGTTTGCCTGCCGTTAACAGTCGCACGGAAAAGTCTTTCGGGCACATCAGGCACGCGACAGCATGCATGTCGATCTCATTACCATCTATCTGCTTGCCATCGGCACGCTCCTCGCCAGTTGCGGGATGACGCTGTGGGAACGCCGCGGTCATGCCGGACGCAGGCAGGAGCTGGCCACGCTGGCCGCCGGCTACGCGACGCTCGCCGCCGGCTGCGCGGCCGTCGCCGTGCGCCACGCGCTGCCCGGCGCGATCGGATCGGCGCTGAGCAACCTCATCATGGTCTCGGGCTATCTGCTGCTGCTGCGCGGCGTCGCCATCATGAACGACCGGCGTCATGGGGCGTTGTCCATTGGCGTGCTGGCCGGCGTGGCGCTCGCGTGGGTCATCGCCGGCGTGCGCTGGGAAGTGCCGATGTGGAACTACGTCAGCGCCATCCCGATCGCTTTCGCCAGCGGCATGACGGCCCGCGAACTGCTGCGTGGCGATCGCGCCCGGCGCCTGCAGTCGCGCGATATCGCGGCGTTCGTCGCGGGCTTTCACGGGCTCTTCTATGCCGCGCGCGCGCTGATCCTGCCGTGGCTGGCAGCGTCGCTCGGGCCGGGCATGCTGTCGGCGATCGCCAAGGCGACGATGTACGAAGGCGTGCTCTATTCCGTCATTCTGCCGATGACCCTGCTGCGCTTCGTGCGCGACGAGGCGCATGGTGAATTGCTGAAGGAATCGCGGACGGATTACCTGACGGGGCTCGGCAACCGCCGCTGGTTCTTCGAGGAAGGCATGCGCATCATCCGGCGCGCGGATGCACGGCAGCCGGTCTGCCTGATCGCGCTCGATCTCGATAACTTCAAGGCCATCAACGACCGCCACGGTCATGAAACGGGCGACGCCGTGCTCAAGACCTTCGCGTCGATCGCACAGGACGCGCTGGGGCCCGAGGCGATTTTTGCGCGCATCGGCGGCGAGGAATTTGCCGCGCTGCTGCCGGGACGCGACTGCAATCGCGCCCGCGCGACGGCGGAAGCCGTGGTCCGGCGTTTCGCGCAAGCGGGCACGCCCGGCGGGGCGGGGGTGGAGATCCGCGCGACCGTGAGCATCGGTCTGGCGCAATGCGGCACGGCCGGCGCTGCATTGACCGATCTGCTGACCATCGCCGACCGCGCGTTGTACCGGGCGAAGTCGCTCGGCGGCAACCGGGTGGAACTCGCGCAACCCGCGGCGCGTTCTCAAGCGCCGCGCGACAGCGTGGCCTGCTGATCTCTTCTAGCGCCGGGCCGAAGCACGCGTCCCCAGCCAGACCAATCCGATAGCCCCTGCCGCCAGCGCCGCCGCCGCGATCCACAGCGCGGCCGAGAACGAACCCGTGTGCTCGGCGATAGGCGCCGCGACCAGCGGCCCGACGATCTGCCCCAATCCATACGAAGCAGTGGCATAGCCCATCAATCCGGCGGCCGCATCGCCGCGCAGGCGGCGCGCCTCGCGCATCGCGAACAAAGTGATCGCGGTAAACGGAAACCCCAGCAGCAGACTGCCGATGCCGAATCCGAGCGCGGTAGGAAAGACGATCCCCGACGCGATGCCCAGCGCCTGAATCAGATACAACCCGGCCGACAGCAGGCGGTTGTCCCAAGACATCGGCAGGCGCGCGGCGAGCAGCGCGCCGGCGATCAGCGCGAGTCCGAAGGCTGGCCAGAACAAGTCGGGCCACGCTGAACCGGGCAAGGCTTGCCGGGCGATGACGGGCAGGAAGGTCGCCGAGATGATGTAGCCGAACCCGGCGAGTCCATAAAGGCCGATCAATCCGATCGAATCGGCGCGCGCTACGCCGGTCTCGCTGCCGCCGTGATGCGTCGCGCGGCCATGCGCGGCCGATGCCTGCAGCGTGAAGGTCTTCCAGACGGCCAGGCCGGCCAGCGCCGAGCACACCGCGAAGCCATCCCACACCCACGGCGTCGGCACGGCGAGCGCAGCGGCACCTGCACCGAGCAGTCCGGTTGCGACGATCCCGACACCCGGCCCGGCATAGATCACGCCGCCGTAGCCGTGCGCGTCGAGTTCCGCGAGCCGCCGCAGGCCCCATTGCGATGCAAACACGAACGCCCACGCGCTGACGACGCCCGCCGCGAAGCGGATCGCCGTCCAGAGCCAGAACAGATGAACGACGCCCATCGCGAGGGTCAGCAGGATGGTCGCGGCGAGCGCGAACCGCACCATGCGGGCGTGATCGATGCGAATCGCCGCGCAGGACAGCGCGCCGATCAGATAACCCGCGTAGTTGGCCGACGCGAGCCAGCCGCCGTGCCGGATGTCGAGCGCGCCGCTGTGCAGCATCAGCGGCAGCAACGGCGTGAACGCGAAGCGCCCGACGCCCAGCGCAACGGCCAGCACCACGGCGCAGGCAAGCGCGGCATGGCCCGCGGGTTGAGCGGAGGCGGACGAGACGGGCAGCGGCGATGCCATGAGCATGAAAGTCAGAGCGAGGGTCCGCTGATCCTACCTTGACCTATCCATCTTGAAAAATGAATAATCGAGATGGAATCAATCTTCAGGAAAGATCATGGATCTGGCTGCGCTCACCATCTTTCGGGCGGTCGTCCGCGAAAACGGCGTGACGCGCGCCGCGCTCAAGCTGAACCGCGTGCAATCGAACGTGACGACGCGCATTCGCCAGCTGGAGGAAACGCTCGGCACGGAGTTGTTCGTCCGCGATGGCCGGCGCCTCGTGCTGACGCCCGCCGGCGAGACCTTGCTGCCCTACGCCGAACGCCTGCTCGCGCTGGCCGAGGAAGCGCGTCATGCGATCAGCGAGAACCGGCCGCAAGGACGCTTGCGCCTGGGCACGATGGAAAGCACGGCGGCGAGCCGTCTGCCGCGCGTGCTCGCGGCGTATCACCGGCGCTGGCCGCAGGTGACGCTGGAACTGGCGACCGGCGTCACGCGCGCGCTGATCGAAAGCGTGCGCACCTTCGACGTGGATGCGGCGGTGATGGCGCGGCCGATCGAACCGGACGCGCTCGGCGCCGGGCAGTTCGACACCGTGCCGGTGTTCCGCGAAGAACTGACGCTGGTCACGCCGCGCGGACAGGATCCGACAGCCCTGGCGCAGGAGCCGGCCGGCCTCACGCTGGTAGCGTTCGAACGCGGCTGCGCCTATCGCTCCTATGCGATGCGCTGGTACGAGCAGCAGGGCATCCGTCCCGCGCGGGTGCTGGAACTGGCCTCGTACCACGCGATCATCGCGTGCGTGGCGGCGGGCGCGGGCGTCGCGGTGGCGCCGCGCTCGGTGCTGGAACTGGCGCGTCTCGACGATGACGTCGATGTCCATCCGCTCGGCGAACTGGGGCAGGTGGATACGCTGCTGGTCTGGCGCAAGGGCCATTACTCAGCGGCGCTCGACGCGCTCCGCGACCTGCTCCTCGATGGCGCGTGAATCACGCCCGCTTTTTCAGCCGGCCGCCGTGCTCAGCGCGACCACCGCCCGCAGCGCGCCGCTCACCATGTTCTCGACCACCGGCTCGACCTGTTGCGCCACCTCGGGCCGATACTCGAACGGCGCGGCCTCGTTCATGTAGGTCGACTGGCACATCTCCAGCTGGACCGCGTGCACGCCGTCCTGGGGCGCGCCGAAGTGCCGCGTGATATAGCCGCCCTTGAAGCGGCCGTTGGCGATCCACGTGAACGGACCCGCCGCAGCCGCGCGTTCCACTTCCTGCTGCACCGAAGCCGCCGCCGTGCGTCCGTCCTGCGTGCCGATGTTGAGATCAGGCAGCTTGTCGTCGAAGAGACGCGGCAGCACGCTCGCGATGGAATGCGCTTCCCACAGCAGCACGTTCGCATGCCGCTCGCGCAGACGCTTCAATTCGGCGCGCAGGGTGTCGTGATACGGCTGCCAGTACGCCGCGACGCGCCGCTGCTTCTCGGCGGCATCGGGCACGCAGCCTTCGCGATACACCGGCTCGCCGCGAAAGGTCAGGTCGGGGCACAGGCCAGTCGTCGTCTGTCCGGGATACAGGCTTTCGTCGCTCGGCGGCCGGTTCAGGTCGATCACATAGCGCGACAGGCGCGCGCCCAGAATCGTCGCGCCGAGCGTCCGGGCGAAGCTGTAAAGGCGGTCGAGATGCCAGTCGGTATCCGCGACCGTCAGCGCGACGTCGGTGTACTGGCTGCGCAGTGAGTCCGGAATCTGCGTGCCGAGGTGCGGGATGGAGATGAGCAGCGGCGCATCGCCGCGTTCGAGAGAAAAGAGATCGTTCATGAGCTTGCGTCCTGGGTTGGCCGACGTTCAGGCGTCGGCAAGCAGTTGCGAGAGCGCCCGGCGATAGTCCGCGTAGTGCCGCGCTTCGTCCCGATGACGACGCTCGCGAACCACGCATTCTCCACCGACGAAAACATCGCGCACCGGCGTTTCGCCATGTTCGCAGAAGACCACCGAAGAGAGCCACGTCGCGGGCGTTTGTTCCGCGAGATTCGGATGATCGGCGTCGAGCACGAGCCAGTCGGCGCGCGCGCCGGCTTCGAGCTTGCCGGTGGTGCGGCCCGTCGCGCGGGCGCCGCCTTCGAGCGCGTCGTGGAACAGCCGGTCCGCGACCTGCGCCGTGTCCGGCGACGCGAGCACGTTGCGCTGCCGCCGCTGGAGCCGCTGGCCGTATTCGAGCAGACGCAGTTCCGCGCGCCAGTCCACGCCGATATGACTGTCCGAGCCGACGCCGAACGCGCCCTGTGCGTCGAGATATTCCGCGACGGGGAAGAAGCCGTCGCCGAGATTCGCCTCGGTCGTGAGGCACAGCCCGGTGACCGCGCCGCTGCGGGCGAGCGCGAGCGTTTCGCCGGCATCGACGTGCGTGGCATGCACGAGACACCAGCGTGGGTTGACGTCGAAGTGATCGAGCAGCCATTGCACCGGGCGCGCGCCGAGCGCCGCGAGCGATGCGTCCACTTCCGCCGTCTGCTCCGCGATATGGATATGCACGGGCGCGCCGGGCGACATGGCGTCGAGGCCCTCGAGCAACGCGCGCAACGAAGCCTCCGACACCGCCCGCAACGAGTGCGGCGCGACACCGTAACGCAGCGCGCCGTCTTCCGGACGCGCCGTGCGCAGGCTGCGCAGCAGGTCGAGATAGCCTGCCGTGGAATTGATGAAGCGGCGCTGGTCGGCGCGCGGCGGCTGCGCATCGAAGCCGCCTTGCTGATAGAGCACGGGCAGCATCGTCATGCCGATGCCGGTCTCGCGCGCCGCATCCACGACGCGCAGCGCCAGTTCCGCCGGTTGCGCGTACTGCGTGCCGTCTTCGGCGTGATGCACGTAGTGGAACTCGCAAACGGACGTGTAGCCCGCCTTGAGCATCTCGACATAGAGCCAGCGCGCAATGGCGCCGAGCGTCTCGGGCGTGATGCGCAGCGCGAAGCGGTACATCAGGTCGCGCCAGCTCCAGAAGCTGTCGGCGGGGTTCGCGCGATACTCGGTGAGGCCCGCCATCGCGCGCTGGAACGCGTGCGAATGCAGGTTCGGCATGCCGGGCACGACCGGTCCTGCCGCGCGCGCCGCGTTCGCGGGTATCTCGCGCGTGTCGGGCGTCACGGCGACGAGCGTACCCGCGTCATTCCACTCCAGCAGCACGTTGGTGCGCCAGCCGTCCGGCAGCAGCGCGTGCGCCGCAAAAAGCATTGAGTTCGATGAGTTCATGATCGGACTTGGGTTTCGAGCGACGCGCACAGCAACGCGCCGTCGCCCTGCATCCCGACTTCGATGGCGCGCGCGTCTTCGATGCGCAGCGTGTCCATCTTCGTCAGACTGATATGCGTCTCGCCGACGCGCACGTCGAGCGTGCCGCGCGCGCAGTGCAGCAGCACGGTGTCGCCGCGCACGACGCGCGTGCCCGGCGCGTGCCAGATATCCACCGATGCGCGCGCGGCATCGCGTTGCGTCATCAGGTTGAACACGCGGACGGGGCCGTCGGTGAGCTGCGCGTCGATGGGCGTTTCGCCCGCGAACCGGGCCAGCTCCAACGCCTGCCCGACGACCTGTTCGCCGAGCACGAGACCCGCGCCGTCGAGCAATACGAGCACACGATCGATGCCGTCGAAGCGCGAGAAGGGCCCGGGCCGGTCGATATCCGCGACGCTCGCGCGCCACGCCTGGGCCTGCGCTGCGACTTCGCGCGTGATGCCGCCGCCGTTCTTCCAGGGTGAGGCGACGAGCGCGTCGCCGCGTATCAGAGCGAGGTTCATGCGCGCGTCAGCACGGCTTGCAGGAACGAACGCGTGCGCGGCTGCGTGGGCGTCGAGAAGATCTGCGCGGGCGGACCCGCCTCGACGATCTCGCCGCCGTCCATCACGACGACGACATCCGCCACTTCCTTCGCAAAGCCCATTTCATGCGTGACGACGAGCATCGTCATGCCTTCGGCGGCGAGCAGCTTCATCACTTGCAGCACTTCGCCGACGAGTTCCGGATCGAGCGCCGACGTGGGTTCGTCGAACAGCATGACGCGCGGCTGCATGGCCAGCGCGCGGGCAATCGCGACGCGCTGCTTCTGTCCGCCCGAGAGACTTGCGGGCATCGCATGCGCCTTGTGTTCGAGGCCGACCTTCTTGAGCAGCGCGAGCGCGGCGGTGTCGGCATCGGCTTTCGACATGCCGCGCAGCATGCGCGGGCCGACCGTGATGTTGTGCAGCACCGAAAGATGCGGGAACAGATTGAACGACTGGAACACCATGCCGACTTCGGTGCGCAACGCGTTGAGCGAGCGCTCCTTGAGCATCGTGCCGTGATCGACGAGCCGATGCCCGCAGATGTCGATGGTGCCGCGCTCCGGCTGTTCAAGACCGTTGCAGCAGCGCAGGAAGGTGCTCTTGCCGGAACCGCTCGGCCCGATCACGACGACGACCTGGCTCGGCTGGATATCGAAGTCGATGCCGTTCAGAACGCGATGCGTGCCGAAGGACTTGGTGAGTTCGCGGATGCTGACGATGGGTTGAGCGCTGTTCATTGCACCATGCCTCCTGCGCGCAGCCGACGCTCGACGCGATGAAGAATGTAGTTGGTCGTCTGGGTGAGCACGAGATAGACGAGCGCGATCACGATATACACCTCCAGCGACCGGTAAGAGACGCTGATGATCTTCTGTCCTTCGTGCATCAGGTCGTGGATGGTCAGCAGCGACACCAGCGCCGAGTTCTTGATCAGCGCGATGAACTCGTTGCCGAGCGGCGGAATCATGCGCACGATGGCCTGCGGCAGGATGATCGCGCGCATCGCCTGTCCGGACGACATGCCGATGGAGCGCGCCGCTTCCGTCTGGCCGCGGTCCACCGACTGAATCGCGCCGCGCACGATCTCCGACACATACGCTGCCGAATACAGCCCGAGGCCGAGCATGCCGCACACGAACGCGGGCAGCAGGATATCGAACTGCGGCAGGCCGAAAAACAGCAGGAACAACTGCACGAGCAGCGGCGTGCCGCGGAAGAAGATCAGATAGCCGGTGCAGAAGCCGTAGACCAGCCGGCGCTGCGGCGCCAGCCGGCCGATGCCGATCAGAAGCCCGAGCAGGCACGACAGCACGAGCGCGGCGGCGGTCACTTCCACCGTGACCAGCGCGCCGTGCGCGATGTCGGCCCAGCCGGCGAAGGCGGGAGTGAAGTCGAGTTGCATGGGTCAGGTCCGTCGGCTTACTTGGCGCTGGCGGTCGTGGCAGTGGTGCTGAACCACTTCTTGACGATGGCGTCGTAGGTGCCGTCGGCCTTGATCTTGGCGAGCGCGGCATTCATCTGGTCGCGCAGTTGCGGCTCGTCCTTGCGCACGGCGATGCCATACGCTTCCGTGGTCAGCTCCTTGTCGAGCACGCGGAAACCGGGGCGGGTGCGCACGAACTGGAATGCGGCGGGCTTGCCCGTGACGGCGGCGTCCGCGCGGCCGATGCCGACGAGATCGAACATTTCCTGGTTCTTTTCCACTTCCACGCGCTGCACCTGCGGATAGTTGTCGCGCAGGAAGTTCACGGACTTCGTGCCCACCTGAACCGTCACCTTCTTGCCGTTGAGATCGGCGAGGGTCTTGATCGGCGAATCGGCCTTCACCAGCGCCGAGAGGCCGCCCGCGAAGTAAGACTGCGTGAAGTCGACGACCTGCGAGCGTTCCGGCGTGATGTAGATGCCGGAGATGGCGGCATCGAAACGGCGCGCGACGAGACCCGGAATCAGCCCCTTGAAGTCGATGTCGGTCCACTGGACCGTCTTGCCCATTGCCTTCGCCAGCGCGTTCATGATGTCGATGTCGAAGCCGGTGCGCTGGCCCTTGTCGACGAATTCCATCGGCGGGAAGGTGGCGTCGGTGGCGACGTTCAGCACCTTCGAGTCTTCGGCGGCGGCGCTGCCGGGCAGCACGGCGGCCATGATCGCAAAGCCGAGGCTCGCGGCGGTAAAGAGGTTCTTGAGTTTCATCGTGTGGGCTCCGGGTGTGGTTCGGTCGTGGTTTTGAAGCGGTCAGGTGGACTGCAATTGGGTGGAAATGGCGTTGGCGGTGCGCACGGTCCAGTCGGCGAGTTGCTGTTCGCGGCCGGCGGCGCGCGAGGAGGGCGCCATCAGCGTGATCGACGCAGCCGCGCCGCCGCCGCTGCCGCGCGTCGGACGCCGGAAGACGGGCGCGCTGACGCCCCACACGCCGATATCGATCTCGCTGTCGCTGACCGCGTAGCCGCGGGACCGGATGGCGTCGAGTTCGGCTTCGAGGGCGGCGCGCGCGGCGGGGTTGTCGGCGAACTGGCGTTCGAGAGTTTCGGCGCGGGTCTTGTCGGCCATGAAGGCGAGCAGCGATTTCGCCGATGCCCCCGCACGCAGCGGCACGGCGCGGCCTTTCTCGAAGGAGCAGCGCAGCGAGTGCGTGCTCTCGATCATTTCGAGGCAGATCACCTGGTCGTTCACGGCGACGATGAGACCGACGCTTTCCTGCGTCGCGCGGGAGAGTTGCAGCATGCTGTCGCGGCTGGCTTCGACGAGCATCGAGTTGACGTCGAAGCCGAGCGCGAGCTGGAGACTGATGGGGCCGGGCGCGTAGTAGCCGGCGTCTTCGGAGACGAAGCCCCAGCGCTTGAGCAGCGCGACTTGCCGGTAGAGCGTGCTTTGCGCGAGACCGGTGGCGCCGAGCATGTCCTTCACGGACATGGCCTTGCCGTGGCTGGCGAGTGCGCTCAGCACGAGCAGCAGGCGCTCGGCCCCAATGACGCTGGATTCCTTGTTCACGATTTTGGTCGTTGCTTGAAGCGATGTCGATGGACAGAGAATGCCATGCGGCTCCCGCTGGACAAAAATCGGTTTCTCGGTGGGTGGGAAATTTAGATGTAGGGTTTACGCTTATCCGGACAGCAAAAAAGAAAGGGGCGCTCGCCGATGGCGCGGGCCCGTCAGGACGTCAGGCAGCGGTGTGGCGGGCTGGGCTGGCCCCCCAGCATGACCCCCCCGCCGTCTCCCCCACCCGCGCCACCGGCCCCTGTCCGGTCTGATGCCGCGACCTCCCCGAACTCAGATAATCCGCGATCGAATCCTGCGTGATCTCGCCGACATAGTGCCCATCGGCATCCAGCACCGGCATCCACGACGATCGGAATTGATACATCTTCGAGAGCACGATCCGCAGGTTCTCATCCGGCGAAACAGTCGCCTGAAACTGCGTGAGCTTGTCGCCGCACACGCCTTGCGCCCCGCGCGCCGCCCGTCGCGACACCACGCCCAGCGCGTGCCGCTCGCCATCCAGCACGGTCAGATAGCGGCTGTCGCTCTCGTCCATCAGCGCGAACGCATCGGCCAGTGGCGTCTCGGCGCGCACGGTATCGGGTTGCGTCGCCGCATCGCCCGCCTTCACGAGCAACAGACGCTTCAGCGTGCTGTCGGCGCCGACGAACTGGCCGACGAAATCATCACGCGGATGCGCCAGCAAGGTATCCGGATGATCGTACTGCACGAGCTTGCCGCGCCGGAACACGGCCACGCGGTCACCCAGCTTGATCGCTTCGTCGATATCGTGGCTCACCATGATGACGGTCTTCTTCAACTGGCGCTGCATCGCGAAGAACTCGTTCTGGATGGACTCGCGGTTGATCGGATCCACCGCGCCGAACGGCTCGTCCATCAGCAGCACGGGCGGATCGGCGGCCAGCGCGCGGATCACGCCGATGCGCTGCTGCTGCCCGCCCGACAACTCGCGCGGATAGCGCTTCAGATACAGCTTCGGATCGAGCGCGACCATCGACATCAGTTCGGTCGCGCGCTCGGCGCAGCGCTTCTTGTCCCAGCCGAGCAGGCGCGGCACGATCACGATGTTCTCTTCGATCGTCATGTTCGGAAACAGGCCGATCTGCTGGATCACGTAGCCGATATGCCGGCGCAGGTCCACTTCATTGAGCCCGGACGTATCCTCCCCGTTGATCAGCACGCGTCCCGAGGTCGGCTCGATCAGACGGTTGATCATCTTGAGCGTCGTGGTCTTGCCGCAACCGGACGGGCCAAGGAACACGCAGATTTCGCCCTCTTCGACCTTGAGGCTCACCGAGTCGACGGCGTTCACCTTCTGGCCGTCCTTCTGCGTGAAAGTCTTCGTCAGGCGGTCGAGTTCGATCATGTCTTTTGCACTCCCTTCGGTGTCAGTACACGCTGCAATGCCTGCAGCAGCAAGTCGGCGACGATCGCGAGCAGGCTCACGAGCACGGCGCCCACCAGCAGTTTCATCATGCTGCTCTGGCCGATCGCGCGCACGATCAGCGAGCCCAGTCCGCCCGCGCCGATCACGGCGGCAATCGTCATCACGCCGATGTTCATCACCACGGCGGTGCGCACGCCGCCGAGAATCACCGGCACGGCCAGCGGCAGTTCCACGAGACGCAGCCGTTGCCACGCCGTCATGCCGATGCCGATCCCCGCTTCCTTGATGCCCGCTTCCACGTTGCGCAGCGCGAGATAGGTGTTGCGCATGATCGGCAGCAGCGAGTACAGGAACACGGCGGTGATCGCCGGCACGGCGCCGATGCCTGCGCCAAAGCGCGAAAACACCGGGATCATCAGCCCGAACAGCGCGATGGACGGCAGCGTCAGGATGATGGTCGCGAGGCCGAGCAGCGGGCCGGCGAGCCACGGATAGCGATTCATCACAATGCCGAGCGGCACGCCCGCGAGGATCGCGCAGCCCACGGCCAAGCCCACCAGATAGCAATGCTGCAAGGTCAGTTGCAGCAACTCGGGCCAATTGGCGCTCAGGTAGTCGGTCAGACTCATCGTTCGGGTTCCTCCTTCATCAAGGCAGCTTGTGCGCGCGCAGAAACTCGCTCGCGACCGCCTGCACCGACTTGCCGTCGATATCGACCTGCTTGTTCATCTCCAGCATCGCGTCGTTGTCCAGCACGGCGGACAGCGCGTTCAGCTGTTCGGCCAGCTTGGGGTTCTGCTGGAGCACGGTCGCGCGCACCACGGGCGTGGCGTTGTACGGCGGGAAGAAATGAAGATCGTCTTCGAGCGGCACGATGCCGAAGCCCTTCACGCGGCCATCGGTCGTGTAGACGAGACCGATGGTCAACTGGTTGTTATGCAGCGCCGTATAGACCAGCCCCGAATCCATCTGCTTGGTCTCGGCGCGGCTGAAGTGCAGATCGTAGGCGGCTTCCAGCGGCTTCAGGCCATCGGGACGGTTCGCGAACTCCGCATCCATGCCGAACACGTGACGCGTACCCTTCGGGTCGCTCCTGAGCTTCTCCGACAACTGCGAGATCGTGCGGATGCCCGACTTGCGCGCGGCTTCGGCGGGAAGGCCGAGTGCGTAGGTGTTGTTGAGCGGCGACTTGTTGAGCCACACGAGCCCTTCCTTGGCGTCGAGATCCTTGACGCGCTGGTACATCTCGTCGGGCGACATCTTGTCCTTCAGCTTGTGATAGACCAGCGCCGCCGTGCCGGTGTATTCCCACGTGAGATCGACCTGGCCGTTTTCCTGCGCGCTGCGCAGGAGCACGCTGCCGAGGCCGGTGCGCGCGTCGATCGAATAGCCGCGCGCACGCAGATACTGCGTCGTGATCTCGACCAGGACGTACTGCTCGGTGAAGTTCTTGCCGCCGACGACAAGATTCGCGGCGAGCGCCGGCACGCTCGCGCAAGCGCTGAGTGCAACGGCGGCGAACGCTTTGCGGAGGAAGCGAGAGAGCTTCATGGCGTCACCTCGCTGCCGTTGGTCCAGCGCCGGCTTGCCGCGGACACGATGGCGTCGAGCAGCAGCGCGAGGATCGCGGTGCCTGCGGCGCCGAGCAGCAGCATCTGGTTGTCGTTCAGATAGATGCCGGGGAAGATCAGCGTGCCGAGACTGTCCGCGCCGATCAGATAGGCGAGCGGCGCCGTGCCCACGTTGATCGCGAGTGCGGTGCGCACGCCGCCCACGATGATCGGCATCGCGTCGGGCAATTCCACGCGCATCAGCGACTGCATGCCCGTCATGCCGATGCCCCGCGCCGCTTCGAGCAGCGAGGCAGGCACGTTCTTCATGCCTTCGTAGGTGTTGCGCGTGATCGGCAGCAGCGAGGCCAGGAACAGCGCGATGACGGCGGGCGTATCGCCGATGCCGAAGATGCCCAGCGCAATGGCGAGCACCGCGAGCGAAGGCACCGTGTTGCCGATGTTGAAGATCTGCATGAAGCCTTCGGCCTGCCGCGCGAGGCCGGGGCGGCTGAGCGCCACGCCCGCGGGAATGCCGATGACGATGGCAAGCGCCATCGAAATGCCCACCAGCAGCAGATGACGGCCCGTATAGTAGATGAGATCGCCGGAGTATTTGTGCCATGTACTGGCGTCGATGGCGCGCGTCAGCAGCACGGCCACGATGATTACCGCCAGCAGGCTGCCGAGGATCTGGACAGTTCGTCGGGACATGGAAAAGGTCTCCTTGTTCGAAGGGCGAGCGCGATGGATCCACGCTGCGTCGTGCGCCGCTGCCGACAGACGCGGGCGCCGAATGGGAGCTGGTTACAGCCGGAATGGAAAGGATGGGCGCGAAGGCGTGGCGCAAATGCGCGCGCCGGAA
The DNA here is from genome assembly GCF_031451265.1 of Caballeronia sp. LZ033. NCBI lineage: Bacteria > Pseudomonadati > Pseudomonadota > Betaproteobacteria > Burkholderiales > Burkholderiaceae > Caballeronia > Caballeronia sp. LZ033. The sequence continues at coordinate 950,886 of NZ_JARUXQ010000003.1, read as the reverse complement.
GCGCTGGCCACTCGCCGCTCAGCAAGGACGGGCGAGGGTTGAAACAGGAAGGTCGGGTGTCGGCGTCTCCGTTTGAGCAGTCAATGAGCCTCCTCGCAAGGCGGCAAACAGAAAGCCCTTAGCAAGCCATGTGCCCGTCAGGCGATCTGACCGATGCCTTGGGCCCCCCGTCTGCGTGCTGGCCTTGATCGGTCCAACGCCGCGCAACTTCGACACAACCCACACGACTTTCCTTCGCGATCTCGCCAGGCTAGCCGAACACGCGATCGCCGCGTGGGATGAAGCTGAGAGGCGGCACCGCCGGATCGGCAGGATAAGGAGGACGGCGAGCTGACTCGCCTTGCGCTCTCGGGCAGCGAGACGGGCATGCGGGACCGCAACGCCGTACCGGCGAGCTCCACTATCCGCCCGACTGGCATGCGCTGACCGGCTATGAACCGCATGAGTTGAGCAACCGGATCCCGGGCGTCGCAGCGGGCCTCCGCCGCCAGTTTGACGCAGTGGCGGCTCGAATATCGCGTCGATCTTCGGCACCGGGAATCGCGCTGGCGCGAAGGCGAAGCAAGGCCGCAGCGCAACGCGGCGCGGACGCGGCACCGTATGACACGGCTTCATCATGGATGCGACCGGGCGCAAGCGCATCGAGGCGGAGCTGCAGTCGCTGGCAACCACGGACCATCTGACGCAGTTGTCGAACCGGCGTGAATTCGTGAGCCGGAGCGGGGCTGTGCTCGACACGCTGCGGCAGCGCGTGCTGTCATGCGCACGTCGAGCACTGCTCGTGTCCAGTGTCTTCTTTGCCAGACTTCTCCGGGCGGTATCAGCGTGTTGCCGGACCCACTGTGGGTGAACGGTATCTACACGCCCAGAAATTCTGCGATTCTTTGCAGTTGGGTGGTGGTGAGTTCCCGACCCTTGCCGGTCATGAAGGTGCGCACCATGTCTGGCGTGATGTCCTGATAACCTCGTGCCGTCAGTTCCACTTGTAGACTCCGCGGCGCCTGGGTGTTTCCTTCAAACCATTCATCCATCGAATTTGCATCGGGACTTTTCAGCTTCGAATAGTCCTCGGAGAACTGTCTGAGCTCCTTGCTTCCCCACGAAGGCTCACCGCCATCCGTGCGCGGTCGCTTGAGCGGCGGTGGTTGTGTGGGGTCGCTGGTTCCGGGTGGAGGGTCGGATTGGCCGGCATATGCGCTTGGGCGCTTCAGCGGCGGTTCCGGGGGGCTAACGCCGGCTCCGGAGGGCTCGGAAGGCATGTCGAGCGCGACCCATTTTTGCGACCGCTCTGACCAGTACCCGTCTCCGGACCGGATTCGCTCGATCCACGCTGTCGGGACGCCGGTTTCCTGGCTGATCTGCCAGGCCGGCTTCAACTGTTCGTTCCCTTCGATGATGTCGGCGTATTGCTGATAGGCCATGGGATAGCTTGTCAACGACGCCGCAGGAGCGGGCTGGGACGCCGCTGCCGGACCGTCTGGCCGGGTTCTCCAGGGTAGCTCCTGTGGGAGCCGGTCGATCGGACGACCGTGGATCCTTGCATAGCGCCGCGCGCCGATATAAGCCAAGAACTCGTCACCGCTCGTCAGTTCGTGTGCGACAGCTGACAGCGACTCACCGCTGGTCAATCGCGTGTACAAGAGCGACAACCTCTTTCCATCACGGGGCGCTTCGCCCCGATTGTATGCACGCGCCAGCCTTACCTCCCCGCTCTCCGCGATATATTGATTGATGAGGTTTTTGGCGGTCTCCGGACGGACGTGAAGTTCTCGGGATATTTCCTCAAGAGTGTTTCCCTGTTCATACAGTTCAAATGCCCAACGGGCCTCTCCCTTCCCTCCCCCCACCAGACCGTGGTCGAGATCGACCTGCCAGTTCCCCCTCGTGTCAATGGACATGTGGGGCGCATTGGGCGCACCGTCGCGCGGCTCCATTTGCCACTTGCCGGCGGTTTCGTCGAAGCGCACCGGATAACTTTGTCCGCCTTGCTGGATGAAGTGCTGGCCGGTTCCATCGTGATACAGGCCACGGTAGTCCGCATCGGGCACCAGTTTGCCGGAGGGTTGTCGTGCGTATTCCGACGCCACCAGCGGAATGCCCGGCGCGTCGGCTGCGGTGCTCGCAGCGAGCACGGCGGGTCCACCGTCCGGCGCAGTGACGGGCTTGATTTCATCGGCAGGTTTGACTTCTTGCGCGACGCCTGCTTCCTCGGACTTTGTCCTGGATGCCGGCACCTGTTCTTCTGCGGCGCGACCGAAGCGCGGCAATCTCGCTTCCCCCAGCATGCCGCCCGCTACGCCGGAGAAGAAGTCGATACCCTGTCTGGCTGCTTCGGGAAGCGACTTGGCCGGCACGATGTAGTCGGTGAGCAGGTTCACGCCCGGCACGAGCCCCACGAAGAAGCGGCCAAGGCCGTCCTGGAGTTGCTGCTGCCAGAGCGGCAGGGGCGGCGTGTGGGCATCGAGATACTCGTAGCGAAGGGGACCGCGTTGGGAGGCGGCGTGATACAGCATGCCGGCCTCGTTGATGCGGCTGTTCTCCGTCTGGTAGCGATGGAGCAGATCGGCGCCGAAGTTGCCCATGCGCAGGTTTTCGGCGGTGGTGTGCGTGGGGTCGGACGGTAGCGGCGGGAGCTCGGCCGAACGGCGGAAGGGATCGCTCTGGATGTGATCGATGGCCCATTGAGCCTTCCCGGTCGCTTCATCGGACCACTGGTGCAGGGGCTTGAAGTCGTCGGGAGTGTGCTCCAGGCGATACTGGAACTGCTGCGCATTGCGCTCGGAGTTCAGGCCGTGGTTGATGAAGTACTGGAGGCGCTGGAAGGAACGGGTGTCGTCAAGCGAACCGAGCGAGGCAATCTGAAGCGATGAGGCATCGCGCATGGCCTGATCGATTTGCTGATCGGCCTGCTTCCATTGGTCATGCACGCGCCTGTGTTCCTGATCGATCATGGAGCCGATCTGCGTCTGCATGGTGTGGCGGATGTCAACGGCCTGTCCGAAGATGCGCGCGCGTTCATCCGGGGTCGTGGCCTGGTTGAACTGTTGTCCCTTTTCGGCGAGCAGATCGCTCTGCTGCTGGCCGGCGGCGCCGAGATAGACGGCACCGAAGGGCTTGCCGAAGGCCTGCTGGACGCGGGCGTTGGGGTCGCTCATGGCCTGCTGATAGGCCTTGCTGACCGGATCGATGACATCGCTTCGCACGGACTGCGCGATCTTCGCGCGTTGATCCCCGGTGGTGGCTGCGTTGTAGTAGGTCGAGCCCGCGGCGAGCGCGCCGCGATAGAAGTCGCGCTGACCGGACGGAAGGGCCTCGATTTGCTGGTTCGTCTGGGTGGCCTGCTGTTCGAACGAGATGGCATCGGGTGGAGCGCCACGCAGCGATTCGCCCTGGAGCGCCGCCAAGCTGTTGGCGTTGCCGGCGTCGTTGGGAACGGTGGGGTCCTTGTCGAGGCGATCGAGCAGTGGCTGGGTTTCGGCGGACGACAGGCCAGGCGCGGCCGCATCGGCTGACTGAACTTGCGCCAGCGTGGAAGAAGACGTGGGCGTGCCGGTCTGCCCGGCAGGAGCGTCGTCTGCTTCGTTGCGGATCGGAGCGGCAGGCGAGCCGTCCGGCGGAGCGCTGCCGGTGGCGGGGGTGTCGTTATCGTCGCCGTCATACGTTTCTACGGGAGTGGACGATTGTGAATTGACGCTTGATACGGCCATATCGGGTTCTCCGGAAGCGAGGAGGGATGTCATGTCGATGCATCCGAGCACCGTTCGCGTCCAGTGTTACCTTCAGCCAATATCTCGAGGTGGTGAGCAGATATTTCCGACGTGTCTCGATGAAGGTTGTGCACGGATCATTACGTGCCGAGGCTGCTGCCGGGCAAAATGAAGGGCACTCATGGTCCCAGGCATTCCGCGATTTTTTCCATCTGGTGCGTGGTGAGTTCGAGATCTCTTCCAGCAAGGCAGGGTCGTCGTCGCTGCCGCCATACTGCTGCGTGGAAACCGACGATTGTGAATTGACGCTTGATACCGCCATTTCGGGATCTCCGGAAGCAAGCAAAGATGTCGCCCGATGCGTCTCACGTCAACTGACCGACCTTGTTGCCCGGCCTCGACAACTTCAAGGTTCTGAACGATCGCTAGGGACACTCGCTCGGCGACCGCGCGCTCGCGCATTTCGCGGCACTGCTGCGCGCGGTGGTGGAACCAGGCGCCATCGTCGCGCGCATCGGCATCGATTCGATGCTCGGCACGGATATCGAAGCGGCGCAAACGCTCGCGCGCGCCGACATCGCGCTCTATGGCGCGAAGAAGCGCGGCCGCAACCGGATCGAGGTGTTCAGGAGCGCGGCGCGGCCGGACATCGATGCGATCGCCGGCGTGAATTGAACGCAGCGCCTCACAGGCGCAGCGCGTCCACTCTTTGTCCGCGCCATATGCGGAATATCCCTGCTTTTCCAGCACGCGAACGGCCATGACTGCCTTAAACTAGACGGCCGTTCGCCGCCGCGCGCGACGCCGGATCAAGCCTGGAACAAGAACTCATTTGATGACCGACCCTCTCGACCTTGATGCCCGACGCATGGCCGCGCTCGTGCGCCATGACGTGCTCGACACGCCGCGTGAATCTGCCTTCGATGAGATCGTCAGCCTCGCTGCCTCGATCTGTCGCGCGCCCATTGCGCTGATCAACCTCATCGCCGCGGATCGCCTGTTCATCAAGGCGGAAACCGGACTCGGCGCGCGTGCGACTTCGTTCGAAAGCCCGTTCTGCGCACAGGCGCTGCGGGAAGGCGAGTTTCTCCAGATCCCCGACGTCCTCGACGATCCGCGCTTCGCCGCTCATCCGCTCGTTACCGGTGCGCCGCACGTGCGCTTCTATGCGGGCGCACTGCTGACCACCGCCGAAGGTCTCCCGCTCGGCACGCTCTGCGTGATGGATCATGCGCCGCGCAGTCTCGATGCAAGGCAGCAGCAGGCGCTGTGCATGCTGGCGCGCCAGGCCATGACGGCGCTGGAACTGAAGCGCGCGACAAAGGATGCGGAGGCGTATCGCGTGCGCTATGGCGCGCTGTTCCATGCCATCGATGACGGCTTCTGCACGATCGAGTTCTTCGACGGTCCGCAAGGCCCGTTGAGCGACTACACGCACATCGAGGCGAACCCGGGTTATCAGCGGCACACGGGCATTGCGGACATCGTCGGCAAGACCTTGCGCGAAGTCGATCCCGCCGATGCGGACCAATGGATCGAACTGTATGGCGGCGTGTTGCGTACCGGTGTTCCCGCGCGTTTCGAGCGCTATTTCATCAGTGCGGGACGGCATATCGAAGTGTCGGCGACCCGCGTCGAACCGCCCAGCCTGCGGCAAGTGTCGGTGCTGTTTCGCGACATCTCGGCGCGCAAGAAGGCCGACGCCGCATTGCGCGCCAGCGAGGCGCTCGCGCGGCAGAACATCGAGCGGGTGCAACTGGCGCTCGCGGCGGGCGCGATCATCGGCACGTGGTTCTGGGACTTGCCGAGCGACCGCTTTACCGTCGACGAAGCCTTCGCCCAATCATTCGGTCTCGATCCCGCGCAAGGACATGACGGCCTGAGTCTCGCGCAGGTGATCGCGAACGTGCATCCCGACGACCGCGACGGTCTCACGCAGGCTTTGACCGAAGCGCTCCAGCGCGGCGGTCACTATGCGTATCAATACCGCGTGCGGCGCGCGGACGGGCGCTATTACTGGATCGAGGCGAATGGCCGCGTCGATCACGGCGCGGACGGCACGCCGCTGCGATTCCCGGGCGTGCTGCTGGACGCCGAGCAGCGCCGCGCCGTGGAAGCGGAACGCGATCGCGCGGCGGCGTCGTTGCGCGCGTTGAACGAAACGCTCGAACAGCGCGTCGCCGCGCGCACCGCCGAACTGATGCGCGCCGAGGAACAACTGCGTCAGGCGCAGAAGATGGAAGCCGTGGGTCAACTCACGGGCGGCCTCGCGCACGACTTCAATAATCTGCTGGCGGGCGTATCGGGCTCGCTGCAATTGCTGAGCATTCGCCTGAGCCAGGGACGTGTCGCCGACGTCGACAAATACGTCGTGGCCGCGCAGGGCGCGGTGCGGCGCGCGGCCGCGCTGACGCACCGCCTGCTGGCGTTCTCGCGACGTCAGACGCTCGATCCGCGTCCCACCGATGTCAACGCGCTCGTCAACGGCATGACCGACCTGATCCAGCGCACGGTTGGACCGGGCATCCGGGTGGAAGCGGTGGGCGCTGCCGGGTTGTGGCCCGCGCTCGTCGATGCCGGGCAACTCGAGAACGCATTGCTCAATCTCTGCATCAACGCGCGCGATGCGATGCCGGACGGCGGCGCCATCACGATGGAGACGGCCAACAAGTGGATCGACCACGCTGCCGCGCACACCCACGACATGCCCGAAGGACAGTTCCTGTCGCTCTGCGTGACGGACACCGGCATCGGCATGACGCCTGACATCGTCGCGAAGGCCTTCGATCCGTTCTTCACGACCAAGCCCATCGGCATGGGCACCGGACTCGGTCTGTCGATGATCTATGGCTTCGCCAAGCAGTCGGGCGGCCAGGTGCGCATCTATTCGGAGCCGGGGCAGGGCACGACGGTGTGCATCTATCTGCCGCGCTTCTACGGCGATGTCGCGAGCGACCTGCCCGATCACGACGCCGCGCCCATCTCGGGCGCGGAGAGCGGCGAGACGGTGCTGATCGTCGATGACGAACCGAGCGTTCGCATGCTCATCACGGACGTGCTGGAAGAGCACGGCTATACCGTGATCGAAGCGGCCGACAGCATGGCGGGTCTCAAGGTGCTGCAATCGAATGTGCGCATCGACCTGCTCATCAGCGACGTGGGTCTGCCGGGCGGCATGAACGGCCGGCAGATGGCGGATGCGGCGCGCGCGTCGCGGCCCGGTTTGAAGGTGCTGTTCATCACCGGCTATGCGGAGAATTCGGTGATCGGCAATGGCCGCCTTGACCCCGGCATGCAGGTCCTCACCAAGCCGTTCGCGCTGGAAACGCTCGCCGAGAAAGTAAGGCAACTGGTTGACAGTTGACGATTGACGGGCAACGTGTGAGCGCGCCGCCTTCTTGAGGCATCAGCGGCCCGCGCGCGTTCCCGCCGCACACGCTACCGGGATGCCCGCGCCGGCTGTCTGCGGGGATCAACTGCTCAGCCGGATAACGGGCTGCGCGCCGACCGTCATGGCGCTGTTTCCTGAACAGTCGGCCGGACTATTCATCTCGATTTAATCCGTTTGCACCCCCCTGGTTTCCGCTCGTATGCTGGCCACGCTTTTCGCGAGTTGTGCGTGTACATGACGCGAGAAGCTCTTTCATGGGTGAAAAATGGACTTTTTGCAACGCTTGAAAGCACGCTCGATATCTTCGAGATGCCTGGCCATGTTGTTGCTCGGCCAGAGCCTTTTTTATGGCGCGGCGGTCAATGCGCAATCAAACAGGGATCCCTATTTTGCCGTGCCGGCTGCGTACGCCGCCATGGACTTCGCAACCTGGCAGCCGAAGTGGATGAGTCAGGCGAACGGGACCCCGCTGGCCGCCAAGCCGATCAACCTGCCCGCCGGGTTTCCCAGCGGTTCAACCGGTTACCAGTTGCTCTACAAAAGCACCGACGGCGGCAAGCCTGTCACGGTCGTCACTACCCTGGTTTTGCCCCCGCCGGCTGCGGCCAGTGCGCTCAGCAGCCTGACATCGAACAAGGGCGCGCCACTCGTTTCCGTTCAGTATCCGCAGGATGATCTCGTCACGACGACCCAGCCGTCGTATGTGCTTCTTAACGCCACGAGCCTGGCCAGCGATTACGCCGCGATGGCCGCACCGATGCTCAATAACGGTATCGCGGTAGCCTTTCCTGATCATCAGGGGCCGAACTCCGAGTTCAATGTGGGTCAGCAGATGGGGCCGGCAGTGCTGGACGGGGCGCAAGCCATCCTGAACTGTGCTCAAGGTTACGGCGCCTGCACCGGAGTCACGCCGGCAAACGTAGGCGGGCTCGCAGGCACGAGCCCTGTTGGCTTGCTCGGATATTCGGGCGGCGGCGGCGCCTCGACCTGGGCGGCGGTGCTGCGCGGAAGTTATGCGCCGAGGCTCAACGTGGTCGGCGCCGCGCTCGGAGCGAGTTCGAGTTCTGATCTTGCGACGATCATCACCGCACTTGATGGGACCGCAGCGGCACGCCTTGCTTATGCCGCGATCGTCGCCATGGGACGGCACGATCCGGTGAATTATGCAGCCTTCAAGCGCGCCTTGAGCGGCGCTGCTGCGAACGTGTTCACGTGCATGGAGACCTCCGCCGCGCCGTATTCCTGCTATACCGCCGGACTCTATCCGGCCTTCCTGCCGACCTTGAGCGCGAGCGGCCTGGGATCCCTGAACGCCATGTTGGCGGCCAACAGCGTGGCCGGCACGGCTTACGCACCCGATGTGCCGACGCTCGTGTACTACGACGTCGGCGATACGCTGATCCCGGCGTCGGCCAGCTTCCAGATGATCCAGTCTTTCTGCAAGGCACGAGCGAGTGTGCAGGTGCTGCAAAGCCAGGTCAGCCTGTTCCCGAGTCAACAGGTGCATTCAAGCGCGGCTGCCGCGTTCACGGCGCCCGTCAACTATCCCTTTCAGTTCCTGGCGCAGCGCTTCTTCGAGTACTACACAGGCCAGGCCTACGCGGGCCGTAACGACTGCACGACCTTCGCCATGCTCAAGTCGGCACCCGCTGGACAGTACCCCGGCCAGGGGTTGCGGGTGAATTGAAGCAACGCGTGAGACCGTGCGGGTTCAAGTCCGGCCAGGTTCATTGAACGAGCCTGTCCGGACCTCGCCCGCGCGCGCATAACGCGCGATCACCACGCCGCCCGGTGTGCGCGTCATGTGCGTCAACTCGAACGCCCGTGCCTCTGCGTTGTCGTCGAACAGGCGCCGGCCGCGTCCGAGCATGACCGGGAAGGTCAGCAGGCTCAGCTCATCCACGAGGCCGGCCGCGAGCAGCTGGCGCACCATGTCGCCGCTTCCGAAGGTCAGAAGGTCCGCACCCTCTTGCGTCTTGAGCGCGCGGACCGCATCGGGTAGTTCGCCATCGAGCGCGTGACTGTTGTGCCAGTCGAGCCCGCTTTGCCGATGTGTCGCCACGTGCTTCGCCGCTGCATTGAATTTCTCCGCGAGCGCATGACTCGGGGTGTCAGGCGCCACATGCGGCCAATGCGACGCGAAGATGTCGTAGGTGCGCCGCCCGAGCAGCAGTTCGAAGGGCTTCGCGAGCAATTGCTGCAAGTTCTCGCCGATGGCGGGATCGGCGAAAGGAACGATCCAGCCGCCCAGGCGAAAACCGCCGCTGAGGTCCTCGTTCGGACCGCCTGGCGCCTGCATCACGCCGTCCAGACTGCTGAATAACGAAACCGTGAGTGTGCGCATCGTGTTCTCCAGGGTGATGCCGATACGACGAACGAGGCCGCGGCAAATCGACATGCACTCGCGAGCCTTCGGCGCGCGGTACTGTTACTCAGAGGGAAACAAGAATAACGAGAATTTCATTATTGTGATTCACGCGCTTGATTGAATGAGGCATCCATTTGCCTGAATAAACCCGCCGCCTGCGATTCAATTCAATTCCTGCATTTGCAATCCCGCGAAAGGGCCGCTCTGACCACGCCTTCAGCGGGACTGAACCTCGGCCTTGCCGACCAGTTCGTCCCGCAACAGCCGCGCGCCGGGCGACAGCGGCGCCCCGCGCGGCGTGACGAGTTCATAGGGTTCGCTGCGGGACGCGAACGACAGCGGCAGGATGCGCGTGGCTTCGTGCCGCACGAAGAACTGCGCGACGTCGATGGACACCAGCGCAACGAACGAAGGATTGTCCTGCAGCAGGCTCAGCGTCGCGAAAGCCGACGTGGTTTCCAGCAGGCTCGATGGAAAGCGGATCCCGGCCTGCTGGAATTCGCGTTCCAGCAGCACGCGCATGGGCATGTTGGCGCGGTAGACGACCCATCGGTACACGGCCAGCTCCTTGAGCGTCAGCTTCTTCGCCTTGCGTAACGGATGCTGCACGTTCGCGACCACCGCGAGCGTCTCTTCCTGCAGGACGAGGCTTTCATACATGTCCGGATTCTGGCTCACCGAGGTCCGGCAGATCGCGAGGTCCAGCCTTCCCGCGTCGATGAGACCGAGCAGCGTCTCGCTGGCGTCCTCGATGATCTCGACGGACATCTCCGGCTGACGCGCAATGAGCGCGGACACGGCCCGTGTCAGCAAGGGCACGGCGCCCATGATGACGCCGACCGCGACGCGTCCTCCATGCCCCCGCAGAATCCCCGCGATTTCCTCGCGCATGTGCGACAGGTCCGTGTAGATCAGCCGCGCATAGCGGATCGCGCAGTGTCCCACTTCATTCGCTTCCAGTCCGCGCCGCGTGCGCGTGAACAGCGCCGTGCCGAACGTGGTTTCGATTTCCTGCAGCGCCTTGCTCGCGCCCGGCTGGGTCAGTCCGACCTGATTGGCCGCTTTCAGCAGCGAGCCGTGGTCGCTCAGCGCGACCAGCAGCCGCAACTGCTTGAGGTGGAGGCGCGAGGCAATGGAGTTGAGCGTGGGCGTCATGTGACTTGAGAGCGAGTTATACCAGCATGAGAACTTCTCAATTTTGCTCCTCGGCGGGGCTCTCTATACTTCGGCAAAAGAACCCATGAAACAGTGCGTTTTGGCCATTTCGAGGCGGCGAGCCAGATGAGTCAAAGGCTCGTCGAGCGTCGGTCAACTATAACCGAAGGTCATCCATCATGTCTCTCATCAACTACGTAACCCAGATCCAGTTCGACTTCGGCGCGGTGAATCTGCTGAAGAGCGAATGCGAGCGTCTCGCGATCCGACGCCCGTTGATCGTCACCGACCGGGGCATCCGTGCGGCCGGCATTCTCGACATCGTGCTGAAGGTGCTGGAGCGCGCCGACGGCGACATGATCTACGACGCCACCCCACCGAATCCCAATGAAGCCGCCGTGCGCGATGCGGTCGCGCTGTACCGGCAATCGGACTGCGACGGCATCATCGCGGTGGGCGGCGGTTCGTCGATCGATCTTGCGAAAGGCGTCGCAGTCTGCGCGACGCACGAAGGCCCGCTGCAAAGCTTCGCCGTGATCGAAGGCGGCGCGAGCCGGATCACCGCGCAAACGGCGCCTGTGATCGCGGTGCCGACCACCGCCGGCACCGGCAGCGAGGTCGGACGCGGCGCCATCCTGATCCTCGACGATGGCCGCAAGGTGGGCGTGATCTCCCCGCATGTCGTGCCGAAGGTCGCGATCTGCGATCCCGGCCTGACGATCGGCCTGCCGCCGCTGCTCACCGCCGCCACCGGCATGGACGCCGTTGCACATTGCCTGGAAACCTTCATGTCGCCGCTGCGCAATCCGCCGGCCGACGGCATCGCGCTCGACGGCTTGCGGCGCGCATGGGCGCACATCGAGCGGGCCACGCACGCGCCCACCGATCAGGCCGCGCGCGAAAACATGATGATGGCCTCGATGGAAGGCGCACTCGCGTTCCAGAAAGGACTGGGCTGCGTGCACAGCCTGAGTCATGCGCTGGGCGGCATGGACCCGCGCCTGCACCACGGCACGCTCAACGCGATCTTCCTGCCGGCAGTCGTGGAGTTCAACCGCAGCGCGCCGTCCATGCGCGACGAAGACAAGATGGCGCGCATGGCGAACGCCATGCGCCTGCGTCACGACGCGGACCTATCCGCGGCGCTGCGCGACATGACGGCGCGCCTCGGCTTGCCGACCGGTCTCCGGGCGCTGGGCGTGACGCGCGACATGTTCCCGCGCATCGCGCAGGGCGCGCTCAGGGATCACAGTCACAAGACCAATCCGCGCGAGGCATCGGAAGCCGATTATCTCGGCTTGCTGGAAGCGTCGTACTGACGAAGCAACGGATCAACGAACGGACGCCCGGCGAAGAGGCGTCCGCGCATGACACGCACGGAGACACGGCATGAACAAGAGCAAACGGATCGTACGGATCCAGCGCATTTCCATTTTCTTTCTGACCCTGGCCGGCAGCATCAACTATCTCGATCGCAGTGCGTTGTCCATCGCGAACAGCGTGATTCGCGGCGAGATGGGCATGAGCGCATCGCAGATGGGACTGCTGCTGTCGGCGTTCTCGCTGGCCTATGCGTTCGCGCAACTGCCGGTCGGCATGATGCTCGACCGCTTCGGTGCGCGCGTCATGCTGGGCTGGGGCATGATCCTGTGGTCGGTCGCGCAGGCATGCTGCGGACTGGTCGGCAACCTCCAGCAGTTCTTCATTGCGCGCGTGTGCCTGGGCGTCGGCGAAGCGCCGCAGTTTCCCGCCGGCGCGAAGGTCATCGGCGAATGGTTCGCGGTGCGTGACCGCGGCACGCCCACCGGCATCTTCGTCGCCTCGACCACGGTCGGCCCGGCCATCGCGCCGCCGATCCTCACCGGCATGATGCTCGCGCTCGGCTGGCGCAACATGTTCTTCGCGACGGGCGTGTTCGGCATTCTCGTGGCGATCGGCTGGTATGTGGCTTATCGCAATCGCGACGAAGTGAAGCTCGCGGCGGAGGAAACCGCCTACCTGGACCAGGACTCGCAGGACGATGCGAACAGCCAGCCGCTCAGCGGCGCGCAGTGGCGCAGCCTGTTCCGGCAGAAGACGACGTGGGGCATCTTCTTCGGCTTCATGGGCGTCATTTACACCGTGTGGCTCTATCTGACGTGGCTGCCGGCCTATCTCGAACACGAACGCGGTCTGAGCATCGCGAAGGCAGGCTGGGTCGTCTCGATTCCCTATGTCTTCGGCACGCTCGGCATGCTGAGCAGCGGCTTCGCGGCAGACCGCCTGTACCGACGCGGCATGCAGGCCATCACGAGTCGCAAGTGGCCGATCTGCGTCGGCTTGATCGGCGCGGCGGCGTTCACGGTGCCGGCGGCGCTGACGCCTTCCACCCTGCTTGCCGTGATCTACATCTCGGGCGCGATGTTCTTCATCAATCTCGCCTCGGGCGGCGCATGGTCGCTGATCTCGATTGCCGCGCCGCGCCAGGCCGTGGCTTCGCTCGGCGGCATCCAGAACTTCGGCGGCTTCCTCGCCGGCTCGGCTGCGCCCATCGTCACCGGCATCGTCGTGGACCGGACGCATTCGTTCGTCGCATCGCTGATCGTGAGCGCGGTCATTGCGCTGCTCTCGGCCGTCGCGTATCTGCTGCTCGTGCATCGGCCCGTCGCGATAGCGGATGACGTCGAGCAAAGCGCCGTCGGCGCGCTTTCCTGATTCGCACGCGACGCGATGCCGGGCCTGCGGGCCTTTTGAAAAGATCTTCTGTCGGAGTTTGAGTTCCAATGCGGACAGTCACGTGTGTGGAAGACCTTCGCCTCATCGCGAAGAAGCGGGTGCCCAAGGCGTTCTACGATTACGTCGACAGCGGCTCGTACACGGAATCGACCTATCGCGAGAACAGCCGCGCGTTCGCGCGGCTGACGCTGAAGCAGCGCGTGGGCGTGAACGTCGAAGGGCGCAGCACCACAAGCACGATGCTCGGCCAGCCGGTCGCGATTCCCGTGGCCATCGCGCCGACCGGCCTGACGGGCATGCAGTGGGCCAACGGCGAGATCCTCGGTGCGCGCGCGGCGGAGCGCTTCGGCGTGCCGTTCACGCTCTCGACCGTGAGCATCTGTTCGATCGAGGACGTCGCGCAGCATACGACTGCGCCATTCTGGTTCCAGCTGTACGTGATGCGCGACCGGGGCTTCAACCAGTCGCTCATCGAGCGGGCGAAGGCCGCAGGCTGCTCGGCGCTGGTGGTCACGCTCGATCTGCAGATCAACGGCCAGCGCCACAAGGATCTCAGGAACGGCATGACCGTACCGCCGCGCCTGACAGCCGCGAACCTGCTGGACTTCCTGCGCAAGCCGGGCTGGGCGCTGCGAGCGGCATCGGGCCGGCGTAACTTCGGCAATCTTGCCGGCTTCATCAAGGGCGGCGACGACGTGATCGCGATCAGCAAGTGGGTGGCATCGCAATTCGATCCGAGCCTGAACTGGGACGACATCGCACATCTCCGCAGCCTGTGGCCCGGCAAACTCGTGCTGAAGGGCATCATGTGCGCCGAGGATGCGCGCATGGCGGCTTCGCTGGGCGCGGATGCCATCGTCGTCAGCAATCATGGCGGACGGCAGCTGGACGGCGCGCCATCGACGGTCGAGGCCTTGCCCGCCGTGGTGGACGCGGTGGGCGATGCCGCCGAAGTCTGGGTCGATGGCGGCATCCGCACCGGCCAGGATGTGATGAAGGCGCTGGCGTTGGGCGCGAAGGGCACGATGATCGGCCGCGCCTTCATGTATGCGCTCGGCGCGATGGGCGAGCCCGGCGTATCGCGGATGCTCGAGATCCTGAGAAACGAGCTCGACGTGACGATGGCGCTCACCGGCGTGCGTTCCATCGGCGAGATCGGGCTGCATAACTTTCATGAGCCGCGTGTCACGCAGGCTCGCCACGCACGCGCGGCCGAGGCCGTGGCGCCATTCGAAGAACCGGTCATCTGATGGGAGACACGCAATGAACTTGCAGATCGAGGATAAATGGGCGCTGGTGTGCGCCGCGAGCAAAGGATTGGGCCGAGGCTGCGCCGAGGCGCTGGTGGCCGAAGGCGTCAACGTGGTGGTCACGGCGCGCGGCCAGGAGGCGCTGGAGTCCACCGCTGCCGGACTGCGGGCGCTGAACCCGGACGTGCAGGTGATTGCCGTGGCCGGCGACATCACGACGGACGCGGGACGCGAGCAGGCCTTGGGCGCGGCGCCGCACATCGACATACTGGTGAACAACGCGGGCGGCCCGCCGCCGGGCGATTTTCGCGAGTGGACCCGCGACGACTGGATCGCCGCGCTCGACGCGAACATGCTGACGGCCATCGAACTGATGTGCGCCACGGTGGACGGCATGGCCGCGCGCGGCTTCGGGCGGATCGTCAACATCACGTCAGGGGCCGTGAAAGCGCCCATCGACGTGCTCGGCCTCTCCAATGGCGCGCGCTCCGGGCTGACCGGCTTTGTCGCGGGTCTGGCGCGGCAGAAGCGCATTGCCGCTCATGACGTGACCATCAACAACCTGCTGCCCGGCCTGTTCGATACCGACCGCCTGAAGCAATCCACCGAAGCGGCGGCCACGTCGCAGGGCAAGAGCTTCGACGCCGTGCTCGACGCGAAGCGGCAGGCCATTCCCGTGGCGCGTTTCGGCACGGCGCAGGAATTCGGCGCGATGTGCGCGTTCCTGTGCAGCGCGCATGCGGGCTACTTCACCGGCCAGAACGTGCTGATGGATGGCGGCGCCTATCCTGGCACGTTCTGAAGCTGCTTGTCCCGCTAGTGAGTGGCCGGCGTGGGAGCAGACGAAGGCAACGCCGACACATCGGTGCCCCATGTGCTGCCCGCCGGATTGGCGGTCATCAAGCGGCATCCAGGTGGAAGCGTGCGACGCGCCGTTCAGTTGCAGCGACTGCACGTAGTACGACGCGCTATCGCCCGAGCCCGCGCCCGGCGCCGTGATATGCAGCAGCTTCTGGCTGCCGTCCAGCTGACCGACGCGCACGTCGATCTGCGCGAACTGCGGGCTCGACAGCACGACGCCGCTCACACCGGGCACTTCCGGATGGAGTCCGAGCGAAGCCCAGACGTACCAGGCCGAGATCGCGCCGAGATCGTCGTTGCCGGGCAGACCGCTCGCGCCGGTGCCGAACTCGGTCGTGAGCGCAGTGTGCAGGACCTGCTGCGTGTGAGTCGGCGCACCGGCCCATGCATGGACCCAGGGCACCGCGGCGGGTTTGTCGGTTGCGTAATCCGTGCCGATCAACGGGTTGACGAATCGGGCGAGCTGCATGTCCGGTGGAATCGCGGGGCCAGGGGCGACGGATGCCGATGCGGTCGCGGCGGGCGGAGTGGCAATGCTGGCAGCGTTGGTGGAAGTGGGAGGAGACGGCAGATTCACGGGAGCCGATACGGGCGATAACGAAGCAATCGGCGCTGAAGCGGGAGGCGGGGCGCTTTGCGTCGTGTGTGCCGCGCTTGTGGCACTCAGGGAAGTTGAATCGCCCCCGCAAGACGCCAATGTCACGCACAGCGCCAATAAGGCGCCTGCCATTCCCCGGTTGATCTGCATGTTGTCTGCGTCCGGCTGCCGAGCCGAAGCCTTCACTCTGACAAGTGAATAGTGGTCTAGTGATCCGTCATGGACGTATGTGCTCAGCACCAAGGTAGGCCGCATCATCCTCGATGAAGTGGTGGAAGGCGCGCAGGAGTTCGGCGAGAAAGGCACGCTGTTCCAGTACGGTCGCAAGAACAAGATCGTCTATGACTACACGGAGAGCGGCACGCTCAAATCCATCGAGGACAGTCTGAAGCGCTTGCAGACCGACCGGATCGATTTCGTCTGGGTTCACGACATCGCCCAGGACTTCCACGGCGACGCGTGGCTCGCACAGTTCGAGACCGCGCGGACCGGTGCGTTCAAGGCGCTGTCCCGTTTGCAGAAGGAAGGGGTCATCAAGGGATGGGGTCTGGGCGTGAACCGGGTCGAACCGATCAAACTCACGCTCGGACTGGATCACGCGCATCCGAACGGCATGCTGGTGGCGGGCCGCTATTCGTTGCTGGACCACGAGGCCGGCCTGCAGCGCCTGATGCCGGCGGCACAGGAGAAGAAGGTGGATATCGTGATCGGCGGTCCGTACAGTTCGGGCGTGCTGGCGGGCGGCACGCACTTCGAGTATGCCCCCGCGACACCGAAGATCCTCGCGAATGTGGAGCGCATCAAGACGCTGAGCGAGCAATACGACATCCCGGTCAAGGCAGCCGCGTTGCAGTTCTGTCTGGCGCATCCGGCGGTGGCCGCGGTCATTCCGGGCGCGAGTCATCCGGGACGCATCGCCGAAGATTCAGCGGCGCTCAAGACGAAGATTCCCGACGATTTCTGGCGCGAGATGCGCGAGCAGGGCCTGGTGTCGCCGCTCGCTCCCTTGCCCATCGACAAGAAATAAGGAGGCGTCATGGCTGAAGCATCCACGAGCATCGATATCAATCTTCCGGCCGATCAGGCCTGGCAACTGATCGGCGGCTTCGGGTCCCTGCCTGACTGGCTGCCCTACATACCGAAGAGCGGACTGAGCGAAGGCGGCCGCGTGAGGCATCTCGCCAATCCGGAAGGCGAGGCGATTGTCGAGCGGCTCATCGCTTTCGATCACGCCGGCAAGAGCTATAGCTATGCGATTCTCCAGGCGCCGTTTCCGGTGACTGACTATCTTTCGACGATCAAGGTCGTGGACCTCGGCGCGAAAGGTTCGCGCGTTGAATGGTCGGGGCGGTTCCAGCCCAAGGGCGTGAGCGACGCGGAAGTGTCGCGCTTGTTTCAGGGCATCTATGAGGATGGGCTGAAGGCGCTTGCTGCGGAAGTGGCGAAGAGGACGTGAGGGGAGCGCCGCCTGCTTCGACGGTGAGCGGGGCAGGTGGCATCCAAACCTGAACAGATGCTTGCTTGAGCGAAAGCCTTTTGTGAACTTCAAGCAGAAGTGTTTCCCGCGTCTTCCATGCTTGCTAACATCGGGTGCGGCCACGTTGGCATGAAGGGAGAAGCTCATGAAGGCGCTGATTGCGGCGGTCTCTCTTTGTCTCCTGGCTTCGACTTGTCATGGTGCGGGAGTGAGACTCTTCGACATCCCGGCGGACGCCAACGGGCCCGCGCTCCACGCAGCCGTGTGGACGCCGTGTGCTGAGCAACCCGAACCCATCGAAGTAGGAACCACCCTTTTGCAAGGGACGAAGAACTGCCCGGTTGCCGGCGACCATCTTCCTCTGGTCGTGATATCGCACGGGCACGGCGGTTCGCGCCTCGGTCACCACGACCTTGCCGAAAAGCTCGCGGATTCAGGATTCATCGTTGCGGCGATCAGTCACCCCGGCGACACATCATCGGACATGTCGCGCGCGTCGGAGCCGTCGGAGTTTGTCGAACGCCCGATGGACATCAAGCGGCTCATCGACTACATGCTGGATGCATCGCCGGAAGCGTCGAAGATCAACGCTCGCGGCATCGGGTTCTTCGGCTTTTCCCGGGGCGGCTATACCGGCCTTGTTCTGGCTGGAGGCGTGCCTGACTTTCAGCATGCTGACATACCGTGCCCTGACGAGCTTCCCGTTTGCGAAACCATCCGCGAGGGGAAACTGCCACCGCAACACTGGATTCGCGATCCGCGCATCAAGACATTCGTCCTGGCGGACCCGCTCGACGCTTTTCCGACGGCCACGACCGTTCAGGACATCAACGCCCCCATTCAACTATGGGCCTCGGAATACGGTGGCGATGGTGTGTTGCCGGAGACGACCCCCGCGCTTTCGAAACTGCTGCCCAGGACGACCGAGTACCACCTGGTCGCAGGCGCTGGCCATTTCGCGTTTCTCGCACCGTGTGCGCCAAAGCAGGCTGCGAGGCTTCCTCGCCTGTGCGTCGACGAGGGTGGATTCGACCGCGTCGCATTTCACGCCAGACTCAACGAGGCTGTATTGCAGTTCTTCCGGACGCAACTCCGATAGACCCCGGGCGCCTTGCTTGCGCCTCCGACAATAGCGGTCAACTCCACGATATGCCCACTGAGCGCGCACGCGAACCCACGCGCCCCGGTCGAGGGTTAACACCGGCAAGACGCGCGTTGACATCGGTCGTAAGCATCCACTACGCTTTATGTACAGTGGATCCATTGAACATTCTGGTTGCCGCTGAAGGATGTGCCGCGATTGAGGCCTGAAGCAGACCACCGGAGAAAGTGATGGAGACACGCGCTCGCTGGACGCTCGTCAGTTTGCTGTTCGCTGGAGGCATGATCAGTTACCTGGACCGGGCGGCGTTGTCGATCACCGCGCCGCTGATCTCGAAGGAGCTCAACCTCGACCCCGCGCAGCTCGGCATCGTGTTCTCGAGCTTCTTCGTGGGCTATGCGCTGTTCTGTTTCGTCGGCGGCTACTCGGCGGACCGCTGGGGCCCCAAGGTCGTACTCAGCGTGTCGATGCTCGTGTGGTCGCTGTTTTGCGGACTGACGGCGGCGACGGTCGGCATCGCGAGTCTGTTGCTGGTGCGCGTGATCTTCGGCATGGGCGAGGGACCTTTCTGCGCCAACATCAACAAGCTGGTGTCGAACTGGTATCCGCGCGATCAACAGGCCAGCGCGCTCGGCCTCGCGAACTCGGGGCAATCCATCGGCGCGGCAATCGCAGGTCCGGTGGTCGGCTTTCTCGCCCTGGCGACGAGCTGGCGTGCATCCTTCGTCATCATCGGCGCAGTGGGCGTGCTATGGGTTGTTGCGTGGCTATGGCTCGCGAAGGACAAGCCCTCCACGCCGATTGCCGGGCAGGAGCAGTTGAACGCACAGCTTCCTGAGGCAGCCGATGACGGCGCCGCGCCCGCGCCGCTCTCGACCTATCTGCGTCGGCCCGCCATCCTCGCCACCGCTTTCGCGTTCTTCGGCTATGCGTACATTCTCTATTTCTTCCTGTCGTGGTTTCCGTCCTATCTCACGATGGCGCATCACCTGAGCATCCAGAAGATGTCGATCGTCAGCGTGATTCCGTGGGCGGTGGGCGTGACGGGGCTGGTTGCGGGCGGCTATGCGTGCGACTGGCTCGTGCGCAGGACGGGACGCGCGATCTTCTCGCGCAAGATCGTGCTGATCACGAGTCTGGGCGCGGGCGCGGTATGCATCGCCTTGACGGGCGCGGTGAGCGAGCTGACGAGCGCCGTCGCGCTGATGGCCGTGGCCGTGTTCTTCATGTACGCGTCCTTCAACACCTACTTCGCGATCGTGCTCGACACGGTGGAAAAACGCCGCGTGGGCGCGGTCGGCGGCTTCGTGCATTTCATCGCCAACCTGGCCGGCATCGTAGCGCCGGCACTGACGGGCTTTCTCGTGCAATCGTCCGGCAGCTTCAAGAGCGCGTTCGTGCTGACGGGCATCATCGCGGCGTTGGGCGCGCTGCTCGTCGCGATCTTCGTGCGGGCCCCGACCGCCGAGCTGCAACTTCAACCCGAGCTGGCCTGATCGACATGCGTCACTACGCCACCATCGAGGAACTGCGCGTTGCCGCCAGACGACGCGTGCCGCGCATGTTCTACGAATATGTCGATGCAGGCTCATGGACCGAGTCGACCTATCGCGCCAACAGCGACGACCTCGCCCGCCTGCAGTTCCGTCAGCGCGTCGCCGTGGATTTCAGCCGGCGCAATCTCGCGACGACCATGCTCGGCGAACCCGTATCGATGCCGGTCGCGCTCGCGCCCACGGGCATCGCGGGCATGCAGCACGCCGACGGCGAGATGCTCGCGGCGCGTGCGGCAGAGCGTTTCGGCGTGCCGTTCACGCTGTCCACCGTGAGCGTGTGTTCGATCGAAGACGTGGCCGCGTTCACGCAGAAGCCGTTCTGGTTCCAGCTCTACATGATGAAGGACCGCGGCTTCATCGCCGATCTGATCGCGCGTGCGAAAAGCGCGCAGTGCTCCGCGCTCGTGCTGACCCTCGATCTCCAGATCCAGGGACAACGTCACAAGGACAAACGCAACGGCCTCTCGGCGCCGCCGAAGCTGACGTTGCGCAATCTCGCCCATCTGTCGCGCCATCCGCGCTGGTGCGCGGGGATGCTCGGGACGTCGCGAAGGAGCTTCGGCAACATCGTCGGACATGCGCCGGGCGTGACCGGAATCGCATCGATGGCGGACTGGGCCGCGAAGCAGTTCGATCCGACACTCACCTGGAAGGACATCGACTGGGTGCGGGAGCGCTGGGGCGGCAAGCTGGTGCTGAAAGGCATCCTCGACGAGGAAGATGCGCGCATCGCACGCGATGTCGGCGCCGATGCGGTGATCGTGTCGAATCATGGCGGGCGTCAGCTCGACGGCGCGCCGTCCACCATTTCGATGATGCCGCGCATCGCCGACGTGCTGGACGGCGAGATCGAGCTGCACATGGACGGCGGCATCCGCTCGGGACAGGACGTGCTGAAGGCGCTGGCATGCGGCGCGCAGGCGGTCTACGCGGGGCGCGCCTTTCTCTACGGGCTCGGTGCGGAAGGCGAGGCCGGCGTGACGCGCTGCCTTGAAATCATCCGCGACGAACTGGACACGACGATGGCGCTGGCGGGCGTCACGGACGTTCGTCACGTGGACGGCGCCGTGCTCCGCTCGGGCGGTTTCGTCCGGGAGCGAAAGCCAGTGAACCACGGTACGGCGCCGGTTCGCATCCAGGTCGCCTAGCGGCCTCATACAGGGAGATTTGCATCATGTTGAAGTCGTTGACGCCCCATCAGCTCGAACATTTCAGACAGTACGGCTATGTCGCGCCGATCCGCGTCATGTCGGAGCGGACCGCCCTCGAGTTGCGCAAACGTCTCGAAGATTTCGAGCAATCGAGCAATCCGCTCAGGAAGAAGGCGCTGAACGTGAAGAGCCATTTGCTGTTCTCGTGGCTGAACGAACTCGTGCGCAACGACAAGGTGGTCGATGCGATCGAGGATCTGTACGGACCGGATCTGCTGGTCTGGGCGAGCAGCTTTTTCATCAAGAACGGCAATGATCCGGCGTATGTGTCGTGGCATCAGGACTCGACCTATTGGGGACTCTCGAAGCCCGATGTGGTGACGGCCTGGGTCGCCTTGTCGGAGAGCAACCGCGCGAACGGCGCCATGCAGGTGGTCCCCGGCACGCATCTGCTCGACCAGATTCCGCATCGCGACACCTTCAACGAAAGCAATCTGCTGACGCGCGGGCAGGAAGTCGCGGTGGACGTCGACGAATCCCAGGCGGTGGCGATCGAACTCGAGCCGGGCGAGATGTCCCTGCATCACGTGCGGATCGTGCACGGCTCGCCGCCGAACGCATCGCCGAACCGGCGCATCGGGTATGCGATCCGCTACATCCCGACCTATGTGCGTCAGCTCGAAGGCGCCGACAGCGCCACGCTCGTACGCGGTGTCGATACGTTCAACACGTTCGAGCACGAGCCGCGTCCGACACAGGATCTCGATCCTGCATTCGTCGCGCTGCATCAGCAGATCGGCGAACGCAACCTGAATATTCTTTACAAGGGCGCGGCGCAGAATGCGTCGGCCCAGCGCTGAACCGCGCATGAATGCGTTGACCTTCGATGCCGCACTCATGGAGCGCACCGGCGAGCCGCTGCGCATCGCGCGCGTGTCGCTGCGCAATCTCGCCGGGACCGACGTCGTCGTTCGGGTGAAGGCGGCGAGCCTGTGTCACACGGATCTCGAAGCGATGCGCGGCGACCTGGGCACGCCGCTGCCGTTCGTGCCCGGACACGAGGCGGCCGGTATCGTCGAGTGGACTGGCGCATCGGTCACGCGAGTCGCGAAGGGTGATCACGTCGTGATGTCGTGGAATCCGCACTGCGGCCAGTGTTTCTATTGCACGCGGCAACAGTCGATCCTGTGCCAGCCGTATCGCAGTCACATGGCGCAGTCGTTTCATTTCGACGGCGCGCCGCGTCTCTTTCTCGACGATGGCGCGCCTGTGCATCAACTGGCCTACATGGGCAGCTTCGCGGAATACTGCGTCGTGTCGCAGGAGTGCGCGGTGCCCGTTCCCGCAGCCATGCCGTTCGACCGCGCCTGTCTGATCGGCTGCGGCGTCATGACCGGTTTTGGCGCAGCGACCAACATCGCGAAGGTCGAGCCCGGCAGCACGGTTGCGGTGATCGGCTGCGGGGCGGTGGGTCTGTCCGCGATACAGGGCGCGCGGCACGCGGGCGCCGCGCGGATCGTCGCGGTCGATCGCGCGCCGGACAGGCTCGAGACGGCGCGTGCGCTGGGGGCGAGCCACGCACTGTGCGCCGATGAATCGCTGGTGGCGGCCGTCGCGGACCTGACGAGCGGACGCGGCGCGGATTGCGTGATCGAATCCGCGGGCAATCGTCAGGCGCTCAGGGCGAGCGTTGAAATCGTGCGTCCGGGCGGTCAGGTGGTGTGGCTCGGCAAACTCCCCGCCGACGACGAAGCGTCGTTCCGCTGGGGCGCGCTGATGGGCGAGAAGCGCATCGTGCGTTCGAGCTATGGCGGCGCGAACCCGGCACGGGATTTTCCGATGCTCGCCAATGCCTATCTCGACGGCACGTTGCGGCTCGACGAATACGTGACCTCGCGCATCACGCTCGATGGAATCAATGAAGGGATGCGACGTCTTGCGGCAGGTGTCGAGCTCCGCTCGGTGATCGAGTTCTGATCATGAGTCATCCCGACCTGCAACCCGGCTGGATCGACACGCCGCATCGCTGCGCATCGCTCGGGCGCTTCAGGCTGGAATCGGGCGAACATATCGACGATCTGCTGATGTCCTACGTCGTCCACGGCGATCTCGATGATCGTACGCGCCCTGTCGTACTGGGCGTGTGTGCCATCGGCAGCACGCATCACCGGCTCGACTTCCTGATCGGTACGGGACGCGCGTTCGATCCCGCGCGCGTCACCGTGATCGTCGCCGATGCGCTAGGCAACGGCCTGTCCAGTTCGCCGTCGAATTCACCGACGCAGGGCGGTGCGGCCTTCCCGCGTTTCACGATTCGCGACATGGTACGCAGCCAGAAGGCGCTGCTCGATCACCTCAACATCGCGACGCTCGACGCAGTGGTGGGTGCATCGATGGGCGGCATGCAGGCGCTGCAATGGGGCGTGTCGTATCCGCGCTTCATGAAGAAGCTGGTCGCGCTCGTGCCGATGGCGAAGACCACGGCCTGGTCGCAGGCGGTCAATCAGGCGGGCCGGCGCGCGCTCGAAACCTCGGGCGGCGACTGGAGTGCGTGGCTCGGGATCATGCATGTATTGGCGATGCGCACGCCGGAGCGTTTCGAGGAAGACGCGACACAGGCGGGCGGCACGCAGGCGTGGTTCGAGAAGCGCGCCGCGTGGTTTCGCACGCAGCGGCTCGATCCGCTCGACTGGATCTGGCAGTCGCATGCTTACGATGCTCACGACGTCGGCACGACGCCGGGTTTCGAAGGGGATACGGCACGCGCGCTCGCGAGCATCGAGGCGCACACGCTGATTGGCGTGCCGGCGCTGGACCTCTACAATCCCGTGGAAGAGGGCATACGCGCGGCCGGGCAGATCGGAAACGCCAGACTGCTGCGGGTGCCTTCGACGAGCGGCCATATGATGGCCTCGGAGGCCGATCCTACTTCCGCCGCACGGCTGAATGCGGAGATCGCTTCGTTCATGGCGTATTAGCAGAGGCCCGTGTCATGAATCCTCAGGTCGAGGACATCGCACCGACGAATTCGCATTCCACGTCCGAGGCGGGCGGTTCCATTCAGCATCGCACGTATCGGCTGTTGCGCGAGATGATCGAAGACGGGCGCATTACGCCGGGTGAACGGCTGCTCGAAGCGCAGGTCGCGAAATCGTTCTGTATCAGCCGCTCGCCTGCGCGCATTGCGTTGGCCGCGCTGTGCGCGGACGGGATCATCGTTGAAAGCGAGGGGCGCGGTTATCGCGTGGCCGGTGCGGCTTCGGGCGATCGTGCCGGCAAGCCGGCCGTGCTCGACAAGCTGGAAATCACGAGCGCGCCGCAATGGCAGCGCATGTACGCCGAACTGGAGCGCGAGCTATGCACTCGCGTGCTGTTCGGTTCGGTGCGCATCACGGAAGAAGCGCTCGCTGAACATTTCGCCGTGAGCCGCACCGTCGCCCGCGGCGCGATGGCGCGCATGCACAGCGTCGGGCAGCTGTCGCAGGACCGCAACGGGCACTGGATTGCGGAGCAGGTGACGCGTGAGCGCATCGAGCACCTGTTCGAGATACGCCGCCTGCTTGAACCGACCGCGCTGCTGCACGCCGCGCAGCATGTGCCGCGCGAGTTCCTCGAAGCGGTGCGCGCACGTCTCGTCGGTGTCATCGAGGCGGGGCATCGCGGGGGTGCCGAGATGGACGCCGCCGAAACCGATTTGCATATCGATCTCCTGTCGCACTGCCCGAACAAGGAGATCGTGCTTGCCCTCTCACGCACGCACGTCCTGTTCGTGCCGACACGCTATCTGAGCGACCCCTACCTCGAGATCCCGTATCAGCTCATCAGCGATGCGTTCACCGAGCATCTGCAGATCGTGGACGACATACTGGCTGGCCAGCCTGAGCGCGCAGCGCAGGCATTGACGGAACATATCCGCGAAGCGAATACCCGCTGGGTGCTGCGTTTCGAGATCATCCGGCGCATGAAGCAGCCGGACTTTCCTGCGTATCTGACGGCGCTCGGTGCGGCTTGACCAACGGCGGACGTGCTCGTCTCCGATGTCTCGCCGGAGCTAACGAACGCCTGCCAAATGCATTCATCAGAAGTTCGCCCTTCCCCGATACCCCGACGCTCGTTATACAAACCCACGGCATCGCGCGACCCGCACGGCTTGCCCGTATCGTCGTCTCCAAAGCAGCACGGAGGCGACCATGGGGTTCCCGCAACTGACGTTTGGCTTTCCGATGACTATGCTGATGACATCCGGTGCGTACGCGCAGTCGCCGGACCAGCCGATGACGCGCGCGCAGGCCCGCAAGGAGCTCGAGGAACTGGCTGCGGTGGGCTACCACCCGGCGCAGGCATCGAGTCACCGGTTTCCCTTCGACATCGAGGACGCAGAGGCGCGTGTCGCGGAGAAGCGGCGTCAGGAAGCCGCGCGCATCAGTGGGAAGCGCTGATCCACACCTGGACCGGCGTGGCGCTCAACCTGAAGGAGATTGGCATGAGAGTCAGAACCGTATCGATGATGCTCGCCTGCGCCTGCCTGTTGGCGCCGCCGGCACTCATGGCGCAGACCACGGATGCACCCATGAATCAGGGCGCCGCGGGCACCAATGTGACGAATCAGAAGAGCGCCGACCGCGCGCTGGCGAAGGCGGTCCGGCGCGCGCTGGGGAAGACGCCGGGCTTCGACAGTTCCGGCGTGTTCGTCCGCGCGCGCAGCGGCGTGGTGACGCTGTCGGGTTCGGTAAGGAGCGGCGACCAGATCCCCGTGGCGGGCGATGTCGCGCGCTCGGTGAAGGGCGTGACCTCCGTGAACAACAAGCTCGGCCTGTTCCACGGCGGCAACGGTTGAGCGGAAGCGGCGCGGCGAGGACATGAGTGCCTCGCCGCGCCTGCTTGCTACACAGGAAGGTTCTCCGATGCATCCGGATAGCGCGGATACCAGCCGTTCTTCACGCCGAGCGTCCGCACGTCGAACTCGATGTCGCCTTCATAGCGCGGCGCATATTTCCTGAAGGCCGCCTCGACCTCGCGCCAGCGCGCGCTGATGCGCACGAAGTTGTACGCGTGGGACATGATGTGGAACTCGCCGGCCTTGATCTGTTTCATGACGATGGCCGCGTACTTGTCCGTGTCCATGCCTTCCTGGGTTCCCTTGGCGAGTTCGGAGCGGACCAGTCCCGGGCAGATGAGCGCGACATCCATGAAGTCGGGCGCTTCTTCGCGCAGCGCCACCGTCACGGCGAGCACGGCGTGCTTGCTCGCCACCTATCCGGCGCCTTCCGGAATCGCATAGAAGAATGCGTTCTCCGAGCCGACGTTATAGATCGCGCACGGCGTCTTCTGCGCGATGAAGCGCTTCCTGAACACCGAGACCCCGTGCAGCACGCCGAAAAGATTCACCGCCAGCACGCTCTGCACGTCTTCGGGGCGCGCGTCGATCACGCTCGACGGCACGGGACCGACACCCGCGTTGTTGACGATCACATCCACCTGCCTGAACTTGCTCCATGCGAAGTCCGCGAGCGCTTCGACCTGATTGCGGTCCGTCACGTCGCATTCGAAGATCTCGACGCGCGAGGCGTGACCCGCGAGTTCTTTCGCGGCGTGTTCGAGGCGTGCCGGGTTCATCCCGGCGATCAGCAGTTGCGCCCCTTCCGTGGCGGGCCCAGCCGGTGCATCTGCTGATTTGCGGGCATAGTCTCCAGGAGCACATGTCGCAGTACCTGATCGATCGCATCGCGAGCCTCTCGGACACCGCGGTGCTCTCGCTGTCCAGCGACAGCGCCGGACTTACGGGCGTCAACACGCGCGGCCCGCAGGGCGGGCACAGCTTCAAGGTCCGGCATCTGTTCCTGTTCACCGGCGCCGAACCCAATACGCGCTGGCTCAGGGATTGCAGCGTCGACACCGACGACAAGGGCTTCGTGCTGACGGGCAATGCGGCGCGCAGCGGTCTCGAACAGCAGCCGTGTCTGGTCGAAACCAGCGTGAAACGGCGTGTTCGCCATCGGCGATGCGCGCTTCGGCTCGATCAAGCGGGTATCGGCGGCCTGGAGAGGGCGTGTCCGTCGTCGCGCAGGTTCATGAATTTCTGGCCGCGCATCGGGTACATTGAAGCGGAAACCTCGTGCGCGCAGGCGCGCTCAACCTGAAGGAGACCACTCCAGTGACCTCGAATGTGAAAGTCGTCGCCATCCTGAAAGCGAAACCGGGACGAGAGGAGGAACTCGCTGCGCTGTTGCACGGCATGACCGGCCCATCGCGCGCGGAAGCCGGCAATCTGCGCTATGACCTCTGGCGGGACGTCGACAACGCCGGCCAGTTCGTGCTCGACGAACTCTATCTGAGCCATGATGCCATCGCATCGCACCGGAGCACGGCGCATTTCCAGCACTATCTGTCGCGTATCGGCGAACTAGCGGAGCGCACGGCGGTGGTCGTCAATGCGTTGGATGTCTTTCCGGGCGACGCCTGATTCGCAGGCGTCGCGCTGTCACACTCGTCGAATGGTGACGAGCAGACTTCCGATCGCATGCGTGCCGTCATATGCTATGCGGTGCAGTACGCAAAGATCCTCGGCGCGGGCGCGCGGGTGATTGCGTTCGCGCGCAATCCGGAGAAGCTCGCCATCGCGCGTGAATATGGCGCGGATGACATCGTCGATATCAAGGGCAAACCAGCCGCCGATATCGGCCGTGAATTGCATCAGCTGGTGGGCCGCAACGACATCGACGCCGCCATGGACTGCGCCGGCGCCCCCGAGATGGTGCAACTGGCCATGAGTCTTCTGTCGATCGGCGGCCACTATGCCGATGTGGGTCTGGTGGGCGATCGCATCGACCTTCCGCTGTTTCCGCGTGTCTCGCGCGAGCAGACCTTGCATGGGTCGTTCTGGGGCAACAACACCGATCTCGGCGAAGTGATGGCGCTGGCCGCGCAGGACAAGATCCGTCACACGGTCAAGACCTTCGGCTTCGAGGAACTGAACGACTACATCAACCGCCTGCGCGTGGGCGACGTAGTAGGCCGGGCCGTGATGAAGTTCTGAACACGGCTGAGGGTTTTTCACGCGTCCTCGAAGATCTCCTCGATCCTGAGCCCGAAGACCCGGGCGATGGCGAACGCGAGCGGCAGGCTCGGATCGTACCTGCCGTTCTCGATCGCATTGACCGTCTGGCGCGACACCCCGAGCGCGCCGGCGAGATCCGTCTGCGACCACTCGCGTTCGGCGCGTAGCGCACGGATGCGGTTCTTCATGAGCGCCGCATCCGCTCAACGATAGCGGCGCGCACTGAACACGCTGCCCAGGATCCACAGCACCGCCATCACCGGCCACACGACGAACAGGGACAGCTTCGGAAAGCCGACGCCTTCGAGAAAGCCATAGCTGAAGGTGATAAGCGCCGTGCCCGCGAACGCGATGGCGAGCGCTTCGAGCTGGACGCGCCGGAACAGTTCGTCCACGCGCCGCAACTGCCGCAAGACGACCCAGCAGATGAACGGGCCGGCGATCATCGGACACAGCGCGACCGCGATGCGGGCCGTCGGGTTGTCGAGCGTGCCGGAGCGCAGCCACCACACCGAAGCCATCAGCAAGACCACATAGGCCAGCATGGCTGCGGTCATTTCCTTGCGATATCGGTTCATGACGGCTTCTTTCTGCGTGTAAAGGATGCTTTACAGCATAGCGAACCGTTGTGGTCATGTAAAGCGTGCTTTACATGACCATGACCGCGTTTGTTAGCCAACAGAACGATCGCGTAATTTATTCTTGCCGGCGGCCTCCGATGCTACGCTTGGCGCTCAAAGTTACCGCAGCCGCCTGATCGTCAGCACAATCGAAGCGAACACGAAGCGAACAAAAATCAATCGGGGCCGCACATGTTGCGAAGGGTGGTGGAGCGCGTGAGACAGTTCCGGCGCAGCGAAGGCTTCAAGCATTCGCTGGCCACGCCGGTTCGCTTTTCGCTGCATGCGCGGCAGCGGCTGAATCGCAGTGTGTTTGCGATCGAGATCAGGGAGACATCGGGCTTCTTCTCCGTGATGCAGATGGTGCTGTTCATCCTCGTGCATTGCGAGGAAAAGCGGCTGACGCCGCAAGTGTCCGCGCGCGGCGGGCTGTATGGCGACGCGGAAGGCAGGATCGACTGGTTCGCGGCGCTGTTCGAGAACGTGCGCGCGTCCGCGGGCGCGATGCCGCCGCGCCGGGTCCGCACATCCGTCGTGCGGGATCTGGAGCAACTGGGTTTCAGGCGGCGCTACGAAAGCGCGCTGCGCCTGCGCAGTGCGAGCGAATTGTTCAATTCATATTACCGGCCGGCTGCATCGATTCGCGAAGAAGTCGCGGCGGCGTGCGCGACGCTCGATATCTCCGCCAGCACGCTCGGCGTCCACTTCCGCGGCACGGACAAGAAGTTCGAAGCGTTCCTGGTGGCGTGGAGCGACTTCTGCCGGCTCGTCGAACAGACGCTCGCGCTCAATCCGCATCTCACGAATCTCTATGTGTCGAGCGACGAGCAGGCCTTCATCGACTTCTTTCTTGCCTGGCCCTTCAAACGCCCGATCAGCGTGGCGCCGGCGCAGCTGCTTTCGAAAGGCGATGCCGCGATACATTTCAGCGGCTATCCGGGCCTTGCGATCGGCCGCGAAGCGCTGGTGTCGAGCCTGCTGCTGGCCCGTTGCGGGCACCTCGTGAAGACGCCGTCCTATCTGTCGGCGTGGTCGAAGATCTTCAATCCCGATCTGCCCATCACTCTTGCCGTGCCGCCGCGTCCCGACGCATTCTGGTTTCCCGACAGCCAGATCTGGATCGAACAGGAACAGGCCGTGGGCGGCAAGGCGGCGTGACGGGCGTGACCGGCGTGACGTCGGCCGCTCATGCATTGCGTTGCGGCAGGAAGCGCCAGGTCAGCAACATCAATGCGAGCGCGGCGGGAAGCCAGTTGATGTCGGTCGGCACGCTGTCGCGATGGGTGTAGCGACGGTCGGTCATGGCCGCGAACAGATCCTGCGGCGTGCGCAGGCGCCGGTAATCGAAGCCGATCTGTTGCGCCACCGACGCCAGATACTCCCCGCGCAAGGCCGAAAGCTCCTCGTGACTCTGCGCGCTGACGCCCGGGTTCGAATGAGCGGGCACCTGGATCACCTGATCCGCCTGCCAGTAGCCGACGCGCCGGCCATCGGCGTTCGTGCGCGGAATGGGCGCGGGCTGATCCCCGCCGACGCCGATCAGCCAGCCCTTCACCTGCCCGCGCGGCACGTCGCGAACGGGTTCGTCGGCGAGGACCGGCGGCGCTTCCTGACCGTCGGTGATGAGCAGCACGCCCGTCTCGTGCCCGATGGTCTTCGCCGTGCGCACGGCGGCGAACACGCCGCCTTCCGCGATGCGGCTCCAGTTGGTCCAGCGCATGTCGCCGCCGATGCCGTCGAGCGAAGCCTGCAAGGCGTCGAAGTTGCCGCACACCTCGACGGGCGGCATGAGCAGCAGCGTGCCTTGTCCGGTGAAGATGCTCCAGCCGATGCGCGAGCCGCACGGCAGGCGTTCCAGCGTATCGCGCATGGCCGCGCGCGCGAACTCGAGCCGGCTCACGGGCGCATTGCCGATGCCGACATCCTCCACGTCCATGCTCTGCGTGATGTCGAAGGTGACGATAGTGCTGACGACATTCCTCGGCAGCATCAGCGGTGGCATCCAGACCGCGGCGGCGAGCAGCAGCGCGGCGGCGGCGAGCGCCCAGTTGCGTCGTCCGCCCGGCGCTCGAGTCAGGGCAAGGGCGGCGCTCATGGCAGATCCTCGCTTTGAGCGCCGCGCAGCCTTACGGTGGATTGATGCTTGATGTCGAGTTCATCCTGATCGCCGGGTATCTCGGGTGCGAGCCACAGCGCGCGTTCGAGGTTGTAGCGCGCGTCCCAGTCGCCGGGCGTGATGCGCAGCGCCGTGCGGTAGCGGTCCTTGGCCTGTTCCAGCAGCGGCAGCGAGCGGATCGGGCCGGTGGCCTCGCTGCCCGCCGCTTCGCGCAGATACAGGTTGCCGAGATTGAAGAGGGCGGCCGTCTGCAGCGTGCGATCGGCGGATTGCGCCGCGAGCGGGTCGAGCAGGTGCTGGGCGTCATCGACGCGTCCGGCTTTCGCAAGCGCCGCCGCACGCGCCAGCCGCACTTCGCCCGCTGCGTCCGGCGTGTCTTGCGTGTCTGACTTGTTGATCGTCATGTCATGCACTTCGCGCGTCACGGTCTGCGCGTGCCGGAACACGCTCCAGTCGTACAAGGCCAGCGCCGCAAAGACGATGGCGACGGTCCCGAAGGCGAGATGGATCGCGCCGCGCCTCATGTCCAGCTCCGCACCTGAACTCCGCGCAGAGCCAGCAGCAGCGCGCTCGCCAGCAACGCGGCGGCGAAGCAGAACGCGCTGTCGTCCTGCCGTGGCAGCCGTTCGGAGAACGACAGCGGCGTGCTGTGCTGCTTGTCGATCTCCGCCATCGCGGCGGCCATGGCGGCGGCGTCCTCGGCCTGATAGAGCCGGTAGGGCGTCGCGAGCCCCTGAAAAAAACGATGCAGCTCCGCTTCCTCGGAGTGATCGTCGGCGGATGCGGGCTTGGTCAGATCGGGGCTGTACACGCCGCTGCGCAAGTACACGAAGTACAGCGCGATGCGGTTGCGCGCCAACCCGCTGCGGATCGCCTCGCGCGCGGCGGCGTCGAGATTCGCGCCGCCGTCGGAGACCAGCACGATGGCGCGGCGGGCTGCGTACGCGCGTCCGTCGAACTGCCGGATTGCCGCGATCAGGCCGCGATCCAGCCGCGTATCCGGCATGCCGCGCCCGATGCCGGTGCCGTCGAGCGCCGCGTCGATGATGCGGTGATCGGCGGTGAACGGCACGGCGAGAATCGGACTGATGCCGAACATCATGAAGGCGAGGCGATCGTCGGGCCGCACGGCGACGAAGTGTTCGAGCGCATGGCGCGCCACCGCATTCTTCGACTGCCCGCTCGGCTCGCTCACCGGCGTCTTCGACATGACCGCGTCCATGCTCGCGCTCCGGTCCATCAGGATGAGGATTTCGGCGGCGCTGCTGGTGCGCATCGCCTGCACGTGCGAGCGCCCTGGACCCGCCAGCCCGATGACGATGCCCGCCATCGCCAGCAGCGCGCAGAGGCGCCGGGCGTGATCGATGGCCGAGCCGAGCGGATCGCGCGGCAGCCAGTCGACGAACGAATAGGCGAACGAATCGGCGGGTTTCGGCAGCAACGGCAGCAGCGCGAGCGGCAGCAGAAGGAGCAGCCAGGGCCGGAGGAAATCGACGGGCATCGCGTCAGCGCCTCTGTTCCGCACGCTGCAGCGCCCGGGCGAGGTCGCGCAGGTCTTCGGGCGGCGCGGCGTCGGGCGTGAAGAAGCGCCGCTGCGAGTGCGCGTAGAAAAGCTCGATGCGCGGTCGAAGCGCTTCGAGATAGGGCGCGCGCGCGAACAGCGCGGGCAGCGACGCGGTATGGACGACCTGTGCGGCGGCGGCATCGAAGGCGCGGTGAAGGTGGACCCAGGGGGCGTCACCGTCGTTTTCGATGCGGCGTATCGCCCGCCACGCACGCGCGAACGGCAGCGTCCTCGCGTCCTTGCGCGTCCGCCATGTCCACCAAGCCGCCCACGCCAGCACGGTCAGCGCCAACAGCGTGAGCATCGCGATCATGCGGCGTCGCGCGGCCGGTCCATCCGTCGGCGTGATGATGCGGTCGGGTTGCAGCGCTTCGAGCGCGCCGCTGCGGAACGCATTGCGCGGCGTCAAGGGCCCGACGCTGATCGGCCATGCAGCCACATTCAACGACGCGCCCTCGGCGGGCGTCAGTTCGAGCGCCGGCAGACCGGTTTGCGTGAGCGTCTGCGCGGCGTTGATGACCTGATACTCGATCACCATCCACGGCTGCCCTTGCGCGTCTTCCTCGATGCGCGCCGGACGCCGTTCGAGCCACACGCCCACGCGGCCCGCCGAAGGCAGCGGCACACCGTGGAGCGCGTGTCCGTCGGAGGACAGCAGCACGCGCTGCGTCAGCACGTCGCCGAGCGCATAGCCGAACGCGCGCGGCTGCGCGACGGCGGCGGTCACGGCCGGTTCGGCGCGGGCGAGCATCGCGCCCAGCAGCAACGCGGCCGCGCCGATCGAGCCTGTGCCGCGGCTCATGCCGTCGTTTCCAGGAAGTAACGCGAGAGCGCTTCGGCATCGAATGCACCCTCGATGAAAAACGGCGTCGCGCCGCGCTTGCGCAACACGCCGCTCAACTCGGCGCG
Source organism: Caballeronia sp. LZ033 (assembly GCF_031451265.1). Classification (NCBI taxonomy): domain Bacteria; kingdom Pseudomonadati; phylum Pseudomonadota; class Betaproteobacteria; order Burkholderiales; family Burkholderiaceae; genus Caballeronia; species Caballeronia sp. LZ033. The sequence continues at coordinate 917,289 of NZ_JARUXQ010000003.1, read as the reverse complement.
GCGCTTCGCGACGTTGTCGCGCCACTGCTGCGCCATCGAACGCCGCAGCCACAGCGCACGGCGTCTGCCGTCTTCGATGTCACGCACCTGGAGGAACCGGCCGCTGGCCGGCGGCTCGGTTTCGGCCTTGTCCCAGATGACCATCGGCACGAGCCGGGCATGGACCAGCCGATCGAGCGCGGCGTCGAGCGCCGTCAGCGGCCAGTGGAAGTCGGACACCAGGAACACGAGACCGCGCCGTCCCGCCAGACGTTCGAGCGCGCGCACCAGTCCCGCCGCCGGCTTCGCGGAGATCGCGGATACGGAACACGTGCGCAGCCGCTGCGCCATTTCATCGCCGACACCCCGGCCATGGCGCGCCGGCATGAACAGGTCTTCGCGCACGTTTTCGTCGAAGCCGAGCAGGCCGACCTGATCGCCGGCCCGGAACGCGCTGTAGCACAGCGCCTCGACGAACTCGGCGGCGAGATCGAGCTTCGGCCGCCGCGCGCCGAAGCGCATCGACGCGGAGACATCGACCAGCACCTGCACCGGCACCGCGACGCGCTGCAAATGCAGGCGCACCAGCCATTGCTGCGGCACGGCGCGCTGGCTGGCGCGCAGGTCGAGCCGGCGTGGATCGGGGTGATCGAACAGCCGCGCGTGCATCGCGAACTCCTGTCCCGCGCCGAAGCTCGTGCCCGGATGCGAGCCGGGCCGGAAGCCGCGCGCCCGCCCGGGCAGCCGGTAGTGGAATTCGACGGGATCCTTCATGACCCGGCGTGCAGATCAGGGAACCGCGATCGTGCGGACGATCATCGCGGTCAGCGCATCGGCGAGTTCCTGCCGGCGCATTTCATAGACGGGCGTGAAGAAGACCCGGTGACCGAGCGCGGGCAGCAGCACTGCGTGAACGTCCTCGGGCAGCACATGCAGGCGTCCTTCGAACCACGCACGCACGCGCACCGCGCGCACCAGCGCGCTCATGCCGCGCGGACTGGCGCCCGCGAGAATCAGGCGGTCCATGTCGACGTCCGGCAACTCGATGCCAAAGCGCTGCGGCGTTTCGGTCGCCTGCCAGATGTCGAGCACATAGCGTTCGATGCGCGGGCTCAGCGTGACGCTGCGCTGGATCGCCGCGCCGATGGCGTTGAGCCGCGTGGCGTCGATCACCGCGCGCGGCACGCTTTCCATGAGGGCATCGACGTCATGGAACCTCGGCTCGAAGACCAGCGCGCGGCGCACGTCGTCGTCCTGCGGCGTCGGCATGTTGAGCTCGAAGAGAAAGCGGTCCCGCGCCGCCGACGCCAGCTCGAAGGTCTCGTCCTTCTCCACCTTGTTGCGATCCGCGAACACCGTCAGATGCGGGAAGCGGTAGTCACGGCCGAATGCGGACACCGTGCGCTCGGCCATCGCGCGCAGCAGCAGTGACTGCACTTGCGGACGCGAGCGGTTGATCTCGTTGAAGAAGAAGGTGCTGAGTCCTTCGCCGTGACGCAGCAGGGGACCGGGTTCGATGCGCGGCTTGCCGTCGGCATCGACGAAGGTGTGATAGATGAGATCGCCCGGCATCAGGTCGATGGTGCCTTCCACGCGCTCGAAGTCGCCTCCGGTGGCGCGGGCGAAGGCGCGCAGCAGCGTGGTCTTGCCGACGCCCACGCCGCCTTCCAGCAGCACGTGGCCCCGCGCATACAGCGCGATGTTGATCAGATGCGAGATCGCTTCCTGCCCGACGACGGCGTTCGCGACCGCTGCCTCCATGTTGCGGGCTTCGCCGCGCCAGTCTTCGAGTTCGGTTTCGGATGCCATGAAGTCGCGCCGCGCCTTGCTTCGAATGAAGGGTGTCTTGATCGAGCCGGCGTCAGGGGATGCATAAGACATGCCCACAGTGCAAAGCCGCTCGGGCGCGGCACGAGGGAGCACAGTGTCCTTGCGCGATGACAGTGTGTCGCGGACAAAGCGGATCAGCGCAAGCCGGCCTCTTCGAGCAGCCAGGCCTTGAACGCGAGCACTGGCGCCTGTTCGCCGCCGCCCTTGCGATGCACCAGGAAGTAAGCCAGCTCGCAGCTCTGCACCGTATCGAAGGGCTTGACGAGGCGGCCCTCGGCGAGATCGCGCTCGACCAGCGTGGTCCTGCCGAGCGCGACGCCGTTGCCGGAGATGGCCGTTTGAAGCGCCATCGCGGAGTCGTTGAGTTGCAAGCCGCGCCGCGTGTCCACGCCGTCGCGGCAACCCGCATGCAGCAGCCACGAACGCCAGGTCGGGAAGACGCCGAAGCCGCTCATCGACGTATCGTGTATCAGCGCGTGATGTTGCAGATCGAGCGGAGACTTGAGCGCGTGGGGGCCGTGCAGCAGGGCCGGACTGCACACCGGGAAGAACTCGTCGCGCAGCAGGAAAGTGGCATCGAGACCGGGCCACACGCCCGCGCCGTAGCGGATGCCGGCATCGATACGTTCGGCGGTGAAGTCCGTCAGACGTCCGCTCGTGTCGATGCGCAGATCGTAATAAGGATGCCGGCGCTGAAAGCGTTCGACCCGCCACAACAGCCACTTGTCCGCGAAGGCGGGTGGCACGGTCACCGTGAAGACGATGCGCGACTTGCTGGCCTTGAGCGCCTCCATCGCGTTGGAAAGCAGATCGAAGCCGCCTTGCAGGTCGGGCAGGGCGGCACGGGCGGCGTCGGTCAGCGTGAGCCGCGACGCACCCGATGTCGAGCGATGAAACAGTTCGACATCGAGAGTGCCCTCAAGCCCGCGAATCAGCTGACCGACCGCCGCGGGCGTCACGTTGAGTTCATTGGCTGCGGCGGTGTAGCTCAGATGCCGTGCGACCGCTTCGAAGGCTCGCAGCGCGTTCAGGTTGCCGGGCGCTCGCATCACGACTCCTGCGTAGGGAAGTGCGCTCAATCTACCGAAATGCGCTGCGCCCGGCCAGAGCGCGACGCGCGCCGTCAGAACTGTGTCAGGCCGCCGTCAACCACCATCTCCGTGCCGGTGATGAAGGCGGCGTCGTCGCTGGCGAGGAACAGCGCGGTTTGCGCCACTTCCCGCGCTTCGCCGAAACGCTTCAGCGGCACGGCGGCCTGAATGCCTTCGCCGGCGGCGGCCAGTTCCTTGTCCGACAGACCGAGCTTGCCGTGAAAGGGCGTGGCGATCGGTCCGGGGCTCACGGCATTGACGCGGATGCCGCGCGGTGCGAGTTCGGCGCCGGCCGAGCGGACCAGCGAGCGCAAGGCCGCTTTCGTCGCCGCGAGCACTGACAGACCCGGCGTGCCGGTTTCATTCAGGAACGACGTGGTGACGACGATCGCACCGCTCTTCGGCATATGCGGCACGGCTTTTTGAATGGTGAAGAACGCGCCGTTGAAGTTCAGGGCGAACTGCTCGCTGATCTGCTCGGGCGTCACGGCTTCGAGCGGCGCGGCGGTGGCGGCGCCCGCGTTGGCGTACACGACGTCGATGCGTCCATGCGTTTCCACGATCTCGACGATCGCCCGGTCGAGCTGAGCCGGGTCGCGCAGATCGACGTTGAGTGTCATCGCGGAGTCGCCGAGAAGCTGCGCGGCTTCTTCGAGACGGCCCAGATGCGTGCCCGTCACGATGACCTTCGCACCTTCCTGTTGAAACAGCTTGGCGGCTTCCAGACCGATGCCCGAGGTTCCGCCCGTGATCAGTGCAACCTTGTCGTTGAGCTTCATGACCGACTCCTTCGATAGTGGGTGAGGTGAAGGGCTTCGCTGTGTTGCGTTGCCCGTGACTTCACTATCGACGAACGGTCCGTCCCCGACAAACGAGATGATCTGTGCGGGCGGAGAAGAAAATCTACGCCGCCCCGTGAAAGGCGCCGGAAAGCCTCACGCGGCCTGCGGCGGAATGAAATCCGGCGATGCCGCAAGCTCGTCTTCGGCCACCGCGGCGAAGGTCTGCTCCGCGGCGCGCGCCGCTGCCTTGCGCGTCTTGCCCGCCCGTGACGGCGGCTGGCATGCGCCGCACACGACGCCATGCTGCAAGTCGTGCTTGTGCGCGATGTACTTTCCCGTGCAGCGGCAGCAGGGCGTCAGTTGCAGCAATTCGGCTTCGAAGAAGCGCACCAGGGTCCACGCGCGCGTGAGATCGAGCACGGGTTCGGTGCCGGTGCGCGCGCAATGTTCGAGATACAGCCGATACCCCTTGGTGAGCGCATCGAGGTGCGAGCATTTCGCATCGTTCTTGAGGAACTGGTAGGTATTGAAGAACAGCGACGCGTGAATATTGGGCAGCCAGGGCATGTACCAGTCCGCGGAGAAAGGCAGCATGCCCTTGGGCGGCGATGCGCCCCGCACTTCGCGATACAGCCGGATCAGGCGATCGCGCGACAGCTTGAGTTCGCTTTCGAGCACCTGCATGCGCGCGCCCAGTTGAATCAGCGCGATGGCGCGAAACACTTCCTGGGCGTCCTCGGTGACGGTCTTCTTGGCTGGCGTATTCATGCAGTCCCCGCGTCAGGCGAACTGGCGGGCGGATTGCCCGGCCATGAGAATGGCGGCATGCGTGGAGGCGACGTCGGCATGGCGTGGCGCCTGCGTGAGCGCCGAGAGCAGCATGCGGTCGTTGAAGCGGAATGCGCACAGCAACTGGTCCGCTGATGCGAGCTTCACGACCTGCGGCAGCGAGAGGCCGCTCAGCAGATCCGCGACGTCTCCGGACAGGCCGAGCCGGAACATGCCGATGGCCCGGTCTTCGCGCAACAGCCTCTGCGCAAGAATGAGATAGGAAAGATTGATTTCGCGAATGATTTCCTGTGTGTCCTGATTGTCCATGGTATTCAGCCTTTGAGATTTATAAGAGGGCTGTTGCCAGTCGATTCATTCACGCTTCTCCGTGAAGAATCATTAACTTCAGTTTAGACACTCGCTGAAACCGTTTCAATACTCAGACGAATAGTATTAATCAATAGAATCCGCTTGATGCAAAGAAGCGCTTCGGGATTTATTTCTGCCTGTTGGAGAAATTGGCGGCAAATTTCGCGGATGCGGAAAGAAAGCAAGGCGAAGACAAAGGGTCGTATCCTGCAAACGTTTGCACGGTGTGGTGAAAGCATCACCTGTGTTCTTGTCACCGAAACTTCACACAGAAGCCTTAGCGTGCTCTGTTTTCTCTACCTTCGACGTCCGATGCACCCTGCGTTTTCAAGGTTTCACCGCTTCTCCGGCCAGCGCAATTTACGCGTCGCGGGAGATTTATCCCAGGAAGTTCCATTCGTGGACGCCGAGGATTCGAATTCCCTCGTGATGGAAATCTTCTCGGCGCGCCGCGATATGGGAAGTCTGGCCGTGATTGAAAATCTGCGCCCGATCGGACTGATCAACCGCGATATTTTCATGTCGCAGATGAGCAAGCCTTTTCATCGCGAGCTTTACGACAAGAAAAGCTGCATCGCTTTCATGGACAAGGAGCCGTTGATCGTCGATGCGGATGAAAGCATCGAAACGCTTGCGTTCAGGACGGTCGAAGCCGGCGAGAAAGCCTTGGTGGACGGTTTCATCGTGACGCGCGGCGGGCGCTTTGCGGGCGTGGGCAGCGGTCTGGAACTGGTCAGCGCCGTGGCGGAAATGCAGGCGGAGAAAAACCGCCAGATCATGCAGAGCATCGAGTACGCCAGCGTGATCCAGCGCGCGATGCTGCGCGCCTCCGACGAAGCGCTGGCCATGCATTTGCCGGGCGCCGCGCTGCAGTGGGAGCCGCGCGATGTCGTCGGCGGCGACTTCTACCACTTCGCCGCGTTTCCGCATGGCTGGTTCGGCGCCATCGCCGATTGCACCGGCCACGGCGTGCCCGGCGCATTCATGACGCTGCTGGCTTCGGCTTCGCTGTCGCAGGCGCTCGAACAGATGGGTCCGCGCGATCCCGCCGCGTTGCTCTCGGCGGTGAACCGCAACGTCAAGGGTTTGCTCGGTCAGGTGAACAGCGCGCCCGGCGAAGCCCGTTCGAACGACGGCCTCGATACCGCGTTCCTCTGGTTCGACACGCGCGAGAACGTGCTGCATTTCGCGGGCGCGCGGATCGCACTGCATATCCTGCGGCCGGACGCGGCCGAATTCGAGACGCTTGCCGCCGACCGCATGGGCGTCGGCTACGTGGACAGCCACGCGGACTATGCGTGGAACCTGCACTCGGTGGCGGTGCCGCCCGGCAGCCTGCTGTTCATCTGCACGGACGGGCTGACCGACCAGATCGGCGGACCGCGCAGCATTTCCTTTGGCCGGCGCCGCGCGCTCGATGTGATTCGCGAACATCGGGCCGAACCGGCGGCGGCCCTCTGCGAACGGCTGCGTCTGACGCTTGCGGACTGGCAGAGCGTGCAGCCCCGGCGCGACGACGTAACGTTCTTTTGTGTGCGACTCTAGCTCTTCCCAGGCATGTCCCAACTACTCGATCAAGACAGCGCCTTTTTCGACCTGGCGCAGCGACGCAACGTGCTCTTCTATCACAAGGGCTACTTCTCGCATAACATCGTCGCGGCGATGGGCGAGGTCGTCAAACTGCAGCTGGAAGTGGCCGGCGTGAACGGCCCGACGCGGCGCAAGCTGTTCTCTTCGTTCGTCGAGCTGTCGCAGAACATCGTGCATTACTCGTCGAATGCGCTGGCGCGCGACGGCGAGAAAGACGGCTCCATTCGCGAGGGCGCGGTCTGCATCTCGCGCGACGGCGATCGTCACGTCATGCTGTGCGTCAACCCGATATCGAGCGCCGAAGTGGAAAGCCTGCGCAACAGGCTCGAGCCCTTGCGTCACATGTCGCTCGAGCAGATCAAGCAAGCCTACAAGGAATCGCTGCGCGCCGAGACGCCGGAGGACAGCAAGGGCGCCGGCATGGGCTTCCTCACGATGGCGCGCGATGCCAGCGCGCCGCTCGAATTCGCTTTTCATCCGCGTGCCGACGAACCCGGAACCACGCTGTTTTGCCTCATGGCCATCATCTGAGCACAAGGCGCAAGAAATCATGGATAACTTCTTTATTGCCGCCACGACCACGTCGCCCGAGGTCGATTTTCGTTTCGATCAGCATGCGTTGCTGCTGAAGGGTGAGTCGTATCCGGAGAACGCGGCGGCCTTCTATGCGCCCGTCATCGAGCGGATGCGCAAGTATCTCGCGGTGAATACGGACGCGGCCGTCACCATCGACGTCGCGCTCACGTACTTCAACAGTTCGAGCACCAAGATGCTGTTCAGCATGTTCGATGCGCTGAACGAGGCCGCGCAGTCGGGCTGCCGCGTGCTGATGAACTGGTATCACGACGAAGAAGACGAGACGATCGCCGAGTTCGGCGAGGAACTGAAGGCGGATTTCGACGCCATCGAGTTCACCGATCGTCCGGTGGCTTACCCGGGACGCTGAGGATGACTTCGAACTCCTCCGGCGACACGACGCCCGCCCACGCCCCCGACCTGTTCGAGAACGAGACCGCCGCGCTGGAGAAAGCGCGCGGCGTGCATGCAGCGGACGGTGCCGATGCCGAAGCCTTGCATCAGTCGCTGGGCGCGCTGATCGATCACTTCGAGCGCCTGATGCGTGAAACGCGCCGCCTGATCGGCCGCAGCGACCGCGCCGAACGCGAGATGCAGGTGCTGGCCCAGCAACTCGCGCACCGCGCTTCGCACGATGCGCTGACCGGCGTGCTCAATCGCAGCGCCGTGATCGAGCAGGCCACGCGCACGCTGAAGGAGCGCAGCGCGACGATGATCGTGCTCGACATCGACGAGTTCAAGCGCGTCAACGACGACTTCGGTCATCCGACCGGCGATGCCGTGATTCTGGGTGTCGTCGATTGCCTGCGCCGGATCGTGGGCGAGCGCGGTTTCATCGGCCGCGTGGGCGGGGAGGAGTTCACGGTGCTGGTGCCCGGCGACGATCACGCCGCCGCTGCCTCGCTCGCCGAACGCATGCGGGCGGCAATCAGCGAGGCGCGCGTGGTGCCGTCACTGGACCGGCGCATCACGGTCAGCTTCGGCGTCAGTCATAACCGCGCCGGAACCGGCTTCGATACCGCCTATGGTCTTGCCGACGAGGCGCTGTATCGCGCCAAACGCGGGGGACGCAATCGCGTGGAATTCGCTGCGCAATCGTGACCGCTCACGCGTAGAGAATGCGCGTGCCGCTGCTGTTCAGCCAGGTGACGAACTCGTCGCCGAGGCCTTCGTCCGTCACCAGGCAATCGATGCTCTCCATCGCGCCGAACGCGGCGAACTCCCGCTTGCCGAACTTCTTCGAATCCGCGAGCAGATAGACGGTCTTCGCGGCGTCGATCATCGCGCGCTTCACATGCAGGTCGATGAAGTCCGGATACGAGATGCCCGACTCCATCGACACGCCGCCTGCCGCGAGAAAGAGCTTGTCGACGAACATGCCTTCGAAGAACGCCGACGCTTTCTCGCCCGACACCGCCACCGTTTCCGCCTTGAAGATGCCGCCGGTGAGCATCACGCGATTGGTCGGCTCCGCGCCGAGCAGGATGGCGATGTTCAGCGCATTCGTCACGATCCGCAGGTTCTTCCGGTCGAGCAGGTTCTTCGCGAGTTCGGTGGTGGTGGCGCCGCAGTCGAGAATCAGCGAGTCGCCGTTCGAGATCAGGCTCGCCGCCTTCCTGCCGATCAACGCCTTTTCCGGGCTGGTGGGCAGCACGGGCGCGTGGTCGGCGCGGCGCGCGGGTTCGGGTTGCGTCGACGTCAGCCGCACGCTGCCATGCACGCGTTCCACGCGGCCGAGTCGCTGCAACTCGTCGATGTCCTTTCGGATCGTCGGCATGGACACGCCGAATTCGCTGGAAAGCTCCGACAGCTTCACCAGTTTCGCGGCCTGCACGCGTTCGAAAATTTTTTCTGTTCGGGTCCGTTGATCCATTTTTGTATTCCCGCCGACACGTCGCCCAGCACGCGCGTCTACAGGCGCTATTCTGCCTCATCAAGCCCGCCGCCGCGCCCCGCTTAGGTGTTTTCCCTTCTTTGCTTTGCTTCCCTTTGACTTTCGAAAGAAAGTAAAAGAAACTTGCTTTCAGGCAAACGGGAAGTCTGGGAGCAGGAATGGAAAACCCTTTCAAGCAGTCCGGCGGCGCGCTACACCGCCGGGCGCAGGACATCCGCAAGAAGATCTGCGTGATGAACGCCACCGCGAAGAGCGGTCACACGGGCGGCGACATGTCGGAGGCGGACATCCTGGCGGCGCTGTATTTTCATGTGCTGCGCTATGAGGTCGAGGCAGGACAGCGCGTGCGCTGGCATGACGAGTTCATTCTCAGCAAGGGGCACGGCGTGGGCGGCCTGTATGCGTGTTTCGCGGAACTGGGCTGGCTGCCGGAGCGCGAGTTGCTGACCTATCTGAAGGACGATGGCCGCCTGCCGGGCCATCCGGTGCGGCAGAAGCTGCCTTCGTGGGTCACGGTGAATACCGGCGGCCTCGGCCATGGCTTCCCGATCGCCGCCGGCCTGGCGATGGCGAAGCAGCGCCACGCCGCGCGCAGCGGCGGCACGGGACGGGTGTTCGTGCTGACCGGCGACGGCGAACTCGAGGAAGGCTCCAACTGGGAAGCCGCGATGGCGGCGGCGCACTTCGAGCTCTCGAACCTGGTGGTGATCGTGGACCGCAATCGCCTGCAACTGGCGGACTTCACCCACAACATCATGGATCTCGATCCGCTCGACGAGAAATTCCGCGCGTTCGGCTTCGAGGTTCACGACGTCAATGGAAACCAGGTGGATTCCATTTGGAAACTATTGGAAAGTCTCGACTACGACAATCGCAAGCCGAAGGTGGTGATTGCGCACACCATCAAGGGACGCGGCGTCTCCTTCATGGAGAACGTGCCGGCGTGGCATCACAAGTTCCCCACTGAAGATCAACTCAAGCAGGCGTTGCAGGAGCTCGACCATGCGTGACTACGCGGACTTGCGTGACGGCGCGGTGAGCGCAATCGACCGGCTGACTTCGGCGGGACGCGACATCATCGTCGTGGTGGCGGATTCCACTTCGACCTCGAAGATCGGTCCTTATCTCGAACGCTTTCCGGAGCGCGTGATCAACGTGGGCATCGCGGAGCAGAACATGGTCGGCATGGCCGCGGGCCTCGCGCTCGGCGGGCACATCGTGTTCACGGCAAACGCCGCGCCGTTTCTCGTCGGCCGGGCCAACGAGCAGGTCAAGAACGACGTCTGCTACAGCGCGACCAACGTCAAGATGCTCGGACTCAACGCGGGCGTCGCCTACGGTCCACTGGCCTCGACCCATCACGCGATCGACGATATCTCCATCATGAGCGGCTTCGGCACCGTGCAGATCTTCGCGCCGTGCGACGAGATGGAAACGGCGCAGGTGATCGATCATGCGGTGTCGGTGGACGGGCCGGTCTATATCCGCCTCGACAACGCCAAATTCCCCGTGGTGCACGACGCGTCGTACCGCTTCGAGCCGGGCCGTCCCGATGTGCTGATCGAGGGTTCGAAGGTCGCGGTCATTGCGCTCGGCTCGGTGGTCGGAGAAGCGCTCGATGCGTGCGAGGCGTTGCGCCGCGACGGCGTGCTCGATCCGACGCTCGTCAACCTGTCCTCGCTGCGGCCGCTCGATCAGGACGCGCTCGCGGCGATCGTTGAGCGTCACGAAGCCATCGTCACGGTGGAAGAGCATTCGCTGCACGGCGGCATTGGCGCCACCGTGGCAATGCTGATGGCGCGCCGTCGCCTCAACCGCCCGCTGACCACGCTCGGCATCACCGAAGGCGAGTTCGCGCAGTACGGCACGCGGCAAGGCATTCGCAAGCACTATGGCATCGACGCGGCGGGCATCGCCGACGCCGTGCGCGCGTTGTGCGCGCAATAAGAACAGGGGGACACGTACATGAGCATTCAATACGACATGTCGCTGCGCCACGGCGTCGATTTCGACTTTCGCCTCGACGGCAAGGTGGCCGTGGTCACGGGCGGCCTGGGCGGCATCGCAATGGCGACCAACGCCGCGCTGATCGCCAAGGGCGCGCGCGTGGCGATTCTTTATCCGAGCTTCGAGGAACCGCGCGTGCAGGCCGCGCTGGCGGAACTGGGCGCTGAGAACGCATGCGCCTTTGCCTGCGATGTCGCCAACGAAGCCGAGGTCGAGCAGGCGATGGCCGCCGCGCGCGACCATTTCGGCGACCTGCATCTGCTGGTGAACGCCGCTGGCTGCATCACGCTGACGCGCGCCCAAGACATCACCTTCGACGAATGGCAGCGGCAGATCGGCGTGAATCTCACTGGGCCGTTCCTGTGTTCGAAACACTTCGCGCGCATCGTGCTCGCGAGCGGACATGGCGGCAAGATCGTCAACATCGCGTCGCAGGCGGCGACGGTCGCCATCGACCAGCATTGCGCCTATACCTCGGCGAAAGCCGGACTGATCGGCATGACGAAGGTGCTGGCGAAGGAATGGGCGCCGCGCGGCATCACGGTGAACACGGTATCGCCCACTGTCGTGCTGACGCCGATGGGCGCCGCTGCCTGGGAAGGCGAGAAGGGCGAGAACATGAAGAAGCTGATTCCAGTCGGACGCTTCGCGTACACCGACGAAATCGCGGCCGCGATTCTCTTCCTGCTGTCCAACGGCGCGGACATGATCACGGGCGCCGACATCATGATCGACGGAGGCTACACGATCGCCTGAGTCGTTACCCGAGCAAGACCACGCTGTTCCAGAAAGACAAACCAAACCGGAGACAACAACATGTGGAAGAAGCTTGCAGTCGCAGCCGCGGTGGCCGTATCGTGCGCCGCCGTGATGCCCGGCAGTGCGTATGCAGCGGGCAAGGGCACCATCGCGATTCTCGTCAACGCGCTCGACAACCCCTACTACGCCGCCGAAGCCAAGGGCGCGGAGGCCGAGGCAAAGAAGCTCGGCTATGACACCATCGTGCTCTCGCACGGCGAGGACGTGAACAAGCAGAACGAACTCGTGAACCTGGTGATCGGCAAGGGCGTGAAGGGCATTGTGCTCGACAACGCGGATTCGAATGCAAGCGTCGCCACGGTGCGCGCGGCGGCGGACAAGAAAGTGCCGGTCGTGCTGATCAATCGCGAGATTCCGAAGGACGGCATCGCCATCGCGCAGCTCAGTCACAATAACCTGCAGGCGGGTACCGAAGTGGCGCAGCGCTTCGTCGAGGCAATCGGCGAGAAGGGCGAGTATGTCGAGCTGACCTGCAATCTTGCCGACAAGAACTGCGTCACGCGTTCGCAAGCCTTCCATCAGGTGCTGGATCAATATCCCGATCTCAAGATGGTCGCGCGCCAGGACGCCAAGGGCGCGCTGCTGCCCGGCAAGCAGGCGATGGATTCGATCCTGCAGGAGCATCCGAACATCAAGGGCGTGATCTGCGGCAACGGGCCGGTGGCGCTGGGCGCCATTGCGTCGCTGGAATCGGCGGGGCACAAGGATGTCGTCGTGATGGGTATCGACGGCAGCAATGACGAGCGCGATTCGGTCCTCGCCGGCAAGCTGAAGGCCACGGTGATGCTGCAGGCGCAGGGCATCGCGATCCATGGCGTGGACCTGCTCGACAAGTACATCACCACCGGCAAGACCGGCGAGCCGGAGCGCCAGCTGACGCGCGGCATCCTGATCACGAAAGACAACGCATCGAAGGTCAAGGACTTCTACTACACGAAGTAAGGTGCGTGAACGGCAGCGGGCGCGGCCCGCTGCCAGGGTTTGTCAAGTGAGGTCGTCATGGTTCATCCCGTTTCCACCGGCTGGCGCGCGCTGCTGACGCTGTGCGTGCTGAGCCTCGCCGCGTGTCACGTCGTGACCGATACCGAGCTGGCGCAAATCCGCAGCCAGGGCCAGCACAAGGGCCCGGACGCCGCGAAGATGCTGAGCGACCAGCTCATTCCCTACGCCGACAAGAACGCGAAGCCGGCGGCGCAGGTGATCGGCGCGCTGAACCAGAATTTCGACGATGCCTGCAAGCAGTTCGGCTTCCGTCAGAGCAATGCGTTTCCGTGCAATTTCTGGCTGCGCGTGCAGGGCAAGGTGACGCGCATCGATTCGACTTCGCGGGTCGGCAAGGCCTATGTCGAAGTGGCGCCGGCGGGCGGCGGCGAGCCGGTGAACGTGGTGCTGGAGATGGGACCGGTGGTGGTCGGCACCGGCGTGCGCGACGGCTTTCCCGGCGTCAAGTACAGCGACTTCGACGACCAGACCCGCTTCGCCGCGTTCGGCCAGGAGCTGAACAAGCTGGTCGTGGCGCGCGTGCAGCAGTCGTTGAAGCTCAAGGCCGGCGACAGCGTGGACGCCGCCGCCGTCTACAGCAGCTGGAGCGAGCCTGCGGGCGAGATCCGCGCGATTCCGGTGGTCTGGAAATGAGCGAACCCCGAACCCTGAACCCGGTGAACGTGATCGAGACGCGCGGTCTCTCGAAGCAGTATCCCGGCACGGCCGCGCTGATCGACGTCGATTACAAGGTGCGGCGCGGCAAGGTCAACGTGCTGATCGGCGAGAACGGCGCGGGCAAGTCCACGCTGATGAAGCTGCTGGCCGGCGCGGAGACGCCCACTTCGGGCGAGATCTGGATCGACGAACAGCTCGCGCAGATCAGCGACGTGCGCAGCGCCGAGAAACACGGCATCGGCATCATTTTCCAGGAGCTGAATCTCTTTCCCGACATGACGGTGGCCGAGAACGTCTTCGCGGGTAACGAGATCACGAGCTCGGGCGTGATCGTGTCGAAGCGGGAGAATCATCAGGCGAAGGTGCTGCTCGACCGCCTGCATATCGCCATCGATCCGCGCACGCGGCTGGGCGATCTCTACGTGGGCCAGCAACAGCTGATCGAGATCGCCAAGGCGCTGTCCAAGCACATCAAGGTGCTCATCATGGACGAGCCGACTTCCGCGCTGTCGAAGACGGAAGTGGAGATTCTCTTCAAGATCATCGGCCAGCTGAAGGAAGAAGGCGTCACGGTCATCTACATCTCGCACCGGCTGGAAGAGATCATGGCCATCGGCGACTGCATCACGGTGTTGCGCAACGGCCGGCTCGTGGCCGAGGACGAGATCGCCAACATCGACATTCCGTGGATCATCGAAGCGATGGTCGGCTCCTCGAAGAAGCGCTTCGCCTTCGAGCAGCACAGCATCGGTGCGGAAGTGCTCAAGGTGAAGGACCTCGCGCTCAAGCGTTCGAACGGCATCTACGCGGTGGATCACGTGTCGTTCTCGGTGAAGGCGGGCGAGGTGGTCGGCATTTATGGATTGATGGGCGCGGGCCGCACCGAACTGCTGGAGTCGCTGCTGGGCGCCAATCCGCTCGCGCTCGGCGAGATCGAACTGGCGGGCAAGGCCATCGAGGACATGCCGATTCCGAAGCGCATTGAAGCGGGCATCGCGCTGGTGCCGGAAGACCGGCAGAAGCAAGGCATGGTGCAGCTGATGACGATCCTCGAAAACATGACGCTGTCGAGCCTCGGCAAGTTCACGCGGCGCTTCGTCGGTGCGCTGACGCGCGACCGGCAAGTGGAGGCGGCGGGCGACATCGTGAAGAAGCTCGCCATCAAGGCCGCTTCCGTCGATGCGCCGATCACGTCGCTCTCGGGCGGCAACATGCAGAAGGTCGTGATCGGCAAGGCGCTGCTGACGAAGCCAAAGGTGCTGCTGATGGACGAACCGACGCGCGGCATCGACGTGGGCGCGAAGGAAGACGTCTACAAGACCATCAGTCTGCTCGCGCAATCCGGCATTGCCGTGATCTATGCGACCTCCGAGCTGGACGAGGCCATGGCGGTGTCGAACCGCGTGTTCGTCATGGCGAGCGGCCGGCTGACCGCCGTGCTGGAGCGCGGGCAGTTCGACAGCGAGCGCATCGTGCGCGCCTCGACGCCCGCGACCGCCGTAGTGTGAAAGGAACGAGATCCGAACCATGAATACACCCAACAGCAGCAATCCGCCGGTGACGCCGGTCCACGCGAAGCACAATCGCCAGGGCGCCTACGCCGCGGCGCGCATCGCGGTCAACCTGCTCAAGCTGCGCATCTTCATCGCGCTGTTCGCGATCATCATCGTGTTCTCGCTGGCCACGGAAAGCTTTCTCTCCACCGGCAACCTGCTCATCATGGCGAAGCACGTCACCGTGGTCGCGATTCTTTCCATCGGCATGACGCTCGTGATCCTCACCGGCGGGATCGATCTGTCGGTCGGGTCGATCGTCGGCATCAGCGGCATGGCGGCGGGCTATCTGCTGCTCGAAGGCGTGAAGATCGGGCATCACGTGGTCTTCTTCAATCCGTGGGGCGTCGCGCTCATCGCCTGTCTGCTTGGCGCGCTGATCGGCGCCGTGAACGGCTATCTCATCACCATGCTCAACGTCGCGCCTTTCATCGCGACGCTCGGCATGCTCTACGTGGTGCGCGGCGCGGCGCTGCTGGTCAACAACGGCAGCACCTTCGCCGACCTCGAAGGCAATCCGGCGCTCGGCAACACGGGTTTCGAGTTCATCGGCAACGGCACGATCCTCGGCCTCTCGATGCCCGTCTGGATCATGATCGTGCTCGCCGCCATCACCATCTTCATCGCCCGCAAGACGCCGCTCGGACGGCGCATCTACGCGATCGGCGGCAATGAGCAGGCCGCGCGCTTCTCGGGCATCCGCACGAATCGCGTGAAGCTGTTCGTGTACATGTTCTCGGGCTTTTGCGCGGCGATTGTCGGGCTGGTCATCACGGCGCAATTGCAGACCGCGCATCCGCTGACCGGCCAGACCTATGAACTGAACGCCATCGCGGCAGTGGTGCTGGGCGGCACCGCGCTGATGGGCGGGCGCGGCACGGTGTTCGGCTCGGTGGTGGGCGCGTGCGTGATCAGCATTCTCGGCGACGGCATGGTGATGTGCGGCATCAGCGATTTCTGGCAGATGGTCATCAAGGGCCTCGTCATCATCTTCGCGGTGGTCGTCGACCAGTTGCAGCAGCGTCTCCAGTCGCGCATGGTGTCGCTCACCGCATGAGGCCCGGACGATGAAGACCATTCTCGCAATCGATCAAGGCACGAGCGGCACCAAGGCGCTCATCTTCGACAACGAAGGCCACGTGCATGCGCGCGGTTTCGCGCCGGTGACTTGCGACACGCCGCGCACGGGTTTCGTCGAGCAGGATGCGAATGCGTTGTATGAGTCGGTGCTCGTGGCGGTGCGCCAATGCCTGAGCGGATATCAAGGTGAGATCGCCGGGATCGGCATCTCGAACCAGCGCGAGACGGTCGTGCTCTGGGACCGGCAGGGCGAGCCCATCGTGCCGGCGGTGTCGTGGCAGTGCCAGCGCTCGCTCGGCATCTGCGAACGCATGAAGGGCGACGGGCTCGCGCCTTTGATCGCGCGGAAGACCGGCCTGCTGATCGATCCGTATTTTTCCGGCACCAAGCTCGTCTGGCTCAACGAGAACGATGAACGCGTCCGCGCGCGCATCGCAGCGGGCGAGGCGTTCTTCGGCACGGTGGACAGCTGGCTGCTGTACCGGCTGACGAAGGGCGCGGCCTATCGCACCGATTACACCAACGCGTCGCGCACGATGCTGCTCAATCTCGGCGCGCTCGAATGGGATCGCGAACTCGTCGCGCTGTTCGGGCTGGAAGGACTGCGGCTGCCGGAACTGCGGCCCTCGGCCTCCGACTTCGGCTCGACCGATTTCGACGGCCTGCTCGCCCGCCCGCTGCCGATTCTCGCGATGATCGGCGATTCGCACGCGGCCGCTGTCGGCGAAGGATGCCTGCGTCCGGGCGTCGCCAAGGCGACGATGGGCACGGGCTCGTCGATCATGATGAACGTCGGCGCGAAGGCGCACGAACCGGAGCACGGACTCGTGTCCACGCTGTGCTTCGCCATCGGGGAGCGCGTGGATTACGCGCTGGAAGGCATCGTCATCAGCGCGGGTTCCACGCCCGCGTTCCTCAAGGAAAAGCTGCATCTCTTCGACGACTTCGCCCACGCCGAACAGGCCTTCACCGACTACGACAACGGCGGCGTGTTCCTGATTCCGGCGTTCTCGGGCATCGGCTGTCCGCACTGGAAGTATCCGGGCGGGGCGCAGATCGTCGGGCTGAATTTCTCGACGTCGTGGCAGCACGTGGCGCGCGCGGCGTATGAATCCATCGTGTATCAGATCAAGGACGTCATCACGGTCATGGAACAGGCCGCCGATGTGCCGCTCGCCGAACTGTATCTCGACGGCGGCCTGACGCAGCGGCCGTTCCTGTTGCAATACCTGTCCGACACGCTGGACCGGCCCGTCAGCACGCTTGCCGTCAGCGAGATCTCGGCGGCGGGCGCGGCGGCGCTGGCGGGATGTCAGGCGGGACTGGCGGAATCGCTGGATGCGTATCAGGCCAAGCGCGTGGTGGCGCGGCGCGTGGAGCCGGGAAGCGGCGTCGCGGCGGCCGCGGACAATCATGCGCAATGGCTGCGCTGGATCAATCGACTTTGAAAACCTGGGAGTAGGGAACGTGACTTATCAAGCCAAGCGCTTCGAAGGCAAGGTCGTGGTCGTGACCGGCGGCAGCCGGGGTATCGGACTCGCCATCGCGGAGCGGTTCGCGCGGGAAGGCGCCAAAGTCTGCGTGACCGCGAACGAGAAAAGCGTGCACGATGCCGCCGCGCACCTGCGGGAAGCAGGCTTCGAGGCGCTGGCCGTCGAGATGGACGTGACGGACAAGCAGCAGGTCGTGGCGCTCTACGAGGAAGTGGCGGCCACCTTCGGCGAGGTGGACGTGTCGGTGCAGAATGCGGGCGTCATCACCATCGCGAAGCTGCCGGAACTGACCGAAGGCGAGTGGGACAAGGTCATGGCCGTGAATACCAAGGGCGTGTTCCTGTGCTGCCAGGAAGCGGCGACGCGCATGCTGCGGGCGGGCAAGACCGGCAGGCTCATCAATACGGCGTCGGGGCAGGCGCGGCAGGGCTTCGTGTACACGCCGCACTATGCGGCCAGCAAGTTCGGCGTGCTCGGCATCACGCAGAGTCTCGCGAAGGAACTGGCGCCCACCGGCATCACCGTGAACGCGTTCTGCCCGGGCATCATCACCACCGACATGTGGTCATACAACGACGAAGCCTGGGGCAAGCTGCTCGGCGACTACAAGCCCGGCGAACTGATGGCGGAGTGGGTCGCCAACATTCCGATGAAGCGCGCGGGCAACGGCGCGGACGTGGCCGGACTCGTGACCTTCCTCGCTTCGGAAGACGCGGCGTACATTACCGGCCAGACCGTCAACGTCGACGGCGGCATGTTCATGTCCTGAGCATGCCAACCGGCGGCAGGAGCGCGATGCTCAGACCGGCAGCGCGCTCAGCTTGGCGATGGTGTCGGCGCAGGCATGCGCGGCCTCGGCGCCCTTCACAAGGAAATGCTCGCTGAAGAAGCGGACGTGCTCTTCGCCGTGATGGAAGTGATGCGGAGTCAGGACCGCGGAGAACACCGGCGTGCCGGTATCGAGCTGGACGCGCATCAGGCCGTCGATGACTGCATGCGCGACGAACTCGTGACGGTAGATGCCGCCGTCGACCACGAGTCCCGCCGCCACGATGCCCGCATAGCGTCCGCTTTGCGCGAGATGCTTGGCGTGCAGCGGGATTTCGAAGGCGCCCGCCACTTCATGAAGATCGATGTCTTCACGCGTATAGCCTTTCGTGAGCATGGCCTCGATGAAGGCGGTCTTGCATTGATCGACGATGTCGCGATGCCAGCAAGCCTGGACGAAGGCGACGCGCGGACGGTTGGAACCTGCGGAAGAGACAGCCTGTGCTTCGATGGAGTGATTCATGTTCATGGACTTCAGCCTGTTTGGTGTGAACAGGGCGAAGGACAGCCGTTAGCCCCCGCACGCGCGCAGCGTGACGAAGGGCGGCGCGAGCCGTCCTGTTCTCTTTCATCCGGACTATACCGTCGGCCCCGGAATCCAACCGGGTCTGCTGACCTCGCCGGTGCGCCGGGTCCAATGGGATTGGACAGGCAGAACAACCGGTGAGCGCTCGCGGGCTACGTCTCCCGCAACAGGAAACGATTACCGCCGGTGGGGAATCGCACCCCGCCCCGAGAACGTGTTCCCCGAAAGAATCGAGATTCGGGAAACGAGGCGTACCTTATCATGATCCGCGTGCGTGCGCCGGATGCCCCTTGGGCTTGTCGGGCTTCGTTTTGCCGGATCGGCCACACAAATCGGACGACAATCCGGCTGGTTTCACGCGTCTTTCACATCCCTACGGCAAGCTCGCGGGTTTCTGACAAGCCTGCTTACTTTCTCCGTCCGGGATCAACCTGTGTATAGCAAGATCGCCCTGAGCACCACACTGCCACTGCTGATTGCGCTTGCCGCTTGCGGCGGCAACTCGACGACCCCGACCGCGAACGGGGCCGCCGCAACCGATACGGCTTCCGCGCCCGCCAGCGCTTCGACGCCCGCGAGCGCATCGTCGCCCGTCGAGGCCTCCGCGCTGACGGAAGCCTCCGCGCCCACCTCGGCTTCGTCCCCTGAAGTCTCGACGCCGCCGCAAGCCGGCCAATGGGCCGCCGCGAGCGCGGGCCAGATGCTCGACGTCACGCTCGGCGAACTGCATCCGACGCAGGCCGCGCTCGGCTATGACCAGATCTACTACAAGCTCGGCCGTTACGAGGCGGATCCGACCAAGAAGTTCGATGACTTCTGCGCCGACGAAGGTCTCGACAGCCTGGCGACGGACGGTTCGTCGGCCAGTTCGAAGCTGACCGATTCCACCAGCTTCACCTGCACGACCACCGACACCGCCCAGCGCGACACGACGGTCCTCAACCCGGTCGTGATCGGCCCGAACGGCGACTCGCTGTATCTGACCGACGGCCATCATGGTCTCTCGACCTACTACGAAGTCCCCGACGGCGGTCCGACGCTGCATGTGCATGTCATCGTGAAGGACAACCTGAGCGCGTACTCGGGCACGACGTTCTGGTCGGAGATGCAGAACCGCGGCTACACGCGCCTGAAGGACGCCAACGGCGCGCCCATCGCGGCGGCGCAGTTGCCCACCGGTCTCGGCCTGAAGCAGGGCATGCAGAACGACGTGTACCGCTCGCTGGTGTATTTCACGCGTGACATCGGCTATGGCAAGCCCACGCCGTCCACCGATTTCCTCGAGTTCTACTGGGCCGACTGGCTGCGCGCGAACTTCCCGCTGACCAGCTACACGCTGACCACGCCCGGCGCGACCGATCCGGATCCCGCAACCGCCGATAGCGGCTATCTGAACGCGGTGTGGAATGCTTCGCTGAAGATGGTCGCGACGACGGATCCCGTCATCGACGGCAAGACTGGCAAGGACCTCGGCCGGCTCGACGCGATCAATGCGGGCAAGAAGTACAGCAAGGGCGAGTTCGGCGATTTGCTGAAGCCGCTCAGTGCTTCGAAGCCGGGCAAGCTGGCCTATGCGCTCGACTACAAGACGCGTAACGGGCTGAAGTAAGGATGCGCGCGGCGGTCCGGCCAGGACGGCGCCGCGCATCAGGCTTCCCGAACCACTGGCGGGGCTGCGCGCCAGTCCAGCAAGGACCGCCGCCGCTTCTTCACGCGCGCCGCGAGCGGCACCGACCAGTTGTGCGGCCAATGGATGCCATGCGCGAAGTGTGACTTGCTGTAGAACGTGATGTCGTTGAAGCCGGCGTTGACCAGTTGCCTGATGAGGTCGTGCCGTACGAAACGCCGCATCTCGAGTGTGCTGCCCGGCCCGCCGTGAAAACACAGGTCTTCGAAGACCTCACGTCTGCCATCGACGGTGGTGTTGTGGAGCACCCACTTGTCGCCATCCGGATTCTCGAGATGCCAGTCGTGCAGGTTGGGAAACCATTCGATGGTGTCGGGTTGCGAGGCGTCGCCGGTACCGAACGGCACCGACATGACGAATACGCCGTTGTGTTTCAACAGGCGGCGGGCATTTTCAAAGGCCCTGGACACAGGCGGCGCCACGTGTTCGAAGACGTCCGTCGATACGATGAAATCGAGCGTTCCTTCCATTGAAGGATCGATCTTCGTGATGTCGAGGAACGGCTCCTGATGGTAGAAGGTATTCGTGTACCGAAGCTTGTGCATGAGCCGGTTCACATAGACGTCCCAGCAACTCATCCCGATGCCGACGATGTCGGGGCGCGGCGGCCATATCTCGTCGATGGTCAGGCTTTTGCCGAAGAGTTCGGTCGTGAGTACCTGAACGATCGAGCGCATCCGCACGGTCGAACCGCACGACGAGCAACTCGGCTCTTCCCGCGTGAGGCGTGATTTTTCCACCTCATTGGCAGTCCCGCAAATATTGCAGGCGAACTGGATGCGCTGTTGATTCGAGTCGCTCATGGGCAGTCGATCTCGCAACGGTGGATACCAGCGCAGATAGTAGCGCATCAGATCGCACGAGACGAGACGAATACCGCGCGTCAACGCCTCGCTTCAATGCGAAATGCTTTCCAGCGACTTCCCGAGCGTGCGCGGTCCCATCAGCCCGATGGCGAGAATCACGAGCGTCATCGCCCCGGCGATGAACACGAAGACGCCCGTGACGCCGAACTCCTTCAGCGTGAACGCGATCACGAACGAACTGAACACCGCCGACAGCCGGCTCCATGAATACACGAAGCCCACGGCGCGCGCGCGGATGGCGGTCGGATAAAGCTCCTGCTGATAGGCGTGATACGTGAACGAGATGATGTTGCCCGCCAGCGTCAGCAACACGCCGAGCACGACGATGAACGGCGCCGACGACGTCTGGCTGAACAACAGCCCGCTCACGATGTTGAGCGCCGCCATGGCGACGATGACATGCTTGCGCTCGAAGCGGTCCGCGATCAGATAGCCGAGCAGCGGGCCGAGCGGCGCCGCGAGTCCGATGATCGTGGTGTACAGCAGGCTCGACGTCACCGTGATGCCCTGCTTGACGAGCAGCGTCGGCACCCAGTTGGCGAAGCCATAGAAGCCCACTGTCTGGAAGATGTGGAACAGGATCAGCATGGCCGTGCGCCGGCGATACGGCGCTCTCCACATGTCCGCGAAACCGGCACGGCGCGCGACCGGCTCGGGTGCGCCCGGCGGCGGCAACGCTGCGCCGTGCTGCCGCGCCACGGTGGCTTCGAGGGTTTTCAGCACGGCATCGGCCTCGTCGATGCGGCCCTTGCTCGCGAGCCAGCGCGGGCTTTCCGGCAGGTTGCGCCGGAAATACCAGACGAACAGCGCGCTCACGCCGCCCAGCAGCGCGACCCAGCGCCAGCCGTCGAGCCCGAACGGCGCGCGCGGCACGAGCAGCCAGGAGCAGAACGCCACGACCGGCACCGCTGAAAAGCCCACCGCCTGACACACCGCGAAGGCGCGGCCGCGCAGATGCTTGGGCGCGAGCTCGGAGAGATAAGTGCCGATCGTGACCAGCTCGACGCCGATGCCGAGTCCGGACACGAAGCGCCAGAAGTTGAGGCCGCCGGCGCTGTCCTGGAAGGCCATGACCGTATTGGCGGCGACGTACCAGAGCATGGAATACGTGAAGATCGCGCGGCGGCCGAAGCGGTCGGCGAGAAAGCCGCACGCCGCCGTACCGATGAACAGTCCGCAGAACAGCGCCGCAATGAAGCTCGCGACGCCCGAGGTGCCGAACAGGCCGGGCGTGGTCGGGGTGAGCAGGCCGCTCTTCACCAAGCCCGGCGCGATATAGCCGGTGAACAGCAGGTCGTAGAGTTCGAAGAAGAAGCCGAGACTCAGCAGCAGGATCAGCTTCCAGACGGCGCGGGTCGCGGGCAGGCGGTCGAGCCGCGCTGAAATCAGGCCGCCGGGGCCGGGCGGCTCGGTGTCCGCAGCTACGGCCCGAGAAGGCGCGGCATGAAGGGTTTCGTGTAGCGGGGCGCTTTCCGAAATGGCCATGATTGTCTCCAGTCGTTTTTCTGGATGACGCAGGCTCGTATCACTCCGCGCGCGCCTCCATCTCATTGCTGGCCAATCTAGACGGGGCGGCGGCGTGCGAAAAGTGCTGCTTCGGCAGCGGGGGCATCGCAATCGGCGATGTTCTCGTTAACCCTGCGGCTGCGGTTCCGCGCGGACGTGCACGGTCCTGCCGCCCCTGCCACGACGACCGTCAGGCTCAGCGCCGGATCAGCATCGACATCAGTGCGCTGCCCGCGCACAGGCCTGCAACGATCGGAAAGATGATGGTCGTGTGACCGGTCGCATCGATGACGTGACCGATGGCCGGCTCGCCGATGCCCGCGAACGCGTACGACATCGTATTGAGCACGCCGGTCGCGGTGCCGGCCGCGCGCCTTCCGAAGAGATCCGGGCACAGCGCCCAGAACGACGAGGCCGGTCCGAACACGAAGAAGCCGCACAGGAACAGCAGCGCCACGCCCAGCAGGCTGCCGTGCGGCACGAACATCATGCAGATGGCGGTGGCGCAGGCGAGCACCATGTACCAGACGATCGCCACATAGCGCTTGCCCTGGAACAGCACGTCGGAGATCCAGCTGTTCGACAGCGAGCCGAGCGCCATGCCGACCGGCAACGCGATGGTGATCCACTTCGGATCGATCAGCGAGGACGAGGTCTTCCAGTCCATGCCGAGGAAATGCACCGGCACCCACACGACGAGTGCATAGCGCGCCGCGTTCTGCAGACCGATGGCGAGTCCCGTGATGTACAGCTTCCAGTTGCCGAGCACGAGCCGGTAGCGTTGCGCGCTGCTCAGGTCGTCGCCGGGAGAGGCGGGTGCAGCGGACGATTCTGCGGCAGGCAATTGCTTGTCTTCGGGGCGCTCCGCGACGAAGCACAGCAGCACGAGCGCGCCGAGCAGCATCGAGAGCGGCGCGAGCCGGAAGATCCACACCCAGCCGAGATGCAGCGTGCCCAGGATCAGCACAGGCAGGATGTACGCGAGCACCGACGAGAATCCCGAGAAGCCCACGTACACGCCGTACACGAAGCCGCGATGGCGGTCGTCCCACCAGTTCGAGAGCAGGCGGCTGCCGGGGGCGAAACCCATCGACTGGAAGAAGCCGTTCAGGCCCCACGCGAGCAGGAAGAACACGAAGCCGTGGCCGAAGCTGAACAGCCAGTTCGCCGCGAGCGACAACACTGCGCCCGCGATCATCATGGTCTTGCCGCCGAGCTTGTCGCCGAGATTGCCGTTGACGAACTGCCCGCCCGCATAGCACCAGAGCATGGTCGCGCTGATCCAGCCGAGCTCGTATTTCGACAGCCCGAAGTCGTGCTGGATGCCGGCGACCGCGAAGCCGAGCGTCTGCCGCCCGGTGTAATAGAACAGATAGCAGAAGGTCACGCCGATCAGCGCGCGCCAGCGATATTGCGCGCGCGTCGTTTCGTGGCGCGATAGTTGGTAATCCAGAACGTCGGGCGTATCAGAGGGCATGGTGTCTCCTGGTGGGCGCGATTCTGTGTCGCGCTCGTCGGGTGATATCAGGCGAGGTGATTGAGGGCGAGGTCGAAGGCGTCGAAGTTGCGCAGCCGGCGGCTTGCATCGATACCGCTCAGCCTGCGGTTGAAGAGCATCGGCACCTGTTGCTCCGATGCCCCGCCGTGCGAGCGCAACGGCACGGTAAGACCCGAGAGATCGTGCTTGTCGGCGGCGCTGCCGAGCACGGTCAAACGTTCACCGAGCACGACCAGATCGCCGATGCGGTCCGGCGGCAATTCGAACCGCTCGCAGGCCTGCGCGCGCGTGAGCACCGCACTGACGCCCGCGAGACCGGCCAGGAATTCCGTCACGTCGCGCTGCGGCGCGCGCTCGCCGAGATACACGGTCGCGTACGAACCCAGCGCGCCGTGATGCACGACGTAGGGATCGGTGATCGGCAGGATCACGCGGGCGGCGTCGGCGCCGAAGCGGGCATCGAGCCGGTCCTGCAGGAAGACGATGCGCGGGCGGCCGAGCGCATCGGTCTTCGCGTTCATGCCGTGATCGGCGGTGATCGCGAGCACCGCGCCGGCGTCGTGGTACTGCGCGAAGTAGCGGTCCATCATCGCGTAGAAGGCATTGGCCTCCGGCGTGCCGGGCGCGTGCTTGTGTTGCACGTAATCGGTGGTCGAGAGATACATGAGATCCGGGCGCTCATGCTGGAGCAGCGACAGCCCGGCCGCGAACACAAATTCCGACAGCTCCGCGCTGTACACCGAAGGCAAGCTCATGCCGGTCCGCTCGATCATGCCGGTCACGCCGTGCACCTCGATATCGAGCTGATCGGCCTTTTCCGCCGAGAAACAGATGCCGTGCAAACCGTGACCCAGCAGCGCGCGCAGCTTGTCCTTCGCCGTCACGACGGCCACGCGCTGTCCCGCGCGCGCCATCTCCGCGAGCAGGGTCGGGGCGCGCAGGTACTTCGGGTCGTTCATCAGCACTTCGGTGCGGGTTTCCTCGTCGAAGAAGAAGTTGCCGCAGATGCCGTGCACCGAAGGCGGCGCGCCGGTGACGATCGACAGGTTGTTCGGGTTGGTGAACGACGGCAGCACGCAGTCGCCGGTCAGCACGGTGCCGGTGTCGGCGAGCCGCGCGAGGAACGGCGCCGCGCCCGCGAGGATGGCCTGGTTGATGTATTCCTGCTCGCAGCCGTCGACGCACACCACGATGGTCGGCGCCGCAGGCATCTGATAGGAACGGGAGTTGACAATGATCGGGGAGGACATGAGCGCACCTTGTCTGGTTGAGTCGGTTCCCAGCGTAAGATGAGCGTTTCGCTCACACAATCGAAATAAAGACGCGATACCTGTCAGAAAAAATCACATATGCGATCCAAGCTTCCTCCTCTCAATGCGTTGCGTGTGTTCGAAGTCGCCGCGCGCGCGGGCAGTTATTCGGCGGCGGCGCGCGAGCTCAACCTGACGCACGGCGCGGTCAGCCGGCACATTGCGATCCTCGAGGAGTGGCTCGGCCAGCCGTTGTTCGCGCGTGAAGGGCAGAGCATGGCGGCGTCGCCGCATGCGCGGGCGTTCGCGCGGGAAATCAGCGCGGCGTTCGACCATATCGCCGATGCCGCCGAGCGCTACGGCCGCGATCATCGCGTGAAGGTGATCCGGGTGAGCGCGTCGGCGACCGTGGCGATGCGCTGGCTGATTCCGCGGCTGCCGCGTTTCGCTGAGCGTCATCCGGACGTGGACGTGCGCGTGTCCACCGCGATGTCCACCGAACCCGCGTTGCGCGGCAGTTTCGATCTGGCGATCCGCCGCTACGTCCCGCCGGGCGGCCAGTTCCAGAGCTGGCCGCTGTTCCGGGAGCGCATGACGGTGATCGCGAGCCCGGCGCTGCTGGAGCGCACGGGTCTGAGCCGTGTCGAAGAGCTGGCCGCCGCGACCTGGCTGACCAGCGAGACGCGTCCGGGCGACTGGGAAGCGTGGCTCGATGCCGCCGGTCACGCCGCGCTACGCGCGCATCGCATGCTGCGGTTCGATCACTTCTTCGTGACGCTTCAGGCAGTGGTGGACGGGCTGGGTTTTGGCATCGGCCCGTTGCCGACGCTCGACGCCGACTGCGCGTCCGGCCGCGTGTGCATGCCGTTTCCGGAACTGACGTCGAACGGCGCGACGTATCACGCGCTGGTGCCGCTGGATGCGGACAAGCCGGTTCACATGCGCGATTTCGTCGACTGGCTGCGGGCGAACGGGGACGAGGAGACGGACGGATAACTACGCCGGGAACGGAGCCACGCTGGACGCGCGTTGTGCGGCAACGGGGTGTTTGGGTCCGTTCATGACGGCCAGGAGCCAGTGTGGATCCGTGGGCTCGATCCATTCGTTATTCCAGGACAGCGCTTTGTGCCGGCCGGCCCATTTGGCCATTTTCTGATCGAACGCGTGGCAGTAGTCGTGTGCCGGGCAGACGAGTCCCGCCAGGGATCGACGACCCAGCAGTTCTCATAGTCCGTCAAGCCCACGTGATCTTGCGCGCTTGCCGGCACGCGGCCGACCAGCGTGAACAAGGCGGGAGAGTAGTCCGTCGGCGTGCTTCGGTAAGTGGCGGACTGAACCTCCGGGACAGTCGCCATGGCGGCGTGCAGGCGGTGAATGCTCTGCATGTCGCCTCTGCGGAACTTGTTGCCCGATTTGATTCCGCCCGAACGAAAGTTGTCGCGGACCACGTTGAAGGACCAGCGCGCGTAGTGCTCGTTGGTGCTGCCGGACAGACTCTGCGTCGGAGCGGCTTGATTGAAGGCGGTGCACGTGACCAGTCGTTGCGCCTGGCGAGGTTTCCTCCATCATAGATCGTCCTCTTCGATGTAAGACGCCGGTTCGGCGGCCTGGTGGAAGCCGGCGGACCCATTCGACGCGGATGAGCGGCTCGCCTGCGCTGGTTCGATTTCCTGCGTGGCGCGAATACTTTCCCGGCGAAACGAAACATCGCGTGCTCCCTTTACTGTGCGCTCGCGGCACGTGGCGTGCCGGCGAATCGATGGGCAAAACGGCCGACGGCGAGAGCATCAGTATGGATCTGGAGCGTGACCAGGAACGTGACGCGAGCCCGCCGGCACAAAATTTGGCCCTTACACACCGCAAGCCTGCTCATTCCCAACTCATTTTGCCCGCGCAGACTGCGTCCATTGATCGTCGAGGGAGACACCGTCATGGACCATCAAAATCAAGCGGCCTTCCGCTCCTACGTCGAGATCCTGCTCGACCAGTTGCTGCAGCACGCCGGCCGGCCGGTGCTGCGCTATCGCGATACCGATATCGACGGCCGCACGCTGCGTGCATCGATCTTCCGTCACGCGCGCGCGCTCGAAACCTTCGGCATCGGCCGCGGTTCGCTGGTCGCGCTGTTCGCGCCGAACTGCCCCGACGCGCTCGCCATCCACTACGCGGCCAACCTGCTCGGCGCGGCCTCGATGTTCCTGCCCGCGGCCGCCTCTGTCGATGATCGGGCCGCGTTGCTGAAACGCATCCGCCCCGCGTTGCTCGTCGCGTTCGCGGAGACCGCGCATCTCGTGCCGGAAGATGTGGGCGTGCGGGTCGTGCATATCGGCACGGGCCTGGCCTCCATGCGCCTCGACTTTCGCGCGGCCTTGCAGTCCGCCGCGCCGCTGCCGAGCCGCGCGCGTCCCTGCGATCTCGCCATGGTGGCGTCGTCGGGTGGCTCGACCGGCGTGCCGAAAGCCAGCCTGCGCAGCTTCGCCGCGTATTCGGCGATGGTCGGCGCCACGCCTGCGCCGCAGCGCCGCCAGCTGGTCAACGGCGCGCTGGCCTATCTGTCGCAAGTGCTCGTCGATCAGACGCTGACGGGCGGCGGCACGGTGATCCTGCGCCCCGGCTTCGACGCCGCCGACACGCTCGCGACCATCGAAGCCGAACGCATCACCGACCTGCTGCTGGTCGAACCGCAACTGTTCGAGACGATGGATCATCCGGACGCGCGCACCCGCGACCTGTCTTCGCTGCGCTCGATCGTGCATATCGGCGGTTCGGCGCCGGCCGTCCTGCTGCGGCGCGCGCTCGCACGCTTCGGTCCGGTGCTCACGCACATGTACGGCGCAAGCGAGGCCGGTCTCGTTAGCGCGCTGACGCCGTCAGACTATCTCCCCCATCCCGCCGCGCTGGAAAGCTCGGGGCGCGTGCGCAACGGCGTCGACCTGCGCCTGCGCCGTGCCGACGGCTTGCTGGCGGCGCCGGGCGAAAGCGGCCGCATCGAGGTGAAGTCGGCTTCGGTGGCGCAGGGCTATCGCAACCAGCCGGTCGACTCGGCGCTCAAGTTCTGCGGCGGCTGGTGCATGACCGGCGACGTCGGCATGGTCGACGCGCAGGGTTTTCTGCATGTGCTCGGCCGCGCGACGGAGGTCATCGACATGGGCGGCGTGCCGTTCGGACCCGCTCAGATCGAAGCCTCGCTGTGCGCGTTGCATCAGGTGCGCTACGCCGTGGCGGTGTCGAATGACTATCCCGCTGCCAGCAAGGTATGGAATGTCCTCGTGATGCCGTGGCCCGGCCTGTCACTGAATCTCGCGTTGTGCCGGCGGGCGATCGAGCTGAACTGCGGCCGGCAGGTCGCGGAGGCCGTGCACCTGATGACGGCGCCGCGCGTGCCGCTCACCGAGCAGGGCAAGGTGGATCGCGGCGCGATCGGCCGCCTGGCGCTGGCCGTGCCGGACGACACGATGCCGGGGCAGGAAGCCGCGCTCGGTGCATGAGCGCCGGAGCTAGCGATCGAACTCGCGGGTCTGTTCGGCTTCTTCAAAGATCGCCCCGAAGCGCGTGGGCACGACCACGACGGAGCGGCCGGCGGGATCGTAGATATCCGTCAGCGCGAACGCCTCCGCGATGATCGCTTCCACGTCCTGACGCAGCATCGTCACGTCGAAGGAAAGGTGCGCTGCGAACGGATCCCAGTCAAAGCAGCCGACCACCAGCGAACGCCACGCCTCGGCAGGCAGTGTCGAGGTGAACTGCACGAGCCCTTCGAACGCGGTGATCGAATTCATCAGCAATCCTGCCGGCAGCCGGCCCAGCGCCGCCTGGCGCGCCGCCAGCGCGCGGCGCGCGGCGGCGGCGTTGTAGCCGCAGGAATCGACGGCATCCGCGGCGGGCTCGATGCCGCGCGCGGCGAAAGCGTCGCGGAAGCCGGCGATGCGTGAATCGGTGGCGTATTCGCCGGGAATGCCGCCGAGCAGCACCAGCTCGTGCGGCGACTTGCCTTGCGCGAGCAGCTTGTCGAGCAGCACGTCGGTGATCGCGCGCGCGCCGCCGCGATTGTCCGACACGACCGACGGCGCGCCGTCGCCCGGCAGGTCGAGGTTGATTGACGGCACGCCCGCCGCCGCGCAGCGCTCGTTCAGCGGCGCCGGATTGCGCACCCCCGCGATGAACAGCAGTTCCACGCGTTGCGCGAGCAGCGTTTCGGTGACGCTGATTTCCACGGCCGGGTCGCGCTGCGTGCCGACCACGATCGGACACAGGCCGCGATTGCGCGCCTGATCTTCAAACGTCTGCGCGAGCCCCGCGAAGAAGCGGTTGCGATAGTGCGGCAGCACCATGCCCGCCAGCCCCGAGCGTGACAACCTCAGGCCGCGCGCCTTCAGATTGACGTTGTAGCCGAGCTTGCGCGCGCTTTCGAGCACGCGCTGCGCGGTTTCCTCCTTGATGCGATAACGCGTCCACGTGCCGTTCAGCACCATGCTGACCGTCGAGGTGGATGAACCCGTGGCGCGGGCGATATCGTAGATCGTCGATTTTCTTGCGGGCTTGTGACTGGCCATCAGGCTGACTCCAGGCGCGTGCTTGTCCGGACGGTACGGGCAAGGCAGAACTCGGATTCTTTAGGGTTTGTCCGAGTCGACCGCCTTGCTGAATAGATTCAGCATACCTCAGCCCGAACTGCTGAATGGATTTAGCAAAAACTTCAGCAGGCGGCGCGGCAGCACGGCAAGCGGAGTTCCGACCAACCCGACCGGGCGTCCGCCTGACATGCGGCGGAAGTCCTCCGCAGGAGACAAGTCCATGAAACTGTTTCGCGCATGGTGTGCAGGCGTGGCCTCGGTTGCGCTGATGCTGGCGGCCGTCCCGGCCTCGGCATCGCCGGATCAGCCGGTGATCGGCGTGGTGGTGAAGATCGGCGGGATTCCGTGGTTCAACGCGATGGACGCGGGCATCAAGAAGCGCGCCGCGCAACTCGGCGTCAAGGCCTTCATGATCGGGCCGACCAGCGCCGATCCCGCGCTCCAGGTGCGGGCCATCGAAGATCTGATCGCGCAGAAGGTGGATGTGATCGGCGTCGTGCCGAACGATGCCGAAGTGCTCGAACCGGTGCTGCAACGGGCGCGCGCGGCGGGCATCAAGGTCATCACGCATGAATCGCCGAAACAGCAGAACGCCGACTGGGACTTCGAGCTGGCGTCCGTGAAGGGCTTCGGCGAGGCTTATGCGAAGCGTCTCGGCGAGGCGCTCGGCGGCAAGGGTGAATACGCGGTGTTCGTCGGCTCGCTCACGGTGCCGCTGCACAACGCCTGGGCCGATGCGGCGAACGCCTACATCAAGGCGAACTATCCGGACATGACGCTGGTGGGCGATCGTTACGGCGTGGCGGAAGACGTCGATGCGTCGCGCAAGACCGCGCTCGACCTGATGCGCGCGCATCCCAACCTGAAGGCGATCCTCGCGTTCGGCAGCCAGGGCCCGATCGGCGCGGCGCGCGCGGTGCAGGAAAAGCAGATGAAGGGCAAGGTGCTGGTGCTCGGGCCGTTCTCGCCGGGACAGGGGCGGCGGCTGGTTCACGACGGCGTGCTGACCGGCGGCTACATGTGGAATCCGGAACAGGCGGGCGAAGTGTTCGTGACGCTCGGCACGATGGTCGCGAAGGGCCAGCCGGTGAAGGACGGCACGAATATTCCGGGACTGGGCGTCGTGCATCCTGACGGCCACAACCTGATCGTCGATCAACTCGTGGACCTGAACGAGAAGACCGTCGACGATCTTGCCAAAACCGGCCTCTGAACGCGCCCAGCCGCCGCGCCCATGAACCCGACCGCCGCCGACGCGCGCCCGCCCCTGCTGAAGCTCGACGCCATCTCGAAGGATTTCGGCGGCGTGCGGGCGTTGCGCTCCGTGCAGTTCGACGTGCTGCCGGGCGAAGTCCTGTGCCTCGCGGGCGAGAACGGCTGCGGCAAGAGCACGCTCATCAAGATCATCAACGGCGTGTATCAGCCCGAGGCCGGCGCGCAGATGCTGATGGACGGCGAGTCCATCCTGGGCCTCGATCCAGCGAAGGCGCGTGACCTCGGCATCCAGGTGATCTGGCAGGATCTCGCGCTGTTCCCGGAGATGACGGTGGCCGAGAACATCGCCTTCGAGCAGAACCTCGGCGGGTGGCCGCGTCTCGTCGATTACGGCAGGATGAAGCAGGCCGCGCGGCGCATTCTGGAGCGGCTCGGCGTGACGCTCGATCTGGGCCGGTCGGTGCGCGCGCTGTCGATTGCGCAGCGGCAGATCGTGGCCATTGCCCGCGCGCTGGTGCGCGACGCACGCCTCGTCTTCATGGACGAACCGACCGCCTCGCTGAGTCACGCCGAAACCGGCGCGCTGCTCGAGATCGTGCGGCGGCTGTCGGCGGACGGCATTGCCGTGGTGTTCGTCAGCCACCGGCTCGCGGAAGTGCTCGAAGTCTGCACGCGCGTGACCGTGCTGCGCGACGGCCAGTATGTCGGCACCTTTCCCACGCAAGGCATGACGCAGACGCGTCTCACGGAACTGATGACGGGCCGCACCTTCGATTACGCGGTGCGCGCGGCGGATCGTCCGGCGGCGCCCGTGGTGCTGGAGGTGCGGGGCCTGTCGCGCGGGCGCGAGTATCGCGACATCGCGCTCAGCATCCGCCGTGGCGAGATTCTCGGCATCACCGGACGGCTGGGCGCGGGCCGCACCGAGCTGGCGTTGTCGCTGTTCGGCATGACGCGGCCGCGCGCGGGATCGATCCACATGGAAGGCCGGGAAATCGCGCTGCGCTCGAACCGAGATGCGATCCGCGCCGGCATCGCCTATGTCTCCGAAGACCGGCTGCAACTCGGGCTGGTGCAGCCGCAATCGATCGGCGACAACACCGTCGCGGCCGTGCTCGACCGTCTGCTCGATGCCGCGCGCCTGATCTCGGCCCGCCGGCGCGGCGCGCTGATCGACGACTGGATCGGGCAACTCGCCGTGAAGATCGGCCAGCCGGACGACGCGGTGTCCACGCTGTCGGGCGGCAACCAGCAGCGCATCGTGCTGGCGAAGTGGCTCGCCACGAATCCGAAGCTGCTGATCCTCGATTCGCCGACGGTCGGCGTGGACGTGGGCGCGCGTGCCGGCATATTCGCGATCATCCACAACCTGGCCGCGCAGGGCATGGCGATCCTGCTGATCTCGGACGAGATTCCCGAGGTGTATTTCAACGCCGACCGCATCCTGCACATGCGCGACGGCCGCATCGCGGGGGAATACGTGCCGGGCAAGACCACGATGGAACACATCGAGCGAGACGTCCATGCCTGACTTGCGCAGACTCGGAATCGGATCGATCGAGGCGCTGCTGCTGCTCGTCATCGTCGCGATGATGATCGGCCTGAGCCTCACGACCAGCACCTTCCTCACGCTCTCCAATCTCTTTGACCTGCTCAACCAGAGCTCGGTCAACATCATCTTCGCCGTGGGCCTGCTGGTGGTGCTGATCGCGGGCGGCATCGACATTTCGTTCGCGGTGGGCGCATCGGTGGCGCAGTATCTGACCGCGCTCACCGTCATGCGGCTCGGCGGCGGCAACTGGGCGCTGGGCTTTCTCGTTGCCGCGTGCTTCGGCTTCCTGCTCGGCGCGATCAACGCGACCATCATCTACCGGTTTCGCATCGTATCGATTGTCGTGACCATCGCCACCTTCAACGTCTTCTTCGGCGGCCTGATGTTCCTGACGGGCGGCGTGTCCATCTACGACCTGCCGGACTGGTGGGTCGAGCGGGTGTCCATCGTCCATGTGGATACGCCCAGCGGCGTCGCTACGCTCGCGCTGCCGGTCGCGGTGATGGCGGCGGCGGTGCTGGCCACCTGGCTGCTCCTGCGCCGCACGACCACCGGCCGCCAGCTCTACGCGATGGGCGACAACCCCGAGGCCGCGCGGCGCGTGGGCGTGAACATCGGCGCGATGCACTATGTGGCGTTCGGCTGGCTCGGCATGATGGCGGGCATCGCGGGACTGATGCAGGCGCACTACGTGCAGGAAGTCGTGCCGAACGCGCTGTACGGCCGCGAACTCGATGTGCTGGCCGCCGTGGTGCTCGGCGGCGCGCGCTTGGGCGGCGGACGCGGCACGATCCTCGGCGCGATACTCGGCATCCTGCTGACCGCCATCACCGCCAACGGACTGAACCTGCTCGGCATCTCGCCGTATGCGTTCAAGATGATCATCGGCGCGATCATCCTGATTGCGATCACCCTGTCGAGCGGCGGCTTCACGAAGCTGGTCGGCGCGCGTCTGGCGTCGTCGGGCGCGAAGGCGGCGCCATGAAGACGCGTGCTTCCACCGGCGCGTTCGTGTCCGCCGATGTCGCCGGCCTGCTGGGCTTTCTGGTCATCGTGATCGTCGTGATGAGCTTCGCCTCCGAGCGCTTCTTCACGACGAGCACCTTCGTCTCGGTGGCGTTCCAGTTGCCCGAACTCGGCTTCTTCACGCTGGCCATGCTGATGCCGCTCATCTCCGGCGGCTTCAATCTGGCGGTGACGTTCACGGCGAACATTTCGGGCCTGGCGATGGCCTACGTGCTGCACACGCATGGCGGCGCGGACGCGGGCGCCGCCGCCGTGGCGCTCGGCATGGCCGCCGCGCTCGCCACGGGCGCCGCGTCCGGCTGGGTGATGGGCGCGGTCATCGCCCGCACCGGCGCGAGTCCGATCCTCGTCTCGCTCTCGATGATGATTTTCCTGCGCGGCCTCGGCGAATTCCTCACGCGCGGCGGCGACATCTCGGGCTTCCCGCCGTTCGTGCGCGAGATGGGCAACGGCGCGCTGCTGGGCGTGCCGATTCCGCTGTGGATCTTCATCGGCTGCGCGCTGGTCTGGCATGTCGTGATGACACGGTCGCGGCTCGGCTTCGCCACCCGCATGATCGGCTCGAATCTCGAAGCGACACGCTATTCCGGCATCGCCACGACACGCGCCGTCACGCGCATCTATATGCTGTCGGGGCTGATGTGCGGCGTCGCCGGCATCGTGATGGCCGCGCAGTTCAATTCGGTGCGCGTCGGTCACGGCGAGGCCTTCCTGCTGATCTCGGTGCTGGCGTGCTTTCTCGGCCGCGTCGATCCGTTCGGCGGCTTCGGGCGCGTGGCGCCGGTCGTCATCGCGCTGGTGATCCTGCAGGTGATCGCGTCGGGGCTCAATTTGCTCGGCGCGAACCAGCACCTCGCCACCGCGCTGTGGGGCGTGTTCCTGCTGGTCGTGATGCTCGTCCGCTGGGCCTGGGCCCGCGGCATTTCAAGAACCCGGGTCCGCAGACGCGCGACCGCATCGAAGGGAGTGGCACGATGAACAAGCTTGGCGTACATGCACTGGTCTGGGCGGGCGACCTGACGCCGGAATCGACGCGCAAGGTCATCAGCCAGACCAGGGAGGCCGGTTTCGATCTGGTCGAGCTGTCGCTGCATGGCCCGAAGGTCATGGATCTCGCGCTGACGCGCGATCTGTTGCAGGAGCATGGGCTCGGAATCGGCTGCTCGCGCGGCCTGACCTTCGATGCGGACGTGTCGAACGAAGACCCGGCCATCGTGGCGCGCGGCGTCGCGTTGCTGGAGGAAGGCATCACGATCACTTCGGAACTCGGCGGCGGTTATTTCGGCGGCATCCTGTACGGCGCGATGGCGAAGTACTCGGCCCCGATCACGCAGAAGGGCCGCCGCAATGCGATCGATTCACTGAAGCGCATCGCCGATTTCGCGCTCAAAAAGAACGTGACGCTCGGGCTCGAAGTGGTGAACCGCTACGAGAGCAATCTGCTGAACACGGCCTCGCAGGCGCTGGCGTTCATCGACGAAGTGGATGCGCCCAATGTGGTCGTGCATCTCGACACGTATCACATGAACATCGAGGAATCGGACTTCATGCAGCCGGTCCTGCAATGCGGCAAGCGGCTCGGGTATGTGCATATCGGCGAGAGCAATCGCGGCTATCTCGGTTCGGGTACCATCGACTTTTCGCAGTTCTTTCACGCGCTTGCGATGATCGACTACCAGGGCGTCGTGACCTTCGAGAGTTTCTCGTCGACGGTCGTCAACGAGCAGTTGTCGAACGCGCTCGCGATCTGGCGCAACCTGTGGGACGACGGCATGGACCTTGCGAAACACGCCCGCGCATTCATGGCCGGCGGCATCGACGCCGCGGCAAAGGCCAGGGCGCATCACTGATGATCGACGCAATTTATCTCGAACGCCTGCGACGTCTCGCCGATGCAGGCGGACGCCGCATCCTCGGTCTGGTCGGCGCGCCGGGCGCGGGCAAGTCCACGCTGGCGCAGGCCATTCTGGATGCCTTGCCGGACCAGGCCGTCGTCGTGCCGATGGACGGCTACCATCTCGCCAACGTGGAGCTTCAGCGGCTCGGACGCGCCGGGCGCAAGGGCGCGGAAGACACCTTCGACAGCGCCGGCTATGTCGCGCTGCTGCGGCGGCTGCGTGAACAGCGGCCGGATGAGGTCGTGTATGCGCCGGCGTTCCGGCGCGAGATCGAGGAACCGATCGCCGGAGCGATTCCGGTGCTGCCGGACGTGCCGCTGATCGTGACCGAAGGGAATTACCTGTTGCTCGAACACGGTCACTGGCAGGGCGTGAAGCCGCTGCTCGACGAAGTCTGGTACGTGAACGTCGATCAGAACCTGCGGCGCTCGCGGCTGCTGGCGCGGCACGTGAGCTTCGGCCGGAGCGAGGAGGCGGCGGAACAGTGGGTCAGCCACACCGACGATGTGAATGCCCGGTTGATCGACGCCACCCGCTTGCGCGCCGACGTGCAGTTCAACTGGCCCGCTTCCGGCTGACGCGCTTCAGATGAGCGTGGGCTGTGCTTCGCGCACCGCACCACGCCAACGCCCTTACTTCCCCTTGCCGTTCTGCGCGACGGCTTCGTCCGTTTCCCAGCCGCCGCCGAGCGCGAGGAACAGGTTCACCTGATCCACCGCCACTTGGCCCTCGGCTGCGGCGACCTGCGCGGCCACGCCGGTCAGCGTGCGCGTGGCGTCGAGGTCGTTGAGGAACGACTCTCGGCCCGCGCGATACAGCTGGTTGGTTTCATCGGCGGACTGGGTGGCCGAACGGTATGCGACGCGCAAGGCATCAGCGCGCGTCGTGTCCGAGGCATACGTGGCGAGATTGCTCTGCGTTTCCTGCAAGGCCTTCAGCACGACGCCGTCGAAGTGCGCGAGCGCACCGCTGCTCGATGCTTCCGCCTGCAGTACGCGGGCGCGCTGGCCGTTGATCGGAAAGTTCCAGCTGATCAGCGGACCGAATGCCCAGCGGTTCGTATTCGCGCCGAACAGGTCTTCCGCGACGCCCACCGATCCCACCGACGCCCCCAGACTCACCGACGGATACAGCGCCGCCGTCGCCACGCCGATGCGCGCCGTCGACGACGCCAGTTGCCGTTCGGCCTGCCGCACGTCGGGACGGCGCTTGAGCAGCGCGGCGCCATCGCCGACTGGAATCGGCGCGCGCAGCCGCGGCAGCTTGCGGCAGGCGAGCGCGGCCTTGGGCAGATCGGCGGGGGAGCGCGCCAGCAGCATCGCCAGGCGATATTGCGCGACCCGGCGGCGGGCGACGAAACGCGGAATGTCGGCGGCGAGCGTATCGGCCTGGGTTTGACCGCGCGTGACTTCGGACTGGTTGCCGCGGCCCGCGTCGCGCAGACGCTGCGTGAGCTTCACGCGCTGCTTCTGCAGATCCAGCGACTTGCGCGCGATCTCCAGTTCCTCTGCCGCCGAGCACGATTCGACATAGGCCCGCACGACATCGGCGACCACCGTGATGCGCGCGAGGTCCTGCGCGGCTTCGACCGCTTCGTCATCGGCGTTCGCGGCTTCGATGCCGCGCCTGATCTTGCCGAACAGGTCGAGCTCGTAGGACACGGACAAATCGAGCGCGCCTTCGTTGACGACCGGAAGTTTCTCCGTCAACAGATACTGTTCCGCCGATTCCTGCGCGCGCTGGAACGCCGCCGACGACTTGCCGGAGAAGCCGCCTTGCTGGTTCGCGAATTCCACTTCGGCACGCGAACGCGCGAGGTTCGCCGCCGCGACGCGCAGGTCCGCATTCGACGCGAGCGCCTGCTCGACGAGTTGATCGACTACCGGATCGTCGTAGAGCCGCCACCATTTCGACGGCACCGCGCCCTGCGTGACGGGCGCCTGATCGGCGCCGTCGAGCGGCGCGTTCGCGTAGGGCGCGTTGACGGCGGCCTTGTCGGGTAGCGTGTAGTCCGGTCCGACCGTCATGCAGCCGGCCAGCGCGAAGGCCGTCGCCGCCGCGAATGCCAGCCCCTTCATCGTGCGCACGCCGTTCATTGCGAGGCACCTGAAGCCGGTGCAGCAACGCTCGACGTCGGCGCGGGCGCGGAAGCGGGCGATGTCTCCGACGCCGCGCGCTTGCCGATCGCCGGCCCGATGCCGCGCACCGACACCGTCGCCGTGCGGCCCGCGATCAAACGAAAGTCGGCCGGAATTTCATCGAGCGTCACGCGCACCGGAATGCGCTGCGCGAGCCGCACCCAGCTGAAGGCCGGGTTCACGTTCGGCAGCAGGCTCGGGCTTTGTTGCCGGTCACGGTCCTCGATCGCCGCGACAATGCTCTGCACATGTCCGCGCAGCACGTTCGGCTCGCCCATCACCTTGATGTCCACCGGCTGGCCGATGTCGATGCCGTGCAGCTTGGTTTCCTCGAAGTAGCCATCCACGCGGAACGAATGCATGTCGACCACGGAGAGCACCGCACGCCCGGCCGCGATGTATTCGCCGACGCGCGGCGCGCGGTCGTTCAGATAGCCGTCCACGGGGCTGACGATTTCGGTGCGGTCGAGATTGAGCCGGGCCGTATCGATGGCGACTTCAGCGTCCGCGAGCGCGGCCGTGGCCGTCTCGACGCGCGAATGGGTTTCCTCGGTCACTTCGCGCGCCACCAGATTGCCGAGCGAGCGGTTGCGCACATCTTCGCGGCGCGCCTGATCGAGCGTCGCGCGGCGCTGCTGCGCGGCGGCCTGGGCGTTGCGCAGCGCCAGCGCATAGCGGGCGCGGTCGATCACGAACAGCACGTCGCCCTTCTTCACTTGCTGGTTGTCGGTCACATGCACTTCGGTGATGAGCCCGGACACGTCCGGTGCGACCTGGATGACGTCGGCGCGCACGTGCCCGTCGCGGGTCCAGGGCGCGAACATGTAGTAATCGACCAGCTTCCACAGCACGACGGCCGCAATGGTCACGACGATGAGCGTAAGCAGAATCTGCCCGAGGGAGAACCAGGTTTTTTTCACGAGATGAGCCGCTGCGAAACGATGACGACAAGACCCAGCACCAGCACGTAGATGCCGAGATCGAAAATGGAGCGATGCCAGACGAACCGGTAGAAGCCGACGCGCGCGAGCACGGTGCGGATCGCCAGGTTCACGAGGTAGGCGACGAACATCAGCACCAGCACGGCCGGCACGAACACGCCAAGGATGTCGATTTCGCCGATCATGTTGGGCGTTCCGTTGACAAGGAGGTGACGAGAATCATGCCGGCTCCTCACGCGGCGCGGCGCCGTTCTGCGCGGCCGTTTGTGTTTCCGGCGGATGCAGCGACAGGCGCATGCCGACCAGCGCATGCAGCGTGTCGCGCAGCCACCTTTCGGCGACGGCATCGGCGGCGGGCGACTGCGCAATGGCGCGGGCAGCCACTTGCGCGCTGGCCGAATCGATGCCGCGAATCAGTTCCGGCGGCACCGGCTGGCGCGCGCGGCGCGCGATGCAGGACTGGAAATAACCGCGCAGCGCGTCGAGCACGGCATCGACGGAATGCTGGAGTTCCGCCGGCAGCTTGCGGCGCGAGCGGCGCAGATCGAGAGCATTCAGCGCGACGCGGAAATCGCGGAAGCTCTCGATGGAAGGATGGCGCTGCGAATCGCTCGATGCATGACGCGGCAGCAGTTGCATCAGGCGATCGAGCATGCGCGCGTAGAGATTGCGCTGATCGTCGATGACTTCCGCCGAGGACGCGCTCACCACGATATCCGCCCACGCCGAACGCGTGAGCCGCGCGGCGGCGAGTTCCGCGCCGAACGGCCGCGTCATGCGCGTCCAGATGAACGCGAACAGCAGGCCCGCCACGCCGGCGAGGTTGCTGTTGATGAAGACGAAGAAGTTCGCCTCGTAGGCGCTCTGGATGCTGATGAAGGTGGCCGTGTTCACCGCCACGAGCATGGTCACGAGATTGAAGCGCGGGCGCGGAATCAGCGTGCCGATGATGAGGAACGGCACCGCGAAGATGATGACGAGCATCGGGAAATCATGCACGTGCGGCAGCACTGCGAACACGTACAGGCCCGCCAGCACCACGCTCATGCAGGTCGCGACGAAGAATGTGAAGACTTGCGGCGCGGGTTCGTCGAGTGCGGCGAAGAAGCAGCAGGCCACGGCTGCGAGCGTCACCGCGCCGGCGCCGTCGTTCCAGCCGGATTCGATCCACAGGCTGCACGCGACGATGATCGCGCTCACCGCGACGCCGGTCGAGAACAGCATCATGCCGCGGTCGAAGAAGCGCGCCGTGCCGCCCAGCCGCCAGTGGCGGAAGTGCGGACGCCATTCGCTCGTCTCGTTGAGGATGGCCGCGCGCAGCGCGCGGATGTCCTGCCACACGTCGATCACCTGTCCGAGCCGCCACAGCGCATTGGAGAGCAGCGCGCCGTCCAGCGTGGCCAGCGCCTCGACGAACGGGCGCATGGCAAGGATGCGCGCGCGGAACGCATCCGGCGCGGCTTCGTGCTCGATCTCTTCCGCCGAGCGCGGCGCAGGCGTGCCGACCCAGTCGGCCACGTCCTTCAGCAGCGCTTCGAGCCCTTCCGGATATTGCCGGTGCTTGTCGAACAGTTCGATCAGCGGATCGGCCATCGATGAAATCAGCGGCAGGAAAATCTGCATGCGGCCCTGCAAAGCGCGCGCGCGGCGGATGATGTCGGGCCGCGCGTGATCGTAGGTCAGCTGGCTCAGCAGCAGTTCCAGGCCATTGACCGTGGCCGCGAGCCGCTGGCGCGTCGCCGAGAGCGTCGCGCCCGCGATATGGCCGGAGAGCGTTTCGCTCGCATAGAACGCGGCGTCGCGGAACCAGGCGTCCGTGCGTTCGACCAGCGTGGGCGCGAGCCGGCTCGGAAACACCGCACTGCCCACCACGCTCGCCACCACGATGCCGAGCAGGATTTCCTCGGTGCGGGTCATCGCCAGGTCGAAGACGATGGTCGGGTCCGTGACGGCGGGCAGCGCGATCAGCGGCAAGGTATAGCCCGCCAGCAGGAACACATAGCTGCGCGCGCTGCGGTCGAACATCGAGAGATAGAGCAGGGTGCCGGTCCACAGCGCGACGACCACGCTGAACAGATACGGCGATTCCACGAAGGGCGGCACGATCAGCACCGCGCCCGCCGCGCCGATCATCGTGCCGAGCGCGCGGTAGAGCGCCTTCGAGCGCGTCGCGCCGACGAAGGGATTCGACACGATATAGACGGTCGCCATCGCCCAGTAGGGACGCGGCAATTGCAGCGCGAGGCCGATGTACAGCGCGATCATCGCGGCCGCGAAGGTCTTGGCGGAGAAGAGCCATTCGCGCGCGGAAGGAAAGGACATGTGGCTAGGCTCCGCGTTTCGCGGCGGGCCGGGCCGGCTTGGGCTGCGGTTCGACGGCGGCCATCGCGGCGAGGAGATTGCCGTCGGACAGGTCGCTGAAGGCGTTGAGCACGCGCAACGTGGTTTCCAGATCGGCGCGGCTCACGCCCTTGAGCAGCCGCGCGCGCAGCGTGATCAGCCGCTCTTCCATGCGCGTGGTGACGGCGCGGCCTTCGTCGGTCAGCGTGATGGTCTTGGCGCGGCGGTCTTCCGGGTCTTCGTCGCGGCGCACGAGGCCTGCCGCGCACAACTGGTCGAGCAGCCGCACCAGCGAAGGCCCTTCAATGCCGACATGTTCCGCAAGGGTCACCTGGCGGACGGCCTCGCCGAGGCGGTTGGCGGTCAGGAGCGGCACCGCGCAGGCTTCCGATACACCGTACGAGGCGAGCACGCCGTGACTGGTGCGGCGCCAGCGTCGCGCCGCGAGCACGAGCGTGCTGCTGACGGAGCGGCGCAGGAGGTCGAGAGAGGTCATGGGCCGCGATTATAGCCAGAACTCTATTCGTTAGCCTCCTATCGAACGATAAACAACGGAGGAATTTTCTTTCAGCTTGCTTGCTTGCTGGAGCGGGCCGTCGAAAAGGCTCAGGGCGTCGCGCCTGCTTCGGCGACGATCCAGTCGCGAAACAGCCGCATGCCCGGCGAGAGGCGCCGCGAGCGCGGCCACGTGAGCCAGTAGCTGCCGGTCTTCACTTCGATGTCGAACGGCCGTGCCAGCAGTCCGGTACGCAACTCGCGCTCGAACATGCGCGACGGCACGAGCGCGACGCCCGCGCCCTGCAACGCGGCTTCGACCATCAGGCGCGAGGAATCGAACACGGGGCCGTTCAGGGTCCAGGCGTCGAGCCCGGCGGCTTCGAACCAGCTGGTCCAGTCGTCCGCGCGATAGGAGCGCAGCAGCACTTGGTTTGCAAGGTCGGCAGGCGTGCGAAGGTTGCGTGCGATCTCGGGCGTACAGAGCACGGCGAGCGGTGCGTCGAGGAGCATGGCGCTGTGCGTCGCGGGCCAGGCGCCGGTGCCGAAGCGAATGGCGAAGTCGAGTCCTTCCGATGCCGGATCGACGAGATTGTTATGCGTGAGCAGCCGCAATTCGACGAACGGATGCGTCTGCGCGAAGGCCTTCATGCGCGGCATCAGCCAGCCGACCGCGAACGTGCCGACCACGCCCACCGTCAGCACCTCGTGGAAATGCCCGCCCTCGAACTGCTTGAGCACCGCTTCCATGCGGCCGAACGAATCGCTCAGCACGGGAAGCAGCGCGCGGCCTTCGTCGGTGAGGCCGAGACCGCGCGGCAGGCGTTTGAAGAGCGGCGTGCCGAGACGTTCTTCGAGTGCGCGCACCTGCTGGCTGACGGCGGCCTGGGTGACGCTCAGTTCTTGTGCGGCGCGCGTGAAACTCAGATGCCGTGCCGAGGCTTCGAAGGCGCGCAACGCATTCAGCGGAAGATAAGGACGCAGGTTTTGCATAAGTTTTTCTTTTGGCTGGGGCAAATTATCGTCGATTGCGGCGCAGCCTGAAACGGCGGATATTTCGCTTCGGCTCAATCACGGCAATTATGAGAAGCTTCGATGAACATTAAAATCCGCAAGATGGTGTGTCTGGCACTGGCCAGTTTTTCTTTTGGCGGCGCAAGCAGTGCGGCGTTCGCCGCAGGTTCTGATAAGGCGAGCGTGCAGCACACGGTCGATGAAACCATCAAGCCCCTCATGGCGCTGCACGGCATTGCGGGCATGGCGGTGGGTGTTGTGGTGGGAGGCCGGGCGTATGTGTTCGACTACGGCGTGGCATCGAAGGAGACGAAGCAGCCCGTCACGCGCGATACGCTGTTCGAGCTCGGCTCCGTCAGCAAGACCTTCACCGCGACACTCGCCTCGTATGCCCAGACGAAAGGCGACTTGTCTTTGAACGATCCCGTCGGCAAGTATCTGCCGTCCCTGAACGGCAGCGAGTTCGGCAAGGTCACGCTGCTCAATCTCGGCACGCACACGCCGGGCGGTTTGCCGCTCCAGGTTCCCGACGACATCCACGACAACGCCCAGCTGTTGCAGTACTTCAGCACGTGGCGTCCGGCGCGGCCGCCCGGCACGGTGCGCACGTATTCGAATCCCGGTATCGGCACGCTGGGGTTCATTACCGCGAAGGCCATGAACCAGGACTTCGACGCGCTGATGCAGACGCGCCTCTTTCCCGCGCTCGGCCTGAGGCACAGTTACATGCACGTACCCGCCGCGAAGCAGCGCGACTATGCCCAAGGCTATGCACAGGACGACCGGCCGATCCGCATGAAAGGCGGCGTGCTGTCTTCCGAGGCGTATGGCGTGCGCACGACGGCAGCCGACCTGACGCGCTTCATGCAGATCAACATGAATCAGGTACGTGTCGATCCGGCATGGCAGCGCGCGGTTACCGCGACGCACACGGGTTACTTCAAGGCGGGTCCGATGACGCAGGACCTGATCTGGGAGCAGTATCCGTATCCGGCGGCGTTGCCCGCGCTGCTGGAAGGAAACGGCCAGGCGATGATCCTGAACCCGACGCCCGTCACCGCAATCGATCCGCCGCAGCCGCCGCGCGATGAAGTCTGGATCAACAAGACCGGTTCGACGAACGGCTTCGGCACGTATATCGCGTTCGTGCCGAGCGAGGGCGTGGGCATCGTGATGCTGGCGAACCGCAACCTCCCGAACGACGACAGGGTGAAGGCCGCCTATGCGATCATCACGGCGCTGACCGGCGCACCCCAGAACAAAAAACGATGACGCATGCGGATCGATCCCTACAGTCTTGAACTCTTCATCTCCGTGGTCGAGGAGGGATCGATCGCGCGCGCCGCGAGCCGCGCGCACATCGCGCCTTCGGCGTTGAGCCGGCGGATCGCGGACCTGGAGAGCGCCATCGGCGCGGCGCTGCTGATCCGCTCGCCGGCGGGCGTGCAGATGACCGAGGCAGGCCAGCATGCCTATGCCGGCGCGCGCTCCATCCACCGTCAGCTCGAAGGCATGGCGCGCGAGATCCAGTCGCTGAGCGGGCAGGTGGCCGGCGTGGTGCGGCTGCATGCGAATGCGTCGGCCATCGTGGGTTTTCTTCCC
Organism: Caballeronia sp. LZ033; assembly: GCF_031451265.1. Taxonomy (NCBI): domain Bacteria; kingdom Pseudomonadati; phylum Pseudomonadota; class Betaproteobacteria; order Burkholderiales; family Burkholderiaceae; genus Caballeronia; species Caballeronia sp. LZ033. The sequence goes on along the minus strand of NZ_JARUXQ010000003.1, from coordinate 872,840 downwards.
GAGCGCCTGACGCGCTTCAAGGCGTGCTATCCGCTCGTCGACATCGCCCTGACCGAGCAGATCAGCGACGAAGTCATCCGCGCGTGCCTGGACGACCGCGCGGACGTCGGCATCTCGGCGCGCTCGAATGCACCGGCGGGTCTCGATACCTGGCATTTCGCCGCCGATCCGCTGATGGTCGTGCTGCCGCCCGATCACGCGCTCGCGCAAGCCGATGCCCTGAGTTTCGCGGACGTGGTGCGCTTTCCGCTCGTGGCATTGCAGGCGGGCGGCTCGCTCGATCAGACGCTCAAGGAACACGCCGACGCCGCCCGCGCGCCGCTCAACGTCTCCGTGACCGTCAACAGCTTCGACGCGCAGTGCCGCATGGTGGAGGCGGGGCTGGGCATCGGCATCGTGCCGACGAGCGCGGCGTCCGCCTTCGCGGGATCGCACAGCTTCGTGCGCGTGCCGCTGCACGAGACCTGGGCCAGCGCGCGTTCGCTGTGCGTGCATGCGCCGCGCAAGTCTTCGCGGCTGAAGGTCGTGCAGGCGCTGATCGACGTGTTGGTGGAGCAAGAGGGTTAACCCGGACATCGCATTCCGCGATGTCCCCGCTGCCCATCCGGCACTTCCGCCGCGCATGCGTCCCGGTCTAGATTGGCAGGCAGGGAGAATGCGATGGCCACACTGCAATTGAACGGGCGGATTCTGTTTCTGAGCGCGGACGCGGACAAGGTCGAGCGGCAACTGGCGGGCGAAGACTTGTCGGCGGAAGCGGCAGCCCCGTTGCGCGACGATGTCTCCACCGACGAAATCACGCCCATCAGCGTACTCACGCGCTTCGACGAACGGCTCGGCCAGTGTCCGTATGTCGGCTTCCATGTGGATGGCCGACGTCCGCTGGGCCGCGATGCCGTGCGCGCCGGCGGCTTCCAGGTGACCGTCGCGGGCAACCGCTACGGCAAGGGTTCATCGCGCGAACACAGCCCGCTCGCGGAGCACTACGCGGGCATCCGGCTCGTGATCGCCCGCAGCTTCGAGCGCATCTATCGGCAGAACGCGGACAATCTCGGCCTGTTCACCTCGACGGACTTCGGTCTGATCGAGCGCATCCGCCGTGGCGAGGCGATCGACATAGACGAACTGGTCGAAGGGCGCGATCCGCTCGCAGCCGCGATTCTGCGCAGCGGCGGCCTGTTGCGATACGGCCAGGCGCATATGTGCCGCGTGAGCATCAACGCGCCCTCCGACGATGCCGCGCCGCGCACCCTTGTCGAGAAAATTCTCGCGCGCCACGCGTTGAATACCGGCGCCACAGATGCATCGATTGAAGCGGGCAGCGGCATCTTCGTGCGCGCGGACTGGCGCTTCATCCACGAGTACTACACCGGCATGGCCGCGCACATGCTGCACGCGACCTTCGGCCGGCCGCTCGCGCTGCACGACGCGAACAGCATGCTCGCGTTCGAGGATCATCTGTCGTATTCGCATCGCAGCGAACTGCACGTACAGAACGGCTTGCTGCCGGACGTGCGCGAACTGTCGGCGGCGCATCGTGCGTTCGCGAGCGACTACGGCGTGCGCAATCACGGCTATCTGAACGAAAACGCCAGCGAAGTCGAAGAAGGCTCCGAAGGCATCTCGCACGCGATGATGGCCGAACGCTACGCGCTGCCGGGACAGGTCGTGGCCGGCACGGATTCGCATACGCCGCATAGCGGCGCTCTGGGCTGCGTCGCGTTCGGCGTCGGCACGACGGACATGGCGAACGCCTTCGTCACGGGCGCGGTGCGCATGACGGTGCCGGAGTCGCTGCGCATCGAGCTGCGCGGACCGGTGCCTGCCGGTGTGACCGCGAAGGACATCGTGCTGCATCTTCTCGCGGACCCGGCGATCCGCTCGGGCGCGGGCGTGGGCAAGGTGTTCGAATTCACCGGCATGGCCATCGCGGCCCTGTCCACCGATGAGCGCACCACGCTCACCAACATGACCGCCGAGCTGGGTGGTTTCACGGGCATCGTCGCGCCGGACGAGGAGACGGTGCGCTTTCTCAGGGAGCGGCGCGGCATCGAGTTCGTCATCGAACCGTGGATGCACAGCGACGCGCACGCGCAGTACGCGGGCCGCATCGAGATCGATTGCGCGCAGCTCACGCCGATGCTCGCCGCACCCGGCGATCCGGGCAATGGCGTCGCGCTGGCGGCGCTCGGTGAACGGCCGCGTATCGATATCGCTTATGGCGGCTCCTGCACGGCGGGCAAGCGCGAAGACTTCGATCACTATCACGCGGTGCTCGCCTGGGCGGCGGCGCGCGGACTGCGCGTGCCCGACCACGTCAGGCTGTATCTGCAATTTGGCACGCAGGACGTGCGCGACTACTGCATCGCGCGAGGCTATGTGGAGGCGTTCGAGCAAGTCGGCGCGATCCTGCTTCAGCCCGCTTGCGGGGCCTGCGCGAACTGCGGTCCGGGGTCGTCGACGGAATCCGCGCAGGTAACGATCAGCGCGATCAACCGCAACTTCCCGGGCCGCTCGGGCCCGGGCAAGGTGTGGCTCGCCAGCCCGCCGACGGTCGCGGCCAGCGCGCTGGCAGGCAGCGTGATGTCGTTCGCGGAATTGCGCAGCCGCTTCGCCGCCGACGCCGCCTGAACGCCACGCTCACAGCGAGCGCTGGATCGCCTGGCCGAGCAGGTCGAGACCGAGGTCGATCTCTTCCTCGCTGACGGTCAGCGGCGGCGCGATGCGGAACACGCCGCCCATGCCCGGCAACTGCACGATATTCATGCTGAGACCCAGTTCCATGCATGCACGCGTGATCTTCGCGCCGAGGCCATCGGCGGGTTCCTTGGTGCGCCGGTCCTTGACGATTTCCACGCCGAGCAGCAAGCCGCGTCCGCGCACGTCGCCGATGCAGTCGAAGCGCTCCATCAGATCCAGCAGGCCGCTCCTGAGCCGTTCGCTCATCTTGCCCGCGCGGGCGACCAGTCCTTCGTTCTCGACCACGTCGAGCACCCGCAAGCCGACTGCGGCGGGCAGGGGATCGGAGACGTGCGTCGTATAGAACAGATAACCGCGTTCGTGCGCGCGTTCCTCGATCTCGGCGGTGGTCAGCACGGCCGCGAGCGGCAGGCCCGCGCCGAGCGTCTTCGAGAGCGTCAGGATGTCGGGCGTGACGCCGTCGCGCTGGCAGGCGAACATCGTGCCGGTGCGGCCGACGCCGGTCTGCGCCTCGTCGAGGATCAGCAGCATGCCGCGCTCCTCGCACTTGCGCTTGAGCGCCGCCATGTAGCCTTCGGGAAGCTCGATGATGCCGCCCGAACTCAGGATGGGTTCCGCGATGAAGGCGGCGAGATTGCCGCTCGACTGGCGGTCGACGAGGTCGAACGCGTAGTCGAGTTCGGCGAGGTAATCGTAATGGCCGTTGCGCTCGAATTGCGGCCGGTAGGTGAAGGGCGCGGGAATCGCGAACGAGCCCACGGCGGCCGGTCCCACACCCTTGCGGCCCGCGCTGTATGTGGCGGAGGCCGCGTGCCCGGTCATGCCGTGCCACGACTGCGCGAAGCCGACCACTTCATAGCCGCCGGTCACGAGTTTCGCCATGCGGATGGCGGCTTCGTTGGATTCAGCGCCGGTGCTCAGCAACAGCGCGCGTTCGAGAGCGCCTGGCGCGACTTCGGCGAGGCGCGTCGCGAGATCGACGACCGGCCGCGACAGCATGCCGCTGAAGAGATGGTCCAGCTTGCCCGCGTACTCGTTGATCACCGAGACGATTTCTGGATGGCTGTGGCCCAGCACCGAACTCATCTGTCCCGAGGTGAAGTCCAGGATGGCGCGGCCGTCGGCGTCATAGACGAAGCTGCCTTGCGCGCGTTCGATGATCATCGGCTGGAAGGTGGCGCCGTAGCGGATCAGATGGTCTTGAGCGTTGCGCCAGAAGTGTGCGTCTTGGTTCAGGGACACGGTGCGTCTCCGGACGGAATGACAGGAAGGAACCTGCAGTCTAGTGGGCGCTGCGGCGACGGAGAATCGAATAGTTCTAATGTGAGCCAGAAAGGAGGCTAATACCTGTTGCCGGTTTTTGCACGAAGGCACGGATTGTTTCTGCCACGGTTATGATGTCGGGCGGCGCGCCCGGCCGTCCTGCATGCGGGCGCTTTCATTCGCGCTTTCAATCGAATAACAATACTTCATCGATGGTGCCGAACCGAACCGCCCGCGCAATCCGACATTCCTTTCTCTCACTCGCCACCTTGCTCACCTGTGGCGCAGCGCACGCGCAGAGCAGCGTCACGCTCTATGGCGTGATCGACACCAGCATCGAAGTCACCGATCCCGGTTCCTCATGGACGCCGCGCATGGATTCGGGCGCGTATCGCGGCTCGCGCTTCGGCGTGCGCGGCTCGGAGGCGCTGGGCGGCGACACGCGCCTGCTGTTCGATCTGGAGAGCGGCTTCAGCTCGGCCGACGGCACCTTCGCCACCGCCAACACGATCTTCAACCGGCAGGCGTGGATCGGCGTCGGCGCGCCGTGGGGCGAACTGCGCATGGGCCGCCAGTATTCGCCGATCTATATCCCGTTCAAGGGCGGGCTCGACGCATTCGGCGCGGGCACGATTGCATCGGGGCTCAACAACCTGTCGAAGATCACGCCCTATACGGACAACGGCATTGCGTATCTGTCGCCGGACTTCCACGGCTTCACGACCACGCTGATGCTCGCGTTGCGCGACACCGGCGACGGCAACGGCCTCGGCGGCTCGTATGAAACCTTTGCGTATCGCAACGGCCCGTTCCGGGTCTCGTATGCGCATCAGCAGACCAACGGCAGCGGCGCGTTGCGCTCGAATCTTGGCGGCGTGTCGTATCGCTTTGGCCATGCGACGGCCTTCGTCTCGTACTTCAACGGCGACGGCGGCACGCCGCGCTATCACGACGACGGCGTATCGGTATCGATGCGCTATGCATTTTCACCGCGCTTGCGTGCATCGCTGGGCTACGCATTCGCGCGCGACCGCTCGGGCGGCGACAACGATGCCGACCAGTTCAGCGTCGCGTGCGAATACGATGTGTCGCCGGCGCTGCTGCTGTACGCGAGCGGCGCGCTGCTGCGCAATCGGAGCGACGCGACGTTCACGCTGCGCGGCGTGAACGTGGTCGGTTTGCCGGCGGCTTATCCTGGCGCGCCGATACGCGGTGTGCAGCTGGGCATGATCGAGCGCTTCTGACACGCGCGATCAGAAGCGATGCAGCAAGCCGATGCGCAAGGCGACTTGCGAGCTGAAAACGCCCCGCTGCGGCTCAAGCCGGACCAGCCCGGCGCATCTGTTCGGCGAGTTCGTCGTGTTCCCGCGCGGCGAGTGCATCGGCGGCGCCTTCGCGGTCGCGCGCTTCCTTGTTCTGACTGAGCTTGGACTTGCCCACCAGCGAGGTCAGCGCAATCTCGATCCCGACAATATTGCGCAGCATGCCTTCGATGAAATCGGCCGGCGCGTCGCCCATCTTCCACGGCGCGGGTTCGTTCGACTCATGACGGCGCGTCAGGCGCGCCACGATGCCGCGCAGGAAGCGTTCGTCGTCGCGGATCGTGAGCGTGCCATGCGCGTGGACCACTTCGTAGTTCCAGGTCGGCACTTGCTTGTGCGCCTCGTGTTTGCTCGGATACCAGTTCGGCGAGATGTAGGCCTGCGCGCCCCGGAAGACGACCATCACCGGCGTGCCGGCGGGGCAGCGCTGCCAGATGTCGTTGGCGCGCGCGACGTGCGCCGTCAGCAGTCCATGCGTGCCGATGTCCGGATCGAACTCGAAGGGAATGTGGTTCGCGTCCAGCCCGGTAGCGTCATGCGTGACGAGCATGCCGAGCGGATGCGCATGGATGATGCGATGCAGTTCGTCGGGACGCGTGACGGCGAAGTGCGGCGGAATGTACATCGTGAGTCCTCGAACGGGGTGGGTGCGGAAGACGACACTCTCGCGTGAAACAGGCACAATGAGAAGATCCAGTTTTGGTGAATTTGCATGGGCCAGTTTGGCGAGCCGGGTGCCGGAACCAGCCGGCGCATCTACGACATGCTGCGCGCCCAGATGGCCGACGGCACGCTGCCCGCAGGCGCCCGCCTGCCTTCGACCCGCGCGCTGGCGGCGGACCTCGCGGTCTCGCGCACCACCGTGACCGCCGTCTACGAGCAGCTTGCGGCGGAAGGCTTCGTGCTCACGTCGGCGGGACGCGCGGCGCGGGTCGCGAGTCCGCCCGTTGCGCCCGCCGTGACGGGAGCGCCGCGTTCGTCGGTGCGCGCGCCGGTGCTGTCGGACTTCGGGCGGCGCGTGGCCGGCATCGCAACGCCGCCGCTGCCGCTGCCCGCGCCGGGCGGCATCCACTTCCTGTATGGCGCGGTGGCCGCGCGCGAGTTTCCGGCGCAACTCTGGCGGCGCGCCTGGCAAGCCGAGTTGCTGCGCCAGCAAGACAGCCTCTACTACGTGCCGCCCGAAGGCGAGGCCGCGCTGCGCCGCGCATTGCAGACGTATCTGCGGCGGGCGCGCGGACTGGTCTGCGACGCCGAACGCATCCTGATCGTGAGCGGCGCGCAACAGGGCATCGACTTGTGCGCGCGGCTGCTGCTCGATCCCGGCGATGCCTTTGCCTTCGAGGATCCCGGTTACCTCATCGCGCGGCATAGTTTCGAGGCGGCCGGCGGGCGGCTCGTGCCGGTGCCCGTCGACGACTCCGGCCTCGACACGCGCCGTCTGCCGGCGGACGGCGCGCGGCTGGTCTACGTGACGCCTTCGCATCAGTTTCCGCTCGGCGGGGTGCTTCCGGTGGGACGTCGGCTCGGCCTGCTTCAATGGGCGCAGGCGCATGAAGCGTGGGTGATCGAAGACGACTACGACGGCGAATTCCGCTACGGCCAGCGTCCGATCGATGCGCTCCAGTCCATCGATTCGAGCGGCCGCGTGATCTACATCGGCACATTCTCGAAGGCGCTGTCGCCGCATTTGCGGCTCGGCTATCTGGTACTGCCCGACGCGCTGGTGAACGCGTTCCGTCAGGCCAAGCGTCTGAGCGACCGTCACGCGCCGGTGCTCGAACAGCGCGTGCTGGCGTCGTTGATCGAAAGCGGCTCATATGAACGGCATGTGCGCCGCATGCGTCGCGAGTACGAGCGGCGGCGCGCGGCGCTGCTGGACGCCATTGCCGCATCTTTGCCCGCCGACGCGCGCGTGGCAGGCACGGCCGCGGGACTGCATGTGGTGCTGTGGCTGCCATCGCTGCGGCCCGACGATGAACCCGCGCTGGTCGCCGCGGCGCACGAAGCAGGCATCGGCGTTTATCCGGTGTCGCCGCTGTTCGCGAGTGCGCGTCGCGCGGCTTCGGCCCGCGTCGCGGGGCTGATGCTCGGCTACGCGAGCCTGACCGTGGAGGAGATTCGCCAGGGCATTGCGACGCTGGGGCGCGTCGTGGAGGCGTTCGAATCCTGAAAAGAAAAAAGGAGAAGGACGCGCGTGCGCGTCTTCTCCTCGTGTGCTGCCCGGCGATGCTTACAGCTTCATGCCGCCCAGCGCGCTGCCCACGGCGGTGAGTTGCTTCGTGACGTTGGTCAGATCGACGTCGGTGTGGGTCGAGGCATCGACTTGCGTGACGGGAGCCACGTTGGTCTGCGGGCTTGCGAACGACACGCCGCCCATCTGCCCGTTGGCGTTGATGCCGTTGTTCTGGAAGATGGTGCCGCTCTGGAAAATGGTGCCGCCGACGATGGCGCCCATTTCGGCACGGTCGAGGTCCTTGGTCACGGCGAGGTTGTCGATCTTCAGCATGGTCAGTCTCCTGGGTGGTTCGGTGGGTTGGTTGAGCACCAATCGTTGCGCTCGCACCTTCTTATGCGAGAGGTGTGCCAGGAGCGCGCACGCAACCTGAAGATCACGCCGGAGCCTTGTGCGGAAAGCCTGAGTGGGGTTTGATCCCGGTTGCGAAACCATCTCGGCGGCCACCGGACTGTCGGCGCCGATGAAACGGCAAGCCGCAATGTGTCGGCCACGGACCAACCATCGCGACAACAGCTCCCACGCAGCCGTTCGACAGCGTCGAACCGGCGATTCATCCGCCGCGCTCTGTTCCGGCCGACATGCCGCGACTATGCTTTGAACCGTCCGGACGTTTCGTTCAACGCTTCGAGATCCGAAGGGATCGCGCCGATGAAAGAGCGTCGTCGAGCTTCAACTTCTTCAACAGTGGCTGTCATGAATCGAGCAGTGACGATAACGGTTTCGATCCTCATAGCAGGGTCGATATTATCGATGGTGGCGTTTGCCGGAACTTCGCAGAAAGGCTGTGGGCTCATCCAGACGAACTTCGACGACTACACGGATTGCGTGGTCGACACGGGCCGCGGGAATCGCGCGGGGATCCATCTGTTCCCGTTGCACAGACGCCGTCATGGCATCGCGGACTCGGCGTAGCGATACGTGCTGCGCGACCCGCTCGTCACTTCCCGTCGAAGGAATCGTCGCGCCCATGCCCTTGTTCTTCAGGAAGCGATCACGCGCAGTCGAGCCGGACACATGAACGACCCTCTCAGGAAGCACGGACGGCGGCGTCTGTCCCCCTGGCCCGCGTCTGTCGCGGCGCTGAGCCTGGCCGGCTGCGTCAATTACATGGGCATCGGCAGCGACAAACAGATTGCGCCGGCATCGCACTACGAAACCGGCGCGAGCCTGCCCGCCGAGCACGGCGCGTGGCCGGCGATGGACTGGGCCATGCAGTTTGGCGATCCGCAATTGCCGCAGCTGATCGACGAAGCGCTGAAGGACGCGCCGACGATCGAGCAGGCGCTCAGCCGCATCGACAAGGCGGTGTCGCTGGTCGGCGGCGCGCGCGCCGGACTGGCTCCGAACGTGACCAGCAGTTATCAATGGAACCGGCAACGCTTCACGCTGAACACCCTCTATCCGCCGCCCTATGGCGGCACCTGGCAAAGCGAGAACACGGCGCTCCTGAGCGCGTCGTGGGATCTCGATCTGTGGGGCAAGAACCGCGATCGCCTGCACCAGGCCGTGTCGCAGCAAAAAGTTGCGGACGCCGAGGCTCAACTGGCGCGCATCACGCTCGCGGCATCGGTGGCGAGCACTTATAACGACCTGGCGCGCCTCTATGCGTTGCACGACCTCCAGGACAGCGAGGTGCAGAACCGTCAGGACATCGGACGGATCACGGACCGGCGCGTGACTGCGGGACTCGATACCGACGTCGAGCGCCAGACCGCCGAGGGCGAAACGGCGACCACGCACACCAACGTCAAGAGTCTCGACGGGCAGATCATCGCGACCCGCTATCAGCTCGCCGCCTTGCTCGGCGCGGGCCCGGATCGCGGCTTGAGCATCGCGCGGCCGTCGCTCGGGACGGGCGAGCCGATCATGCTGCCCGACAACCTGCCGGCCGACCTCTTGTCGCGCCGTCCGGACATCGTCGCTGCGTACTGGCAGGTCGATGCCGACATGCAGAACGTGAAGGAAGCGAAGGCCGAATTCTTCCCCGACATCAACCTGACCGCGGTGGCCGGACTCGACGCCTTCGGCTGGGGGCAGTTCCTGACCGCCCAGAGCAGCGCCATCCAGTTTGCGCCCGCCATCCATCTGCCGATCTTCGACGCCGGCGCGTTGCGCGCCCAGTTGAAGGGCCGCTACGCGGACTTCGACTATGACGTCGCGTCCTACAACCAGACGCTCGTCAATGCGCTTTCGGACGTGGCAACCCAGGTCGCGCAGATTCATTCGACGGACGCGCAACTGGTGGAGGCGCGCCGTGCGCTGAGCGCGCAGACCAAGGCCTGGCAGCTTGCGCTGGTGCGTTACCGGGCCGGCTTGATCGCGCAGTTGCAGCTGCTCGATGCCGACGACAACCGGCTCGCCGCCGCGACCACGGTCGTCACGCTGGAGATGAGCCGCCGCAGCATGCAGATCGCGCTGATCCGGGCGATGGGCGGCGGTTTCGACGGCTCCGGCGCAGCCCTCGCGGCGACGACGCCCGCTACGCCCACCACACCCACGACACCGATTCCTGCCCCGCGGCCGGGCCAGGAATAACCGCATTTTCGAGTCTTGCCGGAGCTATCGATGAACTCTCCCGCGTCACCGGCGCCCGTCAAAGCCGCGCGCCGCAAATGGCTGCTGACGCTGATCCTTGCCGTGGCCGTGCTGGCGGGCATAGGCTGGGGCGTCTATTACCTGCTGGTCGCGCGTTATCACATCGAGACCGACGATGCCTATGTGGACGGCAACATCGTGCAGATCACGCCGCAGACCTCGGGCACGGTGATCGCGGTCAATGCGAACGACACCCAGCTCGTGAGCGTGGGCGACACGGTCGTGCAGATCGATCCCGCCGATGCGCGCATCGCGCTCAAGCAGGCGGAAGCCGATCTGGGGCAGACGGTGCGCCGCACGCGCGGCCTGTACGTGGACAACGACCTGTATCGCGCCCAGATCGAGCAACGCCAGTCGGATCTCGCCAAGGCGCAGGCCGATCTGCGGCGGCGCCTGGATACCGGCACGAGCGGCGCCGTTTCGCAGGAAGACGTTTCACATGCGCGCGAGGCGGTCGTGTCCGCGGAAGCCGCGCTCGACGCGGCCCGGCAGCAGTTGAACGCCAATCTCGCGCTGACGGCCAACACGACGATCGCCGATCATCCCGACGTGCTGTCGAGCGCCACGCGCGTGCGCGACGCCTGGCTCGGCTATGCACGCACCACCTTGCCCGCGCCGGTGACGGGCTATGTCGCGCAACGGTCGGTGCAGGTCGGGCAGCGCGTTTCGCCCGGCATGCCGCTGATGTCGATCGTGCCGCTCGATCAGGTATGGGTCGATGCCAACTTCAAGGAAGTGCAGCTGCGCCATATCCGCATGGGTCAGGCCGTGGATCTGACCGCCGATGTCTACGGCTCCTCGGTCGTCTATCACGGCAAGGTGGTGGGCGTCACGCCCGGCACCGGCTCGGCGCTCGCGCTGCTGCCCGCGCAGAACGCGACCGGCAACTGGATCAAGATCGTGCAGCGGCTGGCGGTGCGTATCGGCATTCCGGCGGAGGAGTTGCGCAAGCACCCGTTGCGCGTGGGGCTTTCGATGAACGCGGACGTCGACGTGAAGAACACGTCGGGCGCGCAAGTTTCGACGATGCCGGTCCTTGCCGCCGGCGCCGCGGACCGGACCGACGTCTTCGCCCGTTACGGTGAAGAAGCCGAAGCCGCGATCGCGCGCATCGTCGACCACAACAAATAATCCCCGCCCGAGCTTCGACGATCCCATGTCCAAGGACTCCACGGAACTTCCTCCGCTGACGGGTGCGACGCTCGCGCTCGGCTCATTCAGCGTGGGCCTCGCAGGCTTCATGACGGTGCTCGATTCGTCGATCGCCAACGTCGCCATTCCGACCATCTCAGGCAACCTCGGCGTGTCCGGCGACCAGGGCACGTGGGTCATCACGGTGTTTTCCGCGGCCAACGCCATCTCGATTCCGCTGACGGGCTGGCTCACGGCGCGGGTCGGACAGGTGCGCCTGTTCGTCACCGCGATCCTGCTGTTCACGCTCGCGTCATGGTTGTGCGGCATGGCGCCGACCTTTCCGGTGCTGCTGCTCGCGCGCGTGCTGCAAGGCGCGGTCGCCGGGCCGTTGATCCCGATGTCGCAGGCGCTGCTGCTCAGTTCATGGCCGAAGGCGAAGTCGTCATTCGCGCTCTCGCTGTTCTCGATGGTGGTCGTGACCGGCCCGATCATCGGCCCCGCGCTGGGCGGCTGGGTGACGGACAGCTTCAGCTGGTCGTGGATCTTCTTCATCAACGTGCCGGTCGGCCTGTTCGCGGCCGCGACGGTATGGATGATCTATCGCCGCCGCGATACGCCGGTGCACAAGCTGCCCGTCGATGTAGTCGGACTCGTGCTGCTGATCCTGTGGGTCGCATCCCTGCAGGTGATGCTCGACAAGGGGCAGGACCTCGACTGGTTCTCGTCGGGCACGATCGTCGTGCTGTGCATCTGCGCGGTGGTGGGGTTCTCGTTGTTCGTGGTCTGGGAGCTGACCGACCCCAACCCGATCGTCGACCTGACGCTCTTCAGGCAGCGTAACTTCCTCGGCGGCACGATTTCGATCTCCATTGCCTACGCGATCTTCTTCGGCACGCTCGTCCTGTTGCCGCAGTGGATGCAGGACTATCTCGGCTACCGCGCGGTGGATGCCGGCCTCGCCACCGCGCCGCTCGGCATCTTCGCGGTGATCGGCTCGCCGCTCGTGGGGCGCATGCTGCCGGGCTCGGACGCGCGCGTGATCGGCACGTTTGCGTTCATCGGCTTCGCCATCGTGTACTACATGCGCTCGTTTTTCTATGTCCAGTTGAGCGAGGACTACATCGTGCTGCCCACGCTGCTCCAGGGCATCCCGATGGCGCTGTTCTTCGCGCCGCTGACCGTCATCATCCTGTCGGGACAGCCGCCGGAAAAAGTGCCGGCCGCAGCCGGCCTCTCCACCTTCGCGCGTACGCTGGGCGGCGGTATCGGCACGTCGCTGGCGAGTGTCGTATGGAACGACCGCACGATCCTGCATCACGCCATCCTGACCCAGCATTCCAGCCCGAACAACCCGTTGTTCAACGCGCAGATGCAGGCCTACCATTCGCTGCTCGGCCTCGGGCAGGGCGCGTCGTACGCGCTGTTCCAGAGCACGGTGCAGACGCAATCGGCGATGCTCGGCCTCGACGACGTGTTCTACGGCGCGGCCATCGTCATGATCGCGATCATTCCGCTGATCTGGATCACGAAGCCTGACAAAGGCGGCGATACGACGGTCATCGCGCACTGAAGCACGCGTGCTTTGATCAGACCTGAAAGCGTGTCTGGCAGCGCGCTTTCCGGCAAGAAGGCGTGCAAGTTCGACTTTCATCCTGCAAGGCGCCGACTAGAATGATTCGAGGCGCGCCCTGATGAAACGGCGCGGCCCATCGTGGTCTCGAACATGACCTCAATCATGACCTCAAGCGTAGCCTCAAGGACAGGAGCTCGACAATGAAACTGATTCAGATGCTCAGACTGGCCGGCGTGGCAGTGGTGCTCGTTTCATCCGTCAGTGCGTGGTCGCAGACCAGCGATTCCGGCGCGGCCGCGGGTCAGTCCGGCACGCCCGCGGCGAGCGCCGGCACGTCGAAGAAGGCAATGCGGCAGGCCAATCGCGCGCTCAGCAGGAAGGTGGCGCAGGCGCTTCAGAAGGGCGGAGTGGATGTAGTCGGCATGAACGTGATTGCGAAGAGCGGCGCGATCACGCTGGCGGGTTATGCGCAGGATGCGAGCCAGATCGATCAGGCCACGTCGATCGCCAAGGGGGTGAGCGGCGTGCGCTCGGTGAAGAACTCGCTGACGATCCAGGAAGGCGGGCAATGACACGATGAAGCGGTGAAGCGGTGAAGCGGTGAAGCGGTGAAGCAGAGGGGGAGAAGGAGGCAGTCGTCCTGGTTCCTTCTCCCCGCGTGACGTCCTGCTTACAGCGCCATGCCGCCGATCAGGCTGCCCACCGCACTGACCGACTTCGTGATGGTCTTCACGTCGAGGTTCGTGTGGTTGGACGCATCGACTTGCGTGACCGGTGCGACGTTGGTCTGTGCGCTGCCGAAGGACACGCCGCCGATTTCTGCGTTGGCGTTGACGCCGTTGTTCTGGAACACGCTGCCGCCAGCGATGGCGCTCATTTCGGCACGGTCCAGGTCCTTGCTGACTGCGAGGTTGTCGATCTTCAACATGATGATGCTCCTTGAGATGAGAGGGGTCTTCAACAGGTGAATCAGAACTTGACGCCCTGCAGCAGGCTGCCGAGGGAATCGAGGGACTTCGTCACGTTCGTCAGGTCGAGCTTGGTGTATTGCGAGGCATCGACCTGGGTCACGGGCGCCACATTGACTTGCGGGCTCGCGAACGAGACGCCGCTCTGGTAGTTCGCATTGATGCCGTTGTTCTGCATGATGCTGAAGCCACCTGCGATGGCGCGCATTTCGGCACGGTCGAGGTCCTTGTGGACGGCGAGGTTGTCGATCTTCAACATGACGGGTCTCCTGATGGCCTGTCGGTATGGAATGGATGTGGATCAGATCGCGATGCCGCCCAGCGCGCTGCCGAGTGCGCCGACCGACTTCGTGATCGACTTCACGTCGAGGTCGAGGTGCTGTGAGGCATCGACTTGCGTGACGGGCGCGACGTTGGTCTGCGGGCTGGCGAAGGACACGCCGACGGCTTGCAGGTTGGCGTTGACGCCGTTGTTCTGGAACACGCTGCCGCCGACGATGGCGCCCATTTCGGCACGGTCGAGTTCTTTGCTGACGGCGAGGTTGTCGATCTTCAACATGATGAATCTCCTGGATGGCTGGTTGGGTTGGTTGAGCATGTCTCGTTGCGCTCGCAGCATCATTTGCGAGAGCCGTGCCAGGCGCGGTGCCAGCGCTTGATATTTTTCGTAAGTCGTTGATTGTATTAATGCATTTTGAATTCATTATGCGTTGATGCCTCGCCTGAGCGCGCGTGCGCCGCGGCCGGGTGTCGGGTCCGGCGAGACAGCCTGCCGATCACCTGTTGCCGCGTGCCGAACAGCGCGTCCGGTTGCCTGGAGCCGCACAAAAAAAACCCGCTTCGGGAAGCGGGCAAGTCCTCCGGAGGAGGTAGAGGACGTGGCACAAACCACGAAGAGGCGCGCTCTTCGTGCAGGCGTGCGGTTCGGCTCTGTGAAGTCCCTTCCGCTTTTTTCGGATTGTCTAGACCGGCTTGGCCTCCTTCATCGCAGAGGTGCACGCATGCCGCGGCGACGCCTTCAGCAGCGCGCGGCCCTCCCAGTACGAAACCAGCTTGCCGAGCCCCCCCGACTCGCTCAGATCGCCGAACGCCTCGATGCGGATCGACTGGTCGATACCGCCCACGCACAGCGGCACGAAGCCGCTCAGCGCAATCAGATACGCGACGGCGTCGCCGGCCGCGAGGTCGTCGGCGGCATAGAACAGCACGGCGGGATCGGGCCAGCGGTTGGCGGCCGCATGCATCGACTCCGGACGGATCGACGCGAATGCCTTGACGAACTTCGTGCCGGGCGGCATAAGCGCCGCGAGGATCTGGCCGGCCGATTCATCGTCGGGAACGATCTTCATGGCGCCGCCCTGGCCATCAGGCGCAATCGGATTCGACGGATCGACCACGATCTTGCCCTTCAACGCTTCGCGGTAACGCTCGAACAGATCCTGAATGGCGCCGAAGCGGATGCACGGAATCACGATGTCGGCACGACGGATCGCCTCGCTGACACTGACGGCGCGCGCGCGGCCATTGCATTGCATCGCGAATGCCAGCGACTTCCTGTGATCGCGATCCGCAATCAGGATGGACTCGCCTGCGAGCGCGAGACTGCGCGACAGGTTGGCGCCGATCTGATCGAGACCGATGATTGCCGTTTTCATGCCTGGGTTCCTCTCGCCATGCTGATTGAGCGCGTCGCACGGGCGCTGTTGTTCTTGCTCACGTCGCTGCAAAGCCGCCGCCCATGGCTCCGGCGCCGTCGCTGATGCGCAGGTCCTCCACCTTGCCGTGCAGCCGGAGCGGCATGGCGCCCAGGCCGTGCGTGAGCAGCCCGCCATCGACGGCGATCTTGCGCACGGCGGCGCCGTTGCGGATGCAGAGCGCGGTGGCATCGAGCGTGACGACGACACCCTTCACCATCGATTCGCCCGTCGCCCCATGCGTCTCGACGCCGCGCCGGACCGTCAGCAAGCCGAGTGGACGGCTCACCTGGATGCCGACGGCGCCATCCGCATGCGTGACGATGCGGTCGATATCGGCGAGTTGCACGGTGCCGTCGTAGTCGCTGAAGCCCCGCGCGCCGAAGCCAAAGGTTTCGATCGTCGCGTGGGTCCGCAGCATACCCAGCGTGCCGAAGTTGACGAAGCCAGTGGCGCTCGGGCCGTAGGACGTGACCTTTTCCTCTGCGATCCACGAGCCGACCGTGCCCCAGTTGTCCAGCACCATGTCGTTCGCGCCGTAGGTCGTCACGGGTCCGCGGTTGTGCACGGTCTCCACACAGGCGCCGGATGAAACGAACACGCCGCCCGCAATGCGGTCCGCCGTGCCATGTTCGATGCCGCCGTCGCTGTGAATGGCGCCGGTCTCCATGCGGCCGACGATCAGCTGGCCGCCGGCATCGCCTGCGCCGCCGACGAAGACGCCGCTGCCGTTCACCGGCGCGCCGCCGCGCCCGGCGCTGACGGCCGTGAGGTCGGCCGTGATGGTCACGTAATGATCGTCGTGCTGGTTCCAGACGGTGAAGACGCCCGGGATCACCTCGACGCCATAGCCGCGATGCCGGGTTGCGTGGGCACGTGCATCGGCCGCAATGATGTCTATGTTTTCCGCCGCAATATGGCCGCTGCGGACGTTGTCGCGCGCGAGCAGCTGCACCACGCCGCGCGTGCGGAGATCGTGCAGGTCGATGCGCCCGAGGCGCGTCACGCTCGTGTCGTTGTGAATGGCGCGCCGGTCTGCATCGGCGTTCAGTTCGATGCGCGCGACGCAGTTGTCCGTGGTCAGCTGCACGCCGTCCTCGCCCTTCGCGAAGTGCAGCTTCACATCGCTGCCGGCGCCGCTCAGCGTCTGGCCGGGCAGCAGCCTGAAGCCCGGCAGGTCCGCGATGTCGGCGGTGACCGCAATGTGCTGAACTTCCGCGCTCGATACGGCCTCGAGCAAGCCGGCCAGGGTCGAGACGTTGCGCTCGCTTGCGCTCATGAGAGAGGTCCGTGACGAAAATTTGTGTCAAAAATAGTCACAGACGAGAGCGCCGCCTAGAGGGCGGCGCACGAAAGCGGGGTTCGGCGGGTTCGAACTGCCAGGCGAAAGCGTTCGGCGCTTACTGCCGTTCGCCGCCCGCCAGTGTCTCGATGATGCCCACGAGTTGCGCGCTCATCGGCATGTCGAGGCGGGTGCCTGAAGGCAGGCGGATCGGCCGCGAGTTCCTGGAAGGTGACGCCACGCGCCCAAGGTAACCGCTTCAATGACGGTCAAAGATACTTGACTGGCCTTCCTGTTCGAGCGACCTCACCTTGTCAACGATTCGAACCGTCGGCATTTCCTTGCACGACTCGGACACTTCAGCCGCAACCGGCACCGCCCGATCGACAGTGATCTGGTCGGTTTCCCTGATTCCCAACCTGTCCACACCCATGGCCCGGAATCGACGTCGGGAGTCATCAGCTCGCCGAGCGCCCGCGCGTCATGCGCGTTCCAGCCTTTTACCCAACGTTCGATGAGCGCGAGCACCTCTCCCGACGAGTCCGCCGAAGCCTGCGTCGCATGCGCTATCCATGGAAGAAGACGAAAGCACGCGAGCGCGGACCGTCGCATCGCCAAAAGACAGCTGTCCCGACCGACGGTCACACTTGCTTTCGTTGACGTGCTCATGAAGTTGCTCGTTGTAGTCGCGCATCGCGTTCACTTACCGCGACCGACCAGGGTGAATCCGCTTCGCAAACGCTACAGCTCACCCGGACCAGCATTCGAACTTTCACAGGTTGAGCAGACGCATCGCGTTGTGCCGGCCGATCTTCTCCCGGACCTCTTCATTCATGTCGGTCTTGTCGAACCACTCGCTTCCTGTCGCCATGCTTTCGTAGGGGTAATCGACGGAGAACATCACACGGTCGGCACCGGCTGTTTCGAGAGCGGCATGCAGGGCGCCCGTGTGAAAGTGTCCGCTCGTGGTGAGATAAAAATTGCGGCGCATGTACTTGCCGACGGTTTTCCGTGCAGCACCGCGGCCGGCGCCCTCGTGCTGCATCTGCAAGCGGTGCTCGAGTCGCGGCAGCATGAGAGGCAGGCCTTCGCCCAGATGACCAAGAATGATTTTCAATTTCGGATAGCGGTCGAACAGACCGCTCAACATCAAGCGGATCGCATGCGTCGCCGTCTCATGCGCGAATCCCCACGCCGATCCGACCAGTGCGGGATAGCCTTGGTAGATGCGTTGCTGCGACGGCAAAGGCTCGCGCGGATGCAGATAAACCGGTATGCCCAGCTCGGCGACTCGCGCCCAGAATTCCCATAGTGGAGGTTCGTCGAGATACTCGGCCGAATGAGCGCTGCCAAGGTTCGTATAGCCATTGATCAATGCGCCGACCATGCCTAGCTGTTTAACGGCACGCTCCAGTTCATCGGCGGCCGCTTTGGGCGACTGCAGAGCGACGGTCGCGAACGCACGAAGACGGCGTGGTTGGCGCGAGGTGAAACGCTCGGCGATCTCGTCGTTAGTCCGCCGCGCGAAGTCAACGGCCTGATTGAGATCGACGATCGACTGGGCACCAGGGGAAGTGAGCGAAAGTACGGCGATGTCGATGTCGTTGCGGTCCATTTCTTCGAGACGTCGTTCGACGTCCATAAGCCGCATGTTGACGTCGCTCATGCAGGCTTTGCCGTTGCGTGCGGCCTCGCCGGCGCTGTCCCAGAGGCTGTTGTTCAGCGCGGTACTCAAGTGTTCCTCGAGAACGATCTTGCCTTTCATGACTGCCTCCCAGGAGTCTGATCGATATAACGTCGCCAGGCCTAGGCGGCAGGCTTGAGCAATGCCCGCCATGCCGAGTCGCGCTTCCAGTTGGAGGATGAGAACGCCTGATTCGCCGCATCGATGGCGGCCTGTGCCCCGGATTCAGAGCCGCCGGCATAGCGGCCGACGACTTCGCCGGCGGCGGGGTCCATTGAATCGCGATGTTGCGGTGAGTCAAGCCACTCGCCGCCGATCCAGTGCAACGCGGTGTCTACCGTGCTCATCGATTCAATCCTTTGTCGCGGTGTTTTCAGCAGAGATCACGCGCCGCGCATGCGCCACCCTCTGCTTGCGGGAACGATGCGTCGCCGTGTGCTGCCAGATGGAGTTGAAGCCGCCGCCCCTCGGCCCTGGTGGCCGTCAGCGTTTGTCCGGGGGATAGCCGGAAGCCCGGCATGTCCGCGATGTCGGCGGTCACCGTGATTTGCCGGATCGCCGGATTCGCCGCGGCGTCGAGCAATCCGGCAACGGTCGAGACCTCGCGCTGGTTGGTGTTCATCGCGTAGCCCCGTGTCTGAGTAAGGCTTTAACATAGACACGGGGTGCTTTGCGGAACAGGGGGCGGGCAACGAAACATGCGTTCGGATCGTCCGAACCTTGATGCGGGGCAAGGGGGGCGCTTGCACCCGCGAAAGAATGACTAGGTCGTCGGGGGCATCAAGAACGGACGTACGCGGATATTGGGCAAGCGGTCAAGGCAATTCAAGCACCGGAGGGCATGAGCACGATTACCGCCGTTCGCCACCCGCGAGCGTTTCGATGATGCCCACGAGTTGCGCGCTCATCGGCATGTCGAGGCTCGTGCCTGAAGGCAGGCGGGTCAGGAACCAGCGCTTGTACTGGCGCTCGATCTCGCCGTCGGCCGCGAGTTCCTGGAAGGTGTCCTTCACCACTTGTGCCAGTTGCGGATCGTCCTTGCGGAACATGATGCCGTAGGGTTCATACGACAGATAATCGCCCGCCACGCGGTACGCGCCGCCCTTGCCGGCGTTCGCGGCGATCAGGCCGTAGAGCAGGACGTCGTCGGTGGCGAAGGCATCGGCCTGGCCGTCCGCCACTTGCGCGAAGCCCTGTGCATGATCCGGCACGACCTGGAGATGGATGCCGAGCTGGAACTTCCTGTCCAGTTCGCGCAGCGCGGTTTCGTTGGTGGTGCCGGACGTCACCGCGACGCGCTTGCCCGCGAGATCGCGGAACGAGTTCATCGGCGCATCCTTCTTCACCATCACCTTGGTGCCGGCGACGAAGATGATCGGCGAAAAGGCCACGCGCTGCTGACGCGCGAGATTGCTGGTGGTCGAGCCGCATTCGAGGTCCACCTTGCCGCCGGCAACGGCATCGATGCGCGTATCCGGCGTGACCGGCACCCAGCGAATCGTGAGCGTCCGGTGTATGGACGTTTCGATGGCCGCAACCAGCGACTTGCACAGTTCGATGGAATAGCCGATGGGCGTGCGCCGTGCGTCGAGATACGAGAACGGCACCGACGCATCGCGATAACCGATCGCGATGGTGCCGGAGTCGCGCACCTTCGCGAGCGTGCCGGTCAGCGTAGCGGGCGCGTAGGGATCGTTGACGGGGCGCGCGGGCTGCACGTCGTCATCGGCGGCGTAGACGGCGTGCGTGGCGCAGGACAGCGTGAGCGCAGCCCGCGCCGCGCACTTCCAGAAGCGGGGCATCTTCATGAGACGCTCCTCTTCAGACCTGTGCGGGATGCGCCAGCGAGGCGTCCTGTTCGGCTTCGATGCGCGCGGCGTTGGCGTCCGCGTCCCGCTCTGACAGCAACTCGCCTTCCCACTTCGCCACCACCGCGCTGGCGATGGAATTGCCCACGGCATTGGTCGCGGAGCGGCCCATGTCGAGGAAGGTATCGACGCCCAGGATCAGGAGCAAGCCCGCTTCCGGAATGTTGAACTGATTGAGCGTCGCGGCGATCACGACCAGCGACGCGCGCGGCACGCCCGCCATGCCCTTCGACGTCAGCATCAGGATCAGCAGCATGGTGAGCTGCGTGGTCAGCGACAGATGGATGTTGTAGGCCTGCGCGATGAACAGCGACGCGAAGGTGCAATACATCATCGAGCCGTCGAGGTTGAACGAATAGCCCATCGGCATCACGAAGCTGGAGATTTTGCGGCGCACGCCGAAGCGGTCGAGCGCGTCGAGGATCTTCGGATAGGCCGCTTCCGAACTCGCCGTTGCGAACGACAGCATGAACGCCTCTTTGATGAGCGAGAGCAGCTTCAATACGCGCCGCCCGAGGAAGAAGAAGCCCGCGAGCGCGAGCAGCCCCCACAGGATGAACAGGCTCAGATAGAAGTCGGCCATGAAGACGGCGAACTTCATCAGGATCGACAGCCCGTTCACCGCGACGGTCGCGGCCATCGCGGCGAGCACTGCGAGCGGCGCGAGCTTCATCACGTAGCCGGTGATCTTGAGCATCACGTGCGAGAGCTGGTCGATGGCATCCAGCAGCACCTTGCCTTTCTCGCCGAGCGCGGCGAGCGCGACGCCGAAGAACATCGAGAACACGACGATCTGCAGGATCTCGTTGTTCGCCATCGATTCGGCGAACGAGCGCGGCACCATGTGGCCGACGAAGTCCTTCAGCGTGAACTTGGAAGTGGCGAGATTGGCGGAGGCGCCGATGTCGGGCAGCGGCAGACCGAGGTTATCGCCGGGCCGCAGCAGGTTGGACATCAGCAGGCCGAGCAGCAGCGAGACCAGCGACGCGGTGACGAACCACGCGAGCGCCTTGGCGAACACGCGTCCGACCGAGGCGGCGTCGCCCATGTGCGCGATGCCGACGACCAGCGTGGAGAAGACGAGCGGACCGATCAGCATCTTGATCAGCCGCAGGAAGACATCGGAGACGAGGGAGATGTAACCGGCAATCTCGGTCGCGGCTTTCTTGTCTGGAAAGCTGGTGAAGACCATGTAGCCAAGCCCGATGCCGATAACCATCGCGACCAGGATCCAGACGGCGGACGAACTCTTCTTCATCTCCAAACCTCCATGGTTTGCATGTCAATCAGATTGCATGTCAAATTTCGGATGGAACGGGCGATGCGAGATTTCCGGCACTGCTCAGATTCTACTGCGGCTTTTTAATGGCGTCGCTTGCGAAAAAATAGCGGAATGCGCGTGAGTCCGGGCGACTTCAGCCGCCGCACGCGTGGATCAGGAACTGCTGCAATGCGGTGGCGGGGCCGTTCAGTGCGGCGCCCTTGCGCCAGATCATGCCGGCTTCCATGTGGGGAATCACGTCGTGCACGGGCCGCGCCTCGATGCGCTTGCCTTCCAGCGACCACGGCCGGAACACCATGTCGGACAGCACCGTGACGCCGAAGCCGTGCGCCACGAGCCCGCGCAGCGCTTCCATCGAACTCGTGCGAAAGGTCACCGCCGGCTCGATGCGCTTCTTGCGCCAGTAGCGCATCGTGGAGTGCTCGCCTTCGTCGACGGTAATCATGATGTACGGATGCGCGGCGATGTCCTTGAGCGACACCGCCTCCCGCTGCGCCAGCGGATGCGAAGGCGCGACCCACAACTGCCGGCGCGAGCGCATCAGCACTTGCGTATGAAAGCGGCTGGCGCGTTCCAGGTTGGAGAGCAGCACCACGCCGATGTCGATCTCTCCGTTCGCCACCGCGGTTTCGATGTCGGCCCGTTCCATGTCGCGGAGATCGAATTCGATGAACGGATAGGTCGCGCGAAAACGCGCCAGCAACTCGGGCAGGAAATAGCCGAGCAGCGTGTAGGAGGCCGCGATGCGCGCGACGCCGCGCATGTCGTGCGAACGGAACGGCGGCTTGTGCATGGCGTCGCGGGCGGCGTCGAGCACGCGGCGCGCGTGATTGTGGAAGTCCTGACCGTCGGGCGTCAGCGCGACGCCCTGCGGCAGGCGTTCGAACAGCTTCGTGCCGAGCGCGTCTTCGAGCGCTTGCACCGCGTGGGTGATCGCCGATTGCGACACGTGCTGGTTGGCGGCCGCCATCGAGAATTGCCCGGTTTGCGCAGCGGCCACGAAATAGCGCAATTGCCGCAGGGTGAGATCGAACGTCATCTGATTTTCAGATACCAGAGTTGTTTATTCATGATTTTACGATGGCGGACCGCCTTCCTATACTCGGGGAAAACTAAAAAATCCCGAATCTGGAGACGAGCCCCATGAATGCACCCGATCGCGCTGCGCTGGCTTCCGCCGACGTTTCACTCGACGACAAATACACCCTGGAGCGAGGCCGCGTCTACCTGAGCGGCACGCAGGCGCTGGTCCGTCTGCCGATGCTTCAGAAAGCGCGCGACCGGCTGGCGGGGCTGAATACGGCGGGTTTCATCTCGGGTTATCGCGGTTCGCCGCTGGGTGCGCTCGATCAGTCGCTATGGAAGGCGAAGGCGCACCTGAAGGAGCACGACATCGTGTTCCAGCCGGGCGTGAATGAGGATCTCGCGGCCACGGCAATCTGGGGCACGCAGCAGATCAACCTGTGGCCCGGCGCCACGCGCGAAGGCGTGTTCGGCATGTGGTACGGCAAGGGACCGGGCGTGGACCGCACCGGCGACGTCTTCAAGCACGCAAATTCGGCAGGCACGGACCCGCATGGCGGCGTGCTGGTGCTGGCGGGCGACGATCATGCGGCGAAGTCGTCGTCGGTCGCGCATCAGTCGGATCACGCGTTCATTGCGGCGGGCATGCCGGTGCTGTATCCGTCGAACGTGCAGGAATATCTCGACTACGGCCTGCACGGCTGGGCCATGAGCCGCTATTCGGGCCTGTGGGTGGCGATGAAATGCGTGACCGACGTGGTGGAGTCGACTGCGTCGATCGATCTCGATCCGGACCGCGTGCACATCGTCACGCCCACCGATTACGCGATGCCGGAAGGCGGCCTCAACATCCGCTGGCCCGATGCGCCGCTCGCGCAGGAAGCCCGCTTGCTCGACGAAAAGTGGTACGCGGCGCTCGCCTACGTGCGCGCGAACAAGCTGAACCGCGTCGTGATCGATTCGCCCACGCCGCGCTTCGGCATCATCACGGCGGGCAAGGCTTATCTCGATGTGCGCCAGGCGCTGATCGACCTTGGTCTCGACGATGACACCTGCGCGCAGATCGGCCTGCGGGTGCTGAAAGTGGGCTGCGTCTGGCCGCTCGATGCACAGGACGCGCGCGCGTTCGCCACGGGTCTGGAAGAGATTCTCGTCGTGGAAGAGAAGCGGCAGATCCTCGAATATGCGCTGAAGGAAGAGCTTTACAACTGGCGCGAGGATGTGCGACCGCGCATCTACGGCAAGTTCGACGAACGCAACAACGAAGGCGGCGAGTGGTCCGTGCCGCGCGGCGACTGGCTATTGCCGGCGCATCATGAACTCTCGCCGGCGTTGATTGCGAAGGCGGTCGCGCGGCGTCTTGCGCATCTCGACCTTCCCGCCGACGTGCGCGCGCGCATGCTGGCGCGGGTCGCGACCATCGAGGCGAAGGAGCGCGAAGCAAGCAAGCCGCGCGTGGAGGCTGAACGCAAGCCGTGGTTCTGTTCGGGTTGCCCGCACAACACGTCGACGCGCGTGCCCGAGGGTTCGCGCGCGCTGGCGGGCATTGGCTGCCATTACATGTCGATGTGGATGGACCGCAACACGGAAACCTTCAGCCAGATGGGCGGCGAGGGCGTGGCGTGGATCGGCCAGATGCATTTCTCGGGCGACAAGCACGTGTTCGTCAATCTCGGCGACGGCACGTATTTTCATTCGGGCCTGCTGGCGGTGCGCGCGGCGATTGCCGCGAACGCGAGCATCACCTACAAGATTCTCTACAACGATGCGGTGGCGATGACCGGCGGCCAGCCCGTCGACGGCGTGCTGACGGTGCCGCAGATCGCGCATCAGGTGTTCGCGGAAGGGGCGAAGCGGATCGTCATCGTGACGGACGAGCCGCAGAAGTACGATGCGACGGTCGTGCTGCCGCAAGGCGTGAGCGTGCATCATCGCGACGAACTGGACCGCATCCAGCGCGAACTGCGCGACACGCCGGGCACCACGATCCTCATCTACGATCAGACCTGCGCCACCGAAAAGCGCCGGCGCCGCAAGCGCGGCACTTATCCCGATCCGGCCCGCCGCGCGTTCATCAATGACGCCGTGTGCGAAGGCTGCGGCGACTGCTCGGTGCAATCGAACTGTCTCTCGGTCGAGCCGCTGGACACGGCGCTCGGCACCAAGCGCAAGATCAACCAGTCGGCGTGCAACAAGGACTTCTCCTGCGTGAAGGGCTTCTGCCCGAGCTTCGTCACCGCCGAGGGCGCACAGGTCAGGAAGCCGCGCGCAGCAAAAGGCGCCACGCCCGACTTCGACGCGCTGCCGCTGCCCACACTGCCCGAGCTGGCGAAGCCGTATGGCGTGCTCGTGACGGGCGTCGGCGGGACGGGCGTGGTGACGATCGGCGGCTTGATCGGCATGGCCGCGCATCTCGAACGCAAGGGCGTGACCGTGCTCGACATGGCCGGACTCGCGCAGAAAGGCGGCGCGGTGCTGAGCCACGTGCAGATCGCGCCCACGCCGCAGGCGCTGCACGCGACGCGCATCGCGACCGGCGAGGCGCGGCTCGTGATCGGGTGCGATGCGGTGGTGTCGGCGTCGAAGGACGTGCTGTCGCGCACGCGGCACGGCATCACGCAGGCGGCGATCAACAGCGGCGCCACGCCGACGGCGGACTTCATCACCGACGCCAACTGGCGCTTCCCGGCCACGCAGACGGAACAGGCGTTGTCGGAGAGCATGGGCGAGGGCTGCGCGTTCATCGACGCCAATGCGCTCGCCCTGAAGCTGCTCGGCGATACGCTCTATGCGAATCCGCTGCTGCTGGGCTTCGCGTGGCAGAAGGGCTGGCTGCCGCTGGAACTGGCGAGCCTGAAGCGCGCGATCGAACTGAACGGCGTGGCGGTGGAGAAGAACTGGCTGGCGTTCGGATGGGGACGTCATGTGGCGCAGCACGGCGTGGGCAGCTTGCTCGATGCAGGCCGGCAGACCATCGTGCTGAAGATGCCCGAGTCGCTCGAACAGGTGATCGCCACGCGCGAAGCCCTGCTGACGGCGTATCAGAACGCGGCGTATGCGCGCGCTTATCGCGACGTGGTCGAGCGTATCCGCGCCAGGGAGCAAGGCCTGGGCGGCCATGCGAAGCTGCCGCTGACGCGCGCGGTCGCGGTGAACCTCGCGAAGCTGATGGCGTACAAGGACGAATACGAAGTGGCGCGCCTGTATGCCGATCCGGCGTGGCTCGACAAGCTGCGCGACCAGTTCGAAGGCGAGCCGGGCCGCGACTACGCGTTGTCGTTTCATCTCGCGCCACCGCTGTTCGCAAAACGCGACGAGCACGGGCATCTCGTCAAGCAGCGCTTCGGCGGCTGGACGCTGCATGCGTTCCGGGCGCTCGCGCGGCTCAAGGGCGTGCGCGGCACGCCCTTCGATGTCTTCGGCAAGACCGCGGAGCGCCGCACTGAACGCCGTCTGATCGCGGACTACATGGCGCTGGCCGATGAATTCTGCGCCACGCTCGACGACGCGCGCCTCGATACGGCCCTGCAACTCGCGAAGCTGCCAGATGAGATTCGCGGCTTCGGCCATGTGAAGGAACGCAACATGGCGGCGGTGCAGGTCAAGCGCGAGCGGCTGCTTGCAAGCTATCGCGCGCCGGTGGAATCCAGGGCGACGGCCTGAGCGCCATACACGTCGAGCGCGGCGGCCTTCAGCGCACGCACCATGGTTTCGGTGGCGGGCGTGAGCAGGCGGTCGGCGCGCGTGACGATGCCGTAGTCGTCCATGCGGCAATCCATCTGCAAGGGCAGGATCTCGACGATCCGATGACGCGCGTAATAGCGCGCCACGTCTTCCGCCAGCACGGCGATCATGTCGCTCTGTTCGAGCAGTTGGGTGACGAACAGGATCGCCGCCGTTTCGACCACGTTCGACGGCGGCGCGAGACTGGCGCGCTGGAACATCAGGTCGAAGCGATGCCGCAGCACGCTGCCCGCCGGCGGCACGAGCCACGCGGCCTGCTGCACGTCGGCGAGCGCCAGGTTCTTTCTCTTCAGCAGCGGATGCTCCGCGCGCACCACGGCGCGCGCCGGTTCGCCCGCGAGCGGCGCATAGCGCAACTGCACGTTGTCCTGTTCCGCCGAGAGGCGCCCGATCACGATGTCGAGCTTGTCCTGCGCGAGACGTTCGAGCAGCGCATTGCTGCCGTCGATCTCGACGGACACGCGAATGTCCGCATGCAGGCGCTTGACGGCCGCGACGGCGGCGGGCAGCAGCCGCACGCCGGGCGACGTGATCGCGCCGATGCTCACGTGACCGAGCCTTCCCGACTTCAACGCAAGCAGTTCTTCCTGCGCCTGATCGAGGCTGCCGAGCACGGCGCGCGCGTGGCGGATGACCGCTTCGCCATACAGCGTGGGCCGTACGCCGCGCGGTTCGCGGTCGAACAGCGTGACGCCGAGCGCTTCTTCCAGTTCGCGCAGGGTCTTGGATGCAGCCGGCTGCGTCATGTTGAGCGCCGCCGCCGCGCGATGAACATTGCCTTCCTCCGCCAGCGCCGCGATCAGCAGCAGCTGACGCGTCTTCAGATGGTTGCGGACGTTCGAGACACTCGTATTCATGAATGAACCCGGGTTATTACTGATGCCGGAATGGTTATCGATGAAGTCCATCTTTTCATTAGTAGATTATCACCCGCAGGCATACACTCGGGCGCATAACGAACTGACACGGAAGAGACACATGTCCGCCCCCAAGCCCAAGCTGCGCTCCGCGCAATGGTTCGGCACCAATGACAAGAACGGCTTCATGTACCGAAGCTGGATGAAGAACCAAGGCATTCCGGACCATGAGTTCGACGGCAGGCCGATCATCGGCATCTGCAATACCTGGTCCGAACTCACACCCTGCAATGCGCACTTCCGCAAGGTCGCGGAACACGTGAAGCGCGGCGTCTACGAGGCGGGCGGCTTTCCGGTGGAGTTCCCGGTGTTCTCAAACGGCGAATCGAACCTGCGCCCGACCGCGATGCTCACGCGCAACCTCGCCGCGATGGACGTGGAAGAAGCGATTCGCGGCAATCCCATCGACGCCGTCGTGCTGCTCACGGGCTGCGACAAGACCACGCCCGCGCTGCTGATGGGCGCGGCCAGCTGCGACGTTCCGGCCATCGTCGTGACCGGCGGCCCGATGCTCAACGGCAAGCTCGATGGCAAGAACATCGGCTCCGGGACGGCGGTGTGGCAACTGCACGAGTCGCTGAAGGCGGGCGAGATCGACCTGCATCAGTTCCTCTCGGCGGAAGCGGGCATGTCGCGTTCGGCGGGCACCTGCAACACCATGGGCACCGCCTCGACCATGGCGTGCATGGCCGAAGCGCTCGGCACCTCGCTCCCGCACAACGCCGCGATTCCCGCCGTCGATGCGCGCCGCTACGTGCTCGCCCACATGTCGGGCATCCGCATCGTGGAGATGGCGCTGGAAGGTCTCACGCTCTCGAAGATCCTGACGCGCGAGGCCTTTGAGAACGCGATCCGCACCAACGCGGCAATCGGCGGGTCGACCAATGCGGTGATTCACCTGAAGGCGATTGCGGGGCGCATCGGCGTGCCGCTGGAACTCGAAGACTGGACGCGCATTGGCCGCGACACGCCGACCATCGTCGACCTGATGCCGTCGGGCCGCTTCCTGATGGAAGAGTTCTATTACGCGGGCGGGCTGCCCGCCGTGCTGCGGCGGCTGGGCGAAGCCGGGCTCATTCCGCATCCGGACGCGCTGACCGTCAACGGCAAGTCCCTGTGGGACAACGTCAAGACCGCGCCGATCACCAATGACGAAGTCATCCGCACGCTGGATCATCCGTTGATCGCGGACGGCGGCATCCGCGTGCTGCGCGGCAATCTCGCGCCGCGCGGCGCGGTGCTGAAGCCTTCCGCCGCCACGCCGGAACTGCTGAAGCATCGCGGCCGCGCCGTGGTGTTCGAGGATCTGGAGCACTACAAGGAACGCATCGTCGATGAATCGCTCGATGTCGACAAGGACTCCGTGCTCGTGCTGAAGAACTGCGGGCCGAAGGGATATCCGGGCATGGCCGAAGTGGGCAACATGGGCTTGCCGCCGAAGCTGCTGCGCCAGGGCATCAAGGACATGGTGCGCATCTCCGACGCCCGCATGAGCGGCACGGCGTACGGCACGGTGGTGCTGCACGTGGCGCCCGAAGCGGCGGCGGGCGGGCCGCTGGCGGTCGTGCGCGACGGCGACTGGATCGAACTCGATTGCGACGCCGGCACGCTGCATCTGGACATCGGCGAAGAGGAGCTGGCGCGCCGCATGAGCGACCGCAAGCCGCCGCGTTCGCATGGCGACGGCGGTTATCAGCGGCTGTATGTGGACCACGTGTTGCAGGCGGACGAGGGCTGCGACCTCGACTTTCTCGTCGGCATGCGCGGTGCGGCGGTGCCGAGACATTCGCACTGAGTGCGCTTGAAGAACCCGAGACCATGAGGACGCCAGCATGAGCCGTCACGTCAGTCCACGCTATCGCGGCATCTTTCCGGTCGTGCCGACGACCTTCACCGACAGCGGCGAACTGGATCTGGAGAGCCAGAAGCGCGCGGTGGATTTCATGATCGACGCGGGCTCGGACGGCCTGGCGATCCTCGCCAACTTCTCCGAGCAGTTCTCTCTGGCCGACGACGAGCGCGACGTCCTCACGGGCACGATCCTCGAACATGTGGCGGGCCGCGTGCCGGTGATCGTCACCACCTCGCACTACGGCACGCGCGTGTGCGTGGAGCGCAGCCGTCGCGCACAAGAGCTGGGCGCCGCGATGATCATGGCCATGCCGCCGTATCATGGCGCGACCTTCCGGGTGCCCGAGAGCGCCATCTACACGTTCTACGCGCGCCTCTCGGACGCGTTGACGATCCCCATCATGATCCAGGACGCGCCCGCCGCAGGCACGCCGCTTTCAGCGGCCTTCCTGGCACGCATGGCGCGCGAGATCGAGCAGGTGTCGTACTTCAAGATCGAAACGCCGGGCGCGGCGAACAAGCTGCGCGAGCTGATCGGCCTCGGCGGCGAAGCCATCGAAGGTCCGTGGGACGGTGAGGAAGCCATCACGCTGCTCGCGGACCTTAACGCGGGCGCGACCGGATCGATGACGGGCGGCGGCTTCGCGGACGGCATCCGGCCGATCATCGAGGCGCATCGCGAAGGACGTACCGACGATGCCTTCGATCTCTATCAGCGCTGGCTGCCGCTCATCAATCACGAAAACCGTCAGGCCGGCTTGCTGGCGACCAAGGCGCTGATGAAGGAAGGCGGCGTCATTGCCTGCGATGCGCCGCGTCATCCGCTGCCTGCGATAGGACGCGAAACGCGCGACGAACTCATCGCCATCGCGCGCCGTCTCGATCCGCTGGTGTTGCGCTGGGCCCGCTAGGGTATCGTGACGCCTTCATGCAAAGGAGAGAGGACATGGAAGGAGTCGTTCGGCTTGGCGTAGTGGGCATCGGCAAGATCGCGCGCGATCAGCATCTGCCGGCCATCGCCGCCCAGCCCGGGTTCGAGCTCGTCGCCTGCGCGAGCCGTCATGCGAGCGTGGATGGCGTGCGCAACTATCGGGATGTCGGCGAGCTGCTGGCTGCCGAGCCAGGGATCGACGCGGTGTCGCTGTGCGCGCCGCCGCAAGTGCGCTATGAACAGGCGCGGGCCGCGCTCGAAGCCGGCAAGCATGTGATGCTGGAGAAGCCGCCGGGCGCGAGCGTGAGCGAGGTCGAGGCCCTGCATGAGATCGCCCGGGCGCGTGGCCGCACCTTGTTTGCGACGTGGCATTCACGCGCAGCGCCGGCTGTCGAAGCGGCGCGTGCATGGCTGGCATCGCGGGAAGCGGGCGCGCTGCGGTCAGTGGAAGTGCGCTGGAAAGAGGACGTGCGGCGCTGGCATCCGGGACAGGAGTGGATCTGGGAGCCAGGCGGTCTCGGCGTATTCGATCCCGGCATCAACGCGCTCTCCATCGTGACCCGCATCCTGCCGCATGAGGTCGCATTGCGCGGCGCGACGCTGACCACGCCCGCCGATACCGCGACGCCCATCGCCGCCGAACTCGATTGCGTTGCAAGCAACGGCGCGCCCGTGCGCGCAGTGTTCGACTGGCGGCATGGCCCGGTCGAGGAATGGGACATCGATATCGAAACGGAAGGCGGCCGTCTGTCGCTGCGTGAGGGCGGCAAGCGTCTTGCCATTGCGGGCAAGGACACCGACGCAGGCCCGGAGCGCGAATATCCCGCGCTGTACGAGCGCTTTCACGAACTCATCGCGACGAACACGAGCGACGTCGATGTGCGTCCGTTGCGCCTCGTTGCCGATGCGTTCCTGAACGGACGCATCGTCGGCACCGAGGCCTTCGGGCGTTCATGACGCCCGATAAGGCGCACTGCGCGAAGCATTGACCGCGCACACATCGCCCTCCGGCGCGGCGCGCACATTTGCGTGCCGTGCCACGAGCGGAATGCGTCGCGGCTGGCCGGGGGCGAGATGAAACCAGTCGATGCGTGCGCGATAGTCCGGGTCATCGATGTGCACCCAGCGCGCCAGCTGCGCGGTCTCGATCACGAGACTCCAGCCAGCCCCGTCTTTCTCCACGCTCGCCTTGAGGCCGATGTCGCGCCGCTCGCCGATCGACGGATCCGGGAAATGGAAGGCTTCGGACAAGGTCTCGCCGGTGCCGGCATCGCGCAGGACCACGTGCGTGACATCATGCGCGCGCGGGCCGAAGCGGTACGCATACGCGCTGTCGAAGAAGGCGCCGATCAGCCGGTTCGATGAAATGCGCTGCACGCTGCGCGCGGGCAGCACGATATCGCACGCGCCGCCCGCGACCTTCACCGACCCTTCACGCAGGCACGCCAGTTCCACACGCCCGCGAATCTCGTGCGCCGTCTCGTTGACGAGATGCACGTCGAGGCCTTCGAGCCCTTCGTCGAGCAACAGCGCCTGCACGGGCTGAAGCACGCGCGCGAGGCCATGCAGTGCACTCTTGGGCGCGCCCAGCACGTCGATGACGCCCCAGCCCGCGCCGGGTCTCACATCGAGCAGATTCCAGACGATGCCGCCCGCACAGGTCGAGCCCTGCCTGCGCCATTCGGAAAACACAGCGCCAATGACATCGGCGACCACTGCGCGCGACAGCTCCAGATAGCGCTCGGGATTCTCATAGCGCAAGCGCGGCACGTCCTGTCGATAGAGCGACTGCATGTAGTACTCGCGCACGTCGTCGAAGTCCCAGGCGGAACCCGGATCGCGCGGCACGCCGGCTTTCCAGCGCGGCTCGTGCGCGCGCGGATTCGGCAGCGCGCGCAAGGCGACATCGTCGGGCACGTTGGCGAACGCCAGACACTCTGACGCGAAGCGGACCTGTGCGCGGCGGACGTCATCGAACGAGCGTTGATACGCGGGCACGCCGTAGTAATGCGTGATGCCGCCGCGCGTGCCGAAGGGCATCGACTCGGTATCGCCGGGCGCGGCGCTCGGCGAGTTCACGACATAGGCGACATCGGGCCGCTCCGCAGCGATCGCCTCGGGCAGCCACTCGGTGAACAGGCGTTGCTGATAGGCGTCGCAGGGCAGGCCGAGCATCGCGGCCTGCTGATGCACCTCGCTTCCGCCGCACAGCACCGCCAGCGAAGCAAAACGCCGCGTGCGCGCGAGGAACTGGCGGGCTTCACGCTGCACGCTCAGATGGAAGGCTTCGTCATCGGGGTAATCGAAATTGGCGAACGCGAAGTCCTGCCAGACGAGCACGCCGTAACGGTCCGCGAGTTCATAGAACGTATCCGACTCGTACAGCGTGATGCCGCTGACGCGAATCATGTTGAGGCCCGCGTCGCGGACCAGCGTGAAGAGGGCTTCGAGCTTCTCATGCGGCGCGTCGAGCGCGACGATATCCGCCGAGGTCCAGCACGCGCCGCGCGCGAACACGGGCACGCCATTCACGACCGGCTGAAAGCCCTGGCCATCCGCGCCGCGATCCACATGCACGGTGCGAAAGCCGATCTGGCCCAGCGCGATATCGCCAAGCTTGACGGCATAGCGGAAGGGTTCGCCGTGCGTATGCGGATACCACAGGCGCACGTCCGGAACCTGCACGCGGCCGGTCAGCGTATGCGCGTCCTGCCATTGCATGACCGCATGCGCTTCGCCGCATTCGAGCCGCACCGGCGCGGCCTCCTGCGCATGAAAGAAGCGCACGGTGACATCGAGCACGCCGTCATTGCCTTCCACGCGGGAACGCATGTCGATCGACTCGATACAGCCCTGCGCTTCGCCGATCAGTTCCACCGCGCGCCACGGTCCGGCCGGCTGGATTGTCGGACACCAGCCCGCCATGTGACCGAGCAGCGTCGTGCGCACGTTGCGCAAGGTGGCCGGTTGCGCGAGCTTCGGACGCCAGCGCGCACGGCCCCGTTTCGCGGCGAGCGCGGGCGCGATCGAACGAAAGCACAGGTGCAGCACGTGCTCGCCCTTCAGTTCGACATCGAGATCATGCGCGATGAACATCGAATCCGAGTCGAGCAATTTGACGTCGTCGAGCCAGACTTCGGTGATGGTTGCAAGGCCATTGAAGCGCAGCCGGCGCTTGCCGTGCCCGCTCAGCTTCAGCCGATACCAATGATCCGCATGCGCGAACGGCTGAGCCAGCGCCTCGTCTTTCACGCCGGTTGCGCGCAATGCCGAAGCCACCGTGCCCGGCACGGGCGCGTCGATCCAGTGTGTCTGCGTGTCGAGCGAAGCCGGTGTCGCGCAGGCACCCGCGGGCGTGCTCACGCATTGCCAGCCGTCGGCGAGGCGTCGCGGCGCGCGCGCGAGCGAGACGTGCATGACTCTTCCTCGTGAATGGAATGAGAGAACATTGAAGAAGCCGCGTCATCGCGACGCGGCTTCGGTCTTCAGAGAAAGCGCGCGGCGAGCGGCTCGATGACCTTGTCGTACGAAGTCTGCATCGATCCGAGGCAGTCTTCGCACAGGTCGGTGCGCGAGCGCATGCGGGCGCGTGCGAGACGGAACTGCATGACCATCGCTTCGCTTGCAATCGCCTGAGCGCTTGCCTGGATCTCGCCCGGCACGTCCACGCCATGTGCGTTCAGCCAGCCGAGATACTTCGACAGCAACTCGAAGTTCGAACCGATCTGACGCATCATGTTGAACGTGTAGAGGTGGTAATACGCCGGGTCGCGTTCGAGCATCGCACGCATGTGCTCGGGGAACGCCGCACGCCATTGCGCCACCGGGTTCGACGCCGGCCGGTCCTGCAAACGCAGCTTGAGCAGTTCCACCGAACGCTGCACGAGCGCTTCGCCTTGCAGCGGATCGCGCGCGCGCTTCACGAATTCGACGTAAGGAAACAGCGCCTGCACGTCGCTCGCGAGACCGGGCGTCAGACGGAAGACGCCGTCGTAGTCCTCGCCGGACAGCGAGAAATACCCCGCGTTGTGGAAATACGTGATGTGCTTCGCTTGCGCGTCGATGGCGTCGATGGCGATGGTCGTCTTCGTATGCGTCTGCCGGTACGCGGTGGCGCGCGTATCCGGCAGCCAGTACGAGTCCATCTCCGCGACCACGATCTGGCCGCGCTTCGTCTGCTCCACCACGTGCGCCTCGACCGTGTCGTAGATCGCGAGCTCCTGGGCCTGGAGACCATAGAGCCGCGCGATATCGTCGAGCGAGAACTTCGGGAACGTGAACTGATCGCCCTCGAAGTCCTGCGTCACGGTGAAACTGAGCGCCGCGTGCGGATCGCAGCCGTAGTGATGCAGCAGCTCGATCCACAAGTCGACGTAGCAGTTCGTCTCCAGCCACACGCGCTCGTCGCGATGCAGCGCGTGCTGGCGATATTCGCCATGCGCGGGCGCGGACGTGTCCGTCACGGCATCAGCCGGCGAGCGTGCGTTCATGCCCGGTTACCCAGTTTGTCGAGACCCTGGGCGATGAGCGCGGCCTTGTCGCCCCACAGCAGCTGGCGCACCTGCTCCGGCCATGCGTTGACGTCGAGGCCGTGGTGGCGGAACAGCGCCAGCGTCGTGCGTTCCATGCCGAAGCCCACGCAGGCCGTGTGCGCGACCTGGTCGTCGGCCTGGCTGATGTGCCACAGCTCGCCGAAGTGGTCCTGGTGATAGTTGAACGACAGGCACGCCGTGGGACGGTCGGGCGTCGCGACCGGCACCAGCAGTTCGAACTTGAGTTGCTGTTCGCGCTGGCTGTCCGCGACGATCTTGCCGCCGCGGCCGAAGAACGGGTCGTTGGCGAGATCGATCTCATACGGCAGGCCCAGCAGTTCGATCAGCAGCGAGCCGCGCTCGATCCACTTCTGACGGAACGCCATCACCTGTTCGGGGCTGCCCACGCGGATGTATTCGCGCATGCGGAACATCTGCATGCGGCCCGGATCGATGGACGGCTCGTGACGGAAGCAGTACGAGAAGGCGTCGAAGATCGCGCCGTCGGCAGCGAGCTTGCCGCGCTTCGCGACCAGCGGATAGATCGGATAGCATGCGGCCGGCGTGAGCACGAGGCGCGTGGGCTTCTGCTGATCCATCCAGTCGTCGGAGCGCTCTTCCTCTTCACCGATGTGCACGATCTTGTCGAGCGCTTCGAGCAGGCGATGATGCCCGCGATCGTTGCCCTGGAACGAATGGATCGTGCCGGCGAGGTTCGGGAAGCTCTTCAGGTATTCGCTGTCTTCGAAGTCACGGCGGCGCATGGCCGGCGGGAAGCGCAGCACTTCGGCATGCTGGTCGGCGCCGAGCAGCGTGATCGCCTGGTTCAGACGCTCGACGATGTCCTCGAACACTTCGCTGCGGCCATAGAGGCCGTCTTCGCCGGTATCGATGAGGATGCCCGCTTCAATCAGGCGGTCCCGCAAGGTCAGGTCCGATTTGTCGTACGGTGCCTGCGTCTCTTGTGTTTGAGCTTGTGCTTCGGCCTGCATCATGGCGGCCTGTTCTGTCGGCATGTTCATAGCGTCAAAGGGTTCCCGTTGCGGCGCGCTGCGCAAGCAGCAGGTTCGCCGTGTTCAATTCAATGCGGTCGTTGCTGATCATGAGGGGCGCCGAATGCAGATCGCGCAGATGGCGTCCCACGCTGAACGGCGTGTCGTTCTTGTAGCCGGCCATGCCGCAGATCATCAGCGTCTCCTGCACCACGTGCAGCGCCGACTGCGAAATCGCCAGCTTGAGCATGTTGAGGTCTGCGTTGATGCCGATCGACGCCGTAAGCGGCGCGTCGTCGTCGTTGCCTTGCGTGGCCCGGCGGATGGCGCGTTCGGCGCTCGCGGCCTCGACGTTGGCGAGCGATTCGCGCAGGCGCGCCTGCATCATCCTGATGAGCGTGATGATCTGCGAGAGCCTCGCCGCCGAAGGAGGCAGGGCGGGCTTGCCGCGCGCCTGGTTGCGGAAGAACTGATGCGCGCGATTCGCTGCATCGCAGGCAATGCCGCACCACACCGACGACCACAACGTGTGCGATACGGGCAGCATGCTTTCGTCGGCGATCTTCGAGAACGGCGCGGGCAGGATCTGCTCGGCGATGCCGCTTGCCGTGAGCCGATGGCCCTGGCTGCACGTGCCGCGCATGCCCAGCGTGTCCCACGTGCCGCGCTGTTCGAGCGTGAGCGTTTCACGCGGCGCGACGATCAGGACCTGATCGGAAGGCGGTGCATCCGGATGACGGCGCGCCGTCACGAGAATGCAGTCCGCGTAGGTGCCGTACGAAATGGTCGGCGCCATCTTCTCGATCTGGAACGCGTTGTCGACGAGATCGACCGCGCATGCGCTCGTCCGCATGTTGCCGCCGATGTTCTCTTCGGACGTGGCCGACGCGAGCAGCAGTTGCTCGTTCACCATGCGCGCGAGGAACGCGCGCTGCCAGGGCACGTTGGCGCCATGATCGACGATGCACACGACCTGGCTCTGGTGCATGGCGTAGATCATCGCGGACGAGGCGCAGCCCTGGGCGAGGGCTTCACACAGGCGGGCCACGCCGGTCAGCGAGAGTCCGTCGCCGCCGTGTTCCACCGGCACCATCGCGGAGAAGAGACGCTCCTCGCGCATCGCAGCGACCGCTTCCGCAGGAAAGCGCGCTTCACGATCCACTGCATCGGCGTGCTGCGCCGCGACGGCGGCGACACGCTTTGCAGCATCGATCAACGCGCTTTCGCTGCGTGCGTTCATGCTCTGTGCCAGTTGCGCCGCCTCGAGCTCCTGAGCGGGCGCGTTCATGCGGCCGCCTGCGAGCGGCGCAACTCCTCGACGGCGGCCGCGAGCGAATCGACGCTCGAAAAGAGCCGGCGCGTGAGCATGTGATCGGGGATCTCGATGCCGAACTCGTCTTCGATCGCGAGCATCACGTGAACCGTGGCGAGCGATGAGAGACCGGCGGCGTAGAGATCGTCGCTGTCGGAGAGCGTATCGACAGGCACGTCGAGCCGAGCGGACTCGGCGAGGATGCGGCGCAATTCAGTTTTCATTGTCTGTGTTTTCCCTTGTACCCGGCCAACGGTGCATTAAATCCGGAAGGCGACGTAGCGTGGTGGTCGAATGTCGTCTTCGCTCCGGAGCGAAATGGGGTGGTGTTGTTCACTTTCGTGAAGACGATTTCACGAGAGCCCTCGCACTCACCTTCTTGTTTGTTGTTTGATCGTATTTAACGAATTACGAGGCCGGGACGTCCGTGCGATGGCGCACGGTGGGCCTTCAAGAGCAAAGGCGTGCTATGTGCGATATCCGGCACGCAGCATTTCGCGTCAGTCCTTCAGACTGGCTGCTGCACTGCTTCAGGTAAGACCTGCAGCTTCCACGAGCCTGTGCCTTGCAAAAACTATGCGAGACTGCAAGGCATTTGAAAACTGACTCACGGGGTGAGGTAATTGGTACTGTTCTCCTTTCTGCTGGGCTTCGTCGCACTGTTCATCGTGTGGAGGAAGCGCCGCGTGGCGGTTCTGCTGATGGCGGGCGCCTTCTTCTGGCTGGTCGGCAGTTGGCTGGCCGGACCCTTGATGAGGCTTGCAAACGACGGGCATGCCGTCATGACCGAGCCGCGCTTCGGTCCGCACACGGTCATCATCGTGCTCGGCGGCGGGACCGAGTACGACCGCAACCGGCATTTGATTCCGAAAGGCGACACCATCACACGCGTGGATCTCGGCGCGTCGCTGTACAAGCGGTGCCGGATGCGCGAACCGGACTGCCTCGTGATCGTGAGCGGCGGCAATCCGCAGCGTCACGAGCTGAGCGAAGCGGATGTCATCGGACCTTTGCTGCTCGAACGGGGTGTCGAAAGCCGCGACCTGATCCTCGAAAACACGAGTCTCGACACTTACGCCAACGCGCGCAATACGGAGAAAATCCTACGGTCGCGGCGATACGACACGTCGATCCTCGTCACGTCCTCGCTGCACATGCAGCGCGCGCTGCTGGCTTTTCAGGTGTTCGGCATCGATCCGCAGCCCGGCGTAGCC
This sequence comes from Caballeronia sp. LZ033, assembly GCF_031451265.1. Classification (NCBI taxonomy): domain Bacteria; kingdom Pseudomonadati; phylum Pseudomonadota; class Betaproteobacteria; order Burkholderiales; family Burkholderiaceae; genus Caballeronia; species Caballeronia sp. LZ033. The sequence goes on along the minus strand of NZ_JARUXQ010000003.1, from coordinate 834,723 downwards.
TTCATACGGAATCCCAAATCATGGTGGGTGCCGCATCCTGAAGGATGGATCGATTCGAACTTCGCGCTGCATGAATTGATCGGCATCATGCGGTTCTGGGTGTGGCACTGGATCGGGCTGTATCCGGGCGTGCAGCCCGGTGCTCAGCGCTGAAGCGCTTCTTTCAGATAGCGCGCAGTGCGGCTTTCGGCATCCTTCGCGACTGCATCGGGAACACCCGTAATCACCACCTTGCCGCCATCCTCGCCGGCACCCGGGCCCATGTCGATGACCCAGTCGGAATGCGCGGCCACGCGCATGTCGTGTTCGACGACGACCACTGTGTTGCCCGCATCGACCAGGCCTTGCAACTGGCGCATCAGGCGGTCGACGTCGGCGGGATGCAGGCCGGTGGTGGGTTCGTCGAGGATGTAGAGCGTGTCGCCGCGATGGGCGCGCTGCAGTTCCGTCGCGAGCTTGATGCGTTGCGCCTCGCCTCCCGATAGCTCGGTGGCCGGCTGACCCAGGCGCAGATAGCCGAGCCCGATGTCGCGCAGCACGGCAAGCGCACGCATGATGTTGGGTTCATCGGCGAAGAAAGCGCATGCGGCATCGACGCTCATGTCCAGCACTTGCGCGATGTTCTTGCCGTGCCATTCGATCTCCAGTGTCTGCGCGTTGTAGCGCGAACCGTGGCAGGTCGAGCAGGACGTGTACACGCTCGGCAGGAACAGAAGTTCGACGCTGACGAAGCCTTCGCCTTCGCACGTGGGGCAGCGCCCCTGTGCGACGTTGAAGGAGAAGCGGCCCGCGCCATAGCGGCGCTTGCGCGCGCTCGGCGTGTCCGCAAAGAGCTTGCGGACGTGATCGAACAGGCCGGTATAGGTCGCGAGGTTCGAGCGGGGCGTGCGGCCGATGGGCTTCTGATCGACACGCACGAGACGCCTGATCGTCTCCATGCCTTCGACGATGCTTCCGCCTGCGGGCGCGTCCGGTGTCGCGAGCAATGGGTCGGATTCGTCTTCGGTGGCGTCGTCGAGGGCGCGTCCGAGGTGTTCGGCGACGAGCTCCGGCAAAGCCTGGCTGACGAGGCTCGACTTGCCCGAGCCCGAGATGCCGGTGACCGTCGTGAAGGCGCCGAGCGGAAAGGCGGCATCGACGCCATCGAGGTTATTGCGCTCGATGCGCGCAAGCCTGAGCCAGCCACGCGGCCGGCGCGGCGCGCGCTCGACCGCACGATGTTGCGCGAACAGGTGTTCACGGGTCTGCGAGGCATCGACGGCTGCAAGGCCTTCCGGCGGGCCGCTGTAGAGCACATGACCACCGCCTTCGCCCGCGGCCGGACCGACATCGACGAGCCAGTCGGCACGGCGCATCGTGTTCAGATCGTGTTCGATGACGAACAGCGAATTGCCCGCGGCCTTGAGACGCTGCAACGCGACGAAGAGCGCCTCGTTGTCCGCAGGATGAAGTCCGGCCGAGGGTTCGTCGAGCACATACACGACGCCGAACAGTTGCGACGCCAGTTGCGTGGCGAGCCGCAGGCGCTGTAGTTCGCCGGACGAGAGCGTGGGCGTCGCGCGGTCGAGCGACAGATAGCCGAGGCCAAGATCGATGAGCGTTCGTAAGCGCTCCAGCAGATCGGCGGCGATGAGTTCGGCTGCGGCGCGTTTTTCGTCCGAAAGATTCGCGGTGCGGCGCACATCGGGCGCCGCCTTGTGAGCCGAGCCGCCGGCCGCGACTCGTTGCGTAGTGGCCGCGCGGCGAGCGGCCTTGTCCAATGTCTCGCCATGCGGCTGCGTCTGCGTGGACCAGTCGCCGCGTGCGATGGGCGCGAGCAGGTCGGCGAGGCGGTTCATCGGCAGATGCGCGAACCCGGCGATGTCCAGTCCCGCGAAGGTGACGGAGAGCGCTTCCTTCTTCAGCCGTTTGCCGTGGCACGAAGGGCAGTCGCTGCCCACCATGAAGCGCGATACGCGCTTCTTCATCAATGCGCTTTGCGTGTGCGCAAAGGTATGCAGGATGTAGCGCCGCGCACCGGTGAAGGTGCCCTGATAGCTCGGCTCGGCGCCGCGCTTCAATGCCGCGCGGGTTTCCTTCGGTGTGAGTCCGGCGTAGACCGGTGCGGTCGGCTGCTCTTCGGTGAAGAGGATCCAGTCGCGGTCCTTCTTCGGCAGATCGCGCCAGGGGGTGTCGACGTCATAGCCGAGGGTCACGAGGATGTCGCGCAGGTTCTGACCGTGCCAGGCGGGCGGCCACGCGGCGATGGCGCGCTCGCGGATGGTGAGGGAGTCGTCCGGCACCATTGACTTCTCCGTGACCTCGTACACGCGTCCGAGACCATGGCAGACGGGACACGCGCCCTGCACGGTGTTCGGGGAGAAGTCCTCCGCGTAAAGCATGGGCTGCTTCGGCGGATAGCTGCCCGTACGGGAATACAGCATGCGCGCGAGGCTGGACAGGGTCGTCACGCTGCCTACGGAAGAACGGGCATTCGGCGCGCCGCGCTGCTGCTGTAGCGCGACCGCGGGCGGCAGGCCTTCTATCGAATCGACCTGCGGCACGCCGACCTGTTCGATGAGCCTTCGTGCGTACGGCGCGACTGATTCGAAATAGCGGCGCTGCGCTTCCGCGTAAAGCGTACCGAATGCCAGCGAGGATTTTCCGGACCCCGAGACGCCGGTGAAGACCACGAGGGCGTCGCGGGGGACGTCGACATCGACGTTCTTCAGGTTGTGCTCACGCGCGCCGCGAACGCGCACGAAACCTGCTCTGGACTTTTCATTGGCATCGTCGTGTGCGGCGACAGCGTGATGGGCTTTGCGGACATCCATGGCAAAAAGTGGTGATGGCTTCGAGATTGCATGCAGCATGCCATATGCCGGACGGCATTTTGCGTTATGCATGTTGAATGCAGAATGCGGACGAGAATTTCTTTCACGCGTGGATCGCGTGGGCGTCAGCGCTCGTTCAGAACCGTGATGAGACTGATAGGCGAGGCAATGCGATGAAATCAGAGACAAGCGGATTGAAGATACTGCTCACACTGACGGCAAGCCTGGCGATGGGCGTATCGGGCGCTGCAATGGCGGGCGGGAACGGCAATGGCGGTTCAGGCGGAGGCAATGCGCACGGCGCGGCGACTGCCGGACCGACGGCCGGAGGCGACAATACCTCCGTGCCGGGCAGTACGCGCCAGGGCCTGCATTTGAAGCACAAAAAGAAGGCGAAGCCCGCGCCGTCCAGCGCGCAGTGATGATGACGAGCACGGCGGAGCACGGCAGGAGCACGCGTCCGCGCGAAATGTTTCAGGCTGCCGCGACGCCTTCGATGTCGATGTCGTCGGTCCCGAGGCGCGAGAAGATATCGCAGACTGCGCGCATCTCCGCTTCATCGCGGATGCTGACGACCACGCGCGTCAGGCCGCACAGCGTGTCGGCGTCGCCGCCGTCCGCGCCGAACGACGGAAGAATGTCGTCGCCGGTGATGTCGAGACCGAACGGGTACTCATGCGTATCGACGACGCCGAGATGTTCGCCGTGACCGGCGTATTCGGCTGAGATCCACTGGTTTTGCGCCGCCGCGCTTTGCACCACCGAACTGTGAAAGTCCGCAAAGCCGGTCATGCTGGCCACGCGGACACGGTCTCCCGCGATGCCTTCCGCGCGGAGGTCTTCGAGTGCTTCGTCGAGCTTGCGGGAGCCGAAAAAAGCTCCGGATACTTCTCGCATCATTGCCTGTCTCCTTGCTGCCTCGGTGCCACGAATTCAGTATCGCCGTGAAGCGAGCCTTTGTGAACACGGGTTCATACCGGTTGTCGCCCCGAGGGATCGGGAAAAGCGCGAGAGGCACAGGGAGCGGCGCACGAGGGCGCGGCAGCGACACGCCGGAAAACCCTTATTCAGGCTCGCGAGTGCGCGAGGAGATGGCGAATCCAACGGATGCGGACCGGGATACGCGAGCCTGACGACGAAATGAACCCACTGGCCGGGGGCCGGGGCAGATACAGCCGACACCCGGAGCCCACGGTTGCGGTGCCAGGCGCGTTCACTTCATGCGGTACATGAACTTTACGCCGCAAAGGACCGATTATCAACGGTTTGATGCGGCCCTAATCGATTGAAACGCAAGGTTTTTTCGGGGCAGTTCGTCGCAGCGGCATGGCGGTTTCAGCTTTGGCATGCTGCATGATGCATACAAAAAACCGCGTGAACGATCAGTCATCGTACAAGCTGACTTGCGCCCTATAATGGGCGATCGAGCCTATTCAAGACCGGTCCTCCCATGTCCCAAGCACTGTCGTCCGGCGCGCTGCGCCGCTCCCGCAACCTGACCGAGGAGGTTGTCGCCGAGTTGTCGGAGCGCATTCGCAGCGGTGCACTTCAGCCCGGCGACAAGCTGCCGACGGAATCGGAAATCATGGCGCAGCTCGGCGTCAGCCGCACGGTCGTGCGTGAATCGATCTCGCGCCTGCAGGCCGCGCGTCTCGTACAGACGCGGCATGGCATCGGCACCTTCGTGCTGGAGGCAACCGATCACGACCGCTTCCAGATCGAAGCTGCGGGCGACCTCACCGTACGCGACGTGATGGCGATTCTCGAACTGCGTATCAGCCTCGAAGCCGAGGCGGCCGGGCTCGCCGCAATGCGCCGCACGGACGAGAATCTGGCGCAGATGCGCCGCGCGCTCGACGAGTTCGAACGCCTGATCGAAGCGGGCGAGAGCAGTGCGGTCACCGCCGATGTCGCCTTCCACCTCGAACTCGCGAAGGCCACCGGCAACCGGTACTTCCACAGCATCCTGAGCCAGCTTGGCAACACCATCATTCCGCGCACGCGGGTCAACTCCGCGGCGCTCGCTCATCACGATCCCGGCAGCTATCTAGATCGCGTGAATCGCGAGCACGAAGATATCTTCGACGCCATCGAGCGTCGCGATCCCGAAGCCGCGCGCGCCGCAATGCGCATGCACCTGTCGAACAGCCGGGAGCGTCTGCGTCGCGCGCATGAGGCTTCGGGGAAGGGCCAGGAGGCGAGCTGAGCCGCTTTGCCTGGAGCCTGCGTGCTACGCCTCGTCAAGCATCACGGAGAGCGTGCCGGCTTCGTTCTGCACACCTGCATCGAGATCAATTTCGTGCGGCGCCATCTTCGCAATGGCGCGCAGCAGGCGTGGCGAGAAGCCCGCGCCGAAACGTGCAAGGGCGTCATTGCGTGTGGCTTCATCGGCATGCGAGAGCGCACGCAGTTCGCTCAACGGCAAGCCTACGAACAGATCGATTGGGTAAGGCGGCGCATCGGGGTCGGCATCGGTCGTCGGCGAACCCGGTGCTCGTATGCGCAAGCCGGGCTGCAGGTGCGACGCCAGTTCCGCGGTCACCTGACAGGGCGCCTCGGCTTCCAGTGCGCCGCGTGCTTCGCTTGCCAGGAAAGGAGCGACGTCCTGCAAACGCGCCAGTTCTTCATCGGACAGCAACATGGTGTTCTCCCTGCGGATAACGGTGACGTTATCACGGCCCGCAGCACATGCCGGTCCAGCGTGCGTTCACGCCAGCGTCATTCGCGATGTTCCGCAATGCAGGCGGCGATCGCTTCGTTCACGGCATCGGCGGCATCGCGATGCGGTGAATGTCCGCATTGCGACAGCTTGACGAGCCGCGCGTGCGGCACGGCTTCCTGAATCCTGTCGAGTTGCAGCATCGATGCATATTCGTCATCGTGTCCCTGAATGGCGAGCAGCGGCTTTCTTATCGCGGCGATCTCGGCGGTGATGTCCCAGTGCAGGAACTCGGGATTGAGCCACGCGTCGTTCCAGCCGTAAAAGGCCGAATCCACGTCATCGTGATAGGCGCCTAGCCTGTCGCGCAGCGCACTGGTCTCATAGACCGCGCGCGTTTCCCTGATCGCCTGCACCGTCATGGGTTCCACGAACACATGCGGCGCCATGATGGCGGCGCCCGCCAGAGCATCGGGGAATGCGCTGGCATGGAGCAGGGCGATCGTGCCGCCGTCGCTATGACCGATGAGCCACATGCGGGCGCGCTCCCGGGCATCGATGCGCAACGCATCGAGCAACGCGGGCAATACGACCTGCGCCTGATGATGCAGGAAGCTGACCGGCCAGGTTTCGCCGGGCCGGCGCGGAGTCGAGCGCCCATAGCCCGGACGCGAGAAGACCAGCCCGCGACATTGCAGCCGGTCACACAACACTTGTGGCCAACGCTTCCATAACCTGACCGATCCCAGTCCCTCATGCAGGAATACGGCGATGTGCGCATCGCCGCGTTCGGCATTGAGCCATTCGTATTCGACCCGCACGGGATATGCGCCGCCGTTCAAATCGGCAAAAGAAACAGACTGGCCTGTCTGAAATGTCATATTGGAAGATCGGCAAGATAGAGCACAAAGATTAACAGACACCGTCGGGCGGTTATGCGAATCTCCCTTGCGAGCATGCATTGGAACAGTGCATGCAAGGTAATGAATAAAGCTATTGAATCGCAAGCAACACACAAAAAACAGGTTTCTCAGTCCATTGGATTTTTTTCTCTGGACTTGCCTGAACTTTTTCTGCGAAAGTCATTCGTAAGAATGCGCGCCACGCTACGTTAAACCTTGTCCCTATTTATTTGAATGTCGCTTATGGAGAATGTGGATGAAACGACCTAAACGAATGTTGCTGGAGAACATTGCCTGGGCGCGTGAAACAGCGCATGCCGATGCGGACTTCTTTCCGCGCCTGGCGCAAGGTCAAAGCCCGCGCGTGCTGTGGATCGGTTGCTCGGACAGCCGCGTGCCTGCCGAGACCGTGACGAATGCGGATCCCGGGGACCTCTTCGTTCATCGCAACATCGCCAATCTGTTTTGTCCATCCGACGACAACACGTTGAGCGTGCTCGAATATGCGGTGCGTGTGCTGAAGGTGGATCACGTCATCGTCTGCGGCCATTACGGCTGTGGCGGCGTGCGTGCGTCGCTGCTGCCGTTGTCGAACGACCTGCCGCATGTCAATCGCCGCATCGCGCCGCTATGCGCACTGGGCGAGACGCATCGCGACCATCTCGCCACCTTTGCGGACCTCGAAACCCGCGCCAATCGGCTCGCCGAACTGAGCGTGTTCGAACAGGTGCGTCTGCTGCGCGAGCACGCCATCATCCGTGAACGCGATAACCCTCCGCTCGTGCATGGGTGGATCTTCGGCCTGCATGACGGACATCTCAAGGTGCTGGCTTCAGGTTATGAAAACGAATCCGGTCATCAAGGCAGCGATCAGGTAAGCGCTGCTCTGCTTGAAACAGTCTAGGCACTCAATTCAGCCGTTGATTCTTATGCGATGTCGCGAAAGCGACGCTCGCAGGCATTCACTCGCGTAAACGGAATGAACCATGAAAGCAGCTAATCGTTTAGCCAATCTTCCACGCGATTTATTCGCGGGCATTGTCGTGTTTCTCGTGGCATTGCCATTATGTCTCGGCATTGCCAATGCATCCGGTGTCGAGCCGATTGCCGGCTTGATGGCGGGCATCATCGGCGGCGTCGTCGTTGCCTTGCTGAGCGGCTCGCAATTGAGCGTCAGCGGCCCGGCGGCGGGGTTGATCGTGATCGTCGTCGGTGGCATTGCGGGGCTGGGCAGCTTCTCCGCGTTCCTGCTCGCCGTATTGTTGTCGGGCGTGATCCAGTTCGGCTTCGGTATGCTCAAGGCGGGACGCTTCGCCGCTTATGTGCCCTCGTCGGTCATCAAGGGCATGCTGGCGGCTATCGGCCTTCTGTTGATCATCAAGCAGATTCCGCTGGCCGCGGGATTCGCGAACGATGGTGTCCACGTCACGGGCGGTGACGGCTTGCTGTCCACATCCTATGGACATGTATCGATCGCGGCCTGCGTCATCGCGGTCGTTTCGCTCGGCATGCTCGCGGCGTGGGAAACGGCCGCGCTGCGCCGCTTCGCCCTCGTGCGGCTGGTGCCCGGTCCCCTGGCTGTGGTCGTCTTCGGCGTGGGCGCTACGCTGCTGATCGACCGCTTTGCGCCGGGCTTCGCGCCGCCCGAGCAGTATCGCGTGGCATTGCCCTCGCTCGAATCGTTCACGGCCTTGACGAAAGCGCTCGAACTGCCGGACTTCTCCCAACTGCTCAATCCCGGCGTGTGGCGGCTTGCGGTGACGCTTGCGATCGTCGCGAGTCTCGAGACGTTGCTCAGCCTCGAAGCAGTCGAGCAGATCGATCCAAAGAAGCGCACCGCGAATCCGGACCGTGAACTGAAGGCGCAGGGCATCGGCAACATGCTGGCCGGCGCAATCGGCGCGCTGCCTATCACTTCGGTGATCGTGCGCAGCTCGGCAAACGTGACGGCGGGCGCACAGAGCCGCTGGTCTGCATTCGTGCATGGCGTGTTGCTGCTCGTGAGCGTGTTCGGCCTGACGAGTGTGATCAACCTGATTCCGCTGTCATGTCTCGCCGCCGTTCTGATCTTCACGGGACTGAAGCTTGCCAAGCCGTCGCTATTCGCGTCCGTCGCGAAGGAAGGCTTCGAACGTTTCGCACCGTTCATCGCGACCATTGCGGGCGTGCTGCTCACCGACCTGTTGATCGGCATCGTGATCGGCATTGCATGCAGTCTGTTCCTCGCCGTGCGCGCCAACCTGCGCCGCCCGATCACGATGGCGCAGCACGATGACCATTACCTGCTGTCGTTCCGCAAGGACGTGTCGTTTCTGTGCAAGGTGACGCTGAAGCGCCGACTCGCCGCGATCCCTGACGGGGCCGTTGTGATTCTCGATGCTTCGCGAGCCGACTATGTCGATCCGGATGTCCGTGAGGAGATCGACAAGTTCGTGGCCGCTGCGCCTGCGCGGAACATGCACGTCGAATGCCGGAACATGCCGCGTGTGGAGGAGGAAACGTTCACGCCTGTCCGGAACCGCTGGTTCGGCACGGCAAGACCGCGTACCGCATCGGAATAGCGTTCGCTGCACGTCTTGCGCGGCACCTCGCGCAAGGCGTGCCTGATGACTTCATTCAGTCACGATGGACATCGAGAAGCCGTCCCATCCCTTGCTTCCGACTGTCTGGATCGCCGTGGAGTCGAGGCGGGGATGTGTGGCGAGCATGTCGAAGAAGGTGCGCACGCCATTCACGTCGGGGTCATCGCTGCCGGTTTCCAGTACCCGCCCGCGACGAATCACGTTGTCGGCGACGATCAGCGTTCCCGGGCGGCTGAGGAGCAGGACAAGATCGAGATAAGCCGGATAACTTTTCTTGTCGGCATCGAGAAAGATGAAATCGAACGGCGGGATGCCGTCGCGCACGAAGGACCGCAGCGTGTGCACCGCATCGCCGACGATGACCGATGCCACGCTCGACAAGCCCGCCCGCGCAAGGTTGCCACGTGCGACGTGCGCATGCGCGTCGACGGCTTCCAGTGTCAGCAGCGTGCCGTCCGAAGGCAGTGCGCGCGCGAGCCATATCGTGCTGTAGCCGCCCAGCGTGCCGAGTTCGAGGATGCGTCGTGCGCCGCGCAGCTTCGCAAGCATGTGCAGCATCTTGCCCTGGTTCGGCGCGACGTTGATGGCGGGCAATCCTGCGTTCACGCTGTCGCGCAGCGCGGCTTCGAGCACTTCATCCGGCGCCTGGGTTCGTTCGCAAAGGTATTCGTCCATTGCGATCCACTGCTGTTCGTTCATGCCAACTCCTCTTTATTCGCTGGGATGTCCTGCGGTTCACGCCATGCGCGACTGTCACCATACAGCACCGCAAGCACGCACCGCAAAAGCCGCTGCCCCGATAAATAATTCAGATTGCACCTCGCGCTTGTCATGCGCGTGACATCACGGCAGCTTGTGCATCGCGACGCATGGCATGACCCAGTTGATCGACGGTGAGACGCAGCGCGTCGATCATCGCGCGCGCGGCCGGCGAGGGTGAGCCGCCCGCGCGCAGCGTGAGTCCGATGTCGCGCCGGGTGTTCTGCATCGCGATGTCGAGCACGGCCAGTTGTCCCGATTCGCGCTCGTAATGCAGTTGTTGCGCCGATACGGCCGCAAGCATGTCGGTATGCAGCAGCAAGCCGCGGATCACGGCGAGGTCCGCTGTTTCGACGGTGGGCATCGGCGGTTTGAGTTTGCCGCGTTTGAATTGTGCTTCGAACATGCCACGCGCGGGGGCCTGGTTGCGCGGCAGGATCCATTGAGCGGTGGTGAGATCGGCGAGCGCCAGGCCGCGTGAGCGAGCAAGCGGATGCCCGCTGCGCGCAATCACGACGATATCCTCCGACATGAAGCGCTCGTTCACCAGTCCGCTCGATGCATCGTTCGGACGCAGCGCGCCGAGCACGAAATCGATTTCGCCTGCGCGCAGTCCCGCGACGAGCGTTTCGTACGCGCTTTCATCGGTCACGATGCGCACGCCCGGATACTGTGCGGCCACGCGGGCGATGGCGCCCGGCAAGATGAGCGTACGGCCGAGCGGCAGCGCGCCGACCGTCACCACGCCCTGAATGGTGCCGCGCAGAGCGGCGAGATCGTCGGGGATATGGCGCAGTTCGTTCAATGCGCGGCGCACGTGCAGCACGAAGGTCTCGCCTTCGCTGGTCAACAGGAGGCCGCGCGGGCTGCGATAGAACAGTTGCATGCCCGCACCCGTTTCCATGATGCGGATGGCGCTGCTGACGGCGGGCTGACTGAGTCCAAGGGTTTGCGCCGCGCTCGGCATGTGCCGGTGGCGCGCGAGCGCCGAGAACAGTTGCAGCCGGCGCGTATTGAGCAGGAACGCCGGCAGCGTGCTGGCCGCCGCAGTTCTGCGGCGCGACTGCCGCGCCGCGCACCACTGCGCGAGTTCCTCCAGTTCCGCGAAGATGCGCTGGCAGCGCAGCAGCACGGCGCGTCCGGCGGGCGTGGGCAACATGCCTGATGGACGGCGTTCCAGCAAGGTTTCGCCAACGGCCGCCTCCAGTTCCTGCAATGAACGCGTGACCGCCGATTGCGCGCGGAACAGCGCGGCGGCGGCGCGCGTGGCGCTGCCGGTCTCCGCCACGAGGCGGAACGCGCGCAGGTAGGCAAGGTTGAGAAGATCGCGAGAGTCCATGAGCGTGCGGCGTGCGGGGATGATGCCATCAGTTTAATTTATCGCGAGCCGCGGCATCAGAAGCATCGCGAGGAATGTCAGGCTCAGTCTTTCCTAACTTTGCGCGGCCATCATGCCTTCATGCAAACAACGACGGTCACTCGAAAAGAGTGCCGTACAACGAACGGAGGCAACGCCATGTACCCGCATATTCTCGTCGCCGTGGGCCCCGGCTTCAGCGAAGCCGCCTTGTCGAAGGCCATCGAACTCGCGCGCGGCAACGCTGCCCGCATCACGCTGCTGCACGTGATCGAATCCGCGCCGTGGTGGGCAGGGTGGTCAGTGGAGACTTTCTGCAACATGCCCGAGCTCGTCGATCAACTCGCGCTGGCAATTCGCGGCCATTGCGAGAAGATGCTGGCGAACGCGGGCATGAAGGCTGACTGGGAAACGCGCAGGCTACCGGAGGACGGCCATAGCATCGGTGGCGTGATCGCCCTCGAAGCGAACCGGCTGGATGTGGATCTCATCGTGCTGGGTGCGGGCAGGTCGTCGTTCGGCGGTATCGGCATGCATCATGTGCGCAATATCGTGCGCCGCCGGACCGGCCGCAACGTGCTGATTGCGTATGCCCCGACCCCGCGCACGTTGCAATGCGCGTAGCGCATGAAGCCGCTCAGACGTCGAGGATCCGGTAGCGCTGAAGCGCTTCGACCTGCGTCTGAAGATTGAGCAGCCGATTGTCGCGGCACAGCGCCTGTGCCGCTTCGGCATCGCTCTGGCGCAAGGCTTCAATTACCTTGCGCAAGGTCTGTGCTTGTGACGCATCTGGCGCAATCAGCCGCAGCGTGAGTTCGCGCACGCGGCGCACCTGATCCACGCATTCGCCGACGATCTGCATTGAGACGCGGATTGCCGCTCAGTTCGACGAGCCGCGCATAGAACGCGTCATGCGCCGCGGCCCAGGCATCGCGGTCGTCTTTCTCCAGTGCGCGGTCCATGTCCGTGCAGGCCTTTTCGAGCGGCCTGAACTCCTTCACGCCGGGCTTGCGCGCGGCGACGGCAGCGGCGGCCGTGGCTTCGAGACTGGTCTGCACCTGGAACACTTCCTCGATGTCCGTCAGCGACACATTGCGCACCCGCATGCCGTGACGCGGAATGATTTGTACGAGGCGTTCATTCTGCAAGCGGATCAGCGCCTCGCGCACCGGCGTGCGGCTCACCCCGAACCACTGCACCAGTTCCTGTTCCAGCATTTGGGTGCCGGGCCGCAGCGCGTTGCTGAGGATCTGCTCACGCAGCGCGAGATAGACTGTGTCGGTGGATTTCTCGCGTGGCTTGCTGATTGCTTCAACGGGTCGGGCTGGAGCCATGCTGGGCTTTCCGATAACGTTGCCGTCGATGCACGGAGGACAGGTCGGCCCGCTGATCCTTCGGGCGACAGGCTGTCTTCATTATAAGAAAAGAAACTCGCCGCATTGTTTAATGTATGCATTGAACAGTACGGCGCCGGAGCTTTCCGGGCAAAAAAGAGCCGCCCCCGAAGGGGCGGCTGAAATGGACTTGCGCGCGGCCGCGCGATCGGGAGAGAAGCCGATCGCACCTCAGATTTCTTGCGGCAACGCCAAGCCCCCGAGGCCGATTGCCGCCCATGTGCGGCCGAGCGTGATGAGGATGTGGTGTCGTGCAAAAAGAAAGTCGTCAAAAGATGCCTATTGCATGTCTTTCCGTCAGACGGTAACGTTTGCGCGCATTCTGCGTGATGCGGCGATGACGGCAAAGCAACGCTTCGTCATGCCGCCATCGCCGCATGCGATGGCCAGCGCCCCCAAAAAGACGACGCGAACTGCTGGCCGTAACGAGGACATCGTTCATGCAGACGCTCGATCCGCTCTCGCTGAGACTCTTCCTTGCCGTGGTCGATGCCGGCACGATCGCCGCCGCTGCGCAACGCGAACACATTGCAGCCGCCGCCGTCAGCCGTCGCATCAGCGAGATCGAGTCTTCCATCGGCGTGCGCTTGTTGCGCCGCACGAACAAGGGTGTCGTAGCCACCGAAGCGGGCGAGCGGCTCAGGACGCTCGCGCATCGCGCACTGCATCAGATCGACGACATCGTCGTGCAGATGCGCGAGTACTCGGGCGGCACGAGCGGCGTCGTGCGCATCGTGGCGAATGTCTCGTCGATCGTGCAGTTCCTGCCGCGCGATCTCCAGTCGTTCGCGGTGCTCCATCCCCATGTGCGCATCGAACTCGACGAGAAGCCGAGCGTGCACGTAGTGCGCGCGGTAGCTGGCAATGCGGCTGATATCGGTATCTTCACGTCCCTTCCGCATGGTCATGCGATCCATACGATGCCTTATCGCGAGGATCACCTTGTACTCGTCGCGCCGCCCGGACACGCGCTGCTGCAGCGGCAAGCGACGGCCTTTGCCGACGTGCTCGAACACGAGTTCATCACGCTGCCCGTCGACGCCGCCATCACGCTGAGTCTCACGCGGGCGTCCAACGAAATAGGGCGCTCGGTGCGGGTGCGGATGCAGGTGTCGAGCTACGACGCCCAGTGCCTGATGATCGAAGCGGGGCTTGGTTTCGGCGTCATGCCGGAAGCGGTGGCGCGGCAGCACGGGCTGGGCTTCGTTCCGCTCACGGATACCTGGGCGATGCGCGAACTGTTGATCGCCATACGCTCCCCCGATGCCTTGCCCGAGGCGTGCAGGAAACTGGTCGCCCATCTTGCGCGCGCCTGATGGGTTGGATGATGAAGGTTCCGATGCAGTACCATCGGCTCAACGCGAAGTTTCCTTCAGGGAGTCCAGCATGGCCGCATCGCGCAGCACGGTCGCGCCGCATCCAGCAAGGCGCGTGAAGGTCATCTCGAACGATCATCCCGTCGCCACCGCCAAGCCCGCCCGGCTCAACACAGCGGATCTCGCTTACGGCGAACTGCGTCGCCGCATCATCGAAAGCGAACTCACGCCGGGGTCCTATCTGCTCGAACAGGAACTGGGCCTGATGCTGGGCTTCAGCCGCACGCCCATCCGCGAGGCCGCGTTGAGACTCCAGGGAGAGGGACTCGTGCAGATCGTGCCGCGTCACGGCATTCGCATCGTTCCCACGTCGATCTCCGACATCCGACACATCTATCAGGTCTTGATCAGCCTCGAATCGACGGCCGCGGGGCTCGTCGCCGCGCAGCCCGACGTCGATCTCACGCCGCTCGTCGATGCCTGCGACACGATGGTCCGCGCACTCGAAGCCGGCGACATGCTGACCTGGGCCGAAGCGGACGAGGTCTTCCACGAAAGCCTCGTGGCGCTCAGCGGCAATGCGCGGCTGCGTAGCATCGTGATGAATTGCCGTGACCAGGTGCATCGCGTCAGGCGCTTCACGCAGCGAGTCCGACCGCATCCGCAGCCTGCCAAGTCGATCGAGGAACATCGCGCGATCATCGAAGCATTGCGCTGCGGCGATGCAGCGAAGGCGAGTGCGCTCTACCGCGCTCATCGCGAACGGGGCTGGCGTGATCAAACCGCCGTGCTGCAGCAATACGGCATTCAGCAGGCCTGATACATCGTCTGGCGCGTGCCAGACAAGGGTATCTACGCCCTGCATCAAACTGGACTTTCACGAATTTAATGCATACATTAACGTGCACGGTTATCCGCGATAACTGTGTCCAGAATCAAAAGGCGGCCGCCTGTGCGCGACTTCGCGCACGACGGACGAAGCCGCCGTTCATGCACGGAGACGCCTACATGTTTGCCCTTGGGAAGCTTGGGAGAGCCGGTCTGTTTTCCTTCATGGCGGCCGCTGCACTCATAGCAGGGACCGCTCGTGTTCAGGCCGCGCCGCTCACCGTCACGCACTGGGGCGACGGCATGTACGGCGTGCCCTTCGCGGTGGCCATGGACAAGGGTTTCTTCAAGGAAGAAGGCGTCGATGTCACGGGTTTCATCACCTCCGAAGGCGGCGGCACGACAGTGCGCAATGCCATGGCGTCGGAGATTCCCTATGGCGAAGTCGCGCTGCCTGCGGCTATTTCGGCGGTCAAGCAGGGCGTCGACCTGACCATCGTGCATGGCGGCGTGCAAAGCCTCGCGGATCTCGTGTGGGTCGAACAGAAGAACGGCACGATCACCAACATCCAGCAGATGAAGGGCAAGACCATCGGCTACAGCAGTCCGAAGTCCACGACCGATACCATCGTCACCATCGCGCTGGATCGTGCCGGTCTGACGGGGCAGGTGCAGCGCAAGCCGGTCGGCAGTTCGAGCGGCATGTTGACGTCGCTGCAGCAGGGCGCCGTAGACGTGGCCTACATGACCGAGCCGTCTTATAGCGCGAAGAAGGATCAGTTGCGCATCGCGTTCCGTTCGAGCGATATCGTGCCCAACGAAACGCAGACCGTCGGCATCGTGCGCACGGACTACCTGAAGCAGCATCCGGAAGTGATACGCGGCATCATCAAGGCGCGCCGCAAGGCCGTGCAGTACATTGGCGCGCATCGCGAGGAGTCCGCGCAGATTCTCGCGAAGCAGTACAAGATGGACCCGGGCGTCGCGGCCTCGGCGATCAATAACGTGCTCGATGCCGATCCGAAATACTGGAGCGAAGGCGGCTTCGATCGCAAGAGCATGGACGAAGTGCTCAAGGGCCTGATTCTCGTCAAGGCCATCCCCGATGGTGCGTTCGACTGGACGAAGATCATCGACGAATCGCAGTTGCCCGCCGACTTGCGCGCGGCGAAGTGAGTCAGCAATGAGCGTGCTGCCCCGTCGCACGAAGATATCGGTGGTGTCGAGCGAGCCCGCCGCGTCCGGCGAGCAGCGCATCCAGGCGCGCCTGACGGACGTCACGCGCATCTATCCCGGCGCCGCGGGCAAGCCGCCTTTTCATGCGCTCGGACCGGTGAGCCTCGAATTGCGCGCGGGGGAATTCTTCTCTGTCGTCGGTCCTTCGGGTTGCGGCAAGTCCACGTTGCTCGACGTGCTCGCGGGCCTGAATCCGGCGAGCGGCGGCACGGTCGAGTTCGAGGGGCAGCCGGTGGGACGACAGGTGCCCGACGGCGTGGCGGTCGTGTTCCAGGAAGACGCGAGCTTCCCGTGGCTCAATGTATTCGATAACGCCGCGTTCGCCGCGCGTCGCGCCGGCGTTCCGGAAAACGAAGTGCGCGAACGCGTGCAGCACGCGCTTTCGTTCATGGGCCTGGCGTCGTTTGCGCGCGCCTATCCCGCGCAATTGTCGGGCGGCATGCGGCAGCGCGTGTGCATTGCGCGGGCCATGGTGGTCCGGCCGCGTCTCATGCTGCTCGACGAACCGTTCGGCGCGCTCGATCAGCAGACCCGCCTCCTGATGGGCGACGAAACCCTCAAGCTATGGCGCGATACCGGCGCGACCGTGATGCTGATCACGCATTCGATCGATGAAGCGGTGCTGCTCTCGGATCGCATCGGCGTGATGTCGGCGTGTCCGGGGCGCTTCATTGCGACCATCGAGACCGGCTGGTCGCGTATGCGCGACAGCACCATCGCGCTTGATCCGCGCTTCGGCGAGCTGACCGCGCAAGTGTGGGGCCTGCTGCGCGACGAGGCATTGAAGGCGCTCGGGAGCCGGCCATGAACGAAGCGGCGCGCTGGCGCATCGGGCTGGTCGTCGCGCTGCTCGCCCTGCTCGAAGTGGCGACGCGTCTCGCCTGGATCAACCCGGTATCGTTCATTCCGCCTTCGCGCATGGCGCTCAGCGCGTGGCAGATCCTTACGTCGGGGCAGTTCACGCTCGATATCGTGCAGACGCTCAGCAGCGCCCTGCTGGCCGTGGTGCTCGCGGTGATTGCGGGCTTCATCGGCGGGGTGGTGCTGTTCAGGCTGCCGCGCCTGCGCCGGGTGCTCGACCCTTTGCTGCTCTCGTACTACGCGGTGCCCGTGTTCGTGCTGTATCCGATCCTGATCGTGATCTTCGGGCTCAATCGCTGGCCGCTGGTGGGCATCGGCTTCCTGTTCGCGGTGGTCGCGATGGCCGTCAACACGCTCAACGGTCTCGAGCGCGTACCGCGTGTTCTGTTGCGCACCGCGCGCGTATGCCGCCTGAGCACCCTCGACGAGATTCGCCTGATTACGCTGCCCGCCAGCCTGCCGTTCGTCTTCACCGGCATCAAGCTGACCGTGGTGTATGCGTTCATTGCGGTCGTGGCCGGCGAATTCGTGTTGTCGGGTTCGGGGTTCGGCTATCAGATCGCGTTCGCCTACAACGCGTTCGACAACGCCGTCATGTATGGCCTCATGGTGCTGATGCTGGTCTTCGTCACGACGATCAACGGCTTGCTGCGGCAAGCCGAGAAGCGGCTGTACCGGCGTATCCGCAGGGAGGCGGCATGAGTACGGCGCTTGCCTCCGCTGTCGCGAAGCCGCGCGCCGCGCGACGCTGGACGGATGCGCTCGTGCTGATCGTCGTGCTCGTCGCGTTGTGGCAGATCCTGAGCGAATGGCTCGGCCCCGATGTGCTGACGACGCCTTTGCATACCGTGCAGCGCGCCGTGCATATCGTGAGCGATGTGGACTTCCCGCAGAGTCTCTATGTGACGTCGCTCGCATTCGCATCGGCGTTTGCGATATCCGCTGTGGCGGGCGTCGGCATCGGCTTGCTGCTGGGGGCGCGACGCCTCGCCGGAGATGTGATGGAGCCGCTGATGATGGGCTTCTATTCGATCCCGAAGGTGACGCTATACCCGGTGGTGCTGCTGGCGTGTGGCCTTGGGCTATGGGCCAAGATCGTATTCGGCGTGATGCATGGCATCGTGCCGATTGCATTATTCACGATGAATGCCGTGCGCAACATGCCGCCCATTTACGCGCGGGCGGCGCGAACCTATCGCATGAGTCCCGGCGATTTCGCGCGCTTCGTGCTGTTGCCCGCGTGCGTGCCCGAGGTGGTCGCAGGCCTGCGCATCGGCTTCTCGCTGACCTTGCTCGGCACGCTG
Organism: Caballeronia sp. LZ033; assembly: GCF_031451265.1. NCBI lineage: Bacteria > Pseudomonadati > Pseudomonadota > Betaproteobacteria > Burkholderiales > Burkholderiaceae > Caballeronia > Caballeronia sp. LZ033. The sequence goes on along the minus strand of NZ_JARUXQ010000003.1, from coordinate 816,712 downwards.
ATCGGCGAGATGTTCGCATCGCAGAGCGGCATCGGCCGCCTGCTGATGATCGCGATGAACCGCAACGAGACCAGCACGATCATGGCGCTCGCGCTGATGCTGTTCGTGTTCGCGACGCTGGTGAACATGCTGTTCCTGGCGTGGCAGCGACATCTCACGCATGAAGACTGATCAGCCGCGCGGCGTCACGCCGCGCATGCGTGCCGCGCGCAGAAAGTCGAAGTCGACGCCCTTGTCTGCCTGCGTCACCGTGTCGTAGAAGAGTTTGCGATAGCCGCGATCCGCGCTCGGTTCCGTCACGGGCGATGCCTGCGCGCGCGCCGCCAGTTCTTCATCGCTGATCAGCAGGCTCAATTCCCGTTTCGATACGCTCAGACGAATACGATCGCCATTGCGTACATGCGCAAGCGGTCCACCGATGGCGGACTCCGGCGTCACGTGCAACACGATGGTGCCGAACGCAGTGCCGCTCATGCGGCCATCCGAGATGCGCACGATGTCCTTCGTGCCCTTCACCGCGAGCTTGCGCGGGATCGGGATATAGCCGGCTTCCGGCATGCCCGGCGCGCCCTTGGGCCCGATGTTCTTCAGCACGAGAATGTCGTCCGGCGTGACGTCGAGGTCGTCCGCATCGATACGCGCCGCGAGGTCCGCGCCGTTCTCGAATACGACCGCGCGGCCTTCGTGTTCCATCAGCCGTGCGTCGGCCGCCGATTGCTTGATGATCGCGCCGCCCGGCGCGAGATTGCCTTCGAGCACGGCGATGCCGCCTTGGGGATAGACCGGCCTGTCGAATGGGCGCACGACGTCCTGCGCGAACGCCGGGCCCGCCGCGTCGATCTCCTCGCCGAGCGTGCGTCCCGTCACGGTGAGGGCGTCGAGGTTCAGCAGCGGCTTGAGCTCGCGCAGCAAGCTCGCCATGCCGCCGGCCTTGTGAAAGTCTTCCATGTAATGCGCGCCGGAAGGCTTGAGGTCGACGAGCACGGGCGTCTCGCGCCCCATGCGGTCGAGGGCCTTCAGATCGACTTCATAGCCCATGCGTCCCGCGATGGCCGTCAGATGCACGATGCCGTTCGTCGACCCGCCGATCGCGAGCAGCACGCGCATGGCGTTCTCCAAGGCCTCGGCGGTGAGGATCTTGTCGATGGTGAGCTGCTCGTGCGCCATCTTCACGGCTTGGGTGCCTGTGAGTTCGGCGATGCGCATGCGGTCCGATGTCACCGCCGGCGGCGATGCGCCGCCGGGCACCGTCATGCCGAGCGCCTCGGCGATGCATGCCATGGTGCTCGCGGTGCCCATCACGGAGCAGGTGCCCACGCTCGCGACGAGCTGGTTGTTGACCGCGGCGATTTCATCGGCATTGATTTCTTCAGCGCGAAAGCGGCCCCAGTAGCGCCGGCAATCGGTGCATGCGCCGACGCGTTCGCCGCGATGCGCGCCGGTGAGCATCGAGCCGGTGATCAGTTGAATGGAAGGAATGCCCGCCGATGCCGCGCCCATCAACTGCGCGGGCACGGTCTTGTCGCAACCGCCGATCAGCACCACGGCGTCCATGGGCTGCGCGCGGATCATCTCTTCCGTGTCGATCGACATCAGGTTGCGCAGATACATGCTCGTCGGTTGCGAGAACGATTCGGCGATGGAGATGGTGGGGAAGTCCATCGGCAGGCCGCCTGCCAGCATCACGCCGCGCTTGACCGCTTCGATCAGCTGCGGCGCGTTGCCGTGACAGGGGTTGTACGCGCTGCCGGTGTTGACGATGCCGATGACCGGGCGGTCGAGCGCGCTGTCGGTATAGCCCGCGCCCTTGATGAAGGCCTTGCGCAGAAAGAGCGAAAAGCCGTTGTCTCCATAGCTCGTCAGCGATTTGCGCAGGCCGCGTGGCTTATTGCTGGTGTCGTCGGTCATGTCTGGTTGCCGGTTGTCTCCATGACGCGATTATCGCGGCTTTGGGTCCGGCTGTCCGCGCCATGAAAGCGGACCGCGTGTGCTCAGTCCTCGATGCTGCCATGCACGCCTTGCTCGCCGCGCTTCCAGTAGGCGGACGCGCGGATGCGCCGCTTGTCGATGCCGCGCTCGGTGGTCAGCAACTGGCGCACTGCGCGCATCAGCGTCGCTTCGCCAGCGGCCCATACATAGCCTTCGCCCTCGGGCATGTAGGTCTCCCTCAAGGCGAGCAACAGCGCGCCGCCGGGATGCTCGCTTTCGTTTCTATAACGCCATTGCGCGTAGAGGTCGGCATGGGTGTCGAATTCAATGCGCGCGGATGGCTCGGCCACCTCGATCAAGGTAGCCACGCGCGTGCCGGCAGGCAGCTCTTCGACGCGTCGGGCGATCGCAGGCAAGGCGGTTTCGTCGCCGATCAGCAGATGCCAGTCGAACTGCACTGGAATCACGAACGACCCGCGCGGCCCGCCGATGCCGAGATACTGACCTGGCGCGGCTTGCGACGCCCAGTCGGTGGCGGGACCGGCTTCATGCAGCGCGAACTCGATGTCGAGTTCACGGGCGGCCGGGTCGAAACGGCGCGGCGTGAAGTCGCGCGCGACGGGACGGGGCTTCGACGGATCGAAGACCGGACCGTCCGGGCTCGATTGCGGCAGCGCGGGCATGGACTCGCCCGGCGCCGGGAAGAACAGCTTGACGTGATCGTCGAAGGAGGCGCTGACGAAGTCAGCGAGATCGTCGCCGCTGAAGGTCACGCGCACGAGGAAAGGGTTCAGCGTCTGCACGCGCTGCACTCGCACCAGGCGAAACCTGAGCGGGTGACGGACGCGGGTGACTTCGAGGTCGGGCCGGTGTTGGAGGATGGAATCGATCATCGTATGCGTTTCCTTTTTTCCGTTTTTTCTTGCGTCCTGGTTACGCCTGCTTGGGCGCGGGGTTCTGTTCGATCTCGGCCGTGGCGCGGGCGAGGATCGCGGCAATGCGGCGCTGTTCGTCCGCCGATGCGTTCGTGCGCAGCAGCATGGCCTTCTTCAGCGCGCGCCGCGCGGCGATCAGCTCGGGCACCCAGCCGGTGTCGCCGCTCGGGTCCTCGACGTCCTCGCCCATGTAGGCGCGGCGCACGAGATCCATCTTGCGTGCGAAATGCGTGAGCTTCGCGAGCATGATGTCCACGCGTTCGCGATTCGCCGCGAGGTACTCGCGGCCGGTCTCGGACAGCGCGTAACGCTTGCGGTTGCCTTCCAGTTCGACGGTGGTGTGGCCCAGTTCTTCCAGATACGTGAGCGCCGGATACACCATGCCGGGACTGGGCGCGTAGAAGCCGTTCGAACGGTCTTCCAGTGCCTTGATGAGTTCGTAGCCGTGACGCGGCGCCTCGGCCAGCATGGCGAGGAGAAGCAATTGCAGGTCGTCGGACGAGAACTTGCGGCCGCGCGGCATGCCGTCTTCGCCGAACCCGCCCATGCCGCCCATGCCGCCCATCCGACCCATGCCTCCGGGACCGCCAGGGCCGCCGCCGAAGCGTCCGCCGCCACGGCCATGGCGCCCGATCATGCCGCGGCGCTCGATGGCAAACCGTTCGAACCACTCGGGTGCATCGAAGGGGAAATCGAAACCAGATGCACGGAAGCCGACTTCACGTGCATGTTGAAAGCAACGGGATTTCATGAGGTACGCTCCAGATATGTCGTAAAACATATCTAAAGATATATATCGTAAGAGTGTCTGTCAAGCTGAATTATCGGCTTCGAGCGGATCCAGGGCGTGTGCGCCGGTCGCCGCCTAAAATCACGTCATCTGTTCCGCTTTTTTTCCACGCAAATCGTTCCACTTTTTTTAGAAACCCCATGAGCCACTTTCTTCCCGTCAAGCTGGAACACGCGAGCCGCCTCATCAATCATGGTCCGACGGTGCTCGTCACGAGCGCACACGGCGGCCGTCGCAACGTGATGGCCGCTGCCTGGTCGATGCCGGTGGAATTCACGCCGCCGCGCATTGCCATCGTCATCGACAAGCGCACGTTCACACGCGAACTCGCCGCTGCGAGCGGGATATTCGGCGTGATCGTGCCGGGCGCGGCCGCGATGGACATGACCTACGCGGTCGGCACGACGGACGGACGCGAACTCGACAAGTTCGATACCTTCGGCATCGAAACGGTGGAAGGTCCGGTGCTCGGGCTGCCGCTGATCGAGAAGAACTGTGCGGCGTGGCTCGAGTGCAGGCTCATCGACGAGAAGCACACCGAGGACGCGTACGACACGTGTTTCGCGGAAGTCGTCGCGGCGGCCGCGGACCCTGTCGTGTTCTCGGAGGGCCACTGGCACCTCGACGAGTCCAACGAGCCGCTGCATACGCTGCACCATCTCGGCGCGGGAAATTTCGTGAGTGCGTCCGCGATGAAAAAGGCCAGGACGCTGCCGCGCTGACTGCCGGTGCGTTTTATTGCGCACTAAAGATTTCCCATTCCTCAGTCGATAAATAAAAGTCGATCGCGAACGCCTCATTGGCCATTGGCGGCGACATCTTGAGCCTCGCGATCCGTCATCCGAACGCGGACGCAGGCGACAGACGGACGCAGACGGTCTCCCCGGCACATCAGCCGGACCAGGACCGCGAAGCCGTCAGGGGAACTGGGGTGTGGCATGCAGCAACGTTTTTCGGTCTTGCGTTTTCTGGTTTATCTCATCGCCTTCACGAGCCTGCTGTTGCTGAGACTCGTCGTCGCGCCCGACGGGCAGAGCGGCATGGTGGCGTACTTCGCCTGCGTGGGGGCGGCCGCGGCGGCGTATCTGGTGTGGTATGCGTCGTCGGCGGGTTACTCGCGCAATCTGCTGGCAGGCGTGCTGGTCTATCTGACGCTGGCGATCGTCGTAGCCGCGTGTCCGCCGTTCGTGCTGGTGCTGGCGTTCTGGTCGTTGAGCGGTCTGGCAAGACGTCGGCGGGCGCTGCTGGTGCATGCCCTCGCGAGCGTCGCGCTTTTCGTACTCGTTTTTCCTTTGCCCTTCGCGCAGTGGGTGGGTGCGCCCGAGCTTGCCGGCGCGCCCGCCGGCCTTGCCTATGTTGTTTTTGCAACCGGCTGGTCGGCATGGGCGGCGCGCAGTCCGCTGCGGCTCGGGTTGTTCAAGTTCGCGACGATGCTGCTCGCGGTTCCGTTGGTGGCTTCATTCGTGGCGCTCGTGGGCGGCGGAATGCTGAGCCGGCCGGAGCGGCGTGTCCGCAACTCGATGCGGCGCGCACAGCGTGCGATGACGCTGGCGTTGCCGGCGCCTGCAGCTGATCGATCGGTGGTGAGTTCTGGGACGATGGATCCGGGCTTTGCTGCGGCGGCCGTCGGCGGAAGTGCAAGGACAGTACAACATGCTGCGGTCGCGGCTGATTGACGCACTGCGAATCGCTTCCATTTGCTTCGGATGGGACTCGGTATTAAGCCTTTTGCATACCGAATGCCAAAGAGTATTTCGCGTTCTGCGTGCGGGATTGCATGATGCAAGGTGCTGGGCGCGTTGTCCGTCGCGCTCTTGAGCAAGGGCGGCTGACCAGTCAGGAAGGACCCATCGGCGTCGGATTGCGTCGCGCACGCCGTGCCGGCACGGCGGCGTTGCTGCACGGGATTGGTCGACGGTGGCGTCGATGAATGCAGTGCTGGCTGCAGTGGTGACTACCGCGGCGACATGCTGCACTGGAGATCGAGGTAATGTGGCGCGCCGTCGAGGCGGAGTGGAGTGCCAGCTTCCCTGTTAGAAGCGCCCTTGCATCAAGCCTTTTGCATGCTCAATGCCAAATGAATTTCTGAGTTTTGAATGCGGCATCGCAAGCGCCTGAATCGAAAAACCGCTGGCAGATTCCAGAGCGACCCGAACTCTATACTCCGGCCAGAGTTCCTTCACTACTTCGCAGCGCACTGGCCGTCGACGAATGTGAACTTGAATCGAAGCGGATTTCAAAGATGGATGTATTTTCTGGCGTCGCAGGCGCTAAGGGAAACACAGTCCAATGAGGCCCGGGCGATAGAGGCATATCTGCGCTTCTTTCCTTCCCCGCCGTAATACTGCGCTTTGGATACTTCCACCTGCGGACCCCTGTGGACGCGGGTCAGTCATCCGGTCGAACGGGTGAATTCGCAATTTCTCCTGGAAAATAGCTACGGAAACACCGTTGTCCTTTTCGAACAAAGGAAGGAGAGACGAGGGTTTTTCGCTAGCTCTCAAGAATATCTCCAGTATTCGATGTCAAGAGAAGATGGACTGCATAGCCCATCGTATTTCTCTAATAAGGAGCTGCAATTCATTTTTATTGAAAATGGAGAATCCTCATCAAAAGATCTTCAATTCATTCATAAGAGACAGGGGTAGTCTGGAATCCAGCAGCGCTGACCGAACGAACGCTGCATGCATGCCCCAACCCCAACCACCCATTTACTCCAGCCCCTCCACCCGCGATACTCCGTTGTCAACCCTTCCAGCGGATTTCCCTTCATGATTCTCATGACCCAATCGCTGCAACCGAATGCTCGTCATTCGACGAACACCCCACCAACCCCCAACCACCATGCGTGAACCCTCCCGCCCCGAGGTCCCGCACGAACCCCTGACCGCCTACTACCCCGACGAATCCAACCGACGCACCTGGCTGCGCGGCATGTTCGACCGCACCGCGAGCGACTACGACGCCATCGAACGCGCGATGGCGTTGGGTTCCGGCCCGTGGTATCGCAATCGGGCGCTGCGCTCGGCGGGCCTCAAGCGGGGCATGCGCGTGCTCGATGTCGGCATGGGCACCGGTCTCGTCACGAAGGAGGCCGTCGCGATCACCGGCGACGCGGCGCTCGTCACCGGAGTCGATCCGAGCCCGGGCATGGTCGGACAGGCGCAGTTGCCGGTTGGCGTCGAGACGCGTATCGGCAGTGCCGAGCAGCTGCCCTGCGATGACGTCTCATACGACTTCCTGAGCATGGGCTTTGCGCTGCGCCACGTCGGCGACCTGACCCGTGTGTTCGATGAATACTTCCGCGTGCTGGCGCCCGGCGGCCGTTTGTGCGTGCTGGAAATCACGCGCCCCGAACATGGCCTGGGTCTCGCAGCACTGAAGTTTTACATGCGCGGCGTGGTGCCGTTGATTGCGCGTGTCGTGGGGAAGAAGGGGGAAAGCGTCGAGCTGATGCGCTATTACTGGGACAGCATCGAAGCCTGCGTGCCGCCTGCGACCGTGCTGGCGGCAATCAGGAGCGCCGGTTTCATCGAAGTGCGCCGCGAGGTGGAACTCGGCATCTTCTCAGCCTACTGCGCAGTCAAACCCGGCGCAGCACAACCTGCCGACTGACCCGCATCGAGAATCACAGCAGCGCGGCCGCTCAGCAGCAGCCGCCCGGCGCATTGCACGCTGAAGCGATACAGCACCGTGTTCTCATCCCCGCCGATACGCTCGGCCTCGATATCGAGCGGCCCATCCAGCCCGTCGAGCCGATCAACGAACAGGTCCACGCCGCGCACGCTCGTCAGCAGACCGGCGCGCGGACGCTGCCCACGTTCCGTGCCGATCAGCCCACCGTGCGTCGCCATGGCTTGCGCCGCGTATTCGATGCCGCACACCGACGCGAGCCGGTCCTTGAAGCGCAACGGGTTATCGGCGGCAAGATGGCTCGTCGCGGTACAGCGGATGCGTTCCGCATTCCACGCCACGACGGATTCCAGCAGGCACATCGCGCCGTCGTGCGGAATGCGCGCGGCGATTTCATCGCGATTCAACGTCCGGGCCGCGCTCAACATACCGATTCAACTTCCACGGCAAGCTGCGTGTCGTCGAGATAATCGAGCACCACGCTCGCTGTGCGCGAGGCGGCGATTGCTTCGAGCAAAGGCAACGCCCGCGCCGCCGGATTCGACACGCGCAGCGCTTCCAGCGCGGCATCATCGAGCGCGGAGACAGGCGTCGCGCACAGCCGCGCCTCGATGCACGCGAGCGAGCGCTCGCTCTTCTGCGGCGCGAGCACGAGCGCCACGCCAAAGGCATCGTCGATCGGACGCACGCTGCGCAAGGGTTCCGGATAGTCCGTGTCGTAGGCGACGAGCAGGGTTGGAGCGCCATCGACGCTCACCTGCGCCAGGCTCTCCAGCAGCCCCGCTGCGAAGCTGCCGTCATACGCGCACAGCACGTTCGACGCCGCCATCGCGCGCGTCGCGATGCTCCAGTAGCCGGCCGGCGCGTTGTGCACCGAGTTGTGAAAACGGGTCGGCGAGAGTTGCGGCTCGTCGCTCGCGAGGGTTTCGCAGATCGCGTGGAAGTTGCCGCCATCGCCGCCGGATGCCGCGAACACGGCCGCGAGCGTCGCGGCGTCGCGGCCGCTCTGCGCCACCGCTTCATGCGCGGCGGCGAGCGCGGCGCGCACTACCGGACCCGTCCTCCGACGCTCGGCGGACGGCAGTCCGGCCGGCGCGGGCAACACGGTCCGGGCGGCATGCAGCGCGGCGCGCTGCGTCAGCACCTCCGCAGCCTGCGGCCAGTCCGCAAGCCCCGGCCCGATCACTCCGATCCCTTCGATATACGCGCGCAGCGGAATCATGCCGATCCCCCTTCGCGCGCGCCCAGCCCGAACACCAGGCTGCAATTGGTGCCCCCAAACCCGAACGAGTTGGACAGCACCGCGCGCAACGGTGCGCGGCGCGTCGCCGTGACGTAATCGAGGCCGAGCGCCGGGTCCGGTTCGGTCGTATTCGCGCCCGCCGGGATCATCTGGTGTTGCAGCGCCAGCGCCGCAATGACGGCTTCGAGTGCCCCCGCCGCGCCGAGCGTATGCCCCGTCGCGCCCTTGGTGGAACTGCACGGCACGCTGTCGAAGACGCTGTTCAGCGCGAGGCTTTCGGCGGCGTCGTTGCTCGGCGTCGCGGTGCCGTGCAGGTTCACATAGCCGATGTCGCGTGCATCGAGTCCGGCGCTCGCCAGCGCCTGTTCCATCGCCATGCGCGCGCCGAGACCTTCCGGATGCGGCGACGACATATGATGCGCATCGCTCGTTTCCCCGATACCCAGGAAGCGAATGGCCTGGGCGTCGGCCTCGGGCGTATCGCGTTCCAGCAGCCCGAAGGCCGCCGCTTCGCCGATGTTGATGCCGTTGCGATGCAGATCGAACGGCCTGCACGGTCCCGGCGCGAGCAGTTCGAGCGAATTGAAGCCGTAGAGCGTGGTGAGACACAGCGTATCGACGCCGCCCACCACGGCCACGTCGATCAGGCCGGTATCGAGCATGCGGCGCGCCGAGCCGAACACCTTCGCCCCCGACGAACACGCCGACGACACCGACACCGCCGGCCCGCGCACGCCGAAATACACGCGCACGAAGGCGGCGAGGGAAAACGGATTGTGGGTGGCGGCGTAGTTGAAGTCGGCGGGCAGTGCGCCGGTGAGCGGATCGCGGCGCTGATAGGCAAGCTCGGTTTCGAGGATGCCCGCCGTGCTCGTGCCCATGAACACGCCGACGCGCGCCGCGCCCACCCGCGCAATGGCGTCCCGCACGCGCGCGTCGAAACCGTCCTGGGTCAGCGCGATCTGCGCGAGCCGGTTGTTGCGGCAGTCGAAGGCGGAAAGATCGGCGCGGACGGGTTCGTCCTCGATGCCGGCAACCCTGCCTGTATAGGTCTTGAGATCGGCCCCGTCGAAGTCGCATGGGGCGAGTCCGCCGCGTCCTTCGACGAGCGCGGCGCGCGTCGCGTCGAGGCCGCGTCCCGCGCAACTCGTGGCGGTGAAGTGCGTCAGCAGAAAAGGGTTCACTACGGGCTCAGGCATTCGATATTCGATGAATTGTAACAAACGCTCTGTCGCGCGCCGGGCGGGGCTCAGGGGCTCAGGGGCTCAGGGGCTCAGGGGCTCAGGGGCTCAGCGACCGAGGCGGCCGATGCGCCCAAGGCGGGCGATCATCAGCCGATTTGCCTCATGCGCGCCGTCGCCCATCGGACGGGTCGTCACGTTGAAGCCGAGCGCGTCGAGCAAGGCCAGCCATTGCGCCTCGCTGCGGCAGGTCAGACCGTTCGCGCGGCCGGAGCGCGCAATCTGCATGCCGAAATCGACGGCCCGGTCGAGGCCCGCTCGCCAGCCCGCTGCCGCGTCGCTGACGCGCAGCAGCAGCACGCCGTCCGGCGCCAGACTCGTGCGGATGCGGCGCAGGACCGATTCCTGGGCGTCGGCATCGACGTAATGCAGCACGTCGCACGCGACAATCACGTCCGCTTGCGGAAACGGCGCGGCGCGAATGTCGTCGCAGACGAACTGCACGCGCGCCCGATGCGCCCGCAAGCCGATGCGCGCGCGCTCGATATCGCGCGGCGTCAGTTCGATGCCATGCAGCGAGCCCAGCAGCGGCGGCGCGGGCCAATGCCCGGGCCATGTGCCGGGCGCGCCATCGCGATGCCAGGCATGCGCGGCCATCAGCCAGGCGGCCAGCAGCCCCTGACCGCTGCCGAGATCGAGGATGCGCGCGCCGTCCGGAATCAGGCCGTGCGCGAGCAGATGGGAGAAGAAGGGATCGTGCCGCAGCTTGGCGGCCGCGAAATGCCACGCAAAGCGCCCTGCGGCGCGGAAAGGACGACGGGCTGTCTCGATGAGCTCGGCCGGGACCATGCGGGACCTGATGAACGATGGGCCCGTGCAGTCTACGCGATCGCCTCGCGCAAGGTGACGGCCGCGAGGCTGCGCGCGCCGGCCGCGTGCAACACGGTGTCGAGCGCGGCGAGGATGACCGGCGCGCCGGATGCATCGCGGGCGGTGTGGCCGTCGTGCAGCAGCAGGATGTCGCGCGGCGCAAAGCCGTCCAGCAGACGGCGCGCGACGAGCGCCGCGTCGCCGGTGCGGGTGTCGAAGCCGCGCCGCGTCCAGCTGGCGAGATGCAGGCCGAGCCCGCACAGCACCGGCTCAAGAAACGGATTGCGCAGGCCGGCCGGAGCGCGGAAGAACAGCGGCCGCGTGCCCGCGATATCGCCGAGCGTGTCCTGCGCGGCTTCGATCTCGCGCCGCAACGCGCGCGGCCCCAGCAGCGAAAAATGATGCCGATGCCGCTGGCTGTGGTTCTCCACCGCATGCCCGCGCGCAACGATTTCCCGCACGATGTCCGGATGTTCGCGCGCCCGCTCGCCGATGCAGAAGAAGGTCGCGCGAGCCTGATGCCGGTCGAGCAGGTCGAGCACGCGCGGCGTGACTTCGGGAGAAGGACCGTCGTCGATGGTGATCGCCACGCACGCGCCGGCCGCGTCCGGCAACGTCGTCCAGTTGTGGCCGAGCAGCGCGCTGCGCGGCCAGAGTCCCGCCGCCGTCAGCGCCAGATGCGAGGCCACGACGCCGCCCGCCGCCCACGGCCAGCTTGCGGGCGCCGCCAGCAGCGCGGCCAGCGCGCCCGCATGCACGGCCGCCGCGCCGCCGACGAGCGGCGTGGCACGCCAGCGGCGCGGCTGTCCGGGCGGTGCAAGCGGCGAAGTCATCGCCGGGACTCCGCACGCGGCGCGAGAATCGCCGAGAACAGCAGCGCGAGAATCGCGCCGGGGCCGACCGTGAGTCCGAAGGTTTCGAGCATCGGCACATGCGACAACGCGAGCAGGCCGAAGCCGAGCACCGTCGCGAGATTGGCGATCAGCAGCGAGACGAGCGTCTGCGGCGAAACGGCGCCGCGTTCGCCGTGCGGGCGGTAATTGAAGAACAGTGCGTAGTTCGAGCCGACCGCGACGATCAGCAGCATGCCGATCAGATGCAGGATCGTCAGCGCCTTGCCCGCCGCCGCCAGCCCGGCGATCACGACGATCACCGCCGCCACCAGCGGCGCCAGCGTGCGGGCCGCGCGCACCGGCGAGCGCAGCGCGAGCACGAGCAGCACGACGATCGCCGCAAAGCCGCCCAGCGACAGCCGGATGTCCTCGTGCACGTAGTTCTGGTAGAGCCGGTCGGCTTCGGCTTTCATGTCGACGAACAGCGCGTCGGGCACGTGCGCCTCCGCCAGCGCCGCGCGAATCCGCTGCGCCTGCAGGTCCGATCCCGCGGCGGCGCGCAGCGGCAGCATCGCGGTCCAGCGGCCATTGCTTCCGGTGAGCAGCGAATCGACGGCCAGCGCCATCGACGTGCCCTGCAAGTCGGCGCGATGCAACGGCGGCTGGGCGCGGGCCGTGTCGACATCGGCGATGAACGGCTCGAACACCTCCGGCTTGATACGAACGGTCTGCTCGCGCAGCGCGTCGGCGAGCCGCGTGCGCAGTGTGTCGGCGGGCGGCAGGCTGGCGATGCGCGCGCGCTGCGCCGCCTCGCTTGGCAGATAGCGCGCCGGGCTTTCGAAACCAGCGATCACGTGTGCATCGACGAGCGGCTGCAATGGCCGCGCGACCGCCTCCGCGCGTTCGAGCGCCGCCTGCTCCGTCGCCGCTGACACCACCACGAGATAGCGCACGTCCGGCGCGCCGACATCCGCGCGCAGGCGGGCATCGAGATCCTGGCTGGCCTTCGGCACCGGACTCAGCGCCGCGAGTTCCTGGCTCCACAGGCCGTGGCGCTGCATCAGCAGCACGGCGAGCGCGGCGATCAGCAGCACCGCGAGCGCGCCGCGCAGCTTCGAGGCGCGCGCCGCACCGCGCGCGAGCAGCGTGCCGAGGCGCGAGACATCGCGAATCGTGAAGTTGGCCGGGAGCAGATACGGCAGCACGAAACGCGTGACGACGCCCGCCGTCGCCAGGCCGACGATCGAATACAGCCCGAGTTGCACGAGGCCCGGAAAGCCCGAGAAGAGCATCGACGCGTAGCCGCAGATCGACGTCAGCACGCCCAGACGGATGGTCGGCCAGAAGCCCGCGACCCAGTCCTTGAGCGACTCGCGCCGGCCGCCGAAACGGATGCCGGCGGACTGCACGAAGAGGTAGATGGAATAGTCGACAGCCTCGCCGATCAGCGTCGTGCCGAAGCCCAGCGTCAGTCCATGCACCGTGCCGAACACGAGGCTCACGGCGGCGACCCCGGCCGCGACGCCCGTCAGCACCGGCATCAGGCCGAGCAAGAGGGTAGGCAGCGAGCGGTACACGGCCAGCAGCAACACGACGATCAACGCGATGCTCGCCGCCGACAGCCAGCGCACCTCGCGCATGATGGTGTCGCGGGTCTCGACGGCGAACACACCGGGCCCCGTCAGCAGCAGCCGATACGGCGACGCCGCCGGCGCGGCCTGCCGGAAGGCATGTTGAAGGGCGCCGAGCGCGGCGGACTGTGCGTCGGTATCGGAGCCGGCGGCGGCGGTCTGCGCGAGCAGCACGGCGCGCCGGCCGTCGCGCGACGCCCACGCGCCATCTTGCAACGGCGGCTGCGCGCCGCTGTCGAGCTGGCTGACGAGCGCGGTGACTTCGCCGGTCGGATCGTGCGGCAGCAGGTCCTTCGCCATCATGCCCGCCGACGATTCGAGCAGGTCGAGGCTGCCCGCCAGCGCATCCTTGAGGCCCGCCTCGCTGAAACGCTCGGGCGTCACGTCAGGGCTCAACTGATAGCGATGCTCGAACACGAAGCGCTCGTCGCGCGCCTGCGCGACCGGCTCGCCGTTATGGATCGCGGAGAAACGCGCGTCATTGCGCAGCGTCGCCGCCAGCTTGCGCGACACCTCGGCGCGCCCGGCCGCGTCGCCGCCCTCGATGCCGACGAGAATCAGCCGCGACACCAGTCCGTCGCGCAGTTGCTCGACCAGCACGCGTTGCTGTTCGCTCGGCGTGCGCGGCAGGAAGGCGGAGAGATCGGCGGAAAACTGCGTGCGCGCAATCACGCCCGCGCACGCCGCGAGCAGGCACACCCAGAGGATCACGGCGGGCTGGCGCAGCACCCGCCACACCGCGACGAGGCCGCGCGCGCCTGAGGACATCGGCGTCAGTGGGCGGAAGCGTCTTGCAGGCGCATCAGCGAATGATCGCCGTCGGCCTGTCTGATCTCGACGCGCGCCAGCGCCGCGCCGGTCCCGGCGAGCGTGATTTCACTGACCTTCTTCTGCATGCGCGAATCGATCGGCACGAGCGTCAGCGTCCAGTCGTTGCCCTTGCCCGTCACCGACACCCGGTACGCCTGCTCCAGCGCGAAGCGGTTGCCGGCGAGCGTCGCGCGGATGCTCTCGATGAACGCGCCCAGTTCGGGGTAATTGCGCAGCGGAATGGTGATCGTATGGCCGTTGCGGTCGACGGTGAGCATGTCGCCATCGACGACCAGGTTCTCCGGCTTCGGACTGACCGTATGCTTTTCCAGATGATCCGGGGCGACGAACACCAGTTCGCCCGACGACTCCAGCGGCTCCTGCGCGATCTTCAGATAGCGCGTCTCGGTGAAATGCGCGCGGCCGGATTTCTTCGCGCCGAGCGTGTTCATCAGGCGGTCGAGCGTCCACGCGGAGGAAGGCGCGTCGGCGGCGGTGGCGAGTGAGGAAGCGCCGCACACCAGCGCAGCGGTCAGGGCCGCGATCAAAACTCGCATAAGCTCAGGAATCCCGTGCGACTTCGGGCACGCAGGCATCTGCAGCCTGGGCGGCGCCGGATGCCTTGGCCGCGCGTTGCGGCGCGGACGCCGCATTGGCCTGCCAGAAGTCGAAATAGTTGAACCAGTTGTACGGCGCCGCCCGGCAATACTTCTCCAGCAAGGCCACGTAACGCGTGAGCGCGGCATCGACGGCGGCGGCGCGCTCGCCGCGTTCCACTTTCGAGAAATCGGCGAGCGTCTCGAAGTGGATATCGTAGCGGTTGCCGCCGAGATACAGCCCCGTCATGAAGATGACCGGCCGCCGCAACACTGCCGCCATGTGCAGCGGGCCGAGCGGAAACGCGGCAGGCGCGCCAAGGAAGTCGCGTTCCTTGAGCGTGTCGCCGGCCTGGCGCAGCGTGCGGTCCGCCAGGATGCCGACGAGGCTGCCGGCATCGAGCCGCTCGCGCACCTTGAGCATCGCGTCCACCTTGCCGAGGCCAATCACGTCGTGATGCGCGGCGGGATTCATCGCGGCGAGGATCGCGTTGATCTTGCGCGCGTTCTCCTCGTACATCGTGATCGCAATGCGAATGTGTGGCTGCGCCCGGCCGATCGCCCGCACCACCTCGAAGCTGCCGAGATGCGCGCCCATCAGGAACGCGCCGCCGCCGTCCGCGAGCACGGCCTCGACGTCCGCGACGCCGTGGGTGCGGATGTCGAACAGGTCAAAGCGATCGTTGAGCAGGTAGATGCGGTCGTGGATCGTCGAGGCGAACGAAAACACATGCCGATAGCCGTCGCGCCAGCCCGCATGCCGCCCGAGCGCGCGATTCAGATAGCTGCGCGACGCGCGTCGCGCCGCCGGCGAGAACAGCACGAAATAAGCGGTGATGAGCCGCAGCAGGACGCGCCCGGCGCGCCGGCCGAAGCGCAGCGAAATCCACGTCATGAAGCGCAGCAACGCGAAATTGCTGCGTTCCTGGCGCTCGGCCCAGTCGTCGCGGTTCATGCGCGCGCGCTTCATGTCGCTCACGTCGCGGACCGTGCGGACGGTGCGGTAAGCGAACCGCTCGCCACCGCACGCGCGCCCGCGCGGATCGTGAAGCGGATCGCGCCGCTCGCCGCCGTCTCATACGCGACGTCCAGCGCCTCGCCCGGCGCCACCGGACTCAGGAACTTGGCCGAATCGATCCGGCAGGCATCGAAACGCTGACCGAGCGCGATGCCGAGCGCATCGAGCGCGTGATCGAGCAGCACGACGCCCGGCACGATCGGCCGCCCCGGAAAGTGCCCGGCGAGCGCGGGGTGGCCGGGCGGCACGGAAAACGACAGCGCCGCGCGCCGCCCGCGTTCCTGCGCGACCAGCCGCGTCAGCACGTCGCGCGGCAGCTTGCCGGTGGCGTTGCGCGGCAGCGAATCGAAGAACAGCAGCGGACGCGGCATGAACGCGGCGTCGATGCGTTCGCGCAACGCGCGTTGCAATTCCGCCGCGTCGAGTTCCGGCGCGACGACGAGCGCCATCAGTCGGCGCACGGGTTCGTCGTCGGCGTGGGTGTCGTCGGGCATGTGAAACACGCCGTCGATGACGCCCGGAATCGCATTCAGCTGATGATTCAGGTAAGCCAGCGAAGTGCGCTTGCCCGCGATGTTGATCAGGTCCGCACGCCGTCCGTGCAGCAGGAAAAAAGCGCCGTCGATGAGTTCGAGTGCGTCGCCCATCGGCACCGGCGTCTCGACGTGTCCGCCCGAGGCCCACATGGTGGTGTCGCCGTTGTCATCGGCGCGCGGCGTCAGGGTGACATCGGGGAACAATTCCCACGCCGCCCCGCGCGAGGTGCGGCGCGTCGCGATCTGGCCGGTTTCCGTGCTGCCGTAGATTTCCATCAGCGGCGCGGCGAGCCGCGCCTCGGCGTCCAGCGCCAGTTTCTCGGACAGCGGCGCGGTAGCGGACAGCACCAGCGCGGCGGGCGGCAGCGGCGCTTCGTTGGCGAACAGCGCGCGCAGGTGGATCGGCGAGCTCACCAGCACGCGCGGTTCGGGCACGGCGGCGAGTTCGGCGCGGATATCGACCGGATAGAACGGCTGGCGGTTGCTGAACGCGAGGCCGCCGAGCAGGGCGAGCAGCACCGTCGATTCGAAACCGTACATATGCTGCGGCGGCACTGTGCCCACGAGCGTGGCGGGCGCGCCGCCGAGCAGACCGAGACGCGCCGCCGCCGCGCGCACGTTCTTCACCAGGAAGCCCCAGGTCTTGCGATGCGGCACCGGCGCGCCGGTCGAGCCCGACGTGAACACATAGGCCGCGACGCGCGCGCCGCCGATCATCGGCACATCGGGATCGTCGGCGCCGTCACAGGGCGCGGCGTCTTCGGGATAGCGCATGCGCGGCAGGTCGATCGCGCAGTCGTCGCTGTCGTGCAGGCAGAACGCGTCGGGCGCGAACGACGCCAGCGCGCGCACCATCTCGGGCGTGTGCGTGGACGGCAGCAGGCTGATGCGGCCCGATAACAGCGTCGCGCACAGGCTCACGGTGAAGCGGTAGCGGTCCGCGCAGACGTTGAACACATGCCCGCCCTCGGGCAGCGCGGCGGCCACGCGCCGCACGTCGGCGAGGAACGCGCGGACGCTGACGGGCGCGCCATCGCGCCAGGCGAGCGTCTGATCGGGCGATGCGTGGAAAACCAGCGGAAAGGTCTGCATGAGTAACGGGCCCGGCGGGATCATGGCGCGCCGCGGCGCATCTGCGTGGACTGCGAATACGCGCGGACGGCGTCCATGATGCTCGACGGCTTCATGCCCGGCAGCGCGATGCGCCTGCACGCATATTCGACGACGAACATCAGTCCGACGAGCGGCAGCGCGAGATAGTTCGCGAACGTCGACCACGTGACGATGGACGCACCCGCGAACAGCACCGTGGAGACCAGCGCCGTGGCGCTGAAGAACAGGGTCCACGCCAGCGTGACGCCGCGCGTGTAGCGCATCACGCGCGGCTCGATGCGGCCGTGGACGAGGGTGGCGAACTGGGTGCAGAGCGGCTCGCGACCGGCCGCGAGGGTGCGTCCGAAGGTCCAGGCGAGCGCGAGGTTGAAGCCCGCGTGCTCGATCCACAACCCCCAGCCGAAATGCTCGACGAGCGGCGCCCGTCCGAGCCACAGCACCACGCCGGCCAGCGCCCAGAGCGGCAGCAGCCAGGCGCGCGCCGAGGAACGCGCGGCGGCGTTCAAAAGGATCAGCGCGAGCGGCGCGAGGACCAGCGCCAGGCCGATGCCGTGCGCGCCCGGCGTGGACACCGCGTAATGCGCGGCGCACTGGTACGCGACGATGCCGGCGACGACGCCCGCCGCGCGCAGGACGCGGGCGGCCTTCACCGGCCGGACTCCGGAAGCAGATGCACCAACGGCTGCGAGCAGGCTCGCGGAAGAAAAAGAGTACGCACCATGAATTGCGGCTGCGGCGTTGTCGAAAACGCCCGTTTGTTGAACAAAAATGCGGCAGTCGCCTGCCTGACGCTTATTTTCTCGTGCGGGTGCGCGCCCGGTCTGTAACCGATTGTTCGATGCTCTTACAACCGTCGGACGGGCCGGATTCTACCCTACGGCCACCTGCGCCCGGTCCCGCGTGGAAATCACTGATTCTTCTCAGAAATTTCGCATAGGGGCCTGCCGTACGAGCGGTTACCTTTCCTACTAGGCGTCCCAAGGGGCTTCGTCTAGAATTTCGCGAACCGCAATTATCTCGAAATCAGGCCGCCGGAAGCGTGCGCAAGCGCGCGGGGCACTATCGCCGGGCGGCCTTTGGCGCGTTTTTTTGCGCCGCTCTGCAAATACGATGAACGAACTGGAAAGAGAGCTGGCCGAGCTGATCGTCGCCGATCTGAATCTCGAGGACGTCGATCCCAAGGCCGTATCGGCCGACACGCGTCTGTATGAAGAAGGTTTCGGGCTCGATTCCATCGACATCCTCGAGATCGCGCTGCTGATCTCGAAAAAATACGGGTTCGAGCTGCGCTCGGACAATCCCGACAACCAGAAGATTTTCGCCAGCCTGGGCGCGCTCGCGGCACACGTCGCGGCGCATCGCACGCGCTAGACCCCATAACGGCGCTCAGCCTCTTGGCTCGGGCGCCTTCACGCGGGTGAAATCCAGTGCCTCGAGACTGGACGGCGCAATCAACCAGCGGAGTGCAATCGATGACACAAGCCGAGCCATGCGCGCGCTCGTGACGGGCGGCAGCGGCGCCATCGGACAGGCCATCTGCCGGACCCTGGCCGCCGCGGGACACGAAGTCTGGGTGCACGCCAACGGCGGCGTCGAGCGGGCCGAAGCGTGCGTGGAGTCCATTCGCACGGCGGGCGGCACGGCGCACGCCATCGCCTTCGACGTCACCCATCCCGACGCCGCCCAGCACGCCATCGAACGCATCCTGACGGACGGGCCGGTGCAGATCCTGGTAAACAACGCCGGCATCCATGACGACGCGCCCATGGCCGGCATGACGCGCCGGCAATGGAAACGCGTCCTCGATGTCACGCTCGACGGCTTCTTCAACGTCACCCAGCCCCTGCTCCTGCCGATGATCCGCACACGCCACGGACGCATCGTCAATCTGTCGTCGGTGGCGGGGCTGATGGGCAATCGCGGACAGGTCAATTACGCCGCGGCGAAGGCCGGGCTGATCGGCGCGACGCGGGCGCTCGCGCAGGAACTGGCGTCGCGCGGCATCACGGTGAACGCGGTGGCGCCCGGCGTCATCGATTCGCCGATGCTCGGCGCGGCGTTTCCACCCGAGCGCATCAAGCAGCTGGTGCCGGCGCAGCGCGCGGGCACGGCGGAGGAAGTCGCGGGCATGGTCGCGTACCTGGTGTCGGACGCGGCGGCGTATGTCACCGGGCAAGTGCTGTCGATCAATGGCGGGATCGCCTGAACCGGCGCATCTGCCGAAACGAGACAAAACAAGGAGCGTGGATGACTGAAGCGACGCAGGCCTGGGACGTGGCCGTGATCGGCGGCGGACCGGCCGGATCGACGGCGGCGACGCTGCTCGCCGGGCGCGGCTATCGCGTGCGCGTGCTGGAGAAGGCGCGGCATCCGCGCTTTCATATCGGCGAGTCGCTGTTGCCCGCGAACCTGCGCCTGTTCGAGCAACTCGGTGTGGCCGACGAGGTTCGCCGCATCGGCATGGTCAAGCTGGCGGCGGAATTCGTGTCGCCGCAGCACGACGGGCGCATGCAGCGCTTCCTGTTCGCCGACGCCTGGGACAAGTCGATGCCGAGCGCCTATCAGGTGCGCCGCTCCGAACTCGACGAAATCCTGCTGCGCAACGCGGCCCGCCACGGCGCGGAAGTGAGCGAAGGGTGCCGCGCCCGCGAAGTCGTGTTCGCGGCGGACGGCGCGAGCGCAACCATCCACGCCGAGCACGATGACGGCCGCAGTGAGACGGTGCAGGCGCGTTTTGTCGTCGATGCCTCGGGCCGCGACACGCTGCTCGCCAATCACTTCAAGACCAAGCGGCGCAACGAGCGGCACAATTCGTCGGCGCTCTATGCGCACTTCCGCCACGCACAGCGCAACCCCGGCGAGAACGAAGGCAACATCACCGTGTTCTGGTTCGAGCACGGCTGGTTCTGGTTCATTCCGCTCGTGGACGGCACGACCAGCATCGGCGCGGTGGTGTGGCCCGCGTATCTCAGGCAGCGGCCGAAGGGCACTTCGGTGGAAGCGTTTTTCCGCGACACCATCGCGCTGTGCGCGCCGCTCGCGAAACGCCTGAAGGACGCCGAGCTCGTCAGCGAAGTCCACGCCACCGGCAATTATTCGTACACCGGCGAGATGACGCACGGGCCGAACTTCCTGCTGCTCGGCGATGCTTTCGCTTTCATCGACCCGGTGTTCTCCTCCGGCGTGATGCTGGCGATGCAAAGCGCCTTCGCGGGCGCGGAAGCCATCGACACGGCGCTGGCGCATCCGGCGCGCGCCCAGGCTGCGCTCGCGAAGTTCGACCGCGACGTGCGGCATGGCCCGCGCGAATTCTCGTGGTTCATCTATCGCATGACGTCGCCGACGATGCGCAATCTCTTCATGGGCCCGCGCAATCCGCTGCGCATGAAGGAGGCGCTGCTGTCGCTGCTGGCGGGCGACATCTTCGGCAAGACGCCGATCTGGCATTCGCTGCGCGCGTTCAAGGGCGTCTATTACGTGACGGCGGCGCTCGACTTTCGCAATTCGCTGCGTGCGTGGCGCATGCGGCGGCGCAACCTGAGCGAGGCGGAGCACATGGAGCGGCCGGCCAATTGATCACGCCGACCGTGTTCCGTCCAGCGCATCTCGCGTGGCTCGCGCTAGTCATGACGGCCTCCGCCGCAGCCGATGAAGCGCCGCCGCCTTCAAAGCCGCTCTGGGAAGTGGGCGTCGGCGCAGGCGTGGCCGCGTTTCCGCACTATCCCGGCTCGGACCAGACGCGCGCGTGGGTCTTTCCGTTTCCGTACATCGTCTACCGCGGCAAGTATCTGCGCGCCGATCGCGACGGCGTGCGCGGCCAGCTGCTCGACACCGATCGCGTGAACTTCAACATCAGCGTGCTCGGTTCGCTGCCCGTGTCGAGCCGCGACGACAACGCCCGCGCCGGCATGCCCGACCTGAAGCCGACCATCGAGGTCGGGCCTTCGGTGGAGGTGCATCTGTGGCGTTCGGCATCGCGCGACATGCAACTGGACCTGCGCATGCCGGTGCGGTTGGGCATCACGCTGGAGTCGTCGCCGAAGACGGTCGGCTGGCAGTTCACGCCGAACCTGAATCTCGATTTCACCGACGTCGGCCACGTCTCCGGGCTGCACGCGGCCGTATTCGCCGGCCCGATGTTCGCCGACAGCAAGTACAGCGACCACTACTACACCGTCGCCCCGCAATACGCGACCGCCGCGCGTCCGGCCTTCCATGCGAGCGGCGGTTACGCCGGCTCGCAGGCGCAGGTGTCGATGTCGCGGCGCTTCAGCCGCTACTGGGTCGGCGCGTTCGTGCGCTATGCGAATCTCGCGGGCGCGCACTTCGACGACAGCCCGCTCGTGCGGCAGAAGAGCGTGCTGTCGGGCGGCATCGCGGTGGCGTGGGTGTTCGGGCAGTCGTCGAAGATGGTGGCGAGCGATGAGTGACGCGCAGCGCAAGATCGGCGGCGCGGGCGAACGCATCACGGCGGGCGGCGGGCTCGAATACGCGTGGCAATGCGTGGCGTTCTACTTTGCGCTGCTGGTGCTGGCGCTCGTGTGTCTGACGTGGTGTCCGCTCGCGTGGCTGCTGCGGCGCGTGCTGTCTGCCGCTGACGGGCGGCGCGTCGGCCGCGCGGCGGTGCAGCGCGTCTGGCATCTGTATTTCGTGCTGCTGCGTTCGCTTGGCGCGTGCCGTTTCGATCTCTCGGCCCTCGATGCGCTCGCCGGCCAGCCGGCCATGATCCTCGCGCCGAACCATCCGTGCCTGCTCGACGCATTGCTGATCGCGTCGCGCGTGCCGGACACCTGCTGCGTGATGAAGGGCGATGTCGCGGGCAACGTGTTCCTCGGGCCGGGCGCGCTGCTCGCCGGCTATATCGTCAACGACTCGCCGGTCGGGCTGATTCGCGCGGCCGTCGGCGAATTGCAGCGCGGCAGTCCACTGCTGCTGTTTCCCGAAGGCACGCGCACCGGCGTCGGCTCCGGGTCCGTGAATCCGCTGAAGGGCGGCATTGCGCTGATTGCGGCGCGCGCGCAGGCGCCGGTGCAGACGCTCATCATCGAGACGGATTCGGGCTTTCTCGGCAAGGGCTGGCAGATCTTCCGCAAGCCCGCGCTGCCGATCACCTATCGCGTCACGCTCGGCCGCCGCTTCGCGCCGCCGGCACGCGATCACGCCGCGCTGCAAGGCTTCATCGCCGAATTGCAGCGCTTCTATGCCGGCGAACTGGACCCGCATCGTCCACGCGGCTGACGGGCGGGTTGTCCCGCAGCCGTTAAAATTCGTCGCATCCCGTTCTGTTCGATTTCTTCTCAATGCTTTCGTCACGCGCATCGTCCACGCACCTCGTCCTCATTCCGAGCTACAACCCCGGTGTGAAAGTCGAGGAAACCGTGCGCGGCGCGCGCGAGCAGTGGAATCCGGTGTGGGTCGTCGTGGACGGCAGCACCGACGGCAGCGCCGAACGCCTGACGCAGATGGCCGAAGCCGATGCGGGCCTGCGCGTGATCGTGTTGCCGCACAACCGCGGCAAGGGCGCGGCGATTCTCGCAGGGCTGGAGGAAGCGGCGCGGCTGGGCTTCACTCACGCGCTGACGATGGACTCGGACGGCCAGCATCCCGCCGCGCTGATTCCGCAATTCATGGAAAGCTCGCGCGCCGCGCCGGACGCGATGATCCTCGGCCGTCCGCGCTTCGACGCGAGCGCGCCGCAACTGCGCGTGCAGGGCCGGCGCATATCGAACGGCTGGGCGAATCTGGAGACGCTGTGGATGGGCATCGGCGATTCGCTGTACGGCTTTCGCGTCTATCCGATCGCGCCGCTCGCCGCCGTGATGCGCTCGCAGCCGTTCATGCGCCGCTTCGACTTCGATCCCGAAGCGGTGGTGCGGCTGTGCTGGCGCGGTGTGCGCCCGATCAACCTGGACGCGCCGGTGCGTTATTTCACGGCGGAAGAGGGCGGCGTGTCGCACTTCCAGTATGGCCGTGACAACCTCCTGCTGACGTGGATGCACCTCAGGCTGCTGGCGGGCTTCGTGCTGCGGCTGCCGCTTCTGGCCGTCCGCAGACTCATGGCTCTCATGGGGCGATGACTACGCCGGCTTGAGCACCAGCCGCGCTTCCAGTCCGCCGCCTTCGCGCCGGTGCAGCGTCAGCGAGGCGTCCATCGCGAGCGTCAGCTGACGGGCGATCGCAAGTCCCAGTCCGGTGCCGCCCGTCTGCCGGTTGCGCGATTCCTCCAGCCGCACGAAGGGCTCGAATACGGCGGCGAGCGACTCCTCGGGAATCCCCGGCCCGCGATCCAGCACCGCGATGAACGCGCGGCCGTCGTCCTGCCGTCCGGTCTCGATCTCGGCGGCGCCCGAATACTTCAGCGCGTTATCGACGAGATTGCCCACCACGCGCTTGAGCGCCTGCGGCGGCGCCATCAGCGCGCCGCCGATGCTGCCGCGCAGCGTCACGTCCTGCCCGGCATCGCGATAGTCGTCGGCGATGCTCTCGAACAGCGCGTCCGGGTCGATGCGCCGCGGCGCTTCCTGGGTGCCATGCAGCGTGCGCGCGTAGGTCACGCCTTCCTTCACGAGCGATTCCATTTCCTGCAAGTCCTGGCGCAGGCGCGCGCCGGTGGCGTCGTCGTCCATCGTGTCGACGCGCAGCCGCATGCGCGTGATCGGCGTCTGCAGGTCGTGGGTGATGGCCGCGAGAATCTGCATGCGCTGGGTCATGTACATCGCGACGCGGTCCTGCATCGCGTTGAACGCTTTCGCTGCATGCGCCACTTCCTCCGGTCCGCTTTCCGGCAGGCGGCTGGCCTTGAGATCGGGGCCGAGGGTGTCAGCGGCGCGCGCGAGCTGCTTGAGGGGCCCGGTCGCGATGCGCACCGCGAGCCAGCAGCACGCGCCCAGCACGACGAGCTGCAGCAGCAGCACCAGCGGCAGCCAGTCGGACAGCGGCATGCCGACCATCGGCCGCATGTCGATGGTGAGCGGCGTGCCGTCCGAGAGCTTCAGATGCACCTGGAAGTGTTCCTTGCCGCCGGGCACGGCGTTCACGGTGGGCGGAACGTGCGTGCCGAGGCCCGCTGCGGCGCCCGCGACCATCGATTGCGCGAAGCGCGCCGAGAGCGGCGCGGCGGGCGGCGTGCCGCTCTCGCCCGGCCCGAGGACGAAGCTGTAGCTGCGTCGCGCGAGGCGCGGCAGCCATTGCGCGCGTTCGTCCGGCGGCAGGTGATCGAGCAGCGCGACCGACGTGGCCACCTCACGCTCGACGTAGCCGACCATCATGTGGGTCATCGAGTCGTCGCGTTCGTGCATGGTCAGCAGGAACGAAAAGGTCTGCGCGAGCGCCAGCCCGACGACGAGAATCAGCGCGAGTCGCGCGAACAGCGTGCGCGGCCCGCGCAGCAGCGCCGCAGCCGGAGCGGCGGCGGCAGTCGTGGAAGCGGTGGATAGTGTGCTCATTCTGAGGGTCCGAGCGGTTTGACTTCGGCAGAAAACACATAGCCTTCGCTGCGCAGCGTCTTGATGTAACGCGGCTCGCGCGCGGTGTCGCGCAGCCGCTGGCGCACGCGCGACACGAGCAGGTCGATGCTGCGGTCGAAGGCGTCGGCCTGGCGTCCCTGGGTCAGATTCAGCAGTTGATCGCGCGTCAGCACGCGTTGCGGATGATCGAGAAACACGCGCAGCAGCCGGTATTCCGCGCCGGACAGCGAGACCATCGTGCCTTCGGCGTCCAGCAGATGACGCGCGGTGGTATCGAGTTTCCAGTCGCCGAAGCCGAGCATCGGGCTCGATTCGCTCACTTCCATGCCGGGCGGCAGCATGCGCGTGCGGCGCAACACCGACTTGATGCGCGCCAGCAACTCGCGCACCGCGAAGGGTTTGGGCAGGTAGTCGTCGGCGCCCATTTCGAGGCCGAGAATCCGGTCCGCTTCCTCGTTGCGCGCGGTGAGCATCAGCACCGGCACGTCGCGGAACTTGCCCGCGCGCAGTTCGCGGCACAGCACGAGACCGTCTTCGCCGGGCAGCATCAGGTCGAGCACGATCAGGTCCGGCGCGCCTTGCTCCAGCACTGTGCGCATCTGCCGGCCATTGGCGGCCAGCGACACGCGCATGCCGTTCTTCTCGAGATAGGACGCGAGCAGTTCGCGGATCCCGCGATCGTCGTCGACGATCAATACGTGGTCAGTGTTTTCCATCGATGGACCGTGGTCGTTGACGCCAGGATTGCATCCGGCCCGGATTGACGAGCAGGCACTGGACCGGATGGGCCAATTCGGTGGCGAGGCCGCCTGCGAGGAAGGCGAACATCGCGAGCAAGCGTTTCATGCGGGAAGCTCCGGCGGGTGACGCGTTGCTTGCGTCGATGAATGCGTTATAGCGCGTCCCGGCGGATGGTTTGTATCGCAGTGTATCCCGCATGCCGGGCGATACATAAGGTTGCCATCGCATGTCGCGGCGAACGGCGGCGCGCGCGGCCTTCGTATCTCACTGTATCTGCCGCGTGGCCGATACAAAACATTGCAGCGGACCTGCTTGCCGGACACATGCCGGATACCTCCGGGCATTCAAATGCATCCACCGACGGCGCAGCAGGGACTTTCAGCCGACGCACCCGTCATCCCTAATCACTCTCTCGTATGGAGCACCGATCATGATCAAGCACTTCGTTACCGCCGCCATCATCGCCGCCAGCGCGGCCGCCACCGGTTCCGCTTTCGCCAGCAGCGGCTACGGCCCCGCGCCGCACTACGACCCGCTGGCCGGCGCGCCCGCCTCGCAGCGCGGCGTCAGCGTGCAGACCCTCGCGCAGGAAGCCGCAGCCGCGCCGGCCGAGGCCTACGGCGGCATGGACGACACCCGGTCGCAATCCGGCGCGCGCGCCGTGGCGGTCAGCGACACCGCCCGGCTGTTCGCTCATCACTAAACCATTCAGTTCAATCAGTCATCAACAGAGGACAGGGATTAATCATGACCACTCAGATCGATACCGTGCTGTACACCGGCAAGACCCGCGTCGTCGGCGGCCGCGAAGGCCATGCGCGCAGCACCGACGGCCGTCTCGACGTGAAGCTCTCGCCGCCGGGCTCGACCGGACCGGGCACGAATCCGGAACAGATGCTGGCCGCGGGCTGGTCGGCGTGCTTCATCGGCGCGATGGGCAAGGCCGCCGCGAAACTGAAGACGCGCCTGCCCGCCGGGACGGCCGTCGACGCGGAAGTGGATCTCGGCATGAACGGCGATGCCTATCTGCTGCGTGCGCGCCTGAACGTGAGCCTGCCGGGCATCGAGCGCGCACTGGCCGAAGAGATCGCGCAGATGGCGCATCAGACCTGTCCGTATTCGAAGGCGCTGAAGAGCAATATCGACGTGACGATCACCGTGGTCTGACGCGGCCCGGAAGGGGCGCCCGCGTTAGACTGGGCGCTTCTCAAGACGACCCGGCGCCGCCGATCCTCCAATGGACCGAATCGACGCGATGAAAGTCTTCATCGCCACGCTGGACGAAGGCAGCCTGGCGGGCGCGGGACGGCGGCTCGGCCGCTCGCCCGCCGCCGTGAGCCGGGCGATTGCGTTCCTGGAGGAGCACACGGGCACGGCGCTGCTGCATCGCACGACGCGCACCATCAAGCTGTCCGACGCCGGCGAGCGCTATGCCGCCGCGTGCCGCCGGATCCTCACCGATCTCGAGGAAGCCGATCTCCTGATCGCCCACGAACGCTCCGCGCCGCGCGGCCTGTTGACGCTGACCGCGCCGGTCGCGGCGGGCGAAGATCTGCTGCGCCCCATGCTCGACGACTTCATCGCGCGCTTTCCGGCGGTTTCCGTGCGGCTGCAACTGCTGGACCGGCCGGTGAGCCTGATCGACGAGGGCATCGATATCGCGCTGCGCATCGGGCATCTGCCGGACTCGACCCTGGTGGCGGTGCCAGTGGGCGAGGTGCGGCGCGTCGTGGCGGCGTCGCCGCGCTATCTGGCGAAGCATCCGCCGATTCTCCAGCCCGCCGATCTCGCCCGCCACGAGATTGTCTCGATGACCCATTTCGGCCTGGATTCGTGGAGCTTTCCAACCTCGGGCGGCGTGGCGATTCCGCAAGTCGTGCAGTTCGCGCCGCGTTTCATCGTCAATACGGTGCGGGCGGCGATTGCTTCGGCGGTGGATGGGCACGGCCTCGTGCGGCTGTTCTCGTATCACGTCGCGAAGGAAGTGCGCGATGCGTCGCTGCAGATCGTGCTCGATGATCGCGAGCACGCGCCGTTGCCCGTACATCTGCTCACACCGCACGGACGCCTTGCCGTGCCGAAGGTGCGCGCATTCGTCGATTTCGCGACACCGCGCCTGCGCCGCGAATTCAAGCGGCTGCGACTGGATTGATTTTCATGTGATTCAACCGCCGCTCGGAAGAGTGTCTTCCATTGAGTGCTGATTCTCTCGACATCCGGTTGAAACTATATTGACTCCATGGGCAGGATGCGTAGACCGCGTTCGCCGCAGTCGTGGAGGCGGTATGAGTGATGCAGTTTTCAATCGGACGGAACGCAGCACGTTTCAGGTGTGGCGCGGCGTGCTGGCCGGCGCGAGTGCAAGTCTGGTGGGCATCGGGCTGGCGCGTTTTGCGTACACGCCGCTGTTGCCGGCGATCATCGGCGCGCAGTGGTTTCCGGCCTCGACGGCCGCCTATCTCGGCGCGGCCAATCTCGGCGGCTATCTCGCCGGCGCGTTGATGGCGGGTGTCTTCGCCCGCCACGCGCGCGCCGCGACGGTGCTGCGCGCGATGATGGTGCTCGCCACGCTGGCATTCGTCGCCTGCGCGATCCCGCTGTCGTTCGTATGGTTCTTCGCGTGGCGCTTTCTCTCGGGCATCGCGGGCGGCGCGCTGATGGTACTCGCCGCGCCGACGATCATCGCGCACGTCGCGCCCGCGCGGCGCGGCTTTGCGAGCGGGGCGATCTTCACGGGCATCGGGCTGGGCATCGCGGCCTCGGGCACGATCGTGCCGTTGCTGCTGCGGCATGGACTCACGGCGACGTGGCTCGGGCTCGCGGTGGTGTCGCTGCTGCTGACCGTTGTCGCGTGGCGGGGCTGGCCTGCGCAGGATGCACCCGCTCATGTGACTCATGTGACTCAAGCAGCGCCGCGCCGTCACGCGAAGGCCGCGCGGCCGACCGCGTTGCGCGCGCTCTTCGCCGAATACGCGCTGAACGCGGCCGGTCTGGTGCCGCACATGATTTTCCTGGTGGATTTCGTCGCGCGCGGTCTCGGCAAGGGTGTCGATGCCGGCGCCGAGTTCTGGGTGCTGTACGGCATCGGCGCGATTGCCGGGCCGTTGCTGGCCGGTCATCTCGCCGATCGCGCCGGCTTCGGGCCGGCACTGCGCGTGGCTTATCTGCTGCAGGCCTTGGCCGTCGCGATTCCCGCGCTGACCTCGAACACGGCGCTGCTGATGGTGTCGAGCGTGATGGTCGGCGCGTTCACGCCGGGCATCGTGCCGCTCGTGCTGGGGCGGGTCAACGAACTGCTCGCGCATCATCCGGCGGAGCAGAAGGGCGCGTGGCGCACCGCGACGACGTCCTTCGCCATCCTGCAGGCGCTCGCGGCGTACGGCATGTCGTTTCTCTTTGCGAACAGCGGCGGCGACTACCGCTTGCTGTTCGGCATCGGCGCGGGGGCGCTCGTGATGGCGCTCGCCATCGACCTGTTCGCGGCGACACGGGGAGAAACGCGATGAGCCAGATCATGTCAGCGGCCGTGCCGCCTGCTGGCTACGCCGAACGCAACGCCGGCTACTGGCGGCGCAATCTCGCGGTGTGCGTGTTCGGTTCCTTCACGACGCTCGTCAGTCTCAGCATGCTGCTGCCGTTCCTGCCGCTCTACGTACGGCAGCTGGGCGTCGAGTCGCAGGCGGGTGTGATCCAGTGGTCAGGCGTCGCGTTCAGCGCGACCTTTCTCGGCACCGCCGTCACCGCGCCGCTCTGGGGCCGGCTCGCCGACCGCTACGGCCGCAAGCCGATGCTCGTGCGCGCCGCCATCGGCATGGCGGTGGTGATGTCGCTGATCGGCGTCGCGCATTCGGTGTATGAGCTCGTGGCGCTGCGGCTGCTGGCGGGGTTGATCGGCGGCTATGCGTCGGCCTCGACGGTGCTGATCGGCACGCAGGCCCCGCGCGAACGTGCGGGCTGGGCGCTCGGGATTCTCTCGACGGGCGCGCTCGCCGGCAATCTCGCCGGGCCGCTGGTGGGCGGGTTCCTGCCTGGGCTGATCGGCATACGCGGGACCTTCTTCGCGGGCGCGGGGATGATCGCGGTGGCCGCGCTGCTGAGCATCGTGTTCGTCAGGGAGGACTTCCATCCCGGCGATGCCAAGCGCCGCGGCGCGCGCCATGTTGCCGAACCGGCCCGGCGCACGAATTACGCGGTGGTCGCCGCGCTGCTCGCGACGGCGATGATGGTGCTGCTCGCCAACATGTCGATCGAGCCGATCATCACGGTGTACATCAGCGGTCTCGGCGTGGCGGGCGATCACGTGACGCGCATCGCGGGCCTCGTGATGGCGTGCTCGGCGCTTGGCAGCATGTTGACGGCGGCGCGGCTGGGCGCGCTGGCGGATCGTATCGGCAGCTGGAACGTGATCGTCGGCTGTCTCGTGCTGACGGGTTTCGCGATGCTGCCGCAAGCCTTTGTGCACCACTGGTGGCAGCTCGCCGGACTGCGCGTGGTGATGGGCATGACGCTGGCGGGACTGCTGCCGTCCATCGCCAAGCTCGCGCGCAGTGCCGTCGATGAGAACAGCAGCGGCACGCTGCTCGGATATCTGCAATCCGCGCAGTTCAGCGGACAGGTGATCGGGCCGGTGATCGGCGGGCAGATCGGCGTGATGCTCGGCCTGCATTCGGTGTTTTTTGTGACGGGCAGTTTGTTGATCGCGTGCGCGGGGCTTGCGGGGTGGGCGCGCACGCGGTGAGGTTCGGCGCCCGGGTGGGCGCGCCTGGGAAGGTTAGTCGCTCTGGGTGGAGGACGTATCGACGGAGTTTGTGTCCGGTTGTGAAGCGGTGGGGGCTTCCGGAGCTTCCTTGGCCGGAGCGTCGCTGTTCACAGCCGTGGTGTCGGGCTGGTTGGCAGGGTCGGCTGCGGCGGGCGTTTGCTCAGCGGAGGGCAGGGCTTCCGGCTGTTGCTGCTGTGTCGGAGTTTGTGTTGGCTGTTGCTCCTGTTGCTCCTGTTGATCCTGTTGATCCCGTTGATCCTGTTGCGACGGAGTCTGTGTTGCCGGCTGCTGCTGTTGCGTCGGAGCCGGTGCCAACTGCAACCGCGTTGGAGTCTGCGCCTGTGCGCTGGCGAGCTGTGGTGCCGCGGCGCCCGGCTGCTGCCATGTCGCATAGTTCACGTTGTTTTGCGGCGTCAGCGCCTGCCCATGAATATTCGACTCGTTGCCGTTGGCGTCGACCGAGTAGTTGTCATGCCGGCTTGATTCGCCTTCGTTACGTCGCGGCCGTCGTTCTTGAAGTTGGAAACCGTCAACGTCCCCCCCGGACCCTCGCCGTGATCGTAGCCGATCAAATGCGTGGGCTTGCCGCTGCTGTCAAAGCTGTCCTGTCTCGCTTCCTTGCCATTTTCGTTGAACGAGTAAATGGTGTGACTGCCGTCAGGCCGTGTAACCAGGCGGTTCAATTCGCGGCCGCTTTGCGGATCGAAATAACTCTGCGTGGTCGCTTCAACGGCTGCAAGGCGGTCTGCTGATCGGGTGTTGTCTGCCGCTGCGCTGCGGTTTGCATGGCCGTCGCCGGTTGCTGCTGGAGCGCGGTCTGCGGGGTCATCGTCGGCTGCTGCCCGGCGTTCTGTGAGGCATCGTCCATGGGTTGCTGAGCCGGAGGCTCGGGAGCCTGGGCCGTCTGTTGCTGAGTTGCTGCCTGAGGTGAAGGCGCGGCCTCCGATTGCGTATCGGCTCCGTTTTCCGGCGTGTCAGCCTCGGATCGCCACTTCAAATAATCCCGAAATTCATTCGCCGTCAATGGCCGGCTTTGAATATTCGTTTCCTTGCCATCCTTGCCATCCTTGCCGACGTCATAAGTCATCAACGCGTTCTGCCCCAGCTTGGACACCGTGCGACTGCCGTCGGGATGGAACTTGACCTTGGTAAGCGTGCCGCCCCGGCCTTCGCCGGGATCGAAACCGTCGACTGGAGGGGCTTGCGCGAGGCGTCGTATTCGTGCAGCGAGCCGACGTTGCGGCGGCCGTTATAGTCCTTAACGCTGTAACCGCCGTCGGGTTTCTGAGTGACGCGGTTCAGGTTCTGATGACTTTGAGGATCGAGATAGTCGGTGGTGGTTTGCTGAGGATAGGGGCTCTGACCAACGCGCATGGCATTCTCCTGTTCGAGGAAGTTGAGGAAATGGGATGCGTGCCGCCGCCACCGGCAACACGGCCGCACGACGCGCCGCCATCACAGTGTCGGTTTGGAACGATGGGCCCGGGCGTGATCGCGGCATTGGTTGGGGTAGTGGCAAGGGCCATCAAGAAGCTGTCGGAACTGTCCCCGGGAATGCAGCGCATCTGCTTCCCTTCATCAATTTCACAATTCAGACTTTAATCATTCCGTTGCAGGCCTGGATGCAGGAGGCTTGATAGCTTCGATCAACGAGGCTTCGGGCGCATGATGCAGACAGGGCACCTTATCCATCTGGTTGACCATTGCCGGATCGATCTCAAGCTGAGCATGGCGGAAATCCATGTTCAGCAGTCAATCGGCAGGGAAGAAGTCTGATGGGCATGCCGGCGGTCACGCACCTGACGCCCGTCGTCGGCGTGGACGTGCATCTGATTCAGACGCCTGCGGGCGTCGTCATGCCGCTGCCGCATCCGCACGTGGGCTTCGTGCTCGATCCGATGGAATACCTGTCGACGCTGCCGGAAGGTGTCGGCAGCATGGTGTCGACGGGCATGATGGCGATGAGTGCGGGAGCCATCGTCAAGCTTGGGATGCGCAGTGTGAGCGCGGCGGCGGTCGCGGCGGGCGCGATGGCCGCTGCGGTGACTGCCGGCGGTGGCGGTGGTCCGATCTGGATCAACGGCCTGATGCGCTCGACCGCCGGCACGCAGACCATGCATCTGCCTGGGCTGCATTTTCCGATCGGCGGTGTCTTTACTGGCTCTGATGCGCCCAAGCCCGCGGGTAACGGCGAGGCCTTCCTAGGCAGCATGACCGTGCAGGCCAACGGTGATCCTATGGCCTATGCGGTGCTGCCCGCGCTGACCTGCTGGTTCACGGGCATGCTTTCGCTGTCACACAACAGTGAGCACACCCGGCGTGGAAGCATGTCGCTGCCCACCTCGATCATGCTGCCGATTCCGGCATCCCGTCCGGTGCTGGTGGGCGGTCCGCCCGTGCCCAGCATCGCGGCGCTCGCGGGCATGGCGATGCGTGCAGCCTTCTCGCATGGCCTGTCCAAACCGTCGCGTGCCTGCCACGTGTCCAGAGCGATTCAGGATCGCGTGGGCAACGGACGATGGGGCAACTTCGTCAGACTCGTCGCTCAATGGGTCTTTGGCGAACCGGTCAACGGCATCACGGGTGAGGTCGTGGTGCAGCAGCACGATTTCACCGTGCCGGGACGGCTGCCGCTCGTGTGGAACCG
>NZ_JARUXQ010000003.1:712400-783881 GCF_031451265.1 Caballeronia sp. LZ033 | reverse complement strand
GCCATACTCGTTCGACGCCAGAAAGATGCGATTCGCATACATGCCGCCGAGTGCGCTCACGTCGAGCGCGACGGCGGGTGCCGTGCCGTTGCCCGCGACTGGCGTCGCGGCGAGCGAATCGTGCTCGATGCCGTTTGCGCCCGTGACCGCGTTGAGCCGGTTCGCGTAAATGGCCGCGTTCACCTGGATTGCACGCGCGAGCAGGTCGACCTGATCGATGTTAGCGGCGTTCAAGCCCGCACCTTGCACGACGAGGTTGCCGCCACTCACCGTGAAACCCGACAGCGACCCGTTCGGCCCGAAGTTCGGCGTGCCCGTGGTCAGAATGGCGCGGCTCGTGTTGATGAAGCCGCCCCCGTCGACTATCAAACCGTTTGGATTGGCAACAACGATCTCGGCGCGAGGCCCGGCGACTTCAACGTACCCTCGAATCGCTGAGGGCGCGCTGCTCATCACCTGATTGACGATCACGCGCGCGGAGCCGCCCGGCGCGAGGTTGGCGTTGCCGTTGATCAGTCCGGCCTGCTGCGTCTGCGTGATGGCGGGCGAGTTGTTGAGAATCGCGCCTTGTCGCTGAACGTCGAATTGCGAGTAATGATTGAGCGACACCCCCGCGCCCGAGGGCCTCGCAATGTTCACCTGTGCGAGGCCGTTCTGCGTCTGTATGACCTGCGCGCCAGAGCCCGGGACCGCGACGATCTGTGCCCACGTCGGTACGACTACGACGAGCCCTCCGAAGCACAGCATGGCGGCGGCAACGAGCGGACGCAACAGGAGGTGCGGCGCCGCGCTGCGCGTGCCTGCGACCCACACGGCCGGTTCGCTACCGTGAGCGCATGCGAAATCGGCGACAGCGACGTGCATGTTCCGCAGACGGCTGTACACCAGCTTGAAAAGACCGTGATTCATGTTCTTGCAGAAAGGGAGTCGGCGGAACCGGCTCGCGAGGCATGGCAACGTAAGCAAGCAGCACGTGTATTGTCAGCGCTCCGAATTGCCCGGCGTAGGCCGATAAATCTGAAAAAAAAGCCTCGCACGAGGCGAGGCGCAAAAATCAGAGGCGTGCCTGTTGCCAGTCCGTGGCGCGACGGCACGATCACGCGGAGCCTGGGATCGGCGCCTCTCAGGGAGGCGAGGACAGGTCAGCCAAGCGCGGCGACCTCGTTTGCAATGAACGCGCGCAGCTTGCTTGCGTGGTGGATCGTGATTGAGCACGTCGCCTGCAGCTGACTCAGGTAGGTGAGCACGGAATCGATGCGTGGTCCGCTCTGCAGCACGAGAAAGCACTCTCTGAGCGCCTGAGCGGCGCATTCGATGACGTCGCTCTCAAGCGCGCGGGCGCCGGCTGTATCGAGGATCTCGGCGAGCGGCGCGAGCTGATCGGCGCGTCGTCCGACCTTGCCGCCTACGCGCACGATGTCGAGAAACGAGTCTCGATGTACCGTGATCGAGCCGCGCGCCTCCTGCACATAGCGCAAGAGCGGGAGAGGATCGTGCCGCGATACAGCGCGCAATGCGCCGATTGCGCTCACGTGCCCGACGAAGTGCCCCTCGAACGAATGCAGGGGGCACCGCCACGCGGCGAAGGCGGCGCGCTCGGGCGTCGCAAACCGGCCGGCGTGGAGTCGCGCGTACGGCGGTGGTTCGGATGGAAGACGGGAATGGATTGCGGTGTCTCTGACGCTCACGGGTTCGCCCTCTTGTGGTGAGGTCCCGCGTCCCAATGGAAGAGGGAGACGGGCCAATAGCAGAGTTGACTGGGCGGAGCGACGAAGAACCCAAATCGCTCTGCACCCTCTACTACGGCCCGCCATTGAACGGTCGGACACGATGCACGTCCGTGCAAGGACGTGAGAGATCGCAGACATGCGGATCTAACCGCCTCGCCCATGACAGGCGAAGCGGGGTTCTTCTCATTTACGGCTCACAAGTCCAGTCAAGACCTGCTTCGGCGGAGCAATCGCCCAAATAGACGACGCATTCACCTATGGGCGCTCGGTTATCCGGACGGCCGCATGCTGCCGTTCGATGAAGTCCTCGCATCGGTTCGACGGATCGTGCGCGTGCTCGCCGTGCCGTTGTCAGTGGACGTCGAACACGGCTATTCCGACGATCCGGAGACCGTCGCAGAGCAGGTGCTGCGGCTGGCGGAGCTGGGGATTGCGGGCATCAATATCGAAGACGGACCCGACCCGGCATCGCTGCTGGCCGTGAAGATCGAGGCGATCAAGGCGGCTGTGACAAAGGCCGGCCTGGACCTGTTCGTCAATGCACGCAGCGACGTGTTCCTTGCAAGCCTCGTCGAAGCGTCGAAGCAGCCTCAGGAGGCGATTGCACGCGGCGGGCTGTATGCGTCGGCGGGCGCGGACGGTTTGTTCGTTCCGGCGCTGATGCGGCCGTCCCACATCGAGACGATCGTCCGGGACATCCGGCTGCCTTTGAATGTGATGGCGCTGCCGGGCCTGCCCGATGCCGCGACGCTCGGAAGGCTCGGCGTACGGCGGCTCAGCGCGGGCAGCGGCATCGCGCAGGTGGTGCTCGGCAGGAGCAAGGCCATGGCCGCGGACTTCCTCGCGCACGGCCGTTCCGAAGCGCTCGACGGCACGCCGCTGCCATACGGCGAGATTCAAGGATTGTTCAACTGATGGATCGGTATGGGCGGACAGGCCCTTCACGATTTTTTGTATTCAATAAACCACTCTGGAGATTGACATGATGCTCGAAGGAAAACGCGCGCTGGTCACCGGCGCAAGCCGCGGTATCGGCGCTTCGATTGCAAAGGCTCTGGCGGCCGCTGGCGCGGACGTCGCGATCACGTATGAGAAGTCGGCGGAACAGGCCGCGCAGGTCGTGCAGGCGATCGAAGCGCAAGGTCGCCGTGGCGTCGCGATCCAGGCGAACAGCGCGGATGCAGCGGCGATCGACGCTTCCGTGCAAAAGACGGTGGAGTCGCTGGGCGGGCTCGATATCCTGGTCAACAACGCCGGCATTCTGCGCATGGGCGATGTGAAGGACATCTCGCTCGAAGATATCGATGCCACGCTGAACGTGAACGTGCGCGCGCCGATTCTCGCTGCCAAGGCGGCGATTCCGCACCTGAAGGCGGGCGGCCGCGTGATTTCGATTGGCAGCTACTTTGCGGACCGCGTTCCCGCTTCGTTGCTCGGCGTTTATTCCGCGTCCAAATCGGCGCTCGTGGCGTTCACGCAGGGCCTCGCGAGAGAACTCGGCCCGCAGCGGATCACGGCGAACCTCGTGCAGCCCGGCTCGATCAACACGGACATGAACCCGGTGGAAGGTCCGTTCGGGCCGACGCTGAAAGCGTTGACGGCCACCGGCGACTACGGCACGGGCGAGGATATCGCGCAGGCCGTGGTCTTTCTGGCGAGCGCGAACGCCGGTTATATCACCGGGGCGACGCTCACTGTGGATGGCGGTGCGAACGCCTGAAGACGGAAGGGTGCTTTTGTATGCCGGCCCGCTGTGATCCTGCACGACGGCGGCGCCGGCTCAAACATCAGCACATGTGCCTGATGCACGGAGACAACTAAGCGACAGCGCTTTCGTCTTCCCGGGCAGGTTTCATGTACGACGTCGCGCAGGCTTTCAATCTGTCGGAAAGCTCGAAAATGGCATCGAGATTGTCCAGATGCACACGATCCTCTTCCTTCTTGTCGTCGAACACGCCGATGACAAGCCTGCTTTCGTTTTTGAAGCGCAATCTGCAGATGGGTTTGCGATTGTTATCATCGAAGAGAATCGCGCAATAGCTCGCCGCACCGCGGATCGCCACCATCCCCGGCGATATGACAGGCCGCAGGATCGCCCGGATAATCTGGAATGCTTCGACCTCGATAGCAGTCGGCTCAGATGCGTCGCCGGATGCTGCATCACTCCCTGTCGGTGGAACTGAGGGAAGCAACGCCGGCTCCGGTGTCATTGCGCCCTTGAGACGGCCATTGATCTTGTCGGCCACCAGCTGCTGAAAAGCGTGTTTCGTGACCTGCGTGAATTGATCCTTGACGGTGGTCCTGAACTGTTTCCCTGCGAGGAATTCCGCTGAAACGAGCCGAACGAATTCCTCGGGAGGCTCAGCCATCCATTCGTTCAAGGTATTCTTGATTGCACGCGTATATTTGAGGTGGTTTGCCGTGGTCAGGATATTTTCGAGGTCAAACGCAGCTTTGGCGAACTTCTTCAGTTCATCGACATCCTGATCGCGGAAGTCAGCGATATTGAATTCGAAGAACGGTTTCTCGTCCATCTTGTTCGGCTGTTCAAGGTCGGTAAAGAAGCGATAGACGAGACCATTCGTCAACACCCCGAATCGCGCCTCCGTGACATGGAAGTAGCGGAAGAGCTGGCTTGCATGATTGATGTTGAGATCGCCGCCGGACCTCTTGCACTCGAACAGCATGATAGGTTTGCCGTCTTTCAGGATCGCATAGTCCACCTTCTCGCCTTTCTTCGTGCCAACATCGGCGATCAGCTCGGGCGTCACCTCGAGGGGATCAAAGACGTTATATCCCAGCAGATGGATGAACGGCATCACCATGGCATTCTTGGTTGCCTCTTCGGTTTGCACCCTATCCTTCGCTGTTGCGATGCGTGCCGCCAAAGTCCTCACTTCATCGATGAAATCCATATTTCTCTTCTCCTCCGTTCTTGGACGAATCGCTCCCGCGCGAGAGTCCCACGATTCAGCCTTCGTAAACGTCAAAGAATGTCAAGCTTTGTAAGTGCGCAACAAAGCTTTAGAAATCGAATTTATCTGATTGCGTTACAGATTGATTGTGGCAGTAGCGATGTCTCGATGAATCCTGCTCCTGCCTCGCCAAGAACCTACCAGCCAATCGCCGCGCCGTCACTGCGCGGATCGTGGCCGCCTTCGAAGCAACCGTTCGGGTAGCGGATGATGGCCCCGGCGTGACCCATGGTTTCGTCGTAGGGCAGCAGGACATCGACTTCATGGCCGAGTTGCCGCAGCGCGGCCACCGTCGCATCGCCGAAGCGCGCCTCCAGCTTGAGCGAATCGCTCGCCTGTCCCCATGTGCGCCCGAGCAGCCAGCGCGGTGCGTCGATGGCCGATTGCGGATTCCAGCCATACCGCGCGATGCGCGTGAACACCGCGCTCTGCGATTGCGGCTGGCCGTCGCCGCCCATGTTGCCGTAGACCATGACGCGTCCATCGGCGAAACGCGCGAGTGCGGGATTCAGCGTGTGGAAAGGACGCCGGCGCGGCATCAGCGGATTGAGCGAGCCTGCGTCGAGCGAGAAGCTGCAGCCGCGGTTCTGCCAGTTCACGCCCGACCCCGGCAGGACGATGCCGCTGCCGAACTCGTGATAGATGCTCTGGATGAAGCTCACGGCGACGCCGTCGCCATCGACGACGCCAAGCCACACGGTATCCGCCGGACCGCGTCCGTTGCCCCACGGCGCGGCCTGCGTGAAGGAAATCTGCGCGGCGAGTGCGTCGAGGCGCGCGGGATCGAGCAGGGTCTGCGGATCGATGTCCATGTGATCCGGATCGGTGATGTGTGCGTCGCGGATCCTGAAGGCGAGCTTGGTCGCTTCGACGCACGCGTGCACGTACTCGGGGCCGAGCGGGTCCATGTCGTCGCGCAGCACGCGGTCCAGCAGCCCGACGATGAGCAGTGACACGAGACCTTGTGTCGGCGGCGGCATGTTGTATACCGAGCCGAGCGAATGCTTGAGCGCGAGCGGCGTCACCAGGCGCGCGCGATGACGCTCGAAATCTTCCAGCGCGAGCGGGCTGCCGAGCGCGCCGAGTTCTTGCGCAAGCGTGCGCGCGAGATCGCCGCGATAGAAATCGTCGAGACCGTTCTGGACGAGCTGCGCGAGCGTCGCGGCCATGCGCGGCTGCTTGAAGCGAGCGCCGGCGCGCGGCGGGCCGCCATCGAGTGCGTCGGGCATGAAGCTTTCGGCGAAGCCCGGCACGTCTGCCAGTTCGCCGCGCTTGCCGGCGACGCAGCGCGCCTGGCTGTCGGTGACGGGCACGCCGTGGGTGGCGTAGGCAATGGCGTCGTCGAGCAGGCGCGAGACCGGCAGACGACCGCCTAGCGTTTTCGCAGACCAGTCGAATGCGGCCTGCCAGCCCGATACGGTCCCGGCCATCGTATTCGCAGCAAGCGCGCCGCGATGCGGAATGCGGTCGAGCCCGAGCGCGCGATACCGTTCGATGCTGGCGCCCGAGGCGGCGGACCCGCATGCCTCGATGCCGACGGGTGGCTCGCCCGGACGCGAGATCAGCCAGAAGCCGTCCCCGCCGATACCGTTCATGTGCGGATATACCACCGCGATGGTGGCTGCGGCGGAGATCATCGCTTCGACCGCGTTGCCGCCTTCGCGCAGTACGGCGAGGGCGCTTTGCGTTGCAAGTGAATGCGGCGCGACGGCCATGCCGCGTGTGCCGCGCGAAGGGTTGGAGTGCTGGAAGGTCATGAGGGCGCGTTCGGAATGAGTGGAAAGCGAAGGCGCGAGGTTGTCGCGCGTGTTTCCTCATTGTCGGTGGCCTGAATGATCGCGTCCAATGAATCCGCGGCATGGGGCGGTTTTCGCGGCTGTCGGTCTGGCGCGATGAAGCCGCTTCGCAAGAGCGGCATGGCGGCTCGCAAGTAGTCGACTGTCGTCCTGGATGCCCGGCGGCCGGGCACTGCTTTCAAGAAAGCGATCCGCAAACGTGCATTATTTTCCGGAACGCGTTCAGCTTTTTATCGGAACGGGCCCCGACACCTTGCCCACCAAGAGCTTCGGCAGTTGCAAGAAAATGCGGAATTGGCTGTTCCGAAGAAGGCCATCAAGTCGTGGACAAGCGGCTGCGGCAACCCCATTCAGTCCCGAGAGACGCTGAAAGGGAGAAGACTGCCGCGCCGCCGTCCAGCGCCAGCGCGAACCTGCTTACTTCTCGATCTGCTGATTCCAGCGCTGATCCCACTGCGCGCGGTTCGCATTGATGGTGTCCCAGTCCACCACCGTTACTTTCTTCACGAGCGTGTTCAGGTCGCCGAGATTCTTTTCCATGTCCGGCGTCATCTTCGCTTGCGAATTCGTGGGGATCTGCTTGCCCGCTTCGGCCGCCTTGGTCTGCGCGGGCGCGGACAGCAGATACTGCGCGAGTTTCTGAGCGAGCGCCGGATCGGGATTGTTCTTCACGACGCACAGATCGACCAGCAGCAACACCGCGCCTTCCTTCGGCGCGACGTAGGCAACCGGCAGGCCCTTGTCCTTCAGGTCGCCGATGGCGGTCGGCGTGAGCGGAAACAAACCGGCTTCGCCCGTGGTAATCATCTCGGAGAGCTTCGCCGAGTTGGGAATGTATTCGACGACGTTCGGGCCGACCGTCGTCGCCCATTTGCTGAAACCCGGCTCGACGTTCTTCTCGCTTCCGCCGAGCAGACGATTGATCGCGAGGAAACCGTGCAGGCCGAACGTGCTGCTGGAAGCCGACTGGAACACGACCTTGCCCTTGTACTTCGGATCGGCGAAGTCCATCCACGAGGTCGGCGGCGCCCAGCCCTTTTCCTTGAACAGCTTGGTGTTGTAGCCGATGCCCGTCATGCCGAGCTGCACGCCTGCGCCCATGTCGTCCTTCAGGCGCGCGAACGGATAGAGTTCCCTGAGTACGGGCGCGTCATCGAGCTTCTGGCAGATGCCCATGCTGACGGCGCGCGCCATCACGCCGTCGTCGAGGAACGCGGCATGGATCTGCGGACTGTTGCGGTTCGCGAGCAGCTTCGCGAGCACGTCGGACGACGTGCCGGGCACCACCACGACCTTGACGTTGTTGGCCTTCTCGAAGTCAGGCAGCACCTGGCTGGTGTAGGCCTTCTCCATCGGTCCGCCGTTCATGCCGATATAGATCGTCTTGCTCTGCGACCAGGCTTGCGACGAGACACCGAACGCGACGAGCGCGGCAACGGAGGCGAGTGTGCGGGGCAGGTTCATCGTGATTGTCCTTGTTATGGCGATTGCGTTTGAGGTTAGTGAGCAGCGGAGAGCGGCACCCGGCTGAAGCGTTGAATCGAGAACGCGTCGATCGGCGTGCGGGTATCGCCTTGCGTGACGAGCTCGGCGAGCACTTCGCCGACGCCGGGCGCAAGCAGGAAGCCTCCGCCCGAAAAACCGAATGCATGCAGCAGACGCGGCGTGGTGCGGCTCAGGCCGATGACCGGATTGCTGTCCGGCGTTTCGCCTTCCACGCCGCTCCAGGTGCGGATCAACAGTGCATCGCGCAGCGCCGGCAGCAGCGCACAGGCATCGCGCATCACGGCGCGCGTGGTGGCGGTGGACGGCTGGGCATACTCGCCGTCGCCATGACCGCGGCCGCCGCCGATCACGCAATTGCCGCGCTCCACTTGCCGCGCATACACGCCGCCGCCCACCACGCCGAGACTGTGGCCGATGAAGCGCGGCAGCGGCTCGGTCACCCACATGTTCGGATAGATGGGTTTCATCGGCACGGTCTCGCCGAAGCTGCCCGCGATGCGATTGGCCCATGCACCCGCGCTGTTGACGAGCCAGTCCGAGCTGATGCGGCGGTCGCCCGCGCGCATCTGGAAACGCGTGCCGTCGAAGACGATATCGGCGAGCTCGGTCTGCTCGCGCACGTCGACACCCGCGCGACGTGCGGCATGCGCGAAACCCGGCGAGACGAGACGCGGATTCGCGTGACCATCGCTCGGACAAAGCGACCCGCCGATCGCCGCCGGACCCAGCCACGGATAGCGCTTGCGAAATTCCGGGCCGCGCAGCACCTGCGATTCGACACCGTGCTCGCGCGCCATCGCGGACCATTGGTCGAGCACATCGAGATCGGCTTCTCGGCGTGCGAGCCGCAGATGACCCGACACCACCAGCTCGCCATCGATGCCGATCAGTTCAGGCAAGCGAGCATAGACGCTTCGCGCGCGCACCGCGAGCGGCATCTGTTCGGGACTGCGGCCTTGCGTGCGCACGCCGCCATAGTTCACGCCGCTCGCCTGCGCACCGCAGAAGCGCCGTTCGATCAGCGCGACCCGCAGCCCTTGCAATGCCAGCGCCAGCGCCGTGGATGACCCGACGAGGCCGCCGCCCGCGATGACGACATCGTAGTGACGCGCCTCACTCATCGTGGGCTTCCTCGGGCTGGACCTGCACGCCGTCGTCGTAGAGCATCGGCGTGATGGGAATGGGTTTGATGGGCGCCTGGCTGCGCAGCCTGCCCACTTCGGAAACCTGCTTGCCGGTTTCGGCGGCGAGCAGCGCCACGGCCGCTTCACCGCACATGCGCCCCTGGCAGCGGCCCATGCCGATGCGCGTAAGCGCCTTCAGCCGGTTCACTTCGGTGGCGAGGCCACTGCGGACGCACGCGCGCAGTGTGCCTGCGGTGACTTCCTCGCAGCGGCAGATCACGAGATCGTCGGGCCAGGTCTTCGCGGCATGATCGGGCGGCGCGAACGCCTGCTCGATACCGACACGAAACGCGCCGATGCGTGAGAGCTGTTGTTCGAGCCGCGCGGCATCGGGCTGGCTATGACGATGCGTCATGACGCCGACGTCCTCGATCAGCGCGAGCGCTGCACGCTGGCCCGCGAGTTCGGCGGCATCCGCGCCCGCGATGCCTGCGCCATCGCCGGCGAGATACACGTTGCGCACCGAACTGCGGCCGGCTGCATCGCGTTCCGGAATCCAGCAGCGATTGAGCGTGTCGAAACGGAAGCGGCAACCGGCGAGATCGGCGAGCTGGGTCTCCGGGCGCAGACCGAAACCGATGCCGACGGCATCGCACTCCAGCGCGCGCGCCTCGCCGCGATGCGTGCGCCAGCGGATCGAACGCACGGCGTCTTCGCCTTCGATGGCATCGAGCGTGACGCCGCGTTCGATACGCACGCCGCGCGCCTGCAGCCATGCCACGTAATACAGGCCCTTCGCGAAAGTCGCGGGCTGGCTGAGCATGCGCGGCGCGGCCGCGGCCTGCCGTGCGAGCGGACTGGTGTCGAGTACGGCGGCGATCTGCGCGCCGGCCTTCACGTATTGATAGGCGACGAGATAAAGCAATGGCCCCGTGCCTGCCAGCACGATGCGCGCGCCGATCGCGCAACCCTGCGACTTCAGCGCGACCTGCGCGCCGCCGAGCGTGTAGACGCCTGCAAGAGTCCAGCCGGGGAGCGGCATGACGCGATCGGTCGCGCCGCTCGCGATGATCAGATGCGTGAACGGCACGGTGGCTTCGCGGCCGGCGTGGAGCGTATCGAGCCGGTTCGCTTCGCATGACCAGACCAGCGTGCCGGGACGATAGTCGATCCCGGGCAGGAGCGCTTCCATCGCGCGATGTACGGCATCGGCCTTGCCGGCCTCGAAGCCATAGAGCGTGGACTTCGTGCGTGCGAAGCCCGCGTCCGCCGGCGGCTGGCGATAGATCTGTCCACCCCAGCGCGGATTTTCATCGATGACCACCGGCCGTACACCGGCGCCCACGAGTGTCTGCGCCGCACGAATCCCCGCGGGGCCCGCGCCGACGATCACCACACGG
Source organism: Caballeronia sp. LZ033 (assembly GCF_031451265.1). NCBI lineage: Bacteria > Pseudomonadati > Pseudomonadota > Betaproteobacteria > Burkholderiales > Burkholderiaceae > Caballeronia > Caballeronia sp. LZ033. The sequence goes on along the minus strand of NZ_JARUXQ010000003.1, from coordinate 773,350 downwards.
CGCTCAACGCTCATTGCGCATCCTCCGGGTTCGCTGTGTGCAATGTGCGCGATGTGCATTGTCCCTGCGTGACGATGCGCATGCCGGCCTCGATGCGTGTAGAGCAGGCGCGCATGCGCGTGCCGTCCTCGCCGCGCACCCAGCAGTCCTGACACGCGCCGATCAGGCAGAAGCCTGCACGCGGTGCGTCGCTGAACTCGCTGTGGCGCACATGGCGCTGCTGCAGAAGGATCGCGGTGAGGAGCGTGTCGCCCGCGAGGGCTTGCGTGGGCGTGCCGTCGAGGATGAAGGAAACGGGCGCGCGTCCGGTTTCCGCGAGTCGGACGAATTGCGGGGCGCAGCGGGACGTCGGGGTAGTCATGAGATGTCGTTCAGTGCTGGCCGATCAGAATGCGGTTGAGCCCATACACGCGATCGAGGATGAGCATGGCCCCGGCAGTGATGAAGATCACCAGCGCGGACACGGAGGCCATCATCGGATCGATCGATTCGGTCGCGTACATGTACATGCGCACCGGCAGCGTGATGGTCTGGGGCGACGTGACGAAGACGGACATGGTCAGCTCGTCAAAGCTATTGATGAACGCGAGCAGCCAGCCGCCGGTGATGCCGGGCAGGATCATCGGCCAGGTGACGCGGCGGAAAGTGGTCCATGCGCCCGCGCCCAGCGACGCCGCTGCATGCTCGACGCTACGGTCCATGCCGGTCACCGAAGCCAGCACGAGCCGCATGACGAACGGCGTGATGACGATCATGTGCGCGAGGATCAGCCACGCGAACGAACCGGTTGCACCGATCATCGCGAAGAAACGCAGCATGGCGATGCCGAGCACAAGGCCGGGAATCACGAGCGGAGAAAGCAACAACGCGTTCAGGAAATTTCTGCCCGGAAAGCGCCCGCGGCCAATCGCGAGTCCCGCCGGCAACGCGATGACGAGCGAAAGCGTCGCCGATGCAAAAGCGAGCTTGACGCTGTTGAAAAAAGCCGAAATGAAATCCGGATAGTCGAGGATCGCGCGGAACCAGCGCAGCGACAGTGCATGGGTGGGCAGCGTGAGCGTCTCTTCGGGCGTGAATGCGACCAGCACGACGACAGCGAGCGGCGCGAGCACGAAGAGAATGACGATAGTGTGGAACGCGAGGGCGATGGGACCGTTTTTACGCATGATGATTCGTCTCGCTCAGCCCATGCTGCGCGCATAGCGCCGCTCGAGCACACGGTAATAAGTGAGCATCACGACCAGATTGGCGATCAGCAGCAGCACCGCGATGGTCGCGCCGAGCGGCCAGTTCATCGAGCTGAGGAACTGGTCGTACACGGTGGTTGCGGCGACCTTCAGGCGTCGTCCGCCCAGCAGGCCCGGAATAGCGAACGCGCTCGCGGAGAGGCCGAACACCATCAGGCTGCCCGACAGGATCCCCGGCACCAGTTGCGGCAGCACGATGCGCCGCAGGGTGACGGCGGGCGAGGCCATCAGCGACAGCGCGGCGTTCTCGGTTTGCGGATCGATCCGTTGCAGCGCGGTCCAGACCGGAATCACCATGAACGGCAGCATCACGTGCACGAGCGCGATGACAATCGCGAAGGTCGTATAGAGCAGCTTGTACGGCCCCATGCCGAACACGCCGAGCAACTGGTTCACCAGACCGTTCACGTTGAGCAGCATGCTCCAGCCGAACGCGCGCACGACCACCGAAACGAGCAGCGGCGCGAGGATCACCAGCAGGAAGAGGGAGCGCCAGGGATCTCCCATGCGCGACAGGATGTAGGCCTCGGGTGTGCCGATCGCGATGCACAGCACCGTCACGAGCGCGGCGATGCCGAAGGTGCGCAGGAAGATCGTGTGGAAGTACGACGAGCCGAGCACCTCGGCGTAGTTATGCAGATCGAATGCCGCCACCGGGCCGAGCGACGGATCGAAACGATAGAACGTCAGTGCGAGCGTCATGCCGAGCGGCACGATCACGAGCACGCAGAACAGCAGCAGGGCGGGCGCGCTCATCAGCCACAAGGGCAGATACGCGTGCCACGGCGCGCGTCGCGTGTTTTGCGGGTCGGGCGTCGCGGTGGGGCTGGAGGAGCGCAGCGTGCTATCCACGGGCGGCCTCCTGCTGGATGAAGCGGATCGATTCCGTGTTCCAGTCGATGCCCACCTGCGCGCCTTCCTCGAGCGGGTCGTCGCCGTGGTTCTGGCAGCACACGAGCATTTCGCCGGCGCGGCTGTCGAGACGATAGAGCCACTGGCTGCCGAGGAAGAAGCGGCTGGTCACGCGACCCGGCAGACGTCCGCTGCCCGCCGCGCCGAGCCGGAGCTTCTCCGGACGGATGCAGACCGTGATCGCGGCGCCGACGCCGATGCCGCGCTCGCGTTCCGGCAATTGCGAGCTCGTGCCGGTTTCCGCGAGGTCGTGACCGAGGTCGATGCGGATCGCGTCGCCATCGCGCGCCACGATCTTTCCATGCAGCATGTTCGCCTTGCCGATGAACTGCGACACGAAGCTCGTCTCGGGCCGCTCGTAGGCGCGATACGGCGAGTCCACCTGCGTGATGCGGCCCGCTTCCATCACGACGACACGATCGCTGATGGACAGCGCCTCGGACTGGTCGTGCGTGACCATGATGGTCGTCGTGCCGATCTTGCGCTGGATGCCGCGCAATTCAAACTGCATGTCCTCGCGCAGCTTGGCGTCGAGGTTCGACATGGGTTCGTCGAGCAGCAGCACCGGCGGCGCGATCACGATGGCGCGCGCGATCGCGACGCGCTGACGCTGGCCGCCGGACAGCTCACGGGGAAAACGGTGCGCGTAGGCATCGAGGCGCACGAGCGAGAGCGCTTCTTTGACGCGCTCACGGCGCTCGGCGCGGTCGATGCCGCGCATCTCCAGGCCGAAGCTCACGTTCTGTTCGACGCTCATGTGCGGGAACAGCGCATAGCTCTGGAACACGATGCCGAGACCGCGCCGGTTCGGCCGCATGTGGGTGATGTCGCGCCCATCGAGCATGATGCGTCCGCGCGTGGCCTCGATGAAGCCGGCGATCATTTGCAGCGTCGTGGTCTTGCCGCAGCCTGACGGCCCGAGCAGCGAGACGAATTCGCCTTTCTCGACCGACAGGTTGACGTCGGCGACGGCGTGCAGATCGCCGAATGACTTCGACAGATCGGTCAAGGTGAGAAACGACACGGCGAGCCCCTTCGGTGCGCCTGCATGGCGACATCCGTTTGATTGCGATGGAGCGACTCTAGCCAGCCAAATTTCGCCCGGTCAATTTAAAATTCCATCCATTGATTGGAATCTGCGTTTAGATTTCGATTAATGAAATTATCGAAGCGATGTTCTGGAAAAAATTTCGCTGGGCGGTATGTGGGTAATCCCGGAGCACCGCGCCGGGGTTGAGTGTCCACGTGCATCAGGTCAATGGAAGCCACGGCGCGGTTATTCCGTTTAATGGAATCGGAGAGGCAAGAATGCAGGTAACGGACGAAGAAAACGGAACGCCCGGCGCGGGCATGCTGCAGCGTGCCTTCGCCGTGATCCGGGCGCTGGGCAACGATCAGGTGGAAGGAAGCCGCGTCACGGCGCTGGCGAAAGCTGTCGGCCTCACACAGGCCACCGTGCACCGGATTCTCCATGCGCTGATTGCGGAAGGGGTGGTCGAGCAAGACGAGGGCAGCAAGCGCTATCGGCTGAGCGTCGATTTTTTCTCGCTCGCCGCGCAGGCAGGCAACCCGAGCCGCATGCGCGCGCTGTGCAGGCCCGCACTCTTGAGGTTGTGTTCGGGACTCGGCGAAACCATCTTCCTGCTGGTGAAGAGCAGCTTCGATGCGGTGTGCCTCGACATCTGCGAAGGTCCGTTTCCCATCCGCTCCTTCACAGGCGATGTGGGCGGACGCGTGGCGCTGGGCGTCGGACAGGGCAGCCTCGCGATACTCGCATTCCAGCCCGAAGCGGAGCGTGAAGAGATCATTCGCTTCAACGTGCCGCGTCTGCACAGCTATGGCGTATTCGACGAAGTCTATTTGCGCACCGAGATCGAACGGGTGCGCACGCAGGGCTACGCGGGGCGCAACAGCGGTCTGATCGACGGAATGGCGGGCGTTGCGGTGCCGATTCTCGACCGCTCGGGCCTTGCGATCGGCGCATTGAGCGTCGGCACCTTGTCCACGCGCCTTGGCGAAGACCGCCTGCCGATGGTGGTCGAACTGTTGCGACGCCAGGCCGAGGCGCTCGGCCAGCAGATCAATCCGTTCGATGTCGCCGTGCGGCGGCCGGTACACGGCCTGACGCGCGCGATGGCGACGAAGCCGTTATCCGGATCGGGAGATTGATCCCGGGTTTGTGTGCCCGGTCAGGCGGCGAACCATGAGGAGACGAGCGCATCGTTGGCTCGCATCCACGCACGCGCGGCTTCCAGCGGCGTTTTTTTCTGAACGTTCACCAGCCAGTCCATTTGCGTCACGCCGTCGATTCCGAGCCGGATGCGCGAAAGCACGCGCACCGTTCGCTCCGGAAGCATCTTTAGCTGCGCGTGCGGCGCCACCAGCGAACCGCGATTCTCACCGCCCAGCACGTGCAGAGGATCGTCGAGCGGCCGCAAGCGGCCACCGTTGTTGAGGTATTGCGGCGTCCAGGTCGGGAAGATGAAGCGTTGACGCTGAGCGAGCGCGGCGTCGTGAGCGGCGATCCATTCGCCTTGCGAACCTGGCTGGAAGCGATAGCCCAGCTCCTCCAGGTTGTACTCGTCCATGGCGATCTCCGAGAGTCTCGTGATCGCCGCGCCGGCGCCGATGCCCTGGATGGACAGGTTCATCGTTTTCATCACGTCCGGCCTGGCGAGATCGGCGATGGAGTGGATTTCCGTCGCCGGAACATAGTCAGGCACGGCCCAGAAAAAGCGTGCGCCCTGATACAGCTCCGCGACTTCCTGCGCGTTCCGGCCGTATTCGGTCCAGTATTCGTTGTGTCCAGAAGCTGAGCGATATCTGTCCGAGGGCGATGGTCTGGAGCTTCTTCGGTTGCGTCTGCGCCGCCACACATGTGAACATCGATCCCGCCGCCGCGATCATCAGTGCGCGCCGGCCATGGTTCAGAGGCGCATGGCCGACATGACCCAGGTTCCGGGCGTTTTCCGGCTGATGTTCCATCTGACGCTCCTCCGCTTCGATGCGCAAGAACGCGCGACCCATGGCAAGCGCGGCAGAAGTCCGGCGCCTTCATACAGGCTAGCGCGCTTCACACCCTGGGCCGTGGGCTCAGTGCGTTCTGGCAAGGCGTCAGAAAACAGCGTCCAGGCATTCCGCTTTTTAAAGAGCCGGTTTGTTCCGGAAAAAAGCGGAATGGAACCGCGATAAAAACCGGATGGCTGCACGCGCCGATTCCATTGTCGCAAGTGCCGGAATCATGTAGCCCGGTCGCGTCGATGCGCAGGCCTCACGGCCGCCAGCAGCACGATGCCGCTCAGCAGGAGCAGCGGCGCAAGAATGTGGATGGCGTCATCGAGGCTGCCCGTTCTGCTGCGGACGATACCGATTGCCCATGGATTGATGATGCCGCTCGTGATCCCGATGCTGCTGACGAGCGCGATGCCGGCCGCCGTGTCGCGGGCCGCGAAGTGTGTCGGCGGGACGGCCCAGAACACCGGCAACGCCGCATAGATCGACACGCATGCCACGGTGAGCAAGCCCAGCATGACCACGAGGCTGTGCGGACGCAGCGTCAGCGCACCGAGTGCGGCGGCGCCGCCGGCCGTGCACCACACGAAATGCCAGCGGCGCTCGCGGGTATGGTCGGAATGCCTTGCAATGACGATCAGGCCGACGACGCCGATCGCATTCGGAATGATGGAATACAGGCTGACGAGCGCGACGTCATCGACGCCGAAGTCGCGAATCGTCAGCGGCAGCCAGAAGTTGAGCGTGAGTGATGCGCAGGTCAGCGTGAAGTAGACGAACGCGAACAGGTACACCTTCGGATTCGCGGTGATGGCGCGTGTACTGCTCGCGCGCGTGGCCGACGCCTGCAAGGCAAGCATCGCGCCCAGACGCGTCTTTTCAGCCTCGGAGAGCCAGTTTGCCTGAGCCGGGGAATCGGCCAGGCACACTCGCGCGACGAGGCCGAGGGCAACCGCGGGCAAGCCTTCGAGCGCAAACATCCATTGCCAGCCGAAGAGTCCGAGCATGCCGTTCATGTCGCGCATGATCCATCCGGAGAACAATCCGCCAAGCATGCCGGCGGTGGCGACACCCGCGATGAAGACGGACATGATGCCGGCGCGCCGATGCGGGGGAAACCAGTAGGTCATGTACAGGATGATGCCCGGGAAGAACCCCGCCTCGAACACGCCGAGCATGAAGCGAAGCGCGAAATACGCCGACGGCGTGGAGGCCAGCATCGTGCCCATGGCCGTGATTCCGGAAAAAAGCATGATGCGCGGGAACGTCTTGCGCGCGCCGAAGCGCGCAAGCAGCATGTTGCTCGGCACTTCGCAGATGACATGGCCGAGATAGAAGACGCCGGCGGCGAGCCCGTACATCGCGTCGGTGAAGCCGAGATCGTGCTTCATCTGAAGCTGCGCGAAGCCGACGTTGATCCGTTCCAGAAACAGCACGACAAAGCAGGCGAACAGGAAGGGCACGATGCGCCAGGTGATCTTGCGATCGAGCACATGGTCTTCGTCAGGCGGATGCGTTCCGGAAACAAGGTTCGTCAGCAAGGACCTGACCATGTTCGGAATCGAAGAGTGGGCCGCCGTCGAAGGGTAACGCGCGCGGCGCTTTCTGGGTGGAACGGCATCTTCCGCTTTTTTTCTTAATCGGCGGCGTGCGGACCGGCTTTACTTTTGCGAGGAAGCTAGTCTATAACCGGAACATCCTTGAAAAATAATCAACGATGAAAGTCACGCTCGACGAGCTTCAGACCTTTGCCGCCGTGGTCGACACGGGTTCCATCACTGCCGCCGCGGAGCAACTGGATCAGACCGTCTCCGGCGCAAGTCGGACTTTGGGCCGGCTCGAAGAAAAACTCCAGACCACGCTTCTGAGGCGAACCACCCGCCGGCTGGAACTGACGGACGAAGGCAAGAGTTTTCTTCAGAACGCACGTGAAATCATCGATGCGGTGGAACGTGCCGAAGAGCAGATTGCTGCGCGCCGCGAGCGGCCGTCCGGATTGTTGCGCGTCGATGCCGCGACGCCGTTCATGCTGCACGTGATCGTGCCGCTGCTCGCCGGATACCGTGAACGCTATCCGCACGTCGAACTGGAACTGAACAGCAATGAAGGGGTGATCGACCTGCTGGAACGCCGCACCGACGTCGCGATCCGCATCGGCAGGCTGAAGGATTCGACGCTGCACAGCCGCCCGATCGGCAGCAGCCGGATCCGCGTGCTCGCGTCGCCACGATATCTGGAAGCGCATGGGCATCCGAAGCGCGTCGACGAACTCGCGGGCCATGCGCTGCTCGGCTTCACCCAGCCCGAGTCGCTCAATGTGTGGCCGCTTTCGGCACGGGACAGCGAGCCGTATCGGATTACGCCGGCTATCGCGTCCTCGAGCGGCGAGACGCTGCGGCATCTCGCGCTGGAAGGACAGGGCATCGTATGCCTGTCGGACTTCATGACCCTGCGCGACCGGCGCGAAGGCAAGCTCGTGCAGATCCTTGCGCGGCACACGCAGGAAGTGCGGCAGCCCATCAACGCCGTCTACTACCGCAACACGGCGATCTCGGCACGGATCGCCTCGTTCGTCGATTATCTGGCCGACGCCGTCACGACCACCGAGTTCGCGCTGACGGGGCGGCGCTGAGCATCCTGAAGATGCCTCAGCGGCTGCTCAGGAGCGTGTCGAAGTCGCGGTCGAGCCGGTTCAGCGATGCATCGATCCGCGCACGCTTCTCCTTGATCCATTGATCCTGTTGCGCAAGCTTCGCTTTCGCCTCGGTGAGCATGCGCGTCATCTCGGCTGGTTGAGGACCGCCCAAGGTGCGCCGGTTATTGACGATGGCGACCGGATCAAGCGTCGAACGAAATTCCGCCTCGCTCATGGGCAGCACGCCATTGCCGTACCCTTGCGTGGTTTCCGCATAAATCCGCTGTGCCTGGTCATAGGGAAAGTCGCTGGGCTTGATGTCGTGCGCTCGCGCGTATTCCACGACCTCCGAAGCAAAGTGATGTCCCAGTCTGAACGGCAGCTTGTATTTGCGCATCAGCACGTCGGCGACTTCCTGCGAAGCGGTCCAGTCGCTGTTCAGTTCTTCCAGCGCGCGGCCCTGATCGATCACCAGCGCATTGAGGATCGCATTCCACTTTCGCAAGACCGTGATCGCGCTGTTCACCATCTCCTTGTTGTCGCGGACTTCCTTCGCGTCGGGCATGCCCGGAGGCAGATTGTGGGCGCGCATCACCGGGCCCATGGCGAGCGTGATGGCGGTGGAGGCATCGGCGCGGGTCGAATTCAACAAGCCCGGATTGCGCTTCTGCGGCATTGCGCTGGACACATAGGTGTTGTTGCCGCCCTCCTGCAAGAGGATCCAGGGACGCGGCTGCGCGTACTGCGTCATTACATCCTCGATGAAGCTCCCCGCATGAAGCGCGATGCTCGTGACGATCGCGCCCGCTTCGACAGGATGATCGACCGCGGCGATCTGATGCGCATCGTAAGCGTTGTCGACGATGCCGGCGAACCCCAGATACGCTGCCATGCGCGTTCGATCCAGCGGCCAGCTCGTGCCGTTCAGGACGGTTGTTCCCATCGGAGAGAGATCGATGCGTGCATAGGCTTCGCGAATGCGTTGCGCGTCACGATCGAGCGCGGCCGCATAGCCCAGCAGATAGTGACCGTAGCTGTTCGGCTGCGCCGCGACGCCGTTGGTGTAGTTCGGCACGATGGTGTGTTCGTGCTTCTGTGCGAGCGCCACGATCGTCGTGGCGGTCTGGTTCAACTGATCGGCGAGGCGCAGCATGTCGTCACGAAGGATCGCCGCGCGGTAGGTTGCGTGCATGTCCTGGCTCGAGCGTCCCGCGTGCAGGAGCGTGACATCCATGCCTGCTGCCTGGATCATCAGCGGCTCGAAGGTGATCACCGTGGACGGGCGCTTGCCGCCGGGTTGATCGCCATCGTGAAGCACCTTGGCAAGGCCCGCTGCGATGCCGGGCGCCAGCGACTTGTCCAGCAACCCCTCTTGCGTATTGATGACCGCGCTGGCCTTGTTGATCTCGCCGAGCCAGTAGAACTCGTCGCGGTTCGGCGTCTGCTGGGCTGCCGCCGGCAATGCATGGAAAAGAATCGCGAAAGCGAGTGGTAAGACTTTTTTTCTGAGCATGGTCTCGTTTGTTCTGGTCGCTTCAGTGGGCACGACGGAGTCCGCAAGTTGTTGCGGCTCGTCGCCAAGACAGCGATTCTAATCGCGTAAGCCCGAAGCTGCGACGCGCAAACCTCAAGCGACGAATATCCCGAATCGAGGCCGCGCTCCGTTAATAAAATCCGGAACGCATTCCGTTTTTTAATGGACCGACGCGTTCCGCCCCGCGCGATACAGCCCGGCTTCGTATAGGCCCATGGGGTCTCAATGACCCTCAGCAATCGAGCTCCGACACGATCAGGGCGCGTGCTGCACGCCCTCATGTTCGCTTTCGCAAGCACAGGCATACCCCGGCTTGCCCCAGTTGAACACGCGTGATGTCTTGCCGATGCCAGGATTGAACGAGTTCGTCGGGTCGAGTTGCTCGTAGAACTCGCGCAACGAAGCCTTGGCCTCGTACAGATGCCCGACGTTGTGCTCGGCCGGATATTCCGCGCCACGCGCGGCGAGCAGCGCAAGAATGGTGTCCTTGACGCGGTCGCAGTCCACGCCCTTCTTCACCAGATACTCCTGGTGCAGCACGTGGCAGAAGAAATGGCCGCAGTACATCGTGAACTCGATGTCCTTCGTGATCTCCGGCGGCAGGCGCTCGAACCAGTCGGTGGTATTGCGCGGCAGGGCGATGTCGAGCGCCACGATGTCTTCCACGGTGCGCGGATGCACCGCGCGATAACGGACCATCGCGCCGCCGATCGCAAAGCGGTTGAGGAACGCCGCCTTGCCTTCCTCGTCGGTGCATTCGAAGTAGTCGCCTTGCTGCGTCGGGAAGCGCGCTTGCAGATACGCGCGCGCCTCCTGCACGCCGTCATTGCCCATCTTCAGCAGCAAGTGATGCTCGAAGCGGTCGCGGTACTCGATGAGCCTGCGCGGCAGATGCTCGGGCAACAGCCGGCTCGCGGCCTGCAACAACCGGTCGCTGATCGCACCGCCCAGGCCGGCCTTTTCGGTGAAGCCGTCGAAGCGGCTCTTCGCCGCGAACGCATGCGGCACCTTGTCGGTGCCGAACTTGCGGATATACAGGAACATGTCCTTGCCATAGCGGCGGGCAATGTCGAACGCGCCGCGATGCATGTATTCGCCCGCTATCGGCAGGCTCTCGAAGTCCGCAAGAATGTCGCGGCGGATCGTCTCGAGTTCGGCCGGATCGTTGCTGCCGACATAGAACACCTGGGTGTGTTCGTCCGCCGGGAAGGTATCCAGCCGCAGCGCGAACACCGCGAGATGTCCCGCGGAGCCGGACGCTTCGTAGAGCCGGCGCGGATCCGCGTTGAAGCGCGCGGGCGTGGCAGCCGAGATGTCGCGCACATGGGTGCTGTATTCATGATCCGATGCCAGCAGCCCGGCGGCAGCCGGAATATCGTCGGGTAGCTCGCCTGCATCGAGGCGCGCGAGGATGGCTTCGGCCGAATCGCCCAGGTCGATGCCCAGATGATTGACGAGCTTCAGTTCCCCGTCCGCCGTGATGCGCGCGTGAATGGACAACTGCGTGAACGCGGGACCGCGGCGGATCAGCGAGCCGCCCGAGTTGTTGCAGATGCCGCCCGTCACCGAAGCACCGATGCAGCTCGAACCAATCACCGAATGCGGCTCGCGCCTGAGCGGCTGCAAGCGCTTTTCCAGTTGATCCAGCGTCACGCCGGGCTGGCAGACCACCTGTTCGCCGTTGCGAATCAGATCGAGCCGGCGCAGCCGCATGCCGTTGATGATGATGACCGGGCGGTCATAACCTTCGTCCGCCGGAGTCGATCCGCCTGTCAGCCCGGTATTGGCCGCCTGGCAGATGACGATGATGTTGGCCTGGTGGCACGCTTGCAACGCGCGCCACATTTCAACCAATGTACCGGGTTGCACGGCAGCCAGCACCGCGCCGCCGCCGTAGCGATAACCCTGCCTGAAGCGGCGCGTTTCAGTGGCGCCGGTGAACACGAACTTGCTGCCGACGATATCGCCGAGCGACTGGATGAGTGCTTGCATGTTGAACGATTCGTTGTGGTCGCGGGGTCGCGGGGTCACGTCGCGCTGTCGTCGCCATGGACGGGGCTTGCGTCGATCCTAGCATGCGTCCTTGCGAAGCCTTGACGGTGGAGGCGAGGCGGTCAGGGAATACCCTAGCCTTGACCGGCATCAACAGCGCACCGGATAATTGTCCATATCGTGATTTACGTGTCCGTATTATGGACGTCGCTGCAAAGACGTTCCGGCACGCAGATCACCCGTATCGGACTTCAAAACGAGATATCCATGCCCACGATCGTCGAAACCAATCCGATGACGCCTTACCAGCTGCCTTTCCCGAAGGAAGCGCAAAAGGAAGTCGTTGTCCCGTTCGCCATTCCCACCGATGAACGCGTGTGGGTGCCGCAGGCCGAGAACGTGTCGTTCCGTCCGCTGTGCCTGAATGCATCGCAAGGTTACTGGATGAACCTGCTGCGCGTGCGCAAGTCGGGCGTGCTGAGCCGGCACCGCCATCCGCAAGGCGTGCACGGCATGGTGCTGAAGGGGCGCTGGAAGTATCTGGAACACGAATGGACCGCCACGGAGGGCAGCTATGTCTACGAGCCGCCGGGCGAGACGCATACGCTGTACGTGCCTGAAGACGTCGAAGAGATGATCACGTACTTCCAGGTCAACGGCGTGATGTTCTATTGCGATCCGTACGGCAACTACACCGGCTACGAAGACGTCTTCACGAAGATCGACATGTGCCGCAAGCACTACGCGCAGGTCGGCCTGGGCGAAGACTACGTCGACCAGTTCATCCGATGAACATGCATTCCGCCCAGGCTGCGCTCGCGACTTATGACTTCGCGGGGCGCGTGGCTGTCGTGACGGGCGCGACCGGCGGCATCGGCCGCGCGGTCTGCGACTCGCTGGCGAAGCAGGGCGCCACCGTCGTCAACTGGGATCTTGCGCCCGGCCCCGACGACGCCACGCCCGCCGCCTCGCAATGCCAGGTGAACATCGCCGATCCCGCGTCGATCCAGCGCGCGCTCGACGCCACGCTGGCGCGTCATGGCCGCATCGACTTCCTCGTCAACAACGCGGGCTTCGCCGGTTCCACCGCGCCGCTCGATGATTACGATCCCGACGAGTGGCAACGCATCGTCGAGATCAATCTGATCGGCACGTTTCACGTGAGCCGCTTCGTCGTGCCCGAGATGCGCCGCGCGGGGCAGGGCCGCATCGTCAATATCGCGTCGCTGGCGGGCAAGGAAGGCACGCCCAACGCATCCGCGTACAGCGCGGCCAAGGCCGGCGTGATCGCGATGACGAAGTCGCTCGGCAAGGAACTCGCGAAGACGGGCGTGCTCGTGAACGGCATCGCGCCGGCTGCGGTGGAAACGCCGCTGCTCGGCCAGATGTCGCCGGCCCACGTGCAGACGATGATCGACAAGAGCCCGATGGGCCGCCTCGGCACCGTCGACGAAGTCGCGCAGCTGGCGCTCTGGCTCTGCTCCGATTCCTGCACCTTCAGCACGGGCGCGATCTTCGATCTCTCGGGCGGCCGCGCCACATACTGATAGCGGCCAGCGGGCCTCCGCCGGACGGCCCGTCACGCATGCCGGACCTGACCTGAACCACGCTGGACACCACAACGCAAGTCGAGGGGACACTCATGCTTCAGAAATCGAAGCGCCTGAAACGCACGCAGGTTATCGCGGTCGTTTTTCTGACGATCGCAGGCATCGTCAATTATCTGGACCGCACCACGCTGTCCATCGCGAATCACTCGGTCAGCGAGGAATTGCACCTGAGCGGCGCGCAGATCGGTCTGCTGCTGTCCGCGTTCTCGCTGGCTTATGCGTTCGCGCAATTGCCAGTCGGCGCGATGCTCGATCGCTTCGGCTCGCGCGCCATGCTCGGGCTCGGCATGCTGGTGTGGTCCGTCGCGCAGATGGCGGGCGGCTTCATCCAGTCGCTCAATCACTTCCTGTTCGCGCGCACGATTCTCGGCATTGCCGAGGCGCCGCTGTTCCCGGCCGGCGCGAAGGTGGTCAACGAATGGTTCGCCGTGCATGAGCGCGGCGGGCCGACCGGCACCTTCATCGCGTCCTCGACCATCGCGCCGATGATCGCGCCGCCGCTGCTCACGGTGCTGATGCTGTCGTTCGGCTGGCGCACGATGTTCGTCATCATGGGCGTGCTCGGCGTGCTGGTCTCGGTGGGCTGGTACGTGTGGTATCGCAATCGCGATGAAGTCACGCTGACGCAGGACGAGACCGAATGGCTCGACCAGAACGCCAAGACCGAAGCGCGTCCGAACAAGGGCCTGAGCTTCAAGGAGTGGGGCGCGCTCTTCAAGCTGCGCAACACGTGGGGCATGATCTTCGGCTTCATGGGCGTCATCTACATGGTGTGGCTGTATCTGACCTGGCTGCCCGGCTATCTCGAACATGAGCGCCACCTGAGCATTGCGAAGACCGGCTGGCTCGTGTCGATCCCGTATATCTTCGGCACGCTCGGCATGGGCGGCAGCGGCTATATCGCGGACTATCTGCTGCGCCGGGGCATGGCGCCGATCCGCAGCCGCAAGTGGCCGGTGTGCATCGGGCTGATCGGCGCGGCGGCGTTCACCGTGCCGGCCGCGTACACGCCGAGCACGGCCATGGCGATCGCCTACGTCTCGCTCGCGATGTTCTTCGTGAATCTCGCCAGCGGCAGCGCCTGGGCGCTGGTGACCGTGGCGGCGCCGCGTCACCTCGTGGCTTCGCTCGGCAGCATGCAGAATTTCGGCGGCTATCTCGGCGGCTCGTTTGCGCCGGTCATCACGGGCATCGTGGTGGATCAGACGCATTCGTTCGTCAATGCACTGCTCATCAGCGCAGCGGTCGCATTCGCCGCCGCCCTCGTGTACCTGTTCGTGGTGCGCGAAGTGGCGCCGCAGCAGGCCAGCACGCACGTTCCCTCGGTTTCATAAGCAAGGCATCGATCATGACATTCTCCAATAACCTCTTCGCAGGCAAGACCGCGCTCGTGACGGGCGGATTCTCGGGCATCGGCGCGGCGATTGCGAACCGGCTCGCCGAGATGGGCGCGAGCGTCGTCGCGGCGGGCCTGCCGCCTCCGGGCGACGTGCCCGACGTCCTCGCGCCCGTCGTGCGCAAGGCCACGCTCAATGTGCGCTCGAATGACGAGATCGTTGCGTTGATCGGCTCGTTCGAGCGGCTCGATATCGTCGTGAACTGCGCGGGCGTGATCAGCCGCGTTGAAGAGCATCAACCCGAGGTCTTCGAGCGCGTGCTCGACATCAATCTGAACGGCACGATGCGCATTTGCGCGGCGGCGCGTGAGCTGCTTAAGGCATCGTCGGGCTGCATCGTGAACACGGCTTCGATGCTGAGCTTCTTCGGCGGCGGACTGGTGCCGGGTTACAGCGCGAGCAAGGGCGCGGTGGCGCAACTGACGAAGTCGCTGGCCATCGCGTATGCGGCGGACGGCATTCGTGTGAACGCGATTGCGCCGGGCTGGATCGCGACGCCGCTTACGCAGGCATTGCAGAACGACGACGGCCGCTCGCAAGCCATTCTCGAGCGCACGCCGATGAAGCGCTGGGGCTTGCCGGAAGAAGTCGCGCAAGTGGCAGCGTTCCTGTGCACGCCGGCTGCTTCGTTCATGACCGGCGCGATCGTGCCGGTGGATGGCGGCTATCTCGTTTCCTGAGGTTCATCACCTGCTCGTGCAAGCGGTCTCGCATCTGCCGGAGGGCAGGGCGAGACCGTTCTTTTTTGCAAGCGCGTTCAGAACCGGTAAGCAACCGTCACCTGTGCCGATAGCGGCGGGCTCGGCATCAACGTGTAGTCGAAGGTCGCCGCCGAGCCGCCGGTGTAGTACTTGCGGTTGAACAGATTGAAGACGTTCAACTGCGTCTTCCACCGGCCTTGCTCGTACGACGCCATGGCATCGGCGCGCACATAGCTGCCGAGCTTGAACGTGTTGGGCAGGGTCGCTTCACGGGACCCGACGTAGTACAGGCCCGCGCCGACCTGCAAGCCCGGCAGCGACTCCAGCCGGTACACGGTCCAGAGGCTCGCGCTGTGACGCGGGACATTGCTCAGCACATCGCCGACGGGGTAGGTGGTGTCGCTCGTCACGGTCGCGAAGGTGTAGGCATAGGTGAGGATTGCCTTCCAGCGCGGCGTGATGTTGCCCGCCACGTCGAGCTCGATACCGCGGCTGCGCTGCTTGCCCGTCAGCACTTCCAGCAACGGGTTGGAGGGATCGGTGGTGAGGATGTGATTCCGCTCGATGTCGAACAGCGCCAGACTGGCGCTCAGCCGGTCCTTGATGACATCGTGCTTGACGCCCACTTCGTATTGTTCCGCCACTTCGGCGTCGTAGGTCACGTTGCTGCCGCTATGCCCGACATTCGGCGCATGGCTGCGGCTCCAGTCGGCGAACCATGACGTATTCTGCGTGGCTTGCCACACCAGGCCGATGCGCGGCGAGAACGTCGTCTGCTGGCCGTGGCCGGCGGGTTGGCCGGCTTCTTCGGCCTGGTTGATGAAGCGGTCTGCCCGCAAGGCGGCCTGGAGCGTGACCACCCGCGTCAGTTCGGCGAGATCCTGCACGTACACGCCGTAGTCCTTGCCCTGTCCCTGATGGCCAGGCAGCGGATCGCCCGGTGTCAGGCCGGACAGATAGGCCGGATTGAACAGGTCGAGCGACATCGTCGAGACTTGCGAGCCGCCGCTGCCGATCTTCAGATAGCTGTAGTCCACGCCCGCCAGCAACGCGTGCTTCACGCTGCCGGTGAAGAACTTGCCGGCCAGTTCGGCACGGGCCGAGTATTGACGGGAAAACTCGTTCGCGCCGCTGTAGACGGAGTAATCGAGCAGATTGCCGGCGGGTGTCGTGCTGTCGGGGAAGGACTGGGTCGAGAGCTGGCGCGCATAGGCGTATTGCCCGGACAAACGCAGCGTCCAGTTGCTCGACAGCGCGTGTTCGAACAACACGGTTTCGGCGAAGGTGTCGTTGCGGCCGTAGTCGCCGTCGATGCCGGGATACATGCCGCTGCGCAGCCCGTAATAGCGGGTGCGGGACAGCGACTGATAATCGGGCACCGCTGGCACGCCGAAATCGAAGCCATCGCGGTTCAGGTGGTTGTACTCGGTGAGCAGCGTCACCGAGGTGCCGCTGTGGTTGTCCCACGTGATGGCCGGCGCGAAGGACCATGAGCGATAGCCCGCATTGTCGCGGAACGTCGAATTGCTCTCCGCCGATGCATTCAGCCGGACGCTCAGCTCGTCGTTCAAGACGCGGTTCACATCCACGGTCGAGCGCGCGAGACCATGCGTTCCCGCCGTGACCCCGACTTCGCCGAAGTTGTCCTGTTCGGGCCGTTTGGAAACGGTGTCGATATAGCCGCCCACCGCGCCGACGCCGCCGTACAGCGCGCCCGCCGGTCCCTTGAAGATCTCGACGCGGTCGATGTTCTGCACGTCGCGGAAGGCGTAATAGCCGTAGTTGCGGAAACCGTCGCGCAGGCCATTGCTCTCGCTGAAGCCGCGGATGTTGAAGAACGTGGCGCCATTGCCGCCATAGCTGGCTTCGGCATGCACGCCGCTGACGTTGTCGGCGATCTGGTCGATGCGCGTGACGCCGCGTTCTTGCAGGATCTCCGACGGCACCACCTGGACGGATGCCGGGTAGTCCTTCAAGGGCGTGCCGGTGCGCAGGAGGTTGTCGGCCGTGCCGGGTGCATAGACGGGCGCGAAGGTATCGCTGACGTGGACGGCGGGCAGGGCGGCGGTATCGTCGACGGACGGCGATGCATCCGCCGCACGCGCCTCGGGCACGCTCACAAGGCCCGCACACATCATGGCAGCGGCAATTTGAGCGCAGCGTGCCATGGGCGCGCGCGTGCCGGCGACGTCCGCTCGCCGCGGTCGTGGTTCGATGTTCATGGTTTCGGTTCAGCAAAAGGAATAGTCGGGCTCGCGCGTCGCCAGGAGCGCGCGCGCAGCGGGAAGACTCGTTCTCAGATGAACAGGGGAGGCGCCCGCGACAACGGGCGAAGATGGGGTGACGCACGCGTCGGCCGGTGCGTCGGAAGGACGCGCCACCGTTCCGTGACGCGCGTCAGCGCAAACAGCACGATCGCGAGCGTCACGCTCACGCAGGCAACGAACAGCGCGGCGCTGAAGGGGCAGAGACCGTCGTCCGATGCCATCGGCGTCTGCATCGGCGCGCCGCCGCTTGCGGACATGTGCATGTCGCCGTGCATCATGTCCTCGTCGGACATGTTCATCATCGCGTGGGCGTCGGGCGCGAACATCGGACCGTGCCCGGAACAGATGACAAGCGCAAAATCGCCCTGCGCCGCCGATACCGGATCGAGCATCACCGCGCCCGGCAACAGGGCGCGCGCAAGAAGCAAGGCGAAAGCGGCCAGCACACTCAGCCGGCTCGCGATTCCGCCCCGCAGGAGGAACCGGCGAAGGGCATTCATGGCGCGCATTTTAACCGGCTATCTCAAAATTGAGGCGGCCGCGTTTCGGTAGATTCAGCGTGGCGCCATCGCTGCTTTCGCTTGACGCGGGTGAGTCGGAAGAGCGGCAGGGCTCCAAAAACGCCCGTTACAAAGGACGCACGGCTCACGCATCGATATCCGTGCAAGCGGCATCGAGTTCGAGCGGCAGGACGCCTTCGCTCCCGCGAATCAACGCATACACAAACTCCCCCGGAACCGTCTCCGAGCGGATCAACGCGTCCGTGACCTCCCGCAGGACGGCCTGATGCCGCTCCAGCAATTCGAAGCAGCGCGTGTCCATCTCGTTCAACATCGCGTTGGCCTGTGCGATCGCCCCGTCGAGCTGGCGTCCGGCGCTCTCGCGTGGCAGCGCTGCAAGGCTGAACAGATTGCCGTCGCTGCCGAAGCCCAGTCGCGAGACCATCTCCAGGCTGATGCGCGATGCCTCCTGCAGATCCTGCGCCGCGCCGCTCGACGCCTCGCCGAACACCAGCAATTCCGCGTTGCGTCCGCCGAGCAGCACCATCAGTTCCTTTTCGAGTTCGCTGCGGCGGTACAGATGCTTCTCCTGCGGCTTCGTGATGAGCGCCATGCCCAGCGCGCCGCCGCGCGGCAGCACCGTCAGTTCCTCCAGCACGCCCGTGCCCAGCAGCGCCGCGACGACGCCATGCCCCGCCTCGTGCACGCCGACGCGGCGCACCTCCTCGGCATCGAGCGCCTTCTGCGCGCCGCTCACGTCGCCGATGCGCACGACCTTGACCGCCTCGCGCAGATGCGCCGCGGCCACCGAGTCCGCACCCTTCCGGCGCGCGATGAGCCCGGCCTGATTGACGATCATCGCCAGCGAGGCCGGCGACAAGCCGACCGTCAGCCGCGCGAGCTGGGCGCAGTCGATATCCGCGGCACGCGACGGCATCCTTTCCAGGTAATACTCGAAAATCTTCACGCGATCCGCGACATCGGGCAGGCGCACCGGCACGATGCGGTCGAAGCGGCCGGGACGGCGCAGCGCTTCGTCGATGCTCTCGGGAAAGTTGGTCGCCGCGACGACGATCACGCCATCGTTCTTGTCGAAGCCGTCCATCTCCGCGAGCAACTGGTTGATGATGCGGTTGCTTTCGGCATCGGCGGAATCGGACGCGCCGGTGGTGCGCGCGGCGAGGCCGTCGGCTTCATCGATGAAGATGATGGCCGGCCCATGCTTGCGCGCCATCTTGAACAACTGCTTGACCTTCTGGATGCCGACGCCGTAGTACTTCGCGCTGAAATAACTTCCCGTGATGGCGATGAACTGCGCGCCGCATTCGCCCGCCAGCGCCTGCGCCAGCCGCGTCTTGCCGACGCCCGGTCCGCCCGTCATCAGCACGCCGCATGGCGGACGGACGCCCAGCTTCGCGAACGAAGCCGGATCGCGCAGATAGGCGCGGATGTCTTCGAGCGCGGCCTTGGCCTCGGCCGCGCCGATCACGTCGTCGAAGCTCAGGTGGGTCGGTTCGGTGATGAGCGTGGCATCGCCCTTCATCTCGCGACGCATGTAGCGGAAGATCAGGAACAGCAGCAGCACGGACACCAGCATGCTGGCCGAGTCGCGGAACGCGGCGAGCAGCGTCGCGAAGCCCGCATGCGTGCCGATCGATACATTCGGCAGCCACGCAATCCGGTAATCGGGCGCGCGGCCGTCCTTTGCAGGATTGAGCAGCAGCGCCTGCGAGAACACCGCGAAACGGTCGGTGACGAAGTAGCGCGCGCCGTCTTTCGTCGAGACGAGAATGGCGTCCAGCGTCACGCCGATGGCCGCCACGCGCTGCTCGCGGATGTCCGCGAGCATGCGCGACGCATCCTGCTCGGTGCGCGCCCATGGCGACGGGTCATCGCGCATCGCGCGGACAATGCTCGATGCCTGCAGCGGATCGACATGCGGCTGGGCCGTGCGATGCCGCAGCACGGCGCCGCCGATCGCGACCAGCACCGCGATGATCACCACAAAGGCGAAGCGCACCCGCCGTCGGCCCCACCGGGTCCACGGTCCGTTTTTTCCCGGTTTCATCAGCGGTCTTCCTCGAATGCGTATGCGTGCGTCCCTCTCGGGCGGGGACGTGGCGCTCATGCGGCGACGCATGAGCATGGCTGACCCATGGTGTACGCATCGCGGCGGGCTGTCCGTGCGGGTGACCGCTTTGGTCATGCAGGCGCCACGTCCAGTAAACTGGCGATCGCCATTCAACTTTCCTTCACCGATGTCCACTGAAGCAATCGAACCCCACGCAAGCTCCCTCCCACTGAACCAGCGCCGCCGCGTCTTCGCGGGCCTCATCCTTGCGATGATCCTGGCCGCGCTCGACCAGAGCATCGTCGCGACCGCGCTGCCGGTCATCGCCGGCGAACTTGGCGGACTCAATCACCTCACGTGGGTGGTGACGGCGTTCATGCTGACCTCGACCGTCAGCGCGCCGCTCTACGGCAAGCTCTCCGACATGTACGGCCGCAAGCCGTTCTTCGCGCTCAGCATAGGCATCTTCCTGGCGGCTTCGGCGCTGTGCGGCGCCGCACAGTCGATGAACACGCTGATCCTGTTCCGCGCGTTGCAGGGACTCGGCGCGGGCGGGTTGATGACGATGTCGCAGACGCACGTCGGCAGCCACGTGCCCCTGCGCGAGCGCGGCCGCGCTCAGGGACTCTTCACCGGCGCATTCGCGGTGAGCAGCGTGGCGGGACCGCTGCTCGGCGGCTTCATCACGAGCCACCCATCCTGGCGATGGGTGTTCTATATCAACCCGCCGATCGGCGCGCTGTCGCTGGCGCTGGTGCTGATGTCGCTGCCGAAGGTCGAGCGCGGCGGGCAACATGCCGTCGATTACGCGGGCGCGGTGCTGGTCTGCCTCGGCACGTCGGCGCTGTTGCTGGTGTTCAACTCGGCGTCGGCATCGTTCATGTCCGGGCTGCGCCTGCCGCTGGCCTGCGTGCTGGCGCTCGCGTGCTTCGCCGCATTGTTCTTCGTCGAGCGGCGCGCGCAAGAGCCGATCATCGACCTGAAGCTGTTCAGCAACGTGCCCTACGCCACCTGCGTGGCCGCGTCGGGCATCATGGCCTTCGCGATGATGGGCTCGCTCGTGTTCATGCCGCTGTATTTCCAGCTCGTGCTGGGCGAGACGCCCGAGCAGTCTGGCGCGATGATGCTGCCGCAAGTCGCGCTGATGCTGATTACCTCGGTGGCCGGCGGACGCTTCTCGGTCGGCAGCCTGAAGCGCATTGCAACGCTGCTGTCGATCGGCGTGTTCCTGGAATGCCTCGGGCTGGCATCGCTCGCGCTGCTCGCGCATCGCGGCGCCAGTGTGCCGCTGTTTCTTTGCGCGATGGCGGTGCTCGGCGCAGGCATGGGAATCGGCATGCCGAATGCGACCGTCATCGTGCAGAACTCGGTGCCCGAACGCGTGCTCGGCGCCGCGACCGCGACAATGGGTTTCGTGCGCTCGCTCGGCGCGTCGCTGGGCGTGGCGTTGTCGGGCGGCATCATGAGCTTCGTGCTCAAGCGCGAGCTCAGCGATCTGCCCGCGGCCTTCGACACCCAGGCGCTGCTCGATCACGGCCTCGGCGCGATCGCGCAGATGAGCGCCGCGCAGCAGGCGCAGGTCGTAGCGGTCTATCGCGGGGCGATTGGCGCGAGCCTGGTTGCAGGCGGCATCGTGATGTTCATCGGCTTCCTGCTGGTGCTCAGGCTGGCGCGCAGCAGGCTGCCGCAGCGTTAGGTTATGCCGCTCTCCGTTTTCTCACATGCCATCGAGGAATTGCTTGAGCGATTTCCTCGTTTCGCTTTGATTAATACAGGAGTTTGTCAGCGGTTTTTAGCAGTTAAAACACTTGCGTAAATGCTAAGTCTTTTAAAATCCAACAAAGAATGAACAAGAATATTTCCATGTACGGCATTTGTTCATCTTGTCTAAAAACTTGCGACCTTATATTTTTCTCATAGGCCCATCGTGCTTAGAACCGAAGCTTGGTCGGCCAAGGAAATCGGTCAGACTGTTGGCATCGCCCGCCTGGGCTATGGGAGCACGACGTGATCAAATACCTTGCAATGTTGCTGGTTTGCGTCGCGTCAGTCATAGCGGGCTGCGGCGGTGACGATAACAATTCCGGCAATACCCATCTCAGGATTCTTCACGCATCTCCCGACGCGCCCAACGTCGATGTTTATATCGACAACGGCCTCGTCCTCGCAAATGTTTCTTATCCCACTGCGTCGAATTACCTGACGATTGTTGCGGGCGCGCATAACATCAAGATCAACGCAGCGGGTACTTCGACTACGGTAATCAGCGTTTCACCCTCGCTGGCACGAGACAATTTCTATACCGCCATTGCAGCGAATTTCGTGGCAAGCATTCAGCCGCTTCTCGCGACCGATGACGCATCGGCGCCTCCCGCCGGACAAGCGCGTTTGCGAGTGATTCACGCTGCGCCCGAGGCGGGTCCCGTGGATGTACTCGTCAATAACCAGGTGGTGTTGTCGAATGTGCCGTTTGCGGCGATCAGCAACTACCTTTCGGTCGCACCCGGCACTTACGATGTGAAGGTCAACGTTGCAGGGACGTTGACGACCGCAATCGAAGCGAATATCGATGTGGCTGCGGGCACGAACTACACGGCGGTGGCGATCGGGTCGGTCAAGACGGCTGCGACGAACCCGCTTGCACTCAAGGTGTTGGTGGACGGGAAGTGAGTGCGAACCCGGACCGGGCATGAAGTTCGGAATGCCCATGTCACGGTCCGTTACCTCGTACTTTGCTTAACATAATGCTTATGATGAAACTTTTTAAGCGAAGCGGCCATATCTTGACCTATGGCCAGCCCGAGATGGGCAATCTCTGGCTTCAATGCTAGAAGCGCCTCAAGCCTGCCCGCCGATGATCTTGCGGATCGCTTCTTCGAATGCTTCGGAAGGCTGTCCGCCGCTCACCAGATACTGGCGGTCGAAGATGATCGCCGGGACGGATTGAATGCCGAGTTCCTGGAACTCCCGCTCTTCCGCGCGGACTTCATCCGCGAACCGGCCGCTGGCGAGCACGTCGCGCGCTTGTTCGGCATCGAGTCCGACGCTTCGTGCTGCATCGATCAGCACGTCCGCCTGGCTCACGTCCTTGCCGTCGCCGTGATAGGCGCGCAACAGCGCGAGCTTGAGCTCGAGCTGCTTGCCTTCGATGCGCGCCCAATGCAGCAGGCGGTGCGCATCGAAGGTGTTGTAGACCCGGTTGCGTTCACCGAACGTGAAGCCTTCCTGCCCGCCGCGCTCGCGGATCATCGCCTGCGATTCGGCGATCTGCGCGGGCGTGCGGCCATATTTGCGGCCGATATAGTCGACGATGCGCTCGCCTTCCGGCTGCATGTCCGGATTCAGTTCGAACGGATGGAGTGTGATATTGGCGTCGACGGAGTCGCCGAGGCGTTCCAGCGCGCGTTGCAGCGAGGTAAGCCCGACGGCGCACCACGGGCAGGCGATATCGGAAACGAAGTCGATTTGAAGAGTGCGGGACATGGGGGATTGAGTGGAATGCGAGTTCGACAGGGTAGCGTCAAACGCCGGGGCTTGCAGGCATCGGCCGGAAGCGATGCGCTTGCGCATCCTCACCAGCACACGTATCCGCCATCGGCGAGCACGATCGCCCCGGTCATGAGACTCGCCGCATCGCTTGCAAGAAACAGCACCACAGAGGCGATCTCGTCCACCCGGCCCAACCGGTGCATGGGCGTGTTGCCGACCCAGCCCTGCAAGCGCGCCTCGTTTTCCTTCGCGTGCACGTACTGGTTCATCTCGGTGTCGATATAAGTGGGCGCCGCCGCATTCACCCGCACGCCGCGCGCGCCCCACTCGGCTGCCAGCGAACGCGTCAGATGATGCACGCCCGCCTTCGATGCGTTGTAGTTCACCTGCTCCTGTGGCCGGTTGACGATGAATCCCGACATCGAGCCGATGTTCACGATACTGCCGCCGCCCCGCTCCAGCATGCCCCGGCCGAACGCGCGGCACGCCCGGAACACGCCGGTCAGATTGACATCGATCACGCGGCTCCAGGTTTCGTCGCTCATGCTTTCCGCCGGGTGATCGGAGATGGCGATGCCCGCGTTGTTCACCAGCACATCCACGCGCCCGTGCCGCGCCACGATGGCGTCGTTCACGCGCTGCGCGGCAGCGGCATCGGTGACGTCGAACACCTCGCCTTCCACCGTCGCGCCGGTCGCGGCAAGCCGGGCGACGGCATCGTCGAGCGCCTTCGCGTCGTAGTCGGTCAGCACGACGCGCGCGCCCGCTTCGGCAAGCGCCTCCGCAATGGCGAAACCGATGCCCCGTGCAGCACCGGTAATTACCGCGACACGGTCGTCCAGCCGGAATTTGTTCATGTACATGCGTGGATCCTCAGCGCGTTTGACAAAGGGATGACCCAATGCAGGTCAGCTCATCCAGTTCCCGCCATCCACATTGAGCGTCTGGGCCGTGATGTAGTCCGCATCCGCCGATGCAAGGAACACCGCCGCGCCGGTCAGTTCATCCGGCTTGCCCATGCGCCCGAGCGGCACCGCTTCGCCGACAAGCCGCTTCTTCTCGCCGATGGGTCGGTTTTCATAACGCGCGAAGAGTGCATCGACGTCCTTCCACATCGGCGTATCGATCACGCCGGGCGCAATCCCGTTGACGTTGATCTTGTGCGGCGCCAGCGC
This sequence comes from Caballeronia sp. LZ033, assembly GCF_031451265.1. Lineage (NCBI taxonomy): Bacteria > Pseudomonadati > Pseudomonadota > Betaproteobacteria > Burkholderiales > Burkholderiaceae > Caballeronia > Caballeronia sp. LZ033. Next base: position 748,808 of record NZ_JARUXQ010000003.1, on the reverse strand, counting down.
GAGAGCCGCCGACTGCGTATAGCTTATGACCGCGGCCTTGCTCGCGCAGTAATGGGACACCAGCGCTTCGCCGCGCCGGCCCGCCTGCGACGCCATGTTGATGATCTTGCCGCCGCCGCCCTGCTCCACCATCTGCTGCGCCACGCGCTGCATCAGGAAGAACATGCCTTTGACATTGACGGCGAACACGCGGTCGAAGATCTCCCACGATTCGTCCAGCAAGGGCCGCATGTCGAAGATGGCCGCGTTGTTGTAAAGAATGTCGATACGCCCGAACGCGCCGAGCGTCGCGCTCACGATCTGTTCAATGCCCTCGCGCTTCGTGACGTCGGCCTGGATAAGCAGCAGCCGCTCGGCCGGAATGCCGCCGAACGTGGCGCTCATGTCGGCCTGCGGCTTGACATCGACCGCCGCGACTTTCGCGCCTTCCTCCAGATAGCGGCGCACGACCGCCTCGCCGATGCCGGCTGCCGCGCCGGTCACAATCGCAATCTTGCCTTCGAGTTTCATTTGCAGCGTCCATTGAAAGAAGGGATTCAGGCGCGGCACGCGGCCGCGTACATCTCGATGACTTCACGTACCTTGCTTTGAATCAGGCTCGACGGCGCACCGTCGATGCGTCCCGCCCGCAGCGCCCAGTACTGCGCCGGGAGATGACGGCTCAGCAGGTTCTCGGGGATCGGCGTTGCGTCGAGGTTGTGCAGCAGGCGATGCGTCGCGGCATCGATCGCGGGATCGGTCCAGTAGTAGCGCACGCGGTCGCTATAGCTATAGGTGCGCAGCAGACGCTTTTCGTGTTCGTCGCCGTGGTAGTAGCGTTCCCAGTTGCCCGGCTTGTCCGTCATCACCTGCTCGACCACCTCGCGCAGCCTCGACTGCTCGCCCGCCGGCACGAGTTCGGCTTCGATATCGGCGAGTGCGTACAGCGCTTCGCGCAACGCGAAGGTCACGCCCGGGCCGACCTTGAGAATCGCGAAGCCATCGTGCACCAGGGCACGCAGTGCGTCGGCGGTCTGATAGTCGGTGGAATGCGCCTCGAAGACCATGCCCGGCAGTTGCTTCAAGGCCTGCGACAGTCCTCCCGCGAGCGCGGGCTGATAGTCGATCACCTTCGTATGATCGAACTCGACGCCCGGCTGCACGACCAGCGCGATCACGCGTTGCCAGGCATCGTCGAGACCGCGCGCGTGCCAGGCGGCGCGATGAATCGCGACCGTTTCGAGCGCCGCATCCGCATGCGTGAGCTCGACGCCTTCCAGCGCCTCGCTCGCGCCGCCCGGCACGGGCACTTCAGTGCCGATCACATAGACCGGCCGCGTGGCGAAGCCCGCGCGTTGCGCTGCCGCTTCGCCAACCGCGCAGAGACGCGACGCGCGCTCGGCCACGACTGCGTCGGACAGCCGCTCGGGATCGCCGCCGCACGGCATGCTGGCATCGAGATGAATCTTGCTGAAGCCCGCGCTGACATAGGCATCGATCAGCGCATCGGCGCGCTCCATCGCTTCCTCGGCAAGCAATGCGCGCCACGCGTTCGGACCCAGATGATCGCCGCCGAGGATCAGACGCTCGCGCGCGAAGCCCACCTTGTCGGCGATGCCGTGCACGAAGCGCACGAAATCCGCCGGCTTCATGCCGGTGTAGCCGCCGAACTGATCGACCTGATTCGACGTCGATTCGATCAGCAGCGGCGTATCGTCGTCCAGCGCCTGTCGCAGCGCGGCTTCGAGCACCCAGGGATGCGCGGAACAGATCGAGTAGATGCCCTTGAGCCTGCGGCCCGCGTCGGCATCGCCGGAAAGGCGTGTCACCACGTCATGCATGTCGGTGCTCCGAGATGAACTGATCGAGTTGTGCGAGCGTCGCGGTGCCTTCCATCGGACCCTTGGCCTGAACCGCACGCGCGCCGCTCGCGCTCGCATAGCGCAGCGCGCGTTCCGCGTCCATGCCCTGCATGCGGCACGCAATGTAGGTCGCGCCGAAGCAGTCGCCCGCGCCGGTGGGATCGACCTCTTCGACGGCAAACGCCGGATGGTCCAGCCGCTGCGCACCGTCGTACAGACGGCAGCCCTGCTCGCCCTGCTTGACGACGATCTCGCGCACGCCTCGTCCAAGCAGTTCCTCGATGGCGGCATCCTCGGAATCGGCTTGCGTCAGCAGCGTGACTTCGTGTCCGCTCGGCAGGAACACGTCCGTGCTGGCGATCAGATGGTCGAAAGCATCGCGCATGCCGAGCCGGTTCAGGATCTCCTTGCGTGCATTGGGATCGAAGCTCACCGTGCCGCCCTGCGCCTTGACGATACGGACCGCCTTCTTCACGGCGTCGATGATCCCGGCCGAGAACAGCGACGAACCCATCACATGAAAATGCGCGCAGTCCTTGAGCCGCGCCTCGCTCACCTGCGCCTCCGACAACTTCGCCGACGCGCTGTTGGCAATGTTGTAGATGAAGTCGCGCTCGCCGTCGTCGCGATAGGTGACGAAGGCGCTGCCCGTGGTTTCATGCCGCAGCACGTCGATGGCCGACACATCCACGCCATCCGCGCGCAGCCGCTCCACGTTGAGCACGCCAAAGTCGTCGTCGCCGACGCAGCCGATCATCGCGCAACGGCTGCCCGCCTTGGCCACCTGATCGATGAAGATCGCCGGCGCGCCGCTCGCATACGGTCCGATCAGCAGGCCCGGCGCACGAAACGACTGCCCGCGCTCGGTCGCCATGATCTCGACGAGGATCTCGCCCATCGTCATGATGAGGCCGTTCGTCTGGATTCCGAAGAGTGATGATTCAGCCATGCCTGTACCCTCGATCATTGATGAACCGGCGCTGCGTGTGCCGCTAGAACAGGTTGCTGTAGAGCGGCATCGTGGCCGCGCCGAGCGCCGCGGAAATCTCGCTGTCGGCGCGGCCCTGATGCAGCGCGATGCGGGCGGGACGGCCGTTCATTTCGTAGGCGGCCACGCCGTCGCGCGCCCGGGCGACGAGCCTCTGCAACGGCTCCGGCGGCAGCATGCCGTTCACGATCACATCCGACACGTCGACGATATTCGACACGCTCGCCAGCACCCGGCCCAGGTCCGCGCCGGCCTGCTCGATCCAGCGCTCGAAGGCCGCGCTGTGTTCGGTGTCGAGCGCGTTCAGATCGATTTCGCCGATATGTTCGCAGCCCAGCGCATGCGCCAGCCCGCGCAAGGACACGATGGTCTCCAGGCAGCCGCGCGCGCCGCAGAAGCACGGTACGCCGTCGCGGTACGCATTGACGTGGCCGATCTCGCAACCGTTGCCCGTCAAGCCGCGCACCGCGCGCCGGTTCACCAGCAGCGCGCCGCCCAGTCCATTGCCGATGCTCACGTGCAGATAGCTGCCGAAATGCCGGCCGTCGCCGAACCAGTACTCGCCGAGTCCCGCCGCCGTGCCGTTGTTCTCGATGTGGATCTCGTGGTCGATGTGCTGCGACAGCGCATCGCGGAAGCCGTACTCACGCCAGGCCGGATACTGCGCCGACTGGCAGACGCGGCCGCTCGCGCCGTCGATCGGCCCCATCACCGAGACGCCCACGCCAAGCATCTTCCCCACGCGGCCGGGATGCATGTACAACGCGTTGTAAAGCGAAGCAAGCACCTCGACCGCGCGCTCGGGATCTTCTATCGACAGCTCTTGACGCATCTTGTGGATCACGTTGCCCGCTACGTCCACGAGCACGCCGGTCGCGAATTCATGGTCGAAGTGCAGGCCGATGGTCGAGGCATAGTCCGCAATGATGTGCAGGCTGCGCACCGGCTGGCCGGTCGCGCGCACTTCGCGATCGATCGATTCCTCCACCGCGCCGTCGCCGATGAGGCCGCCGACGATGTTGGTGATGGTCGCGGCGGTGAGCCGCGTTGAGGCCGCGATGTCGGCGCGTCCGATGCCCGGCTCCTGACGAATGACTTCGAGCACCAGCGCGCGATTGAGGTCGCGCACGCGAGGTCCGTTGAAGCCGTGCTGATGCCGGGTGTGCTGTCGGGTGTGCGATCGTGTGTGCTTGTCGGGCACGCTTGGAAACTCCTGTTCTGCCTTGAATCAACGCGTGGTATAGCCGCCGTCGACAACCAGCACTTCGCCGGTCACATAGCTCGCGGCGGGCGAGCACAGGAACAGCGCCGCCGCCGCGACTTCCTCGGGCTGGCCGACGCGCACCATCGGCGTCATGCCGCTCCAGATCCTGAACCACTCCGGATTCTCGATGCCGCCGCGCGACATGTCGGTATCGATATAGCCCGGCGCAACCGCATTGACACGGATGTTCTCCGTCGCCAGTTCGCTGGCGAGGCTCTTCGTCATCATGTGGACCGCGGCCTTCGAACTGTTGTAGGCCACCTGGTTCTGCGGAATGTTCGAGACGATGCCCGAGATCGAACCCATGTTGAGCATCACGCCGCTGCCCTGCGCGCGCATCGGCACGAGAGCGGCGCGGCAGGCGCGGAACACGGCATCGAGATTGAGGCTCATGATGCGGCGCCAGCGCGCTTCGTCAAAATCGCCGCTGTCGCCGTGAATGGCGACGCCCGCGTTGTTGACCAGAATGTCGAGCCGGCCGTGCCGCTTCACCGTTTCATCGATCAGACGTTGCGGCGCGTCCTCTTCCTGAAGATCGGCCGCGATGAAGTCGAATTCGAGGCCCGCGTCACGCAGGCTGCGTTCGGCTTCGGGCACCGGGGCGCGGCTGCTGATGACCAGACGCGCGCCCGCTTCGCCGAACGCATGGGCAATCGCCAGGCCGATGCCGCGCGTGCCGCCGGTGATCAGCGCGAGTTTGCCGTCGAGGCGGAATTTATCGAGGATCATGGAGTGAGGTCCTGAAAGGCGTTCAGATATCGACGCTCGTCGGCAGAATCACGAGATCGCGGATCGTCACATTGCGCGGGCGGCTCAGCATGAAGAGCACGGCATCGGCGACTTCCTTCGGCTGCATCAGACTGCCGGCAGCCAGCGCTTCTTCCATCTTGGCTTTCGGCCAGTCGTCGAGCAGCGCCGTCACGACCGGACCGGGCGCGACCGCGCCGACGCGAATGCCATGCTTGATCACCTGCCGCCTGAGCGTATGCACGAAAGCCTGCACCGCGAATTTCGATGCCGTGTAGACCGGCTCCCACACCACCGGCACGAAGCCCGCCACCGAACTCGTGAACATCACATCGCCGGACTTCTGCGCGATCATGTGCGGCAACACGGCGTGCACCGAGCGAAACGCGGCGTTGATGTTGAGATTGAGCATGCGGTCCCAGTCGTCAGGATTGCCCGCCGCGACCTCGCCGCCCACATAGGCGCCGGCGTTCGCGTGGAAGATGTCGAGACCGCCGGCGGCATCGAGAATCCCGGGCAGCATGCCGCTCACCTGCGACGGCTCCAGCAGGTCCACGACGAGCGGCAGTGCGTTCGGCCCGATCTCGGTACACAGCGTCTCCAGCCGTTCCCTGGCGCGATCGATCAGCACGACCTTCGCCCCTTCCGCCGCGAACGTGCGCGCGCATTCGAGACCGATGCCCGATGCCGCGCCCGTGACGGCGGCGACCTTGCCCTTCAGCAGTTCACTCATGTCCGTTTCTGCCTTTCGTGAGGTTTGAAATGAAGTCAGGCGCGTCCGTGCGAGACCCGCGACTGCCGCGCCAGCGAATCGACAATCACTGCAATGGCGAGCACCGCGCCGGTAATCATGAAGCGCAGCGATGAGGAGAGGTTCAGCAGCGTGAGGCCGCTTGCAATCGACTGGATCACGATCATGCCCAGCACCGCCGAATACGCGCTGCCGCGGCCGCCGAACAGACTCGTCCCGCCGATCACCGCCGCCGCGATGGCGTTCAGGTTGACATCGCCGGTGCCGGCCTGCGTGCTCGCCGACGCGAGGCGCGCGGCGGTCAGCACGCCGCCGAGCGCGGCGAGCGTCGCGCACAGCACGAAGGCGCTGGTGTAGATGGCCCGCACGTTGATGCCCGCGCGCCGCGCGGCTTCGCGATTGCCGCCGACGGCGTTCATCGACCGGCCCCAGCGCGTGCGGCGCAGCGCGTAGTCCAGCGCGACCGCGAGACCCACGAACAGGCCGAACATCAGCGGCACGCCGCGTCCGGTGTTGAGATAAGCCACGACGATTTCGAGCAGCACGGTAACGACGATGCTCCGGATCAGCAACGAAGTGCTCGATGCCGCCGACAGGTTCGAGGCCCGCCGCCGTGCGCTCGTGCGCCATCCCGCGATCAGCAGCGCCGCGCCGGGCAGGAGCGCGATGACATAGGACACGGCAGCGGGGATGATCATCAGTTGCCCGAGGTTGACCATCACCGAGTCGTACGGCAGGTTGATCGAGCCTGACGGACCGAGCACGTAGAGTTGCAAGCCGAGCAGCGTGAGCAGGCCCGCGAGCGTCGCGACGAAACTCGGCATGCCGAAGCGGTTGAGCAGCACCGCGTACAGCACGCCCACGGCCGCGCCCGCGATCGCCGCCACGACGATCGCCGCCAGCGCGGGCCAGCCCTGGTTGACCCACAGCACGCCCACCAAGGCGGAGGCGAAGCCGCTCATCGAACCGACCGAAAGATCGATCTGTCCGACCAGCAGCACGCAGACGATGCCCAGCGAGATCACGCCGATGGTCGAGCAGTCGAACAACAGGTTCACCAGATTGTTGGCCGACAGGAACACCGGATTCAGGCTCGTAAACACGGTCCAGATGAGGATCAGGCCCACGACCACGGGCAAGGATCCGAGATCGCCGGAACGCACGCGATCGAAGAAGGCGGAGATGACATCGCCCGCGCTCGCGGCGTGCTTCACGCGCACGTCGCTGCGGTCGAGCGGCGCGCCGGCCGGGCGCGTTTCAGTGGATTTGTCGCTCATCTCGATGACTCCTGGCTTCAGGCGTTGGGCGCAGCCTGACGACGCTCCGCGCGGCGCGACACGGCGTTCTCGGTGGCGCCGGTGATGGCCGCGACCAGCGACTGATTCGACGAATCCGGATAGAACACGCCGTTATTGCGCCCGAGCCGCAGCACGACGATCCGGTCCGCCACGGCGCGCACGTCTTCCATGTTGTGGCTGATCATGATCACGGCGTGACCGCGGTCGCGCACCCGTTCGATCAGGTTCAGCACCTCGGCGGTCTGCGCGACGCCGAGCGCGGCCGTCGGTTCGTCGAGCATGATGAGTTTCGGGTCGAGCAGCAGCGAACGCGCGATCGCCACGGTCTGCCGCTGGCCGCCCGACAGCGACGCCACCACGTCGCGCACGCTCGGAATGCGCGCCGACAGTTCATTGAGCAGCGTCCACGCGCGCACTTCCATCGCGACTTCGTCGAGGCGCAGCGGGGCGAGTTCGCGGCCCAGGAAGATGTTCGCGACGACATCCAGGTTCTCGCACAGCGCGAGGTCCTGGAATACCGTTGCGATGCCCAGGTCGAGCGCCGCGCCGGGATCGGCCAGGGTCACTTCACGGCCGCCGAAGGTGATCGTGCCGCTGCTCGGCTGATGCACGCCGGCGAGAATCTTGACGAGCGTCGACTTGCCCGCGCCGTTGTCGCCGACCAGCGCGACGACTTCGCCCGCGTGCACGTCGAGCTCGATATCCGTCAGCGCCGACACCGCGCCGAAATGTTTGGAGATGCCGCGCAAGCTCAGCACGAGCTCGCCGGTCCGCGCTCCCGCAGTCGGTTGGTCGCTCATTTGGACAGGCCTCGGATCGGAAGAAGGCGGATGCCGCAGACACGGCATCCCCGCAGCGAGTACGCCAGATCAGTTGATGCCGAGCTTCTTGCAGCCTTCCGCATAGCGGTCGGTGCAGAGGTTCTTCGCGCTTTCGATGCCCTTGTCCACGACCTCCGCCTTCAGGTTCTTCTGCGTGATGACCGTCGGCTGGAAGAGTTGCGACGGCGTGTTGAAGAGCGTCGTCTGCGCCTTGGGCTTCTGTCCGTCGAGCAGCCCGACCGCGACGCGCGCCGCCGCTGCCGCGACGATCTCGCTCGGCTTGAGAATCGTGTTGTACTGCTCGCCCGCGATGATCAGTTGCAGACCCGCGATGGTGGCGTCGTTGCCCGTCACCGGCGGCACGGGATTGACGCCCGCCGCCTTCAGCGCCGCGATGGCGGCGCCGCCGGTGCCGTCGTTGGCGGCGACCACGCCGACGATCTGCCCGGAGAAGCGGTTGATCTGCCCGCCGACCCATTGCTGCGCCTTCGGCGGCGCCCAGTCCGGCGTGTCGTATTCGGCGAGCGTCTTGTAGCCGCTGCCCGCGAGACCTTCATGACTGCCCTTCTTGATGAGCCCCGCGGCGGCATCGGTCGGTGAACCGTTCACCTGGAGCACGCCGCCCTTGCCCGGCGCGACGCCGCTCGCCTTCAGATGCTCCACCAGCGATTGCGCCACGGCCCGGCCGATCTGCTGGTTGTCGAACGAGACGTAGTAGTCGGCGGGCGTCGATGGAATCGGCCGGTCATAGGCGATCACCTTGACGCCCTGGCTCTGCGCCAGATGCACGAGCGAAGCGGCGGCGGCCGAATCGACCGGATCGAGCACGATCACTTTCGCGCCTTGCGAGATCGCCGAGTTGAATTGCTGCTGCTGTTGCGACGCGTCGCCGTTGGCGTTCTGGTACAGCACCTTGCAGTTGGGACAGAGCTTGCCCATCTCCGCCTTGAAGCCGGGAAAGTCGTGCTGCTCGTAGCGCGTCGAGCCCTGATCGGGCATCAGGAATGCAACGGTGCCGCTCGTTGCTGCAGTGGCGGCGCCGCTCGACAAGGCGAGCGCAAACGTGGCCGCGCTCAATAGCGTCCGGGATTGGCTAGTCATCATGTCTCCGTTATTCGATCTTGCGATCTTGGTATGGGCAACGCAGGCTCGATCCGTCCGCGTCGAAACGACATTAAATCAATTGATTTAACTAAGTCAACGAGATGTTGGCGGACAAGGGCAAACCCCGAGTTCGCCGCTGAATAAAGCACGGGCGTCCGCGTCGTGCCGATTGCTAAGCCATACGAAGGCATGCTCCGGCAAGACCTTCAGCCAATTGCGCTTGAGCCCGCCAAGCGCGATCAATGGTGCTCCTGTCGTGCGCACATGGCTCGCCTATGATGGAAATCGCAGCCGGACTGTGGAGTGCCCGACGGCCGGTTCGCACCCTCGATGGAGCATCACCGCATGAGCGATTTCTTCGGCGCACCCGAGTCGGACGAAGCCAGCGTGCGCGATCATCCGCGACATCAGCAGATGTTCCCCGTGCTGACGGAGCGCGATGTCGAACGGCTGCGCCATTTCGGCGAGCCCTGCCGGCACGCGAGCGGCACCCTGCTCTACAGCGCAGGCAGTCCGTGTCCCGGCGTCTTCGTGCTGCTCTCCGGCCGAGTGCGCATCGTCAGCCGCGATGCGCTCGGACACGAGCGCGTCCTCTGCACCTACACGCAGCGCGGCGCATTCACGTCCGACGTGACCCAGTTGTCGAACAAGCCGGCGGTCGTGGATGCCCAGGTCATCGAGGACGTCGATGCGCTGCTGCTGCGCCCCGATGCGCTTCAGGCCGTCATGATCAGCGAAGCCGATCTCGGCGAGACGATCATGCGCGCGCTGATCCTGCGCCGCGTGCTTGTGTTCGAACGCGGCCAGGGCGTGGTGCTGGTGGGATCGTCGAACGATGCGCGCCTGCTCGATCTGCAGACCTTCCTGCGCCGCAATGTGTTCCCGTCTACTTCCCTCGATGCCGAAGGCAATGCCGAAGCGCTCGCGCTGCTCGAACGCCTCGCGCCCAAGCCCGACGACTTTCCACTGGTCCTGTGTCCGGACGGCGCCATCCTGCGCAATCCCGACGCGGGGCAACTGGCGTCGTGTCTCGGGCTCATTCCCGAATTCGACCCGGCGCATGCCTATGACGTGGCGATCGTCGGCTCGGGTCCGGCCGGGCTGGCGACGGCGGTGTATGCGGCGTCGGAAGGCTTGTCGGTGGCGGCAATCGACTGCCGCGCGCCCGGTGGTCAGGCAGGCAGCAGTTCGCGCATCGAGAACTATCTGGGCTTTCCGACCGGCATCACCGGTCATGCGCTCGCCGGACGCGCCTTCGTCCAGGCGCAGAAGTTCGGCGCGCATATCGGCATTCCTTGCGAAGCGATGGCCTTGCACTGCGGCGGCGCGCTGCCCTGCGTCGAGTTGACGGATGGCCGGCGTATCACGGCACGTACGATCGTGATTGCAACCGGCGCGGAATATCGCCGCCCCGATATTCAGGACCTCGCGCGCTTCGAGGGCAACGGCGTGTATTACTGGGCGACGCCCATCGAGGCCCGGCTATGCCGCAAGGAACCGGTCGTGCTGGTCGGCGGCGGCAACTCGGCGGGACAGGCCGTGGTGTTCCTGGCGTCCCATGCCGAACACGTGCATCTGTGCATCCGGGGCGCGAGCCTGCGGCACAGCATGTCGCATTACTTGATCGAGCGGATCATGTCGCTGTCCAACGTGACGCTGCATGTCCGTACCGATCTGACCGCGCTCGAAGGCGATGCCCGGCTCGAACGCGTTCACTACCGGCGTGAAGACGGCGCGACCGATAGTGTCGCGACGCACCATCTGTTCGTGTTCATTGGCGCGCAGCCAAACGGCAAATGGCTCGCGACTTGCGGCGTCGCGCTGGACAGCAAAGGCTTTGTCCTGACCGGCCCGCAGGTGCCGCAGCCTCAGCCGGAAGCCGGCGCGATGTCCTTGCAGACGAGCGTGGCGCGCGTGTTCGCCATCGGCGATGTGCGGTCGGGATCGATCAAGCGTGTCGCATCGGCGGTCGGCGAAGGCGCGGCGGTGGTCGCGCAAATCCATGCTTGCCTGGCCGAAACAGGCTAGACGCTTCCCATCCTGCTCAACCCCGGAGATTGCTCTCGCAGTCTTCCCAGTAACGCAGCGGATCATGGTGATCCGGATAATGGGCATCGAGCCACGCGGTGAGCTTCGGCCAGTCCGGATGACGGGTTCCGGTCTGTGCAGACCAGTTCGATGAGCGTTCGACGATGCGCCCGTTCTCGCGATCGCGAACCAGCACGCTGCCAAGTCCGTTCGAGCCATGCGACTGCGATTCGACGAGATAACGCGGCAGCAGCCGGAACTCGGCATCCTTGGCCCAGCCGTACACCGCGCGAACGCGGCCGCCGGCATCCCGTAGTTCAATGGCGCCGGTCTTCGGGCGGACCGCTTCCCAACCTTCCGGAAATTCCGCGACGATCTCGTCCTTGCCTTCCCTGACCCACTTCACGTGGAGCGCCCGTGTCATCGCTTCGCGCATCCGGGCCGCCGACGCATAGCCTTTCGGCAAATCCACTCCGACCGGAAGCGTGATCAGGTTGTCCTTCCACAGCGCCGACTCGTCATCCTCGACGCGCTTCACGACGTCGGACGCGGCGGGACCGAACGGATTCTCCGGGCGACCCGACACGCTCTTCTTCGACGGCGCCAGCCCTTCGAAAAGCCGCTCGGCATCCATACGGGTCAACTTGGTCTTTGACTTGTTCATTGCTGCATGACTCCATTGTCACTTCTGCTCGAACTGCACGGGCTGCTGAATGGCGAAGCCATCGGGTCGTGTCGGGATTTTCAGGGATGGACGGTGCGGTCACGCCTGTCGTGCAGCACGCGCGGAAGGACGCGGCGTGAACGGCAACAGGGTATGGCTGGAAAGCTTTCGGGATACAGCAACGATCGTAACATGAGCCCGGCTCTCGGCCGGTGGCCCGGTCAGGCGCTCAAGCCGATGCCGGTTCTCGATCGAGCCGCGCGTAAAAGCTGCCCAGCGCGCCGAGCACCGGCGCGAAAAACGCGGGATCCAATGCATGGCCCATCGCGTCCACGATATGCAACTGCGCCCCAGGTATCACGGACGCGGCCCAGCGCGCATGCTTCGGCGGAAAGATCGGGTCATCGCTGCCGTGGATCAGCAGGACCGGAACTCGCAACGACGCAAGTTCGTCCGGTTGCAGCACGGGCGAACGCTTCTGGGCCAGCGCGTGGTGACTGTTGTTGGCGAGTGTCGCGGACAGGCCGTCGGTTCTCAGCAGCGGCTGCGCGGCATATGCACGGCCGAGCGCCAGCCACGCGGGTTCATCGAAAGGCGAACGCGGTCCGGCGGCGAGCCGGAAGTTGTCGACGAAGCGCTGCGCACGCTCGTCTTCCGTCACCGGCGCACTCGCATTGAGCGCGATGACTTGCGCAACGTAGTCCGCCGACGGACGCGGAAGCTCGCCCGCCCTCGGCGCGACGCCTGCAAAAGCGTCGTTCTTGGGCCGCAGGTCGGCCGAGGACATCATCACGGTCAGGCTGCGCAATCGTTCCGGCCGTTGGAGCGCCATCCGGTACCCGATCACCCCGCCTTGCGACAAGCCTATGACGTGAGCGCTCCGGACAGCCAGTGCATCCAGCAGGGCGAAGGCATCGGCGGCGAGGTCATCGAGCGTGTAGGGCGAAGTGTCGAAGTCGATATAGGTGGAGAGCCCGGTATCGCGGGCATCGAAACGCACGACGCACAAACCGGCGCTGGCCAGTTCTTCACAGAACCGGTCAGGCCACACGAGCCCGGGTGCGCTGTTGCCCATCACCAGAAGCGCCACGGGATCGGAGCGCGAGCCGAACACTTCCACATGAAGTTCGATGCCATTCGCCTGAAGTCGCTCGTTCTGAGGCATTCAACGGCTCCGATGCGGCGCTCAGGATGGATTGAACCAGTCGTTCGCGACGCCGTAGAAAAGCGCATCGCGCTCATCGGCGGAATACGTTTCGACGAAGCCCGCGTAACGCGCGTATGACGCCGCAAAGCCGGTCGACAGTCCTGCAATCGGCATATGGCTGCCGAACATGCATCGAGACACGCCGAAGGTGTCCAGCGTGGCACGCACCCACCGCTCCGCCTGGTCCGCTGTCCACCGCATGCCGAAGATACATTCGAGCGCCGAAATGCTCACGCGGATGTTGTCGCAGCGCGCCAGCTCGGCCAGATCATTGCGCCATCGGGTGAAGCCTTCGTCGGACAGGTCGAGCGGCCAGCCCATCACGGCCACCGTAAAGCCGATATGCGGATGAGCCTTGATGACATCCGTCAACGCAGGCAACTGGTGCGCGAATATCTCCAGACCGCACTTGAGTGAACGCCCTTCGAGCAGACTCAGTTGCTTCCGCCACGCCGGATCTTCCAGCAGGTCGGGCCGCTTGGCGAAACGCCTGAGCGGATTCGATGGATCCCAGACGAGGTGTTCGCGCACGGCCGTCAGTTTCGGCAGGCTTTGATATTGATCCAGCTTGCGTTCGAGTTCCGGATCCAGAAAATCGACGATGGCGACAAGCGCGTGCCGCACGCCGGAATCGTTCGCGCGTTCCTGTGCCCAGGACGCTTCCTGCCACGGATCATCGGACAGGAACTCATGCCAGACCACGCCTTCGACGCAATGATCGCGCGTATCCGCGAGATAGTCGGACAGCAGATAACGTCGCGGCAGCGCATCGTAGTTGCCGACGAAGGATTCATAGCACGGATCCACACGTTCCAGAAATGCGTGTCGATTGTGTCCCGAGTCGTAGAAGTGGACATGCGCGTCGACGATCCTGGATGGCGTGCTCATGAACCCCTCCGATAAGGCCGTTTCATGCCCGCTGTGCCGCACGCTGTTGCTGCTGCTGCGGATACCATCCGGTGAACTTGATCGCCGCGTACAGCGCTGCAACTGTAATGACGATGCCCACCGAATGCGGCACCGACGTCATGTACGCCATCAACACATCCGCCGCGACCATCACTGCAAATGCGAGCGCCCAGGCCAAGGATATCGCGTAGTTGGTCCGGACGAATCCCGGCGAGGTCCACAGTTCGCGGGCCACTTTCCCGCGCGCATATTGCAGCGTGAACGGCTGCCGCACCAGGATGGACGCCAGGACGATCAGCAGGAGCCCCGCGTCGACGCGCAACCGCACCTCCGCCACCGACCAGGCTGCGCCATACGCGAGCGAATACAGCGTCAGGGCGCCGAACAGCAGGAACGTGCCGATCTCCAGAATCTTCATGCGACGTTCGCTCGACAGGAGATCGCGCACCAGCAACACGGCCGAAACCAGCGCGCCAGCGGCCAGACCCGCCGAAATCCCGACGGTACGCTCGATCACGACAAACGCGATGAAAGGGGAAAACGCCAGCAGCATGTCCATGCAAAACTCCTGCGGAAGAAAAGTCGAGCTGGCGCGAGCCAGCGCTCATTCGTCATCGGAAATGTGTCCACTGGAAACATTTTGACTTCGCTCCACCGATCCGTCAACATGTGTTTACGATGGAAACATATGGACAATAGACTGCCTGATGAACGAAACACCCAGAAAATCGCGTCGGGGACGACACGAATCCCCTACGGAACAAGCCCCGCCGGACCGGCCCTATCACCACGGCTCGCTGCGCGAGGCGCTGCTCGAAGCGGCCGAACAGGTCTTACGCCGGGACGGTCTGCGAGGGCTGACCTTGCGCGCGGTCTCCCGGGAAGTCGGCGTGTCGCATACGGCCCCGCAACGCCACTTCAACGACACGGCGGGCGTGCTGAGCGAACTGGCGGCGATCGGTCATCATCGGCTTGCGGCGGCGATGGCGAAATGCGCGAAAGGCATCGCCGACCCGCTGGAACGTCGCAAGGCAATCGGGCGGGGCTATATCCGCTTCGCGCTGAAGCAGCCGGATCTTTTCAGGCTGATGTCGCGCAACGAGTTGCTCGATCAGTCGAACGAGGCGCTTGTTCAGGCCAGACGCATGTCGATTCGCGCGCTGGCAGGCACGCTTGGTCCGGCGAATGTGCCGGAACAGCCGATACAGCGCATCGACACGGCGCGAGCTATCGAGATGACGGCCGGCTGGGCCTATGTGCACGGGCTGGCGATGCTGCTCATCGATGAACGCCTCAACAGCATCGCGCAGATCACCGACGATATCGAAGACGCAGCCGCGCTGGTGGCGGCTGTTCTCGAACGCATGCGCCTGTCTCCCGCAGACGAGCCGCGTGGACCCGCTGTCTAGTTGCTACTGAAACCCTGGCCAGAAGCGCCGGAATGGACTAGTCAGATCACCCATTCCTGGCACTTTCTGGTGGAACAAGATTCTTCCACAATGCTTTACACGATGTCCTGGCGCGAACGGTTGTACGCAAGTCGCAGCCTCGCCAAACATCGCGTAATCATTCTTATGCTCGGGAGAATTTGCCATGAAGATCGTCGTATTGGGTGGTTCCGGCCTGATCGGATCGCGTGTCGTCGCACGGCTCGGCGAGGCCGGCCATGAAGCGCTCGCCGCATCGCCACGCAGCGGTGTCAACGCGATCACGGGCGAAGGACTGGGTCACGCCTTTGCCGGCGCGGATGCCGTCGTCGATGTCATGAACGCGCCTTCGTGGGAACCGCAGGCGGTACTCGACTTTTTCCGCACGTCGGCCCGCAATGTCGGCCGCGCCGAAACCGCGGCGGGCGTCCGTCATCACGTTGCGCTTTCCATCGTCGGGTGCGAACGTACGCCGGAGAATGCCTACTTCGTCGCCAAGGTCGAACAGGAAAAGCTGATCGAAGCCTCGGGCGTGCCGTACTCCATCGTGCGGGCGACGCAGTTCATGGAATTCATCGGCGGCATCGCCGATTTCAGCATGGTCGATGGCACGGTGCGCGTCGGCGCTGGCTTGTTCCAGCCGATCGCCGCCGACGACGTCGCCGACAACCTCGCCCAAATCGCGCTCGGTGCGCCGGTGAACGGCATCGTCGACATCGCGGGTCCTGACCGGAAACCTTTTGCGGAGATCATCGCGCGCTATCTGCAAGCGCAGGGCGACACGCGCCCGGTCGTGACAGATCGCGATGCCCTCTACTATGGCGGCCGTGTCGACGAGCAGTCGCTCGTGCCGCTCGGTCAGGCGCGGATCGGCCGCATCAGTCTCGAGCAATGGCTCGCGCAGGCGGGCAAGCGCTGAGCTCAACAGCCCGCATCAACGCGGCGGAATGGCTTCGATCGAAACCTTCCTTCATTCCGCCGTCAAGCCACACACACTTCTCCTGGGTCAAGCATGAACACGTCACGCAAGGTGGTCGTCGTCACCGGCGCATCGCAAGGGATTGGCGTTGAAGTCGTCAAGGCATTTCGCCAGTTCGATTACCGCATCGTCGCGACCTCGCGATCCATCAGGCCGTCGGACGACGAAAACATCCTGAGCGTCGCCGGCGATATCGGCGACCCGGCAACCGCGCGCCGGGTCATTTCGGAAGGCATGGCCCGCTTCGGCGGATCACGAGGCATTGGGGGCGTTCCATCCGCTCGGGCGCATGGGCGAGACAAGCGATATCGCGAACGCCATTCTCTATCTCGATTCGGCGCCGTTCGTCACGGGGGAGATCCTGCATGTGGATGGCGGACAGAGCGCGGGACGGTAGGCGTGCTCAAACGCTGCGTGTGCCGACACACCGAGCAATGCTGCCCGCGCTTGTATCCTCGCCTGACTTCAGGCTCTCGCGCACTGCATCGCTCATGCCCCTGCCCCCGATCGCGTTCCACAAGGGAAGTCTCGAATACCGTCTCGCCCAGTTCGACGCGAAAGAACGGTTTGCGCTCATCAACGCGGTGCTCGGCGTGGAGTTCGTGCCGCACAAGGATTTTGTGGCGCGGATCTTCAAGGTCTGCGGTATCGAGACGCAACCGGAGCGCATCTTCTGCGCGATGGATTTCCATCTCGACTGGCTCTACGCCGCGCTGATGAAGCCCGACCTCGATCCCGCATGGCTCAAGGAAGACGTCCCGCTGCCCCGCATCTTCGACGAGGAAGCCGGGGAATATCCCGTCACCGGCAAACAGCAGGATGCGGATTTTGTCATGTGCTTTACCGAGAGCATGACGGACAAGCCGGCGTCGCCGCCGGTGACGCACTTGTTGCTCATCGAGGCCAAGGGCGTGGGAAGCTGGAACACGAAGCAGATGCGCTCGAAGCTTATGCAGTATCGCGCGATGAAGCACGCGTTCGACGCCCCGCACAACCTGCATGTGCGGCCGCACCTGGTGCTGATGTCGCCGAAAGACCCGTTTGAAAAGAGCGCGAAGAACGCTGAATTCCTCGACGTGCTCAACACGTTCAAGCAATTCGGCGATATCCGGTGGCTCGACCTTCAGATGCGCGAGACATTGTGCGTCGTGCG
Organism: Caballeronia sp. LZ033; assembly: GCF_031451265.1. Classification (NCBI taxonomy): domain Bacteria; kingdom Pseudomonadati; phylum Pseudomonadota; class Betaproteobacteria; order Burkholderiales; family Burkholderiaceae; genus Caballeronia; species Caballeronia sp. LZ033. The sequence goes on along the minus strand of NZ_JARUXQ010000003.1, from coordinate 731,627 downwards.
TTGCAACGACAAGGGCAAACCCGACGGCAAGCATCCGACGCAATGGCTCGTGAAACCGCGCAGGGCCGTGGACCCGGACCACGCAGCGTGAGCGCGCGGCTCGAATGCTTCAGCGGAGCGTTCATTGCTTCTTCACAGATTCGGCTAAACAGAGACCAAGGTCCTGGCGCCCCGCGAAGAACTGCCAGAGCCGGACCATCGCATAGGTATCGAGACCGCAGTACGCGGTCAGTTGCTCGCCGATCTGCGCGCGGCGCACGGCCGGCGTTTGCGGATCGATGGCCTCGCAGTAGGCGTCCATCGCCATGCCGCCGTCCTGTACGCCGTCGAGCGTGGCGTAGTTCAGATCCGGGGCGATTGCGGGCAGCACGCGCTTGATGCTCCAACTGCCTTCCTGGGCCGGATGGTAGTAACGCCGCCGGGCAACCTTCAACAGATCGACGATGCGCGTTTCGAGCGCCAGCAACGCCGTGCTGAGGCCGGGAAAGCGTTCCGCGAGCTCGCGGATCCGCGCCGCCTCGAAGGCCTGGTTGTAGACGAAGACGGGACCGTCGCTGCCGCACGCGTCGATCAGCGCGTGAGCGAAGGCACGCGACGGATCATCGCCCGACAAGTCGACAAACGACCGATGCGACAGCGTCCCGCAAGCCTCCAGCCGATGCACGCTGAACTGAAACGGAACCTGCTGGAAGGGGCGCGTGCCTGGCCATACCGGCACCCCGAAATTGATGCTTTCGAAATCGACGAAGCATGCGGGAAACACGTGTCCTTCGAGATCGGCGGCTGCGCCTTCGGCATCGAAATAGACTTCGCCCGACACGGTGTGCGCCTTGACGCGGCGCTGGATCTCGCTGAGCAAGGTGTCGGGCACGTCGCCCAGGCTGGCGCCCGGATGCGCATCGATCCACGCGCGCAGCGATGTGCTGCGGATCTGCGGCAGCCAATGCACCGGCTGGGCCACTTCCGGTTCATCGCGTCGGCAATGCGCAACGAAGCCGCACGGATACGGCTCGCTGCACTGACGGCCCGCGCGCGTGCCCGGCTCATCCGCACTGCGGGCCACGGCCTGCGCCTCATCGATCCATGTCTGCACTTCAGCGCCGCGCGCGAAGACTTCCGCCGTCAGATCCTCTTCGACCAGCAGCCCGCGATAGTCGCCTTCGCCCGGATAAGTCCATGTGCTGTCGATACGGGCAAGCGCCACCGCTGTCAGCGGTACACCCGCGCTCCGGGCGACATGGGCCTGAATGGCGGCATCGTCGCGGAAGTAGGGCTTCACTTGCGTGGACGCCTTCACCTCCACCATGCGCCATGCCGGCGCGTCGGGTTCGTCCACTGCATTGACCGGAAGCAGGACATCCGCGAACGCGCGCGCGCCGCTCGCCGAGAAGCCGGCTTCGAAGATCGGCGCCGCCGATCCGAGCAGCGCTTGCGTCTGCGCGAGCGCGTCGGCTACGCGCTCGGGGCTCAGTTCGATGATCGTGCCGGTGTTGTCGGGATCGTAGAGGCGCTGCGCAATCGCGCCGACCTGATGTCCGGTGCGAAAAATGGCCTGCGTGGCCGCCGAGTCCTCACGCAGTTCGGACCGGTGCAGTTCAAGCCAGAGGCGCCGGGGACATTGGCGATAGGCCATCAGGCGGGATTTCGACAGCGGCTTCATCGGCATCGGCACGGTCGGGGCTCCTCGAAGGCAGGTTGTTGTTCTCTGCGCCGCGCAATTCATGCACGGGCCTGACGGCACCGTAGCAGGCGATTCAGTCAATCCGCGTCCCGTATCGAAGCGCCCTGCTGCGCGGATCGATATCGCAAAAGACACGGGCCTCGCAAAACGAGGCCCGTGTCTTACGGCAGCGTGAACCGCTTCTTGAGTGCGTGAGGGAATTACCGCGCGTCAAACGCCGCGGACAAACCGCTCGCGCGCTGCACGCTCGCCCGCACCGCCTGCTCGACCAGCGCCATGCCGCCCGCGCTCGCGATCGTCAGGAATCTGCGCGCGCGCGTGATGCCGGTATAGACGAGCTCGCGCGTGAGCACCGGGCTGATCCGCTCGGGCAGCACCAGCGCGGCGTGTGTGAACTCGGAGCCCTGCGACTTGTGCACCGTGAGCGCGAACACGGTTTCGACGGCCTGCAGACGGCTCGGCAGCACCCAATGGATCCGCGACGAGCCATCGCCGGCCGCGAACGCGACGCGCAGCATCGGCTTGCCGTCGCTGTCCGGCCGCGCGAGCGTAATGCCGATGTCGCCGTTCATGAGCCCCAGTTCGTAGTCGTTGCGGGTGACGAGCACCGGCCGTCCCGCATACCACTCGGCGCCCGCGTGAATCAGTTGCTCGTCCTGCAACAACCGCGCAATGCGCCGGTTCAAGCCCTCGACACCCCACGGCCCGCGCCGCAGCGCGCTCAGCAACTGGAACTCGCCATGCGCGCGCAGTACGGCATGCGCCCAGGCGTCGAAGGCGTCGTCATCGGCGTTGGGCGCGGGCTTGCGGTCGTGCATCGTCTGCAGATAATGCCGATAGCCGTGGCGCACGGGCGTCTCGGCAAAGAGGTCGCCGGTCACGCCCGTCGCGGCCACCGCGCCTTCCACAGCCAGCGCCTTCAGCACGGCATCGCCGCGCTCGGGACAGTCCACGTACGCGATGTCGTCATGGCCCTTTGCGAGAATCTTCGCGAGGTCGCTGCCCTTGCCTTCGTTGACCGCATGCGCGAGCTTGCCGATCCCGCTCGTCGACGAAAAGCGGTGGCTCTTGCGCAGCATCGCGATGCCCTGATCCAGCGCGCCGCCCGCCGGATCGATGTAATGCGCGGCAACGCGCTCGCCGCTTGCCGCTTCGAGCCAGGCCTGCGTGGCCGGCGTGTAATGCGCGCGCGCGGCCCGGCTGCACAACTCGCCCAGCACCGCGCCCGCCTCGACCGACGCGAGCTGATCCTTGTCGCCCAGCAGCACGATGCGCGCGCCGCGCGGCAACGCGGCGAGCACCGCGTTCATCATCTCCAGATCGACCATCGATGCTTCGTCGATCACCAGCACGTCGAGCGACAGCGGACGGCCCGCGTGATGGCGAAAGCGCCGCGAGTCCGGCACCGTGCCGAGCAGACGGTGCAGCGTGGTCACGTCGACGGGAATTGCCGCGCGGATCGCTTCGCCTTGGGGAAAGGCATTGAGCGGCAGTTTCGCCACCGCGCCCGCGATCGACTCGTTCAGCCGCGCCGCCGCCTTGCCGGTCGGCGCGGCGAGGCGGATGCGCAACGCGCGCGGCGAGTCGGCGCGCGAGAGCGCCTGGGCCTGCAACAGCGCCAGCAGCTTGACGACGGTCGTCGTCTTGCCGGTGCCCGGCCCGCCCGTCACGATGGCGAACGCGCTCTTCGCGGCCAGCGCGCAGGCCAGCTTTTGCCAGTCGGCATCCGCTTCGTCGCCGGATGCCGTGGGAACGGCGGGAAACAACGCATCGAGCGCATGCCGCAGCGCATGCATGTCGAATGTGTCCTGCACCGTGTCGTCAGCCGTGATGCGGTCATGGATCGCCCTGCACACGTCCTGTTCGTAACGCCAGTAGCGACGCAGATACAGCCGCTCGTCCGAGAGCACGAGCGGCGTGCCGCCCGGCCCATCGCTCAGCAAGGCGGGATGAGCCAGCGCCGTCTGCCAGCGTTCGAGCGTCACGCCCTTGAGCACGCTGGACGGCAGCAGATGCGCGTCGTCGTCTTCCTCAGCGCCGGAGTGGCCGCGGGCAGGTGCGCCATCCGGCGGCAGGGACAAGGCGAAAGTGGGATCGGAGAGCGTCGCGGACAAGTCGAGACACGCATGCCCGCGCCCGAGCTGATGGCTCGCGAACGCCGCCGCCAGGATCAGCAGGCCGGAGGCGTCGTCGGCCTCGCGGGCGAGAAACTGGGCGAAGGCGGCATCGACTTCACGCAGCCAGCCGCGCTGCACCCATTGCGTGAGCAGCTGGATCGCGTCGTGGGCGCTGTCGAGCGCGCGGCGTGCATCGAAAGGAACGGCGGCCGGCGCCGCAAAAAACTGCGTGCTCATTGTGTCTCCAGTCCGGCGGCAAGGGCGTGTTGCTCGCCCATGAACAAGGCATCGAGCCGTTCGATCAGCTCGCGTGGCGGACGCTCCGCGCACACGCCCTGCGACGGCGCATTCAGGCCGCGCACGAACAGGTAGACCGCGCCGCCCATGTGCACGTCGTAGTCGTAGTCCGGCAGGCGCGCCTTCAGCAGGCGATGCAGCGCGAGCAGATAGAGCACCATTTGCAGGTCGTAGCGCGAGCGCAGCATCTGCGCGCGGATCCGCTCGACGGTGTAGTGAGCGTCATCCGCGCCGAGCCAGTTCGACTTGTAGTCCGCCACGTAATAGCGCCCGTCGTCCTCGAACACCAGATCCATGAAGCCCTTCAGCATGCCGTTGAGCTGGGTCTGTTCGAGCGCGGGACGCTCGGCGCCGCCAAAGGTAAGCGCGCACACGAGCCGGTCCAGTTCGAGGGTGTCGACACGCTCGGCCGCGAACCAGAACTCCATTTCGCCGATCGCCGTCTTCAGGCCGGCCAGCGTGAACGACGCCGGCCGCATGCCGTAGTCCGGCTTCAATACGAAAGGCGTCGTGATGATCTGCTGCATCCATGCATTGAGCGGATCGATCCAGCGCTCCCAGCCGCGCACGCTGCAACGCCGGGCGATGACTTCGCGCAGTTCGTCCGGGTCGTTCGCGGTCTGCGCGAAGCCCCGTTCGGCGGCCCATTCGAGCAGGTCATGCAGGAAGCTGCCCTGCTGCGAGCCGCGCGGGAAGTCGTGCAAGGCGGCGGCGGTGTCGCTGGACGGCGCCGGCATGCGCGGCGCGGCGGTTTCCGGCGCGGTGTCGTCTGCGCTGCTCGCCGCGTCTTCGCCATCGCTTTGCGCGTCGCGGATCTCGTTGAACACGTCCTGCCGGCGCGTTTCCGGCTCGACCGTATGCACGCCGCCCACCGTCTTCAGGCTCGAATAGCTGGCGATCCACCATGCTTCGCGCACCACGCGCGCCGAGACGCGGGCCGCGCCGCGCTGCTGCTCCGTTTCATCCGCCTGGAACCATTCGACGCCGGCTTCGGGCGCGGGCAGCAATGCGACGTCGTCCGACGCCGCGAAGCCTTCCTGCAACGCCGCGCCGAGACGCGCCGGCCCGAGCGCATGGCGCCCGTTCAGCAAATAGCCGATCGCGCTGCGCTCCAGCGCCTTGAGCGGCCCGATGCCGAGCCACGTCGCGTAACGCGCCCGCGTCAACGCGACATAGAGCTTGCGCAGGTCTTCGCCGAGGCGTTCGTCGTCGGCGCGCCCGAGCATCTCGCCCGCACCGTCGATGGCGACGTGCAGCGCGCCATCGTCATCGTGCCATTTGATCAGGGTGTCGCCGGCATCGACCTGACGGTAGGCGCAGATGAACGGCAGGAACACGAGCGGATATTCCAGCCCCTTCGACTTGTGGATGGTCACCACCTTGACCAGATCGCCGTCGCTTTCCAGGCGGATCTGGCGCGCATCGCCGCCCGCGCCGTCGCCGGCGGCTTCGCGTTCTTCGTGCAGATGCCGGATCAAACCCTGCTCGCCTTCGATCAGCACGCTGGCCTGCTGCAACAGTTCCGCCAGATGCAGCAGGTCGGTGAGCACGCGCTCGCCGTCGGCGTCCGGGCACGGGGCGTTTGCATCGAGTCCGAGCAGCCGCGCCGGCACGTGGAAGTCGTTCAGGAACGTGCGCAGCATCGGCAGGATGCCCTTCGTGCGCCAGTATTCGCGATAGCCGCGGAATTGCAGCATGCACGCTTCCCAGCGCGCTTCGTCACGGAACAGGGCATCGAGATCGGCGTACGACAGGCCGAGCGTCGTGGTGGCGAGCGCATTGCGCACGAGCCGGCCATCTTCCGGTTCGGCGCACGCCGCCAGCCAGTGCGCCACCTCGCCCGCCTGTTCGCTCGCGTACACCGAGTCCTTGTCGGACAGATACACCGAGCGCACGCCGCGCGCGCCCAGTTCCGCGCGGATCTTGCGCGCTTCATCGCGATTGTTGACGAGCACGGCCATGTCGGCGGGACGCAGCGCGCGCCGTCCCGCTGCGCCTTCGAAGCCCGCCGCGCCGCGCCGGCCGAGTTCGAGCAGCCGCACCATGTCGGTGGCGCACGCCGCCGCCATGCGCTCTAGGTAGGCGCCCTTGGCGAGCGGTTCATCGGCGGCCTCGACGCTGCCGGGTGCGAGCGACCACAGCGTCAGCGCGCGCGGCGTCTCGCCTTCCACGACGAAGCGGTCCTTGCGGCCCTGCGCGTCCACGCTCACGAACGGCACCGGGTTCGTTCCGCCGCGCCGGAACAGGAACGCGCCCGTGCCGTCCTCGCGCGTTTCCGCCAGGTTGAAGCAATGGTTCACCGCGGCGACCATCGCGTGCGTCGAGCGGAAGTTCTTCGCCAGCGTAAACAGCCGCGTGCCGCAGGAGCGCCGCGCCGCCAGGTAGGTGAAGATGTCGGCGCCGCGAAACGCGTAGATGGCCTGCTTCGGGTCGCCGATCATGATGAGCGCCGCGCGGCTGCCGTCGCCGTCGGCATCCTCCATGCGATAGACCGCGTCGAAGATGCGGTACTGCACCGGGTCCGTGTCCTGGAACTCGTCGATCAGCGCGACCGGAAACTGCCGGCGGATGACTTCCGCGAGGCGCGCGCCGTTCGGCCCCTGCAACGCCGCGTCGAGCCGTTCGAGCAGATCGTCGAAGCCCATCTGCGCGCGGCTCGCCTGCTCGTCGCCGAAGCGCTGCGCCACCCAGCGCGCCGCATGCGCGAGGATCGTGCCGCGGCATGCCTTGATCGCATCGAGCCTGGGCATGAGCGTCGCGAGCGCGTCGAACGCTTCGTGCGCGAGCGGCGTCGCGCCGGGCGCGCAGTGCTCCTCGAGTTCGGCAGGCGACAGCCGGCTGATGGCCGTTTTCGTCAGCTTCGGCTCGTGCAGTTCGGGATCGTTCGCCCAGTCGGTCAGCGCCTGGAACCATTTGCGGCAGGTGGCCGGTGCGTACTTCTTCTTGTCGTAGCGTCCTTCCTTGTGCGCCTGGTCGAGCAGGTCCGACATCTCCGCGGGCCACGTTTTCCACGGCTCCTTCAGCGCCGCCCGCAGTTGCGGACGCGCGGCGAGTTCCTCGGCGGGCGTCTTCGCGTCGGGCAGCAGCGCGCTCACATCGAGCAGGTTGCGCAGCGCCTTTTGCAGCGCCTCGGGTCCCGCTGCCCAGGTCGTGACGGCGGCTGCGTCGTCGGCATTGAGCGGCGCCATGAAGGTGCGCCAGTAATCGCGCACCACTTCCGCAAGCAGGTCGCTCTGATCCGTTTCGAGCGTCTGTTCGAACAGGCTGTCGCTGTCGAACGCATGCTCGCGCAGCATGCGATTGCACCAGCCGTGAATGGTCGACACCGCGGCCTCGTCCATCCATTCGGCAGCGAGCGCGAGACGGCGCGCGCACGCGGACCACAGCGCCGGATCGTATTGCTCGCGCAGTTCGTGCAGCAGATCGTCGGCGACGGCGTCCAGCTCATCCTGGAAATAGCGCGCCGCTTCGGTCAGCCGCGCGCGAATACGATCGCGCAGTTCCTTCGTGGCGGCATCCGTGAAGGTGACGACGAGAATCTCCGGCGGCGTGAGCGGACGCGCCGGCGCGTCTCCGTACGCGGCTTCCGGATCGTGGCCGAGCACGAGCCGCACATAAAGCATCGCGATGGTAAAGGTCTTGCCCGTGCCGGCGCTCGCCTCGATAAGACTGCGCCCCGTCAACGGAAAGCGCAGTGGTTCGAGCGGTTGCGGCAACTGGGACAGTTCGGGTGACACGGTCATGCTTCGGCTCCTGCGGCGCTATCAGTGGCGGCGGGGTTGCTGGCGAGCGCGGCGAGCATCGGTTCGAGCATGCGCTTCGCATACGCCATGAACTCGCCAGTCGCGACGAGCGCGTCGTAGTCGGGATAGGCGCGCCGCAGCGACGCGCTCTGCTCCACTTCGCCGAACCTGAACGGCGGACTGCCTTCGTAGGTGGAGCGCGCCTTGCCGTGCGCCGCCGCCTCGCCCTTGCTGCTTTCGAACAGCCACTTGAGCGCCGTGTCCAGCGCGAATGGCAAGGGCCGGGTCATGCCCTCTTCCCACAGCCGCATCAGATCGCCCAGATGCGTGCGCGCGTCCTCTTGCGCGACCGGCGCCATCTCGACCGAGCCCTTCTTGCTCACCACCACCGTCGTCACGGCGCTGTCCAGATTCGCGGCCAGATGCTCGACCCACTGTCCGAGCAGCTTCGCGTAGCGATACTGGCGCTTGTCATCGACGAGCGCGCTGCTCGACAGCAGCAGACGCGCGACGCGGCCTGTTTCGTCGGTGCGCCAGTGGCCGAGCCAGTCGGCCAGTTCGAGCGTGTTCCGCGCGACGCCCGTCGTTTCGAAGCGCACCTCGCGATCGCGCTCGATCACGACCGGCCAGCGTTCGAGCTGCGCGCGCCAGGCTTCGAAGAGCGCGTCCATCGGTTCGAGCAGCTTGCCGCTCACGTGATCGCCGAAACCGCCGCTCGCCAGATCGCCCCGTCTGCGGATGGCCGCCATGACCTTCTCGCGGGTCTCGGCGAGCGCTTCGTCGGTGAGCGGACCGGCGGCCTGCGCCTGGATCAGCTCGTTCTGCAAGGACCATTGCGCGAGATGATCGAGTTCGAACGGCTCTTCGTCGGCGCTGGCGGCTTCTTCGTCGTCGAGCGACACGCGCAGGCGCTGCCGGAAGAAAGTCTTCACCGGACCCTTGGCGAACTCGGACAGCTCGCGCAGCGACAGCGGCTCTTCGCGCTCGGGCAGGTCGAGCGGCGCGTCATCGGCTGCATGGGCGTCGGCGGCAGGCGTCTTGCGCCATTCGCCGGCGTAGGTGAAAAGACGCGAGTCCTCGTCGCGGAAGTAGGCCGCGCTGAACGGTTGCAAGCGATGCTCCACGGTGATGGCGTCGAGCAGGCCGGACTCGTCGATGGACGTCCAGCCCTGCGCCAGGTGATCCCGCAACTGCCCGATCAGCACGGAAGGCGGCCGCTCGGTGTTGTCGTTGATGCTGCGTCCGACCCACGACACATGCAGATGATCCCGCGCCGACAGCACCGCTTCCAGCAGCAGGTAGCGATCGTCCTCGCGCCGCGAACGATCGCCCGGACGATAGTGGCCGCGCATCAGGTCGAAGTCCATCGGCACGCGGGTGCGCGGATAGTCGCCGTCGTTCATGCCGAGCAGGCAGACGCGGCGGAACGGGATCGCGCGCATCGGCATGAGCGTCGCGAACGTGACCGCGCCACCGAAGAAGCGCTGCGACAGTTCGTTCTGATCGAGCTGCGACAGCCAGTGATCCGCGACCACCGACAGCGGCAGCGCGTCTTCCAGCTGCGCCTCCGTGCAGGCGTCGAGCCAGCCTTGCAGCACGCTGTCGAGACGCGCGAAGGTGTAGGCGTCCTCGGCGTCGTCCGAGAAGAAGAAGGTCTCGCGCAGGCCGCGCAAACGCACGGCCCACTCGGCGGGCGTCGCCGGCGTGCCGAGCGTGGTCCATGCGTGATCGAGCGCGTCGAGCAGGCGCGCGAGCGGGCCGAGCAACGCGGCATCCAGGCCGCCGACTTCGCCGAACGGCTCGATGCCCTGCCACGCCGCCGCATCGCTGCCGACGGCGTAGCCGAGCAGCATCCGCCGCAGGCCGAACGCCCAGGTATGCAGCGCGTCGGCTTCCGCTTCCTTCGGCAAGCCGAGACTCGCGCGCTGCTGCGCGTGCAGCCCCCAACGGACGTTGGCGCCGCGCACCCAGGCGCGCAAGCGCGGCAGGTCGGCGGTCGTGATGCCGAAGCGGCGGCGCAGCGCGGGAACATCGAGCAGATCGAGCAGGTCGCTGACCGTGAAGCGCGAACGCGGCAGATCGAGCAGCGTTTCCAGCGCGCCGATCAACGGATCGGCCGCACGCTGGCCGCGGTCGGCGACCGTGAACGGAATATGGCGCGGGTCGCCGCGTTCCAGCAGACCGAACACGGCCTGGATATGCGGCGCATAGCTCTCGATGTCCGGCACCATCACGATGATGTCGCGCGGGCGCAGGGTTTCATCGGCGTTGAAGGCGGCGAGCAACTGGTCGTGCAGGATCTCCACCTCGCGCTGCGCGCCATGGGCGATGTGAAAGCGGATCGAATCATCGAATTCCGGATCGACGGGCGGCCAGGTCTCGCGCGTTTCGTTGAGCGGACGCAGGTCGCGGATGTCGTCCTGCAACTGCTCCAGCATCGTTTCGGCTTCGCGTTCCTCGAACAGGTCGATCCGCTCGCCGATGTTCGTGAATTGCGCGCGATAGCTCTCGCGGGCTTCGGCGCTGTCGAACTCGTCGAGCAGGCCGATGAAGTCGCGACCCTGCTTGCCCCACGACGCGAGCAGCGGATGCGCATGCAGATGCAGTTGGTCCGCGTTCAGTTCGGCGGGCGCACCGGCACGCCGCGTCTGGCGCGAGTGTTCGGCGCGCAGCAGGTCCTTGTCGGGAACGATGTCGGCCCAGTAGTGCGCGCAGGGATTCGGCACGCACAACAGCACCTGGCTCCAGCGCGACAGCGCCGCGAGCGCCTCCAGCGACTGGCGCGGCAGGCTCGAAATCCCGAACACGACGATACGGCGCGGCAAGCCTGCGGGGCGCGTGTCGTGAGGCAAGCTGGCGGCGGCGGCCATGAATGCTTCGTGGACGGCGGCGCGCCCGCCCGTCGATGAAATATCGCCGCTTTCGGCGCCCGGCGACTGCGCCACGTCGTCCAGCAAGGCGCGCCACAACGCGGCTTGCCAGCGCTGCTCGTCGGGCAGCGGTTCGGGTTCGCCGCGCGCGCTGATCGCCACGTCCTCGCCTCGTGCCCACGCCGCGAGCCAGTCGGCGCGATACATCTGATACTGCTCGAACAGATCCGCGAGACGCATGGCGAGCTGATAGCGCTTGCGGAGATCGTCGTCCTCGCTGATGAAGCGCCTGAGCGGCTCGAACCCCGGCTGGCCGGCGAGCGCCGGCACCACGCGGATCAGGCGCCACGCGAGGCGCGTGCGGTCGAACGGCGACACTTCCGCGACCTGCTCCGCGCCCAGCACCGCGCGGTACGCCTTCCAGATGAAACGCGACGGCAGCACGATGTCGAGCGCCGCCGCAATCCCGCAGCCGCCCTCGCCGGTCGCGGCACGCGCGGGCGCGGCGAGCGCGAGCTTGAGCCACTGTGCGATCCCGTTGCTTTGCACGAGGATGGTTTCGTTTTCGAGCGGCGCGAGCGGATAGCGCTTCATCCACTCGACCAGCAAGTCGCGCAGACGCTCGGAACGGTTGCCATGGACGAGCATCAGTCCGGGAGACAGGGAATTCGGGTTCAAGCAGACTCCGTATTGAGTGCGGCGGTAGCAGGCGGACGGCATCGGCTGTCGAGTTGTCGGGCTGTCGAGCTGTCGGCGGGGATCAATTTTAGCGAATGTGCGGAGGCTTCGATTCGCGTGCGGGGCCTTGCGCGAGACCTCGGTATCCAGTGTGAGGGCCAGGTCGGACATTTCGTGTCCGAAGTGCGGAACAGTGGTCTGTCTGGAAGATGCGCGCCACATTCGCGGCAAACCCGGGATGGCGTTCGCGTGCGCCAGTCCTCAAGAATATGAACGCGCCGAAGCGTTGTTTGCGGCGGCGCTGGTACCGATGGAGAGGTGCGGACGTACTGGTCGAACGGGTTGACGGTTGGTCCGCATGATCGAGGAGCCAGGGGGAATTCGAATGCACCGCGTCACGGCGTCTCCATCCTGCTCCACGCCTCCAGCTTGCCGGCCTGTTTCTGCAGCCATTCCAGCGGGAGCGCCGTCGAGCCCCATTCGTTGCTGCGGCTTGCATACTCGCCCAGGAACCAGAAATGCCGCGCGCAGACAAACCGTGCAATCGCCGCGTAATCATTCGGAGACACCGGCGATACCGCGCGATAACCCTCGACGAAACACGTCCATCGTGCCTGCTGCTCTTCGCTGAGCGCCGCCTCCTCCCTGTGCAGCAACATGGCCCAGAGATAGACCGCAAGGTCATAGGCCAGATAACCCGGGCCTCCGCGTCGAAATCGAAGAACGAGCCGATGCGCCGGCCATCCGGAGCGCTCGTCATGAACGTGTTGCCGCCATGACAGTCGCCGTGGCAGACCACCCGGGTCAGTTGCCGCGCCGCCTCGATCTTCGCGACCAGGTCCGCAGCAATCTTTCGCAGACGTTCCGCAAGCGCCTCGTCCGTCGATTCGTGATCCAGCAGCCGCTGCAACGGCCGCATGACGAGATGCCCGAGATCCAGCACATACTGACTCGGCGGACCGTCATAATTTCCCGCCAGACGATGCAGCGTCGCAAGGCTGGCCGCCATCGACTTCGTGTCCTGCAAGTCGACACCGGGAAATTGACCTCCCAGATACTCGAACACGACGAGCGAACGCCGGCCTTCCAGCGCTTCGACTTCGATGCTCAGCGCCCCCGTATTCGTGCCAAGCGGCGCCGCGACATCGCCGCCGGCTTGCTTCAGGTGCCGAAGCAGCGCGGTTTCATACGCGACGTTCGACGCCCCTCTCGCCCGGCGCGAACTCAGCCGGGCAATCTTCTTGTGGCCATCGGCGAAGCGCAGCAGATACACATCGTTGAAACCTCGCCTCAGCAGGCGGCAGGTGAACGGTGCATCGAAGGGATAGGCCGATGCAATGAAGCCGCCCAGCGCGTCGCCGTCTATCGTCGAATACGCCGCACTGAGCGGCCCGGACGATTGCAACTCGAGATCTGTCATGCAGTCGCTCCCCGGTCTGGACTGATCGGGCATTGTGCAGGCATTGGCTTTCAACGAGCCATCGGGGAACGCGACTTTCAGATGCGCTCGAACACCGCCGCGATTCCCTGGCCACCGCCGATGCACATCGTCACGAGCGCATACCGCCCGCCCACGCGCTGCAGCTCGAACAGCGCCTTCACGGTAATCAAGGCGCCGGTCGCGCCGATCGGATGCCCGAGCGAGATGCCGGAACCGTTCGGATTGACCTTCGCCGGATCGAGACCGAGTTCCCGCGTCACCGCGCAAGCCTGCGCCGCAAACGCCTCGTTCGCTTCGATCACATCGAGATCGTTCACCGTGAGCCCGGCGCGCTCGAGCACCTTGCGCGTCGCCGGCACCGGACCGATTCCCATGTAGGCCGGATCGACGCCCGCATGCGCATACGCGACCAGTCGCGCCAGCGGCTGCACGCCGCGCTTCTCCGCGACACTGCGTTCCATCAGCACGACCGCGGCGGCGGCATCGTTGATGCCCGATGCGTTGCCGGCCGTCACCGTGCCGTTCTCCTTCGCGAACACGGGCTTGAGTCTGGCGAAATCGGCGGGTGAAGCGTCGAGGCGCACGTGTTCGTCCGTGTCGAATACGATCTCGCCCTTCTTCGACGGAATCGTCACCGGCAGAATCTGCTCCTTGAAATAACCGCTGGCGATGGCATGCGCCGCGCGGCGATGCGATTCGAGCGCCAGCGCATCCTGCGCCTCGCGCGAAATCTCGTATTTGCGCGCGACGTTCTCGGCGGTCACGCCCATATGGATGCTCTGGAACGGATCATTCAGCGCGCCGACCATCATGTCGACGAGCCGCGCATCGCCCATGCGCTGGCCGAAGCGCGCGGCCGGCATCGAGTACGGCGCGCGGCTCATGCTCTCCGCGCCGCCGCCGATGGCGATGTCGGCATCGCCGAGCAGGATGCCTTGCGCCGCCGAGACGATCGCCTGCAGACCGGAGCCGCACAGACGGTTCACGGTCAGCGCGGGCGCATGCTGCGCGACGCCGCCGTTGAGCGCCGCCACGCGTGCGAGGTACATGTCGCGCGGCTCGGTGTGCACCACATTGCCGAACACGACATGGCCGACCTCGTCACCCGCCACGTCCGCGCGCGACAGCGCCTCGCGCACGACGCGCGCGCCGAGATCGGTCGGGGATAAGTCCTTCAGGCTGCCACCGAATTCGCCGATGGCCGTCCGCACGCCGCTCACAATCACCACATCTCTGCTCAATTTCAGCTCCATCCGAAAGAAGAGTTTGCTGGCCCGTCTTCACGGGGCGTCAGCCTGGAAGATTCATTGCCCGCCCGCGCGCTGAGCCTCGCGCCAGGCAAGCTGCGCCACGCGCGCGAACCGGTCGCCCATGGCGCGCGCGTCCTCGCTGACCGCAGTGCCCCGCGCGACGCGCGCACGGATGCCATGCAGGATCGCCGCAAAGCGGAACATGTTGAAGACGACGTAGTAGTCGAAGTCCGCGATGGCTTCGCGCCCGGTGCGGCGGCAATAGGCCTGCACGTAGGCCGCTTCGTCGGGCAGGCCGAGTTGGGCGAAATCGAGTCCGCCGATGCCGCCCAGGATATCGGTCGGCAGGCGGTACATCATCGCGTGATAGGCGAAGTCGGCGAGCGGATCGCCGAGCGTCGAGAGTTCCCAGTCGAGTACGGCAATGACGCGCGGTTCGACGGCATCGAAGATCAGGTTGTCCACGCGAAAATCGCCATGCGTCAACGCGGTTTCATCGCGCGCGGGCAGATTCGCTTCGAGCCACGCGATGACGTGATCCATGTCCGCATTGCGACCGGCGGCCTCGTCGCTGAGATACTGCCGCGACCAGCGCTCCACCTGCCGCGCCACGTAACGCCCCGGCTTGCCGTAGTCGCCGAGACCGAGCGCGGCATAGTCGAGACGGTGCAGGTCGGCGAGCGTCGCGTTCATCGCATCGAGGTAACGGAACCGTTCCGCCTGCGGCACGTTCGAAAAGCCCGATTCCCAGAAGATCCTGCCGCGCACCCGCTCCATCACGAAGAACGCGCTGCCCAGCACCTGCGGATCTTCGCAGACGCCGAACACCTTCGGCACAGGAAAGCCGGCCGCGCCGACCGCCGCGATCACGCGCGCTTCCCGCTCCACCGCATGAGCGCCCTTCAGCAGCGGACCCGGCGGCTTGCGGCGCAACACATACTCGCGCTCGGGCGTGCGCAGCTGATACGTCGGATTCGATTGCCCGCCCTTGAACTGCTCGACCCGCATCGGTCCGGCGAAACCTTCGACGTGCGCCTGCATCCATTGGCCGAGCGCTGCCTCATCGAAGCGATGCGCGTCGCGCACCGGCCCGGTCCCTGCGAAATTCGCCGCGTCAGACACGATAGCTTCCTCCCAGCGCGGCCCGCTTGATCTTCTTGGCCAGCGACCACTTGTGCACTTCGGTCGGACCGTCGTAGATGCGGAACGCGCGGACCTCGCGGAACAACTGTTCCACGATCGAATCGCGCGAGACACCCGACCCGCCCATCACCTGCACGCAGCGGTCCGCCACCCTGAACAGCGCGTCCGATACCGCGACCTTGGTCATCGAGCTTTCGGTGGTGCCGAGATCGCCCTGATCGAGCACGCCCGCGCACCAGTCGATCATCAGCGCGGCCTGTTGCAGGTCGATGGCGTTGTCGGCCAGCATGAAGCCGACGCCTTCGTGATCGATCAGCCGCTTGCCGAAAGCGTGGCGCTTGCTTGCATAGTCCACCGCGATCTCCTGCGCGCGCACCGCGAGTCCGAGCCAGCGCATGCAATGCGACAGACGCGCCGGCGACAAACGGATCTGCGCGTATTCAAAGCCGCCGTGCACCTCGCCCAGCACCGCGTCCGAGGCCACGCGCAAGCCGCGAATGGCCACGCGCGCATGGCCGCCCGGCATCGAACTGTCGATCGTATCCAGCACCCGCACGATCTCGATGCCCGGATCGGGCAGCGCCACGAGGAACATGGTGGCGCGCGGCTTGTCGCCATCGTCGGTGCGCGCCATGACGATGCCCACTTTCGCCCCGACCGCACCGGTGATGAAGGTCTTGTCGCCGTCGATGATCCACGCGTCGCCGTCGCGCCGCGCCGTGGTTCTGAGCATGCCTGGGTCCGAGCCCGCGCCGCCGTCTTCGGCGGGTTCCGTCATGAAGAACGCCGAGCGCGCCTCGCCTGCGACGAGCTGGTCGAGGTAACGCGTCTTCTGCGCGGGCGTGGCCACTTTGCCGAGCAGGTACATGTTGCCTTCGTCGGGCGCCATCGTGTTGACGGCCACCGGTCCGAGCGGCGATAGCCCCGAACGCTTCAGCACGGCGGCGGTTTCGAGTTGGGACAGATGCGCGCCGTCGGACAGGATGTGCGGCGTCAGCACGCCGGCCTCGCGTGCGAGCGCCCGCAACTCCGCGACCAGTTCCGCCGAAGGACCATGTGGACCGAGGCGGCCATCGCGTTCATATGGAATCACGCGTTCACGAACGAACGCTTCGACGCGGTCCGCGATTTCGCGGCTGCGTGCAGTGGGAGGAGCGGTCAGCATGGGTCGATGGAGTGAGTTAGAGACTGCTGGTCAAGTGGCCGCCATCCGCGACGATGACGGCTCCGGTCATGTAGCGCGATGCATCGGAGGCAAGCAGGAGCAAAGGGCCGTCGAGGTCGTCGAGTTGTCCGAGGCGGCGTTGCGGAATGCGGCGGATCAATGCTTCGCCGGCGGGTGTGCGCCAGAACGCCTGATTCAGTTCCGTCTCGATGTAACCCGGCGCGATCGCATTCACCCGGATGCCATGGCGCGCCCATTCGAGCGCAAGCGACTGCGTCAACTGAACCACGCCCGCCTTCGACACCGCGTACGGCAGCACATTGCCCGCCTGTCTGAGCCCGAGAATCGACGCCACGTTGATGACGGATCCCGCGCGGGCCTTCAGCGCGGGCATCAACGCCTGGGCGACGAAGAACATCGCCTTCAGGTTGGTATCGACAACGGTATCCCAATCGGCCTCGCTCTGCTCGATGGCGGGTTTGTCGATGACCACGCCGGCGTTATTCACGAGCACGTCCAGTGCGCCGATCGACTCGGCCATCTGCTGGCGTGAAGTTGCATCGTTGACGTCGATCTGGATGAAGGATGCGTGGCCGCCTGCTTCCTTCAAGCGCTCGACCTGCTCCGCCAGGACGCCGCCGCGCCGACCGGCGAGAATCACCTCGGCGCCATGCGCAGCGCAGACCGACGCGAAGTGAGCGCCGAGTCCGCTCGATGCACCGGTGATCAGAACGCGCTTCCCTTGCAGGCCGAATGTCTCCTTCGGGGGCATGAAGTCTCCTTATTGTTCTAACCGATTGTTGGACAATATTAAGGAACAAAATCGTTTTGTTCAACTGCTATGATCCGCCGATGAACGCAAAAACCCCCACCCGCTCCGCGTCTGATGACGACGCGCCGGCCGATGCCGACAAGGGCGCCGCTTCCGACGCGGTGTTCCATGGCATCCTGCGCGGTCTCGAAAGCCAGGCTTTCGTGCCGGGCCAACGTCTGGTGGAAGCCGATCTTTCCGCGCGCTTCGGGGTCAGCAGGAATTCGGTGCGCGAGGGTCTGCAACGGCTGGTGGCCGAGGGCGTCATCGAATTGTTGAAGCACAAGGGTGCGGTGATTCGCACGCTCGACGTGCAGGACACGATGGACGTTCTCGACGTCGCTGAACTGATGACGGGTCTTCTTGCACGCGGCGCTGCCCGGAATCACGCCGATGCGCCGCTGGCCAGCAAGGTGCGTCAAAGCCTGCGCGAACTCGCCCGCGCCGACGACGCACGCGACACCCTCGCCTTTACCCTCGCGCGACGGCAGTTTTATCGGGCGCTGCTGGATCTGTCGCGCAATCGCGAACTGAAGCGCCTCTTCCCGACGATTCATATGCCGATCGTGTACGCGCAGCATCGCTTGTCTTCGTTGCAGCAGATCAGGTTGCGCGACTACAAACGCATTGCAAGCGCGGTGCTTGCGGGCAAGGAAGATGAGGCCGAAGCGCTGGCGCGCGAACACGTTCAGACGGTGCGTGCGTGCATTCGGGAGAATTACGCGCGGTTGAGTGAAGTCGGGTGATTCACGCGATTGGACACGAGATTTTCAGAGGGGCCGCCCAAAGAATTTTTCGGCAAGAAAGAACAACTTCTCAAGCGCTTCCTCGTCCGAAGAGCAATTTATATATATGACCTTATCCCAATGTTTGGAGAATTCATGATTCATGTTGAAATAATCACACACCCAGTGTGAGAAGTTTTGAGAAAAATCATCGTCGACGATTTCATCTATTCCACAGATTCTCTTCGTCGATATGAAGTTGTCGATATAGTTCACAACCCCGTCAAAACTGACAATTCGCACATACATTCCAGGGCGCAATTGAATTGCTGAAAATAACGTTTTGATATTCATATCCCTCACCATGGCTGCGAAACGATTCTGTATATGCTCGTCGGCGCGACATCCAATCCCAAATCATTCATTAAATGAGAATATGAGATGCCGCTCGGATTCATGTTATCAAAAACTACGTCTCCGACTCTGATGAATTCATGTATCGGCCCAGAACCCTTAGCCCCCTCTGCAATGATTCCATGCATATCGGAAATCAAATTTCCGCTTGTGCCCAACTCGATTCGCAGATGCTCACCGGCGATACCATTATCTTTCATCAGCTCTTTGAGTTGACCTGCAAACTGCTGGCAATGGAATCTAGCCTTAACCGCATCGCTCAAAGTTGCCGCGAGAGCCTTGGTCTTCGCGATGACGCAAGTCAATCCAAGTGGATCAGCCCAGCCAACGGTGTTAGGCGCGAATTGATATGGATGCGTGCCCCCGAGTAAGCCGATAGGATCCTGACTGATGAACGATGCGGTTTGTGGGTCGAAGTACCGATGCCGGTTATATCTCAGCCCGCTCTCATGGTCCTCGTACTGACCTTGCAACCGGATCGGTTGCTCGATGCGCTCCGTCTCGACCCGATCGACTCCGCCGGTCACGCCGTAGTGTACTTCCCATACGATCTCGCCGTTCGTATTGCGCAGGCGTACTGGCGCGCCGTTCGGGTCGTTTTGGTAGAAGTAAAGATGCTTCGATGAGGCGGACTTTGTCTGCATCGCCAGGGGCTCGAAGCTGCCCAGGTGATAGGCATAGAAGCGTGCTGTGTCGTGTTTGTTCGCAGCGCTCCGTACCTCACCCGCCATCGCATCGCCGTCCCACAGGAACCAGGTTTGCGAACCGTGCTGGCTATGTTTTCCATGCCACGACGCCTCGGTCGCCCGCTTGCCGATGCGCCGTCCCAGCGCGTCATAGCGATACGCCCAGCGCTCGTTGTGCGTGTTCTCGAAGCCCACCAACCTCCCGA